>DAZE01000021.1 GCA_002507175.1 Euryarchaeota archaeon UBA558
CTAGGTGTAAACGCTGTGGACTTGGTGTTGGGAGCTCCCAGAGGGCTCTCAGTGCCGTAGCGAAGGTGATAAGTCCACTGCCTGGGGAGTACGGTCGCAAGGCTGAAACTTAAAGGAATTGGCGGGGGAACACCGCAACCTGAGGATTGTGCGGTTTAATTGGATTCAACGCCGGAAAACTCACCAGTGCCGACGGACAAATGAAAGCCAGGTTAACGACTTTGCTGGATTGTTCGAGAGGTAGTGCATGGCCGCCGTCAGTTCGTACCGTAAGGCGTTCTGTTAAGTCAGATAACGAACGAGACCCTCATCCCTATTTGCCAAGGTCTCTCCGGAGATCAAGGGACTATAGGGAGACCGCTGGCGCGAAGTCAGAGGAAGGCGAGGGCAACGGTAGGTCAGTATGCTCCGAATGCACTGGGCTACACGCGCAATACAAAGGACGGGACAATGGGCTGCTGCTCCGAGAGGAATGATGGCTATCCCGAAACCCGTTCGTAGTTCGGATCGAGGGCTGTAACTCGCCCTCGTGAAGCTGGATTAGGTAGTAATCGCGTCTCAAAAAGGCGCGGTGAATACGCCCCTGTTCCTTGCACACACCGCCCGTCAAACCATCTTAGTTGGGGGTGGGTGAGGCTGCCTTTTAGTGGGGTATTCGAGCCTGCTTTCGACAAGGAGGGTTAAGTCGTAACAAGGTATCTGTAGGGGAACCTGCAGATGGATCACCTCCTACGTAACTCTGGAAACCGGGATTGGTGGGGCGACTGAGTCGCCCCACCGCCCAACCAGCGCTTCTCGAACATTTTCTTACAGACACACAAATTCACACGAAAAGGTATCATAATAGCACCTGATTCCTTTTTTTGCCGAATATATATATACAAAACCAATCCTAAAGGGGACGATGCAACGACTGATCGCTGCCACACTAATGCTGACAATGATGACTGCGGCTTTTGCCGGGTGCACCGGCGGAGACGATGACGGAGTGACACAAGCTGACGTCGATACGGCCAGGGAAGAGGGTCGCTTAGCGGGTATAGCAGAAGCTACGCCAGTAAGCACTCTTGACACAATTATGTCCCGAAACAACGGCGAAGGATCCCTAAAGTGTGGGGTCAAGGAGAGCCAATGGGGAATGGGCTTCCTATCTACCGACGGAGTCCGCTCAGGTCTAGATATAGAGTACTGCAAGGCCGTTGCAGCAGCAATCGGCCTTGACCCAATGACGGACATCGAGTGGATACCCGCTTCGAGCCAGGATAGATTCGAGAAGCTCGCGAGCGAGGAGATCGACGTACTGATAAGGACAACGACATGGACGACCTCTCGTGACGCTGACCTAAATGCCGACTTCGCAGGGATTAACTTCTACGACGGTCAGGGCATCCTCATCAGGGGAGATGCTGTAGCAAACCCCGGAGTTGACGCCTACACTTCCAGCGCCCTCAACGGCGCCGAGATCTGCGTCGGTACTGGAACCACAACCGAGGGCAACCTCGCTGACTGGAACACCGTCAACAACGTCGGTGCAACTGTGATCGGCGTCGCTGACGCTGCTGAGGCCACCCAGAAGCTTGTCGCTGGTGAGTGCGATGCATTTACTGGAGACATGTCTGCCATGGTCGCCAAGAAGTACACCTTAGAGGCTGACGGCACCTGCTCTGACTGCCAGCTATGGATCGCACCAGAGCTATTGTCCAAGGAGCCCCTAGCTGCAGCTGTCAGAGACAACGACGACGATTGGAAGGACGTCGTTGAGTGGGTATGGTTCGGCATGGTGACCGCAGAGGAGATGTCAATCACCTCCGACAACTACGGATCCGCTGACACAACCATCCCAGCTGTCAACAGGCTCCTCAACAGCAACCTAGGACTAGGCACAGAGGACAACCCGCTGCCAGACACCTGGATGCAGAACGTCCTAATGCACGTAGGCAACTACGGAGAGGCATACGACAACTCGTTCTGCGACGGGACCTACGACGGCCACTCTGGCTCAGCCGCTATGACTGGCTGCGTCTTGGACCGTGCTGGTACTGACAACGCACTAGTCTCTGAGGGCGGACTTCAGTTCGCTCCTCCAATGCGCTGAATACTTCGGCGATAGACTAAGGCAACACCAAACTCCTCGAGGGGGGCTTACCGCCTCCCTCGGGGACCCATCTTTCTAAGGAGGAGATTACCATCCTGCATTCGTTACCAATCACTAGGCTCTCGAAATTGGGGATGTCCCTAGCAAAGAAGGCCAAGGGAGACCCTGCACCCTTCTTCTTCTCAATAATCTTGTACGGATTATCAGTGTGGATACTGTGGTCATACTGCATGAAAGTACTAACTCCGACGATGGCCTCGATAACCGACTTATCGAGAAGCTTCATTGTAAATGACATAGAACTCAATTCGTCTTACATAGGGGACAACCAAGTCGTAGGCTGGGCGAGCGCCGCGATACTAATCCTATTCCTGCTCGCTGTTGACGAATTCAAGAATCTCAGAGCGCTCAGCAACTGGAGAGGTTACATTACCTCTGTATTCGCCATCCTCGCAACTCTAATCCTCCAAGCTATGGTTTCGATCCTTGAATTTACACCCACTGAGGGCCTTCCCTTCTTAGTGGTCGGGACCCCTATCCTCGCGTCCTACCTCTTGATATTGGGTGACATGCCACTTATTCTCTCTGGAGAGGCCTCCAAGAACCAGTTGTTGAAGTCGGGAATCCCAGCGGGAATCTTCATCTTTCTTGCGTTGTTCCTCACCTCAGCTCCACCTATCATTCGACAGAACTTGGTTGAGCTCTTCTCTCTATCAATTGTAGGAATTTGTTTTGCCTCATTGGCCATAATTATGACTGAGTCAGGAAATCCGGGGGAGCAGGACAGGAGATTCGCAGCACTGATCTTCGCCATCTCTATCCCAACAGCGCTTTTCATCACCACGAGGCTATTGTTCCTACTCAACAACCCAGATACGGTCACAAGAGAAAGATGGAACTTGGACTGGAGCTTCATGAACGAGCTGAACACTTTCGTAATCAACGTATGGCCCCTTGATGCCGTTTTCGGAGAGGATTCAAGGTGGAGATTCTACTTTACCGCGATAATCAACTCTGCACGTGTCACACTTCTGAGCATCGTACTTTGTACGATTCTCGGAATATTCATCGGCGTTATGCGACTCTCCTCCAATAAACTTGCATCATCGATGGCAACGGTTTACGTGGAGGTCTTCAGGAACCTCCCTCTAGCAGTCCTACTATTCCTGATTGCCACACAGCTGGGCGAGACACTCCCCCTCTTCCGAGAGGAGGCGAACATCAATGGGTGGATATTCTACAGCAACAAAGGCATTTGGACGCTTACTACCGAGGCCTGGAGGTTGGCTCTTTTCCTAATTTCACTCCTCGCAGTTTGGATTGGATTCAGAATAATGGATCGCAATGGGGTAGACGACTCTAACAGGGCCGTCCTACAAAGATCTGGAATTTGGGGTGCAGCCACCGTGTTAGGTATCGCACTGATGCTTCAAGGATCCACAATGCCCGAGGTCATCAAACCTATTCCAGAAAGCCCAGCGTCGTGGTCGATTATTGAAAACACCGCCTTTGAGATTACGCCTATGTTCACGGCCATGGTCATGGGCCTGACGCTTTTCACGGCATCTGTGGTCGCTGAGATTGTACGGGGAAGCATACAATCCCTGCCCCGGGGGCAGGTCGAGGCGGCAGTCTCCCTTGCACTCACACCTTTTCAGAGGCTGAGGCTCGTGATCCTCCCGCAGGCACTAAGGAGCATGATTCCCTTACTGAACAGCCAATACATGAACGTCTGGAAGAATAGCAGCCTAGCGATTATTGTCGCGTACAGCGACGTATTCTACGTAATTTTTGTTATGATGAACAATGTCGGGAAACTGATCCCTCTCTTTCTCCTGCTACTCGTCACTTATCAAGCAGGTAGCCTACTTATCTCCGGGATCATGAACGCCTACAACGCAAGGGTAACAAGGGTGAGGATATGATATCGGGTTCGCTCCTTGGCAATCTCCCAAGGTCGAGAGCCGAGTTCGAAGCTGCATTGTTGGATGTGGAGGTCGGATTCACAGGAAGGTCCTCAGACGAGGGCATGCGAAGGGACCTGCTCCTATCCTACATTGCTCTTATCGTAGGGGTCATATGGTTCCTTGTGCAATTCAGCGGCCACTATTCGATGGACCTTAGCGAACGTATATCCCGCACTGATCGAATATTGTACTCCTTCGGGTCATCTTTCTTCCAATCCTTCCTAGTCTGGATTCTAAGCCTGACATTGCTCAAGAGGACGTTTGTACGCACACCCTCGATAGCAATATTGGGAGTTGGATCGGCCCTTGCAGTCTATTACGTTGTGGACCTCTCCTTGGAAATCGCCCTCCTCACCATGAGATGGGATATAATCTGGGCGAACCGAGTGCTAACTCTGCTGGGAGCAAGGATGACCGAGGCCATGACTCAAGACTACCTTCCCAGTCAAAACTGGCGGCTCTGGCCTGTCATCTACCTAACATGGGGGCTTTTCGGTGCAGCCTACGGAGTCTCCAAGACAAAGGCAAGAAAATTCTCGATGTATTTCCTCGTTGCTACCCTAGTGGTCTGTGCGTACGCACTAAATCCCGAGTACGCGAACTACGATGTCGAAGCTACGGCAATGAAGTTGGGTTATGCAACTGCTATTGGCGTATTGGCATTCACACTGGCCAGAATCTACTCCAACAGACGGGATGAATACCAGGTGAACAGAGTGAAAAAACTCCTTTTCTTCCTTGCAATTTTCGATTTCCTAATTACAATCGTGATCATGGACCCTCCTGAATTCATCCAATCACTGGCCTCATACCTCGAAATGGTTCCAGTAGTTGGCTCGTTGTTCAGCCCGTTGACTGAGCCAGGAGTGCCTCCGTCGGAATGGGGGGGCCTCTTTGTCAACATAATCGTAGCATCCGCAGGCTGCGTTCTTGGCTTAGGAGTTGGAATCCTCCTAGCCTTCGGTCGCCAAAGCAAGCTTCCAATCCTAAAATGGCCATCAGTATCAATCATCGAAATCGTCCGATCTGGACCTCTAATTTGCTGGTTATACTTCGCGATGTACCTGCTCCCTGATGTCGTGGACCCACTGTTCACAAATCCTGAGGACTTTGACAACATCGTCAGGATGATGGTGATATTCAGCCTATTTGGAGGGGTTTACATCGCCGAGGTTATTCGTGGTGGATTGCAGGCAGTTGATAGTGGCCAGAAGGAAGCAGCAGTCGCACTCGGTCTGAGTCCGATACAGGCCAAGCGCCTAGTGGAGCTCCCAAACGCTATCCGGACGACCCTACCAACGATTGTCAGCCAGTTCATTGGACTTTGGAAGGATACAACACTACTATTCATCATCAACATTCTTGACTTCTTCAAGATAGCCAAGGACATGCCCAACACCGACCTGTCCTTCTTGGGGTATTTCTTGGAGCCACTTTACTTCTCGGCACTCGTATTTTGGGTGTTCGCATTCTACCTTTCAAGGGTATCAATCGGGGTCGAGAGAGGGCTCGGACTGATCAAAGAAGGAGGAGGGGAAAAAGCATGAATGAGAATGATTTAATCATCAAGACAGAGGGCGTAAAGGTAAATTTCGGGGATTTCTGGGCCCTGAAGGGAATTGACATAGAGGTTAAGAGGGGAGAGATAATCGTGATTCTTGGCCCTTCCGGATCAGGGAAGTCCACCTTCATAAGGACACTCAACCGCTTGCAACCACATAGCGCTGGATCCATCTTGGTGAATGGAATTGAGATGGGCGAAAAAACAAGTGTTGCAGACCTGAAGAAGATCAGAGCCGATGTCGGATTCGTCTTCCAGCAGTTCAACCTGTTCCCTCACCTTACGATTATGGAGAACATAACACTAGCACCCATGAAGGTGAATGGGCTTTCAAAATCTGAGGCAGAGGAAAGGGCAATGAACCTACTAGAGAGGGTCGGAATTCCAGAGCAGGCCTACAAGTATCCTAGCGGACTATCTGGTGGGCAACAACAGCGAGTCGCAATCGCCAGAGCCTTAGCGATGGATCCAAAGATCATGCTCTTTGATGAGCCAACCTCGGCTTTGGACCCCGAGATGATCAAAGAGGTGCTTGATGTGATGGTAGACCTAGCTAAATCAAATGTCACAATGATCGTTGTGACCCACGA
This sequence comes from Euryarchaeota archaeon UBA558, assembly GCA_002507175.1. Classification (GTDB taxonomy): domain Archaea; phylum Thermoplasmatota; class Poseidoniia; order Poseidoniales; family Thalassarchaeaceae; genus MGIIb-N1. The sequence goes on from DAZE01000021.1 coordinate 6,214, forward strand.
AATGGGGTTCGCGAAGGAGGTCGGAGATCGATGCATACTTTTCGACGAAGGCCACCTCATCGAGGAGGCACCGCCCGAGGAGTTCTTTTCCAACCCGAAGCACGAGAGGACCAAGCTCTTCCTAAACCAGATCCTCTGAAGTTGACTTAGATCCGAACGTCATCTCCTGATGCCTGGTTTTACTCGGCTGTAGATGTCCTCAGAGAAAGTTACTAGCTTGAGCTTTGGTCCATTGTTGTTCACCGAGATCCTGGCGCCCCTCGTGAAGTGCATTTCATCCCATCCATCAGCAACGACATACCCCCTGTGCATATCGCTGCTGATCATCGTGGTCTGGTTGGTCCATGCCCAATGGGATCCATCACTTCTTCGCAGGTCATTCGGTAGGTCCCGAGACAGCACCAGGTAGTGGTCATTGACCTGCTCCATCTGGAATTCGAAGTTCTCTATGTCAATTGCATGTCTGAACCACGCGCCTTGGCCTAAGAATGTAGAAAATAGCAATCCTGATGAGGATTGCCTCACGTCTAATTCGGGATAAGGGGGGCTGCTCGCCCTTTTCAGGCGATACTTCGAGGGTTGATACTGATGTGTATTTGCCACAAGAAGATCGTTCAATGCGGGGTCAGACCTGATTATGTTCCCGGAGGTTGACATTATTTCTGCCTGAAGCCTTGGAATCGTGTTGATTATGCAAGAGTCTCTCAAGAGACGGTTCAAGTCGTCGGGAAACCGAGTTGGGTCGCTGCCCATGAAGAATCCGAAGGACCCGCTTCCTCCGCTGTCCATTGGATGACTGTTGACTCCCAAGACCAATGTTTGATCGTCCACTGAGTGGGCTATGGAAGTCAAAGTACCGTCTCCCCCAAGAACAATAACAACCTCTGGTCCCACAAAATCGTCCCTTTCGACCTCCTCCCTCGGAACAGTCCTGAAGTCAAATCCATAGGTCTGCTTAGCCTTATCCAAGGTCGAAATCACAGTGCTGAGTGCACCATCATGGACCTGCTCGTGATTTTTCTTAAACACGACAAGTAGGTTGTTCATTGCAACTCCTGATCCTACGAACCATCGTTACGATATCAAAGGAACCCTGATTCAGAAACCTCATGTCAATCCTCCCTATCCGAAGCATATGCGAGCATTCATGGTGACGACGATGCTTCTAACCATGAGCCTGACCGGATGCCTCTCTGAAGAGACAGTCTGCACTGAAAATTGCTGGAAATTAGACTCAGATTCCTTGAATGAGCTTCTTTCTTCCCCCGATGCTCTCGATATTCTACATCTTGCCGAGATACATGATAACTTAAGGGTATCAACCCTTACTGAGGTCTCGTCACAGGGGGACAGTCAACAAGGCTCGATCCGCTGGAACGTCGCCAAACAAGATGCCTCACAGAGGTCATCCATTGGGATGGCGATTAGCATTCAGGGGACACAATTGGACACTGAGGAGGTAGTTTCTGGAAACATGACCAATATCCGAGTGGGGTCAGCGTGGTTTCAAGGAAGAGATGCTAGCCCTGAATATGTGGACCCGTTCGCTCTGCTTGCGCTACAAGGCATGGCAGACCCAGATGGGAATTATCCCCCCTTCGGATTCGACCCCTCTATTTTTTCCGGGTTTGAGTGGACAATCACTGCTGATACCCCCTCAACACAACAAATAGCGACGGCAAATGATGAGTCAATTTCTTCGATTTTAGAATTAGTGGGTGACCCGCCTCTGTTGGTGGGGATTCAAATGTTCAATCTTGAGGACGGAACCTCTTTCAGGCTTGATATAGAGACGGGCCAAGATGTTTCAATCGATTTTAGAAGTGATGTCCCAAGGATTCCTTCAGCGGTCACCTTCCCTACAAATCCATACAAACTAGAGGATGCGACGGAATGGACTACAGTGATCCCAGAAGGATTCATCATGGAGGTCTTACCAAGTGAACTTGAAGTTCATGGGCTTAGCGGAAATGATGGATCACTATCCACAACTGCATTGATGCGATTATCTGATGCCCCGGTAAACATCACGGACAATCATGGCAGTTGGTGGGAATTGGACTGGTTCGACTCAGACATTGACGGCCTATTGTCCTCGGATGATAGGCTGACATTACGAACTAACGCAACTGGAACTATCGGAGCGGGGATCTGGGATCTCTGGGCGGAAGCATGGACCGGTACGGTATTTTAGGCCTCATCCGAAATGCCCGGCAAAATAGTAATTTAAGCGGGGGTGCTTCCTCCTGTAGTTGTGAGCCGGAACCATCACCCCCTAGCAAGGCTAATCTCCCAACTCAGGGAACACAGAGGAACGATTATTCTGGCTTCAATTTGTTCGATATTGAACAAATTCTGGGATCTTGCCCCCCCTGTGCTCATCGGGATGGCGGTAGATGTAGTAGCCATGAGGGAAGAATCGTTCCTTGGTGAGTTGGGTTGGTCTGACCCCCGTGATCAGTTCCTGATACTCGTGGCATTGACCGTTGTAATCTGGGTCCTAGAATCACTGTTTGAGTACTTCTATGCGGTTTTATGGCGAAATCTCGCTCAAACCGCTCAGCATGAGCTAAGAATGTCCGCATACCAACATATACAAGATCTGGAGATGCGATGGTTCTCTCAACAAACTACAGGGGGTCTGATGGCCATCATGAACGATGATGTCAATCAACTTGAGAGGTTCTTGGACCAAGGTGCAACGGACCTACTTCAAGTAGCCACAACCGTTGTTGTAGTTGGTGGAATTATGTTCCTAATCGCCCCCGAGGTGGCGATATTGGCACTAATACCAGTCCCAGTGATAGTCATAGGCTCATTCATGTTTCAGAGAAGAATAGGAGAGAGATACACTCGCGTTAGAGAGGAAGTGGCCGACCTAAATTCACTTTTGAATAACAATTTGAGTGGGATAACAACCATCAAATCATTCACCGCAGAAAAGCGAGAGATAGAGAGAGTAAGGGAGGCCTCTGAGACATACCTCAAAGCCAACCAGTCTGCAATTACACTATCAGCCTCTTTCGTCCCATTAATCAGAATGGCAATCCTATTCGCCTTCACGGCCAACATGCTCGTGGGCGGATGGATGGCCCTGGATGGCAGTCTATCAATCGGAGCATACAGCGTGATTGTATTCATCACACAGCGTCTTTTGTGGCCGCTGACGCGGCTGGGGCAAACTTTCGACCTGTACCAGAGGGCAATGGCCTCAACGACTAGAGTACTAGATCTCTTGGACACGGACATAGGCATCGTGGAGGGGGATGTAACCATTCAGAAAATCTCAGGGAATATCGAATTCAAAGACCTGACCTTCTCCTACCAGGGTAGAAGCCCTGTTTATGAGGGGCTTTCATTGAAAATCAAACCGGGCGAGACGCTCGGGATTGTCGGGTCGACTGGAGCAGGAAAAACTACGCTAATCAACCTCCTGATGAGATTACATGACCCTCAATCCGGGCATGTGATGTTAGATGGTGTTGATGTCAAAGATCTAACCCTCAATTGCCTTCGAGGATCAATAGCATTAGTTTCCCAAAATACAACTCTTTTCCCAGGATCAGTCAAGGAGAACATTCTCTATGGAAAGCCCGATGCCAATAAGGAGGAATTGATCAATTCAGCAGAGGTCGCAGAGACAATCGAATTCATAGAGTCACTCCCCGATGGGTGGGAAACAAACGTTGGGGAAGATGGACACAGGCTGTCAGGCGGGCAGAGACAAAGGCTCGCCATAGCCAGAGCAGTTCTCAAGGATGCTCCAATACTTGTTTTGGATGAAGCCACCAGTAATGTCGATAACGAGACAGAGGCAGCCCTACAGAGATCAATTGAGAAGTTATCTATGAACAGAACCACGATAATAATCGCCCACAGGCTATCCACTGTACGCAATGCGGACAGAATCGCAGTATTGGATAATGGCAAGATTTCAGAAACGGGCTCTCATGATGAGTTAATCGAGGCTTCTGGGCTCTACAGCCGTTTGTGGGCCGTACAGACCGGGGCAGCATGAATATAAGTTGGAGAATGCTGACCTGCATCAATGAAGGATGGAGGTTCCAGTTCTTTACCCCATATCGGGGAGCTCCAGAAATCCCTCGGCATCGAACTAGTTTCCATGAAAGAAGGGGAATGTATAGCCAAGGTCCAAGTTACCGAAAATCACCTGAACAAGGGTGGAGTAGCACATGGTGGGCTCCACGCAACTCTGTTGGATACCGCTATGGGCGGGGCGGTCGTCTCATCCTTGGATAGGGAAGAGTGGTGCGCTACTGCACAATTGGACATTTCATACATCAATGCTGCAAAGAACGAATGTACTTTGTTGTGTACAGGGACTGTGATCAGAAGAGGTCGCTCCTTGGCGCACGTCCAGGGCGAGATAAGAAATCAAGACTCTGAATTAATCGCGCTGGGGAGAGGCACATGGGGCATCTGGGAAGGAAGGCCCAAGCACCTCAAGTAACCAAAATTCGGGCAAGATTTGATGAATGAGGCCCGTCTGTCAAGTCCATGGCCAGATCGGACTCGATCATGATTGGGTTGTTGGCAGTGGCTCAGTTAATGCTGTGGCAATACCTACAAGATCAAGGCGTGGAGGCTGTCGCCGAGATATTCGGCGTGACGGGCGGGACTACTGCACTCCTCGCTATATATTTTCTAACCTCGGTTGGCAAGTATCAGAAGGAATTCAATGACTCTTACTCTAAATTGGAGAAGACTCGCTTGGACAGGGATGATCAGGGCCGCATTGAGAGGGTTGATGACCGAACTGTTGTCAACCGTGCGGGTTGGTGGAGCGTACCAATTATCCTGATGATCATAGGGTCAATGAATGTCCTTGGGAGCCTTATTACTTCCTGAGGGACAATGATGTCCAAAGCCGCCAAAATTGTTGATCAGGTTACGGGCAACCCTGCTTTCGATGGGCTCGGAGGCTACTACATATTTCTCAGGAGGGTGTTGATACCAATTCTTCTTGCTGGGGTGTGCCTGTCTTCATATTCGCTGATGAGCACTTGGTTTGACCATGGAGTCTCAATAGTCGCAGCAGGCATGTTCACGGGTTTGAGTGTAGGTCCGATTTTGACGCTCGAGAAGATGTATGGATTATGGCTGAGTAGGGAGTAATCCTATCGACAGCACTATCCGTCAACACTCTGTGGACGGGATATGGTCGGAATAATCGACTTTGTTTTCGGGTTGTTGGATGCCACAGGTGTCGAGCTAATGTTTGGTGCTTCCGCCCTTATCGGGGGGGTCCTCTTTCTTCTTTGGTTAATTCTCGTGGTAGTTTTGGGCGGGATCGGAGATATCGCAGAGGGCGTCTTCGGTGTAGACATTGATGCAATGGGGGCTGACGCCTCATTCAAGGCACTAACGTTCCAAGGTGTTATGGCATTCATGATGTTTTTCGGCCTAACTGGGATCATAGTTATGCAATCCGGAGGGCCAGAGGTACTTGCAATACTGGTGGGAGGCATCTCTGGTGGCGCCTCAATGTTTGCAACCGGCAAGGTGTTCCAGTTCTTCATAGCCCTACAAGCAGAAGGAACCATTGAGATTGATGATGCAGTGGGAGTTAGTGGCACGGTTTATCTCAGAATCCCAGAAGGCGGAACCGGGCAAGTTTCTGTCAGTATCAAGGGCTCACTGAGGCAATATGATGCCAAGTCAGTCGACGGATCCATGATTCCAAACGAAGAAACGGTGATGGTGAAGGCAGTGGTTGGCACCCTTCTGATGGTGGAGCCAGTGGTATACAGCCCAGAAGAAGAGTAACTTCGGCATATGAAGAACCCAAATGACGGCACAGCCTTCATATCCATCCTCATCTAGTGGAGGTCATGTCCCATCTAGGCCGCGCGACTGTTCTCGCTGTGTTGAACGCCCTTTTCTTGGCTCCTTCGGTTGCCGCACAGGAGGATGACGGAGGAGGAGCAGCAGCAGCAGTTGGCGTTTTGATGTTCGTGAGCATACTCCTTCTGGTCGCTGTGGTAATTTTCTTCGCACAGAGATACAAGAGGTGCCCCCCAGACAAAATCATGGTAATCTACGGAAGAACCGCTGGCTCAGAGGCCTCCAAGGTTATCCACGGCGGTGCTACGCTTGTTTGGCCCCTCATACAGGACTACAGCTACATATCGCTCACCCCCATGACAATCAATATCGACATGAGGAATGCACTCTCACAACAGAACATCAGGATAAACGTCCCCAGCACATTCACCATCGGTGTCTCCACCGACCCGCGTATAATGAGTTCAGCCGCAGAAAGATTGCTTGAACTTAACCTTGACCAAGTCGAAGAGATGGCAAAAGAGATCATCTTCGGACAACTAAGGCTCACTGTTGCAACACTAACAATTGAACAGATCAACCAAGACAGAGATGCTTTCCTGGACCTCATCAGGACCAATGTGGATGCTGAGTTGAACAAGGTGGGTCTATACCTGATCAACGTCAACATCGTAGACATCACTGACGAATCCAACTACATTGAGAGCATAGGGAAGAAGGCAGCATCAGAGGCAGTAGAGAGGGCCCGTGTAGATGTGGCGAACGCAGAGAGGGATGGTGCTGTTGGTTCTGCTGAGGCAGACAGAGCACGAGAGATCCAGGTCGCAGAGAATATGGCTCAAGCAGAGAAAGGTAAGAAAGCTGCAGAGGCCGATCAGCGTGTTTTCGTCAACGAGCAGGAAGCCATAGCCGTCGAGGGCGAGAACTCATCCCAAGCGCAGATCGCAAGGGTCAATGCCGATCTCGCGGAAGCAGAGGCCCTGGCCAAGCAGCGTGCGGAAATCGCGAAGGCGCAAGCGGAGGCCGAGATTCAAAAGTCGAAGTACGTCGAGGAAGAAGAGCGGTTGCGTGCTAGCGACATCGTCAGGGAGAACATCCAGAAACAGCAGATCGAGATAGCTGCAGAGGCCGAGGCTGAGCGACAGAGGAGAATAGCTTCGGGTCAGGCGGACGCGATTCTGATGCAATATGAGGCTGAGGCTGCGGGTGTGCAGAAGGTCTTGCAGGCCAAAGCAGATGGGTATGCCAGCTTGGTGAAAAGCACTGGTGGTGACACTAAGGCAGCTGCCACCCTCCTCATGGTTGAGAAGATAGAAGAGATGGTCTCAGCGCAGGTAGAAGCGGTGAAGAATCTGAAGATCGACAGCATCACTGTATGGGATGGCGGCGGATCTGCCGATGGCTCTGCCACCTCGGATTTCATCAGCAGTCTGGTTCGGAGCCTTCCTCCACTCCATGACGTCGCAAGAAATGCCGGTGTGGACCTGCCCGAATACCTGGGAACCATGAATAACAAAGAAGGACAGTAGCAATGACGGTGAGTCGTTGACTCGATCCCAACGTATCATAGCAGTAATATCTCTGACCACCTTCTGCATCTGTTTAGATTACATTCTGGATTCACGCGGGATGTTCTCCCTAGGGGCCGGAACATTTGGCCTCCTTTGTGGGATAACCCTCTCAGATAAATTGAATATCGATCCAAACACAAACAAGAATTGGATAAACCTGATTCTTCCCCCAGCGATCATCTTGCTGGGCTTTGGATTGGACATGAATATGGCATTATCGAATCAAATCGGAGTCGCAGGACTATGCACAATCATCATTACTATTATTGCAGCATTTAGTTGTACATTGCTAATCTCGAGGATACTTGGGATAGATCGACTGGAAGCCTTTGCACTAGGGGCTGGAGGGGCGATATGTGGTAATAGTGCGGTACTTGCCGTAGCACCAAGCCTAAGATTGACTTCTAAGCAAACAGGATCTATTCTGGCGGTGATTAACATACTAGGGCTCGCGACATTCCTTTCGGTTCCATTGCTGGCTAGTGCAATAGGCTTTGAGCCGGAATCAGCCGGTATTTGGGCGGGATCTACAGTCCATGCGGTCCCTCAGGCGATTGCTGCAGGCGAAGCCATGGGTGGCGATGCATTGTCATTAGCATCCGGAACGAAATTAACAAGGGTACTTGGACTGCTAATAGTAGTGCCCGCGGCAATTATCTACTCGTCAGGAAATGGTGAATCCGGCAACAAAATCTCCTCCGGAATCTCAAGAATCCCATTGTTTCTGCCAGGCTTCATCCTCGCATCTATTTTGTCCTCGTTCCTCATCCCTGAAACTATTGCCCAAAATATCGAGCACCTTGGAAGCCTCTTGATGGTGCCAATTTTGATTTTAATTGGTCTGAGCATTCGTCCTAGGGAGTTATTGAATGTGTCAAAGCCGATCTTGATTGCAGGTTCCCTATCTACCGTATGTATTATGCTGGCTTCGGCCATTGCCCTAGTTATCCTCATGTAGCCCATCACCTCCCGTGGACCATGGGAAAGGAAGTCGTAATTGTTGGAGGTAAGAGAACCCCATTTTGTGAATGGTCTGGGGGAAAAAGAGGCGATGGTGAGAAAGGTGGACTACTTTCAGAAATATCTGCAGAGGAACTTGGAACAGAGGTAATTAAGGGCGCAATCGAACACACAAATACTGACCCCAACTCCGTGGATCATGTAGTTATGGGACACGCATTGCAGACCTCTGGCCAAGCTATTTTTGGGGCCAGACATGCAGGTCTCAGGGCCGGCATCCCTCAAGAAACACCTATGTTGACATTGAATCGACTTTGTGGGAGTGGCGCTCAATCAATTGTCTCCGCAGCCCAGATGATAATGCTCGGCGAGGCCGATACCGTGGTTGCTGGAGGAATGGAAAATCTCAGTCAGGCACCCATGGTGCTAAGGGGTACGCGTCACATAAATCGACTTGGCAGACCACCGAGAAATGGAGACACGCTTGATAAAGACATGGAGGATTACTTGTTCACGAATCTTCTGGATTCAATATCGAACAAGTTCATGGCGCAAACAAGCGATGAACTTTGCAGGAGGCTGAACATAACCCGCGAGCAGGCTGATGCCTTCGCGGCTATGAGCCATCAAAGAACCGAAGAAAGCATCAGAATAGGAACCTGGTCCGAGGAGATCGTCTCAATCCAAGTCGATGGTAAGACAGTGGGGCCAAAAGATGAGGATCACTTCGTCCCGGGAACAACAAAAGAAAGCCTATCGAGTCTCCGCACGCACTTCGGCCCCGACTCGCTGGTCACTGCTGGGAACGCGTCCGGGATCGTTGATGGCGCTGCTGCTGTTGTTGTGAAGTCCCTCGATCGAGCCAAATCGGATGGTGATGAACCGTTAGCTAGGATTGTTTCATGGGGGATTGTCGGTCTAGAACCTGCGATTATGGCTTATGGGCCAGTACCCTCCTCAAAGCTGGCGCTAGACAGGGCAGGTGCCTCAATCGACGATGTATCACGGTGGGAAATTAACGAGGCATTCGCAGGTCAGGCTGTTGCTTGCATGAAAGACCTCGGAATAGACCAGAGCATAGTGAATGTGAATGGCGGTGCCGTGGGACTTGGCCATCCATTAGCAGCCACGGGAACAAGGCTACTTCTCACTTTGGCATTGGAACTCAGGAGATCTGGCGGAGGTCTGGGCATCGCGACCGCTTGTATTGGTGGCGGCCAAGGGATAGCCGTTCTAATTGAGTCCATTTAGCCGAAATTGACAAATCTAGAGACTCTTTCAATTCTCTATGGATCATGCATCACCCTCGCGAAGCCTAGTAAAAACTATGACTTGGAGACTAATCGCGACTACAGACACATTCCTCCTCACATTCGTGGCCGCAACTTGGTTCGGGTCAGATATGGGGATATCCGGGGGAGAAGCCACCACATTGGCAGCTACAGTGGCAAGTCTTGAGATTGTGACCAAAATGGCTCTCTACTATATCCATGAGAGGAGCTGGGCGCGACTCGACTGGGGAATCGAATCTACCCCCCCAAACCTAGCCCAGTAAAGAACCGACTATAGCAGCGCCAGCTAGCCATGCACCCAACGAAGAGCCTAGGTTACCGAACGCTGTGACAAGGAGAATTCTACCCACGCGATTTCCCCACAGGCTTCTTACATCCTCTACCACGAGAAATTCTTTTGCATCAAGACCAGTTGGTTTTTGCATTTTATACTGGGTGTAGCCAGCGAACCATCCAGCAGCCAAAGCCGGATTCAAGGAAGTAAATGGGGAGGCGACTGCCCCGACTAGTATTGAGATTGGATGTCCCCCGGCCAGGGCCACTCCCACACCCGCCAGCGCTGCGTTTGCGACCATCCAGTACCCAAGTGTATCTCCAATGCCCTCGAGGTCCCCCTCATACCACATCCAACCCAGAAAACCGATTAATATGACAGGAATTAATCCAACCAGCACTCTAGGCCATCTTGCTGATTTGGGGGTCCTGTCCAATTCTGATATTACGGCAAGAGGGTCTGTATTTTGGGAAGAGTTCCATGACCTTTCAATTCCAGCAAGGTGGCCCGCCCCGACTACTGCGAGTATCCTCCCTTTTTCTGATAGCATACTGAGTCTATTGGCCATGTAACTGTCTCTTTCGTCTATTAGGACAGAACCGGCCTTTGGCGCAACATCCCTAGCCTCTTCCAGCACCTTAGTCAGCATATCTGAGTCTTCCAACAGAGATTCTATGTCTTCCGCATCCTCATCATCGTCTTCCCAAAGTAATGCATTAAGAACCCTAAATTTCTCGAATAAACCCATATTCTTCCACGCCCTTTTCAGCGTGGTTACAATGTCTCTGTCGATAAGCTCCACAGGAATCTCATTTTTCTGAGCAATGTCGATGGCCCTCAACAGCTCAGCGCCGGGCTTTTCTCCATGCTCCATCCCCATCCTTCTTTGTTGGCTAGCAAGGGCGGATTGTAGCAATATCATTCCAGATCTTCCGTCTTTTATTATCGATAGCAAGTCTTCATCATCCAACGCCGTGGGGTTTTGGAGAGAAGATAATCTAGATGAACAAAGCTCGACTGCGACTAAGTCTGGTTTGAATTCTGAGATTTGATCTTGAACCAACTCTATGGATTTCTTACTGACGTGAGCAGTACCAATTACCCTAATTTCTGGGGTTAAATCCAGCAGGGGGATACTCATCAACTCATGCCTCCGTTATGTACCGAATGCAATGAGCGTAATAAGTCAGAGTGAGCCTCTACGTCATGGACTCTTAGCACATCAATTTTGGAGTAGTAAGCGGCAGCAGCAACACCCAGCGTTCCTGCCAGCCTCTCCTTGGCAGACATTCTACCGAGTAGGTCAGCGAACATTTTCTTTCTGCTGACACCCCATAAGATGCCTACCCCTTCATGAGGAACCAGACGTCTACCAGTTTTTAGGAGTTCCAAATTATGTTGGATATTTTTACCGAATCCGATTCCAGGGTCTACAAGTATCTTGTTTGGCGCGACTCCTGCCCCGATCAGGGCAGAAACCCTGGAGGACAAGAAATCCTTGACCTCCTCAACCACGTCTCCATATTGGGGGTCATCCTGCATGGTCCCTGGCACACCCTTCATGTGCATCACACAGACCCAAACTTCAGAGGAGGCGACAAGGTCAACCATTTCATGGTTGATCGCGCCGGTAACATCGTTGACCATCTTACAACCATAATTTATGGCACGCCTGGCTACCTCTGGTTTACTGGTGTCAATTGAAATGAAGGCCTCCGGCCGAGATTTCAGAATGCCCTCGATGACGGGTATTACCCTAGACAACTCCTCCTCTACTGATATCATGGTAGCACCGGGTCTGGTGGACTCGCCCCCGATGTCAATTATCGAGGCCCCTTGTTCTATCATCTCTATGGAGCGCCTTATGCCGTCTCGAACCTCTGTGTGCCGAGATTCACTGAAAAAAGAGTCCGGGGTCGTGTTTACCACTCCCATCAACGCTGGAACATGGGCTGCTCCGAGGAACCCCTGACCCCCCAAGTCCACGCTCACGGGTGCCGGAAACGACGTTGGCTTTATGATGTAATGGAATGCGATAAGGCCCAATGATGGAAGAGGGCACCTCCGAAGACCCTATTGAAAACCCCATCCCACCAGAGACTGCAGAATTAATGCAGTCCATTGTATTGAGGCACAATCCTACGGATTCTCACAACATGAGAAATCTAATGACTAATGCAGGACTACTCTCCGGTGCTTATGCAATGGCTGCCGGGTTGGTGTGGTGGATAACAGTTGCAAAAGGAGGCTCACAACTTGGGGATTCTGACATACCTAACTCGCTCCTTGGCCTCGAATTTCACGCAGCCAGCATAATCGTGCCGATTTTGGTCCTATTCTCCACTGCAGTATTCGTTTTTGGGAGCTATAGGGGTACCCCAGGAGCCCTCCTCTTTGGAGGTGGTACCGCCCTACTCGTCGCTTATCTAATCATAGAACCGTTAGGGTTGCTCCTCGTCGGTTCAATCGACGAAGTGACAGTCGCTCTCGCCGCAACTGCACGCCTCGCTGTGCTATCCCTGTTAACCTACCTCGCAGTCATGAGCGGGATAAGCGCGATATTGCTATCATGGGTCTTGGGTCAACACCACTACCTGCCATTCGATGTTTTTGAGGTGGCGAGGGAGTACAATGAGGGTGAGGATGATGTGTCATCACCCTTCCCGTGAGCCGTGGATATGCGTTGGTTGCCTCCCGTTGATGTCATTAGATTGGGCCATAGGGTCGATCGTGATAGAAGGATGACCTCTCACCTAGGCCTCACCGCAAGGGCCCTTGGGGCAAATGGAATGATTATCTTTGGAGATCATGACCCAAGCATTTTACAGACACTTTCAGGGGTCTCCGAAAGGTTCGGTGGGAAATTCACCTCTCGATTTGAAAAAAATCCCATGGGTTATCTGAAAAAATTCAGAATGGGAGGTCCCGAGAGGCTGCCCGGTACAGTAGTGCATTTGACCATGTATGGTGAAAATCACGCAGAGACCCTGCCTAGAATTAGGCGTGATCGCCCTGTTGCATTTGTCGTTGGCGGTGCCAAAGTACCAGGTGAACTATTCGGGATTGCTGACTACAACATCTCAGTCGGGAACCAACCACATTCCGAGGTCGCTGCTTTGGCAATTACTCTGTCTGAATGGTTTAAATCAGTGGCAATAGAGAGCAATTTCTCTGACCCAATTATCAAGGTTCTACCCTCCAAAAGCGGAAAGTCAATAATTGACAAAACGAAAAAAAATTTGTGAATGTATAATAATCGTATTCTGCCAACATAACTGATGTCAAAGTACCCGAGTCGTGGCAGTTTCAGCCCCGGGCTCGGTCAACACGGAGTCTCGGACGCACCAATATTCGACGATGCCGCTGATCATCTACTCACAACATCCACGAGTTTCCCCTTTACAGGGTCGAGGGGGGTCCTGCTTCTCGCGGATGGAACCAGGGCAGAAGGAAGATTATTTGGATCATGTGGGATCGGGACGGGCGAGTTAGTTTTCACCACTGGGATGGCAGGCTATCAAGAAAGTATGACAGACCCATCATTCAGGGGGCAAATTTTGACCTTCACTTGGCCCTTGCTCGGAAATTATGGAATTCACCAAGGCTTGAGTGAATCCTCAGGAATACATCCCAGAGGCGTAGTCTGTAGGGAATTAATGGTAAAACCAGATCACCGTGATTCGATTGGTAGCGTCCATGACTTTCTTCACACACATCAGGTCCCAGGGATATGCGACATAGACACTCGTTCCCTAACAAGGAAAGTCAGGGAACACGGCACTATGCTCGCTATCTTCGGACCCATCGAAGAAGAACAAACGATGCTCAAGACTCTTGAATCAATGAGTCCACCAGATAAAGAAGACTTGGTAGCGGAGGTTACCGTGACTGAATCGGTTATCATCAATCCTGGTGCCACTACGGCTGACGGCCTACCATTGACTCGACTTGCCGTTTTAGATTGCGGAATAAAGTACAACATCTTGAGGGAACTTTGTAAGAGGTTCGAAGTCGTGTGGTGTCCGGCGAACATGCCGTTCAATGACATCATCACAAGATGGAATCCTTCAGCATTTTTCGCTTCAAATGGGCCTGGCGACCCTGCCCATAACGGCGCGGCAAGAAGAGCCAAAGAAAGCCTAGCAGAGGCAGTGAGAATGGGATTGCCAGTCATGGGAATCTGCCTAGGTCACCAGCTAATGGGTCTCGCCGCCGGATTGAGAACATACAAACTCAGGTATGGGCACAGAGGGGCAAACCAACCAGTTCTAGATTTGGAGTCAAACAAAGTACACATCACGAGTCAGAATCATGGTTTCGCGGTTGAGGACCCCGCTAAGGGGATGTTAGCCCCACACCCCTCGGGCGCTTTCTCAAATTCTGGTGAGAATATACTAGACTCAGAATTTCAGGTTAGATACATCAATGCAAATGATGGCACGGTAGAGGGCCTCGATCTCTTGGACAAGCCATGTTTCACTATCCAATTCCATCCAGAAGCTTGCCCAGGGCCGCATGATGCCTCACTTCTTTTCGATAGGTTTGAGGCTATGGTGAAACTCTACCTGAAATCAACTCAAGAAGTCAGGAGTAAAGCATAATGCCAAGAAGGAATGATCTACATCGTATTGTGATCCTCGGATCAGGCCCCATTAGAATAGGCCAAGCTGCTGAGTTTGATTTTTCTGGATCACAAGCATGTCGAGCCTTGAGAAATGACGGCTATGAGGTGATTTTAATCAACTCTAACCCCGCAACTATCCAAAATGATCCTGAAATGGCAGATAAAATATACATCGAACCATTGTTGCCTGAGGTAGTCACAAGGATTCTGGAAATCGAATCTCCAGATGCTTTACTAGCCGGGATGGGTGGGCAGACGGCTTTGAACATAGCCACAGCCCTAGCCCACGATGGGACTTTGGCCCGATTGGGGGTAGAATTGATCGGTTGCGATCTTGACGCTATAGACGATGCAGAAGATCGTGATCGCTTCAAGAAAGTCTGTGAAGGAATCGACCTCCCGGTATGCAAGGCTATAGCGTGCAGCACTGTCGAGGAAGTATTAGCAGCTGCTGAGGACCTAGGTTCGTATCCCCTTCTCATAAGACCAGCATTCACGCTAGGGGGGCTAGGTGGGGGAACAGCGTTTAACACAGGGGAACTGGTCGAAATTGCCCAGCAGGGTATTTTGCATTCTTCAATCGGCCAGGTGCTGATCGAAGAGAGCATTTTGGGGTGGCAAGAACACGAATATGAAGTCATGAGAGATTCCTCGGACAATGCGATAATTGTCTGTACAATGGAAAATCTAGATCCCATGGGGGTGCATACCGGTGAATCTGTTGTGGTTGCCCCACAACAAACACTGTCAGATAAAGACCATCAGAACCTTAGGGACGCGGCATTGAAATTAATACGCAGACTCAACATAAAAGGCGGCTGTAATGTACAATTCGCGGTCGAACAATCCACAGGTGAATACAGGGTCATTGAGGTGAACCCACGCGTTAGTCGATCCTCGGCTCTGGCTTCAAAGGCCACAGGCTATCCAATAGCAAGAATGGCCGCCTTGATTGCAGTCGGATACACCCTTGACGAGTTACCGAACCCAATAACAGGAGATGGGACCACAGCAGCCTTCGAACCCACATTAGATTATTGTGTTGTCAAGATCCCTAGATGGCCCTTTGACAAATTCAGAACGGCAGATAGGACCATCGGAACCTCGATGAAGTCCACTGGTGAAGTGATGGCGATAGGAAGGCGTTTTGAAGAGGCTTTCCTCAAGGCTTGGTCTAGTTTGGAATATGGCGCCCCCCACCCTAGGCCTTTGACTATGGCAGATGCCGCAGGCGGGGAAACCATGGATGAACGAGCCTCCACCCCACTCAGCGATGAAATCCTCGAGAAATGGCTATCAATTCCGTCTGACAGAAGAATGGGCGCATTGTTCGAGGCGTTTAGAAGAAACTGGGACATAGAAAAGGTGAGGGAAACAACTGGTGGCGTCACAAGATGGTTTCTTCACAGGTTTCAATCCATGGCCATTATCGAGAAGGAAATCGTCGAGTATGGGAAGTCACATTCGATCGCTCAGTTAGATGGAGAGCGAATTAGGAAGTGGAAAGGATACGGTTTCTCAGATGCTCACATATCAGATGCAATGGGGGGTTTCTCCATCACTGGGGAACCAGACAAACCCGAGGAATTGACCAAGCACAGACACTTCCTGGGAATCCATCCTGTTTTCAGAATGGTCGACTCATGTGCAGCCGAGTTCGCTGCAGTGACTCCGTATTACTACTCAACCTACGAGGGAGGAAATGCACATGAGGGGGTAGATTCGACTCCCCAAGTGAAAGAGGACGGAATTAAAAGAATCGTCGTAATAGGATCCGGGCCGATTAGGATTGGACAAGGGATAGAATTTGATTATGGTTGCGTCCACGCTGTCGGGGCAATTAGAGACATGGGACACGAAGCAATCATCATCAACAACAATCCGGAGACAGTTTCAACTGATTTTGATACCAGTGACCGACTCTACTTCGATCCACTCACTCCAGAGTCAGTCATGGAAATCTTGCTGCGTGAACGAGCAGACGGTATTTTATTGCAATTTGGCGGGCAGACTGCAATCAATCTTGCATTGCCAATTGAGGCCCAGTTAAGCCACTTGAAAAATATGGGCGTATCCCTGAAGATGGCCGGCACATCCCCTGACGCTGTCGATGAGGCAAGCGATAGGCACAGATTTGAGAAGTTTGCTAAGAAAAATAACCTAAGGATGCCAAGAGGGGCTACTGCCACTGACCCTATTTCAGTCCGTAAAGCTGCAGAGAGCATAGGGTATCCTGTCCTTATTCGGCCATCCTACGTATTAGGTGGCAGAGGCATGGAGGTTCTCACCGATGATAAGCAACTAGAGGCATACATGCAGGAAGCATATGTCGCGCCAGAGAAACCCTTGCTAGTCGATGAATACCTCGGCAATGCGATTGAGTTAGACGTCGATGCGGTTTGTGATGGCCAAGAGGTCTTAATTGGGGCCGTTATGGAACACTTGGAGGAGGCGGGAATCCATTCAGGAGACTCTACTTGCTTTATACCAACCCAAAATGTCTCACCGGAGATTCTTGATCAAGTTGAGAGGTGGACGGGAATCATAGGTTTAAGGTTAGGTGTAATCGGATGCTTCAACATTCAATACGCGATAAAAAACGATGAACTATTCGTATTAGAGGTGAATCCAAGGGGATCGAGGACCTTCCCATTCGTAGCCAAATCAACGGGGATACCACTTGCAAGAATAGCAGCAAGATTGACCATGGGCGATCTACTTTCAGAGCTTAACATTCCCAAGAGGCAGGAGGAGGCAGTTGCTGTGAAAGCACCAGTATTCCCGTTCATTAAATTACGGGGTTTGGATCCTGCTCCAGGGCCCGAGATGAAATCCACCGGGGAAGTCATGGGTTCCCACAAAAACGCTGCAGCTGCTTATTTGAAAGCTAGAATGGCCACTGAAATTCCAGTTCCAACACACGGCGGAGTATACCTCACTGTCAAGGATAGTGACAAGGATTCGATAATCTCCCTCGCAAAATCACTTAGAGAAATGGAATTCGACCTTTATGCCACTAGAGGAACGGCGGCAATCCTCAGAGAGAGGGGGGGATTAGAAGTCAATAGCGCCTATAGGATAGCAGAACAGGGTTCTCCTGATGCTTTGGATCTTATGAGAGATGGTAAGATCCAACTGATTATCAATACTCCTACCAATTCCGGTGGAGCAGTCCTTGATGGGAACATGATGAGAAGATTAGCGGTAGAACTGAACATTCCATTTGTCACTACATTGTCCGGTGCAACTATGGAGGTTCAGGCCATTGCTGAGATGATCAAAGGACTGCCTGAGCCAAGGAGCCTCACAATCGGAACAGTCTAACCTAATCTGAATAGATTGACAATTGAGTTTTGATCGCACTCTGAAATTAGTGTCGATATTTTGGGGCCACGTTCCTGTCCTATCAGGGCCAGATATATTGCAGTGTAGCACTCCTTCCTCGATACTGGACTTTCATCCATCGTCGCGACTATCGCCGATCCTATGCTAGGCTCAGACCATTCTGAACTCGAAAGTGATGATGCCAAAGACCTCAGGAATTCAATCTGCGGATTGGACATCTCGCCCAACAACTTCTCGGGCACTTTTGTCGATATCTTTAGTCTGTGATCTTCAGGGAAATGATCACTTCCAATCCAGTTCCTCATTTTCTTAAGCCGGGTTCTAAGCGCCCCATCAGGTTCGCCCTTGATATGCCCTGATTTTGTTAGGGAGGACCATATTTCACGGTCATTCGAACGAATTTGGGCGAGCATTGAAAGATGCCTGAAGGGTACTTGATCCTGCCCTCGATCTTGTGTCGTTTTGATCTGGCTCATCCGCAGAGCACCCAGTGCGGTCTCTGTTGCAACCTGTTTTCTCCGTGGAGAATCCGGATCTAATGTTGGTGGGTTTGATGCCAATCTTTCATATTCATCCGCAATTTCAAAGAGCATATTTCCAGTATTGAAGTCAATGTGCTTTGACATCTTTGTCCTTGCAACGAGGTATCGAACTATTTCGGGGGGAACAATTCCCAGAGTTTCGATGGGCCCAATTGTGTTGCCAGCCGAACTCGACATTGGACCACCACCTTTGATCTGAATCCACTCGTATACCATCTTTGCAGGTGGCTCGTATTCGAGGATCCGGGATATTGGGATTCCGGTATCATAAGATCCGCCGGCTGCCCCATGATCCTTTCCAGCAGGCTCACATGTTATCTCGTGAAGGCCCCATCTAGCAGACCAATCTACCCTCCATGGCATCTTTCCTTGAGCTTCTCTGATGTCGCTTTTCCCCTTGACGCCTTGACTATCTATCCAGTGAACATATGGCCTTTCATAGCCGACTACCCTAACTCCATCGAAACCCCCATCGGAGCCCAATGGATTGTATGGAAACCAATCCTCTGCAAGTTCTCTGCCGGATATCGATTCGATCACCTCCTTGATTTCAAGACGTTTTGTAATAGCCTCATGTATCCTACTTTCCATAGCTCCTGATGCATATACCCCATGATTCATGATAATCTCAGGTGAGACGCCTATGACATGAAGCGCTTCGAGAAATGGTTTGAGGAAATGGTCAGAGTAGCTGCCTAGTGAGGAATCAGGCTTCCCATCTGGGTTTGGAGCTGGTATAAACGCCAATGGGTGTCCGATGTACTCATTGTAATCTTCGTGAAGAAAGGAATACACCCTTCTGAGCGGATCCATGCTATCGACGATGAATACGTACCTTGATTCTAGGCCTATGTCTTGGCATGCACGATGGATCATCTCTGCTGTGAGTATCTCTCTCAGATGACCTATGTGAAAACTACCTGAGGGCGTTATGCCAGACGCGATAGTTTGCTTAATCCCTCTTTGAGAGAGGATCTTCGCTGCATGGTCTGCCCAATGCATGTGTACACACTCAGATTCTCGCTGCTCTGACAAGGGCTCTCAATGGCACACCGTCAATTTCATCCATCCAGGTCTTATTTACCAAAACGAGGCACAGAACTGTTTCTGCTCCTGCATTGGTGAGATGCTCGATTGTCTTCCTCATTGTCAGCCCTGAGGAGACGACGTCATCTATCACGACCACTCTCTTCCCTTTGACACCTGCAAAGACTTCTGAAAGATGCCCTCCTTCTTCCTCGCTGATGCTCCGGGCTACGCTCAATTCAAGATCCATGCCTGCTGCTATACAAGTCGCAAATGGGATTCCGTTTATGGAAATTCCAACTATTGCGTCTACCTCTGTACCAATTTCCTCCACTATTATATCTGCAAAGATCTCTGAAGTTGATTCTATCCTTTCACCCTTGACAGCGATGGATCTCCAACCGACCCTGATGTCAGCGGGGTGGTCCTCCATTGGCTGTTGGCTTGATGAGAGCCATTGTATGGTGGTCTGAGATAGTGAAAGCTCGTCAGCAATCTGTTGTGAGTTGAGCCCCTTGGCCTTCATCGCGGCTACGGCCGAGCGCAGTTCGTCTATGGATTGGGGAGGCATGTTGCAGTTGAGCCGTCCATTGAACAAGAATGCTTCGACTATTATCTATGGATGGCAACTAGAATCGTCCAGTCGAACCGAACCCGCCCTCCCCGCGTTTCGTCTGACCGAGATGTTCGAGGTCCACTTCCCTGAATCGAGCCTTCGGGATGGGTGCTATAACCATCTGTGCTATCCTCTCACCCTTTTCAATGACATAAGAGTCACCCTCCCCAATCCATGTCATCAGGACGAACAAGTCGCCTCTGTAGTCTGAGTCGATAGTCCCAATACTGTGGGGCAGGATTAGACCTTTCTTCCCCAGAGACGAGCGCGCCCTTATTTGGCCCTCATAACCTTCTGGTATTGCGACTTTGAGCCCTGTAGGCACCATTACTGAACTGCGAAAGGATACCACGGTCTCCTCCAGCGCTCTAATGTCCCATCCGGCAGCGTGCTCGGAAGCCCTTTCGGGCAATACAGCATCATTATGCGTTCGGAAAATCTTCACTTCCACCTCCCTTCGCATACCCTCTGGTGTGGACACTCACGAATATCATCTCCGGTGAGGTGAAAAGGGAAAGGTTCTCCGGCCCAACATGGGAGCATTCGACTACGAGTCCCTCTTAGATAGGGCTCGCGACCTCATACCGAAAGACATCAGTGAGAGAGCAAGGTGGACAATGCCTGAGCCTGAGATTCTGTTGGAGGGGAACCAAACAATACTCCGAAACTTTTCTTCCATAGTCGACTCCATGGACAGAGATCCAAATCATGTTTACCAATTTTTGATAAATGAACTTGGCACATCCGGCACACAAGAAAACACAAGGATATTGTTGAAAGGAAGGGTCCCTCCAAAGAGGATCAAGGAGAAAATCGTCGCTTACGTCAAAAACTACATTCTATGTGATCAATGTCGGGCGCCCGATACCCGCTTCATCAAAGAGGATAGGACAACTCTACTGAAATGTCAAGCCTGTGGGGCGACTCGGCCTGTGAGGTTGTAGGCTCTTTGTTTCAGGTCATTTTGGTACCTCAGTCCTAGTGTGTCGCAATTCTCTACGACCCAATTTGAAAATCTTGTCTGTCCGTTTGGCGTCTCGTCAGAGGACATTAGCCCCTGCATGAGTCCATTTATTTCAGCCATAGTAATGACGTCGTCTCGTAATATCGTCCCCAATACCTTGCCAACTAGCCATCCAAACCTCGGTGGTATTGGGACGATCATTCTTGTAATCCCCAATGCATTTTTGATAGCTAGGACGAATTCTCTGTAGGAGTAAATCTCAGGACCAGCGACGTCAATGACATTGTTGTGACACTCTTGACCGGATTCAATGGCTATCTTAGCCACATCTTGGATGTGAACTGGTTGGACGGGGTAGGATCCGTCCCCGAAGACCCCGAATATTGGGGCGTTCCTTAACAACCATGCTATGTTGTTGACCAATACGTTCCGGCTTCCTCCGAAAAAAAGGGTCGGTCTCAATATCGTGTAGTTTAGTCCTGATTCGATCAGGCAGGTTTCTGTTTCGGACTTTCCGATAAAATAGGGCCAATCTGGAGCATTATGTGGCTTTGAGACGCTGAAATGAACGACCTTCTTCACACCGGCCTTGTGTGCCGCTTCAAATAACTTCATTGAATTCTTTGTCGCGGTAGAATGATCATATCCCCCGCTCCTCTTCTTGTACCTAACCCAATAGGTATTGTAGAGCACATCTGCATTCGACAGTGAGCGAACAAGGCCCTCACTGTCATCAAAGTCCAAGGGATCTATCTGTAGATCATCCCCGAATGGATTATGCCTCCCCTTGGCGTTTGTCAAAGTCCTTACACTCGCTCCACTATCGATCAGATTTCTCGCTATCCACCTAC
Source organism: Euryarchaeota archaeon UBA558 (assembly GCA_002507175.1). Lineage (GTDB taxonomy): Archaea > Thermoplasmatota > Poseidoniia > Poseidoniales > Thalassarchaeaceae > MGIIb-N1. The sequence goes on from DAZE01000021.1 coordinate 28,084, forward strand.
CAGAATATCCAAGGGCTCCTGTGACAACGTGAATCCCATCAACCATGCGTTGCGAAAGTCCACCAACAACAAAAATCCTGTCCATTGGCGCTCAGTAGAGTTCAAGTCCAACCCACATCAGAAGTCAACATGCATCCACGAAAGATCGCGATCGGTTTTGCAATATTGGTGGTTTTGATGCCAATTTCTGGTTGCCTTCAAAACACCCAGGGAATGTCCGAGCCAACATCAATTATCGAAATTGAGGGAGTATTTGTCACAGGGCCGGATGGTTTGCCCGTTGATTCGAAGCCATTGGATTTGATATTCAACCTGAGCGACGTAGGCGAAGATGGAGCTGAACCTAGTATTGGGGTGACATCATCCGGATGCATATTCTTCATAGCATTCGAGAAAGTCATGAGGTCATGCGATTACGGCGAAACCTGGGAGAATGTCGCGGGCCCGATGTGCGCATTCCAGACGAATGACCCTTGGGGATGGGTAGACCCGGCTACGGATAGGATATTCAATGTCCAGATGCAAGGGCTGGAAACCTCTTGGATCTGTTGGAGCGATGATGATGGCGAAACCTGGATAGGAAATCCCCATGATTCGGGTACTACCCCTATTAATGACCACATTAAGTTAGCAACTGGACCTTGGACCTCAAGCGGATATGGGGCCGTAGGTCAGATATCACAGTCATTTTACGACCAAGCGGTCTACTACTGCTACAACAAACTCGCTGGAATATTTTGTTTCACAAGTTTCGACGGAGGCGCCTCATTTGAGGCAGGTGGCCAAGTGATAGGACTTGCCACGACGGATGGAGGGCTTCACGGAGCCATAACTTCCGCCCCAGACGGGACTGTTTACGTCACTCCAAGGGTCGAAAATCCGACAGTAATAATATCCAAGGACAACGGTTTCACTTGGTTCGCTGAGACAATGGGGGAGGATGCGGGCACACCCTACCCGCGAAAAAATTCTGAGGTAGCCACAGACACCCAGTCCAATGCATATCACATATGGACGGGGGCGGATGAAGGCGTATACATGTCCAGAAGCACAGACTCCGGCATCACTTGGGAACAAACCAGCACGAGAATCAGCCCTGTGGAAATCATTTCCTCTGTTTTCCCACAGGTAGACGCAGGAGACCCTGGCAGGATTGCGATTACATACCTTGGTAGCGAGGACTCATCACAAATCGGCGAACCCAATCTTGATGGCGACCCCTGGGACGGGAACGCACATTATGCAAATTCCAATGTGACATACGATCTTTATGTCACATACAGCCTAAATGCGCTGGACCCCAATCCAATCTTCTACACCTACAAGGTCACCTCAGACCCCGTACAAATCGGTAGTATCTGCTTGAATAGTGGTGACTGCAGAGACATTGGCGGTTCGAACAGAAACCTGTTGGATTTCAACGACCTGCACATTGACCGAGATGGACGAGTTTTCATTGCATTCGCAGATGGGTGTACTGGAACATGCGCCTCTGGGAATGCTTCGACCCCTGAGGACTCTAGAAGTAGAAGGGGCATAATGGCTTACCTCAGCTCTGGGCCTAGTTTATACATACACAATGGTATTTTGGGCGATGTAATAGACGCATAAAGGAAAATAATTCATTTTTTAGGTGAACCTAAAAATTTATGTCTATTCTGACCTTCGGAGCATCATGAACGCAATGAGTATTGTCTCATGGGCTGCTGCTAACAAGGCTCTTTCACTGGTATTTATGCTACTAATGAGCGGAGGCTTCTATCTCCTAATTTACGAGCCAGACTACTCTGATTGTGAACAGGATAAGAGGTGTTTAACGATAGCGTATCAAGTACAGGAAGACTACCAGGTATGGGACACCAATCCCCAGCAATTGGCGGATAAATTGAGCTCGATCATGGGCGATGATTGGGATGTTGAGATATACCCAGTTTCCGATTCTGGGCCACTAATCGAGGCAATCGACAAAGGCAATGCGGACATAGGATTTGTTGACGGTGCTGCCGCTTGGCTTGCTTGGGAGGTGTACGACTTGGACGTACTAGCCGCAGAAACAAAATCTGACGGAAGAACCTACTACAATGCAGCTGCCTGGGTCAGGGCTGATTCTGACATGGCAGCCGCTTACTTGGATGACGATCCAAATACTGATCCATTCGCCTTGATGGAAGGTAAGAAATCATGCCACACCGGTTGGCTGAAATCGGCGGGCATGCTCATACCAATGGGGTACCTAATCGGAAATGGTTACGCCGAAGTGATAGGAGATCCGACGGAGATCGACTCGCTGGAAGCCACGGTCCACGGTTTCTTTTCGGAAGACTCCAGCATACCTAGGGGTAGTTCGCCATACTCATCCTACAAAGGAGCGATGAGATGCATGATGGAAGGGGCAGGCGATATCGCATTGATAAAAGACACAGTTTACGATTCGTATTGCACAGGCAGCGACGCCTACGACTGGTGTCTGGATAGAGACGAAGTAGTCATGCTCGAGCCTTTCGGCCAAGCCCCAAGCCACCCAGCTCTGTATAACCCTGAGAACATGGATTTGGAGACCGTATCTCTGGTGCAAGATGCGTTGGGAGCCCTCAATGAGGATCAAGAGGGTGCTGACATTCTCTGGGATCTTTTGTATACTAAAGACATGATCCCGACTAATGCAGAGGACCACCTTGGGACTTATGGGGCGGCAGTATCGAACGTTCCGGGTATTCAAGCATACTTTGGGTGAGTCATTGATCCATAAGGCCATGTCATTACTCATCTGCTCAATTCTTCTGAGTTCGATGGGGTGCCTGTCAAACGACGACGATGGCTTCGATTGGCCGGATCCAACCAACTTTGAGTGTAGTATGGCGTTTGAGGAACTGAAATGCACAGATTACATTCAAGGGACAGAGACTCCCCATCACTCAGTCATTAATCCGCTCAATGGGGAGGTTTGGATAGTTTATCTCAATGGATTCGTCAAGTCATGGGACGGTGAGGATCTGAACTGGGTTGCTGACCTTAGTGAGATTGTGAATCGTTGTCACATGGAACAAGGTCTCTTAGGATTAGATTTAGAATCAGACTTTGAAAACACCAAGACCGTCTTGGTCTCATTCATCGAAGAGGGTAGATGCGAAGGTGCCAACCAGTCTGACCTAATTCTAGCAAGTATGCAGCTTAACGAATATGGACTTCTAGATTTGGATTCACTCACTGTTCTGAAGAGAATTTCCCAACCCTATAGAAATCACAATGGGGGGCATCTCCTCAACACAGGCGACAATAAATTCCTGTGGGGAATAGGTGATGGCGGTAGTGCACACGACCCTCTGCTGAATGGCCAGAATTCATCCAATCCCCTTGGCAGCATTTACTACTTCTCATATGCGAACAACACGATCGCCCCTGTGATGGAGGACCAAGGTGGCGACCCCTTTGTTCTTCACTATGGGGTAAGAAATCCTTGGCGATTTGACCTAGATCCTAATGGTGGTTTGTGGATAGCCGATGTTGGCCAAGCTTGTTGGGAAGAGGTTAATTTGGTAAATCTGACAGAAAGGGCAAATCTAGGTTGGTCCGACAGGGAAGGTTTCCATGAATTTGATCAAAGTGGCATCTGTGAAAATACTGACTCAGACGATATAGGAGAATATGTGGATCCAGTACTGGCCTACGCTCATGAAAACGGCAATTGCTCGATAACTGGGGGGTATTGGATGGATTGGGGGCCAGACTCTCTGAGAGGAGGTTACCTGTATGGCGACTTCTGCTCTGGTTCCATGTGGGTAATTCGCGAGGAATCCGGCACTTGGATCGAGCATTATGTCGGTGCAAGTGGGGGAATGATTGTCGGATTCGGCCAATCTGGTGATGGTAATTTAGTGGTTTTTCACTGGATGGGCGATTCAGTGGTAATCTCATAGTGTCATGGAAGGTAAGTCCTGAAATCCTCAACATCAAGCTTCTCTTTCTCTGGTAATGTCTCGGGATATCCTGCCTTCAAGAAACCAACAATTTGCTCTCTGTCCTTTGGAATGCCCAGTGCCTCATATGTCGAATCTGCCCTGGTAATCGCCCCTGTGGACCATTGAGTGCCTATTCCATTTCCCCAAAGAGAAAGGCAAAAGTTCTGAATCGAGCAAGCAGTGGCAGCATAATCCTCCATCTCTCTGAAACTATCGGACGGAGTCAGTGCTGAGGATACTGCTATCAACACCGGGGGGGACATAATTTTCGATACGGCCCGTTTCAATCCAGACTCTATATCATTGACTGATTGGCCCAACATTTTCGACCTGGATAGCCTTTCAACCTCAGGCAAAAGCAAGGTTCTCGCGCTTACACCAAGAACATAATACCTCCAGGGGTTGGTTTTTTTGTGGTTTGGCGCGTGCATAGCGGCCTTGAATGCAACGTCCAAGATTGAATTTTCAACCTCATCTTCTTTGAAGCGGTATACAGTACGTCGAGATAGGAGTGCTTCCTGAATCCCAGTCATACAAGGCCCTCTACAATTGATCTATCTTCGCGGCAAGTATGAAATCAGATTCCACGAGCCCATTGATCTTGTGTGTGTAAATCTTCACAATAACCCGGCCCCAACCAAGTTCAAAGTCTGCATGATGTCCCTCTTCCTCGCAAATTTGGCCTGCAGAGTTTACGAACTCCAAGGCCTTGGAAAAATCAGGAAAAGCCCATGCTTTCCTTAGGTGATGATCATCGATGACTTGCCAACCTGGGTCAATTTTCGGGATCATTCCCGCAATTTGGTCTTTGTTCATGGGCGGAACTCCCCCTTGGCAGGGAACACATTTCTTCTGATTTAATTCACTCATTGCCTCACCCCCACACATGCGAGTCATCATGTCCATCTGCCTTTCTTTCGGCTTGCTCGCTCACGCTTGTCCTTCTCCGCATGTCCTCTCGCTCAAAGAAAAGTAGCTCATCATCGTCGATATATTGGGGGCGCATGTGTGCGACTAGTTTTATCTCGACGATAACGTCTCTGGAGAACGATCGAAAGTCGCCGTTCTCGTCTAGAATGTCGATGGAACTTCGGCCTGTGGAAATTAACATGCCCTTAATCACGTTTGGCTGATCGGTTCTAACCGATCTGGCGTCTATAACCATCTCGACTATGTCGTCTTTCCTTAGCCCAGACTTTCGCCCAATCAAAGGGCCAACATACACATCGCCGTGCATTGATAGGTCGGGAGATCCATATGATGAGTATAGGTCAATTGCCCAGTCCGGAATTCCCCGATTCCCATTGCCATCCGTGGTAGGCATATGCCTCCCCGACAATCTCCATAAATAAGGAAGACGGAATTGAGGTTAAAATCAACCAATGCAATTCAATACCAATGCCTATCCAGGACATGTTGGGCTGGAATCATGGCTACTGCTGAATGGCGACGTATCCCAACAGTGTTGCTCCCTCAGGAAATCATAGACAAATCGTTTCGACGTGCAAGTAAAATGTCTGGCCTAGTAGATGACCCCGACAAATACCACAGAGTAAGAAAACAAATGAACAGGATGGTACAGTCATCCTCTGATACCATAGCAACCACTCTATTGGATTGGGTTGCCAGATGGCCGAGTCTGAACTCACTCTCGGAATTCGATCAGGCCTTAATCGACGCATCAGTAGGGGCTGACGATTACAGGAAGAATTTGGGCGCAATACAATGGGGGGCCGAACAAATAAGAAAAATATCAGGCAGGATACAGTCCGAGATGCTAAGAATCAGAAAAATAGAAGATTTTCACAGTAGTAGAAGAGCGGCATATGGTAGGTTTGCATCCGTTCTCGACCAATTGAACCCAGAGCTTGAGTGGTTGAATAGGGCCAGAGATGTGCTTCGTGAGCTGCCCTCGATCGATGCGGGCGATCCATGCATAGTTGTCGCAGGCTCGCCCAACGTCGGAAAATCTGCTCTAATAACAGCACTATCAACCGGAGAACCAGAAGTCGCAGCCTACCCATTTACCACCAAAAGGCTACATTTGGGCCATTTTATCCATAGAAGAAGGAAGTACCAGATGGTGGATACACCAGGTTTACTAGACCGTCCGAATAATGAGCGTAATCAGATAGAGATGCAGGCGATTGCTGCCTTGGAGAACGTGGGGGACATCGTCCTCTTCCTCATTGACCCCTCAGAGTCCGGTGGGACTCCACTTCAAGAACAAACGAGCCTATTGAGGGAGGTCAAGGATCTGATCAGTGCGAGGAAAATAATCCTAGTCCATTCGAAGTCAGATCTAGATTCGAAAGAAAGCATTCCTGGGGCTATTATGGTAAGTTCGACAAAATCAACTGGTTTAGAGGAATTACGGGAGAAAGTTGTCCATGAGATCGCAGCCGATGCGATAGTTGACCCACTCCAGCTTCCCGAGGGTTGGCACAGAGAAGACACAGAGATCAAAGAACACTCACTTGACTAACCAATTATGGCCACAAACCTTGCAGTACAGATAGAATCCCCCGTAAGATCTCGGTAGACCCTCTACCTCCACGGGAGTATTGCAATTGGCACATATCTGGGATTCCATGATAGTCTGACAACATTGGGGTTATTCAATAAGACCCTTGATTTTTACCCATTTTGAAACCTTTTCCATAGCACCTCAACGGGATAGATCATTTCGATAGCGCAAATCAAAAGTACCATGCCGATCACGATGAATATCAATTCCAACACCGGTGCTATTGCTATCTCTGTTTGGATTGTGACCAGCTGATCATCAAGATCTGCCCCTTCTTTCCCCGCGGAAACGAATCTGTATGAGCCCGGCTCCAAATCCAATGTGAAATCACCGTTCGATTCAGGCCCCCCAGAAATGTATTGAAAATCGTTCTTGTTGCAGGGTGTAAGGCCATCTCCATCCGGTGGACAGCTTTCGGCGTAAACAGAATCTACAACCCCTATCCAACTCTTCGATGGCTCACTCCAGTCGACGGCCATTTTGACGTCAAGCAACGCAAAACCTCCCGGGACATCAAGGTCTGACCCAGTCATTCCGACCAGACACCCCTCATCTGAAACATCGTTGCAGGGTACGACTGGGATCTGAACTCGTTCCGAATCCAAACTGATGCCGATGGTGCTGATCCCCCCAATGAGAAGGCAAACCACGCCAACTGCCCCGGGCAAGATGGAGAGTATGCGCATGACTCGCATGGGCCTGTGTGAGGGACAACTAAAATGACGCTTCCGCCTAAACTGCGGATAAAAACGCCAGAACCAATGCTATAGCTGGGAAGAGGTAGAGCATAACAGTAAATCGTTTTCTGGATGCTTCCCGCTTCGACTGGGTGATGGCACACTTCTCTTCCCTGCAAATGGCAGGATCCCTGTCAAGGGGGATTGGAGTCCAACAGACTGTGCAGTGACGATGTGGCGTCATAGAAGTTCGACTGCCTTTGTTTTGAGCCATTCTAATCACCATTCACGAGTTCCTGACATGAGTGCCCCTGAATTTCAAGCCCTGCATCGCAGATTCTAGGGCTTCCAGATCCGAGCCATCTAGAATGTGTAGTTCGATACATGCCTCTCTAGCATGCATGGCCCCCACTGGGTCTACTACCGATCTAGCCCCTGCTTTATGCGCAGCGGGATCTCCAACTATTGCCCTGAGTTCATCATGACTCATGCTTTCAATCGGTGTTGCATCCGAATCGGCATTTGGGTCGGATGAGTAAACATGTGACACGTTTGTCGCGATGATGCAGTCACTGGCAGACATTTCTCGAGCGACTTTAATCGCCACGCAATCGGTAGTGTGGCCGGGATGGGTACCCCCCATGACTACAATCCCGGAATCTATCAATCCAACAGCCTCAGAGACAGATGTTGGCAAACCGCTAGCTACGTTTATGCCATGGGCGATAAGACACTCTCGTACGATTGTTGCATTCAGACGAGTGGCAGAAATCCCTACCCTGTCGAGCGCTTCCACTGAATCCGTGGAACCAACAAGCATATCGATTCCATTTCTTGCGGCATCGCCGCCTCCGACCACTACTACGGTCCTGTGGTTCTGAGAGGACCTTGTTTCCAGAATCCTAGCAATCCCCTCTATCCATTTGTTGAATCCCATCGAATTGCCACTTAGCAGGCTTCCACCAAGTGCCAAAACACGTCCGTCCACGCTGAGCGCAAACGGTTTACATCTATCAACGCACTCGTCTCCTTGCCCCACAGGCTTCATCAGTCTGGCCCTGTTAGTCGGGTACAGGTAGCAGCCATGTCAGATGATCCCGAACAGCAATACCGTCGACTTAGGCTCAAAAAAGCCTTGGAAGATCTAAGGGGGATGAAAGGGATGGGGACGGAACTGGTTTCCGTGATCATTCCTCCAGACAAGAAGATACATGACGTCAGGCAACAACTTTCACAAGAAGCCGGTCAGGCGGCGAATATCAAATCCAAATCAACCAAAAAACATGTTCAAGATGCGATTGAATCAGCCATAGCCACTCTAAACAGACACAGTACGCCCGGTGAACGCGGAATTGCCTTGTTCGTTGGACACGTGATTGTCGGAAACAATAAGACTAGGCTGGTTTCAATTGTCGTCGATGACCCGCCCGATGTAATTCAGTCATTCAGGTACAGATGCGATTCGAGTTTTGAGATCTCTCAACTAGAGGAGATGCTGATTGATCGTACCTCTTACGGCCTATTCGTCATAGACAGAGGCGAGGCCGCCTACGGCATAGCAACAGGAAAAAGAATACACTGCCAGGAAGAACTGCAAAGCAATATCATGGGAAAACACAGGCAAGGAGGTCAGTCAGCACAGAGATTTGAACGACTAATTGAAGAGGCGGCCCACAATTTCTTCAAGAGGGCCACTGAGCATGCATGTTCCTATTGGCTTCCAAATATCGAAAACATAAGAGGAATAATTATCGGGGGGCCTGGCGGCACAAAGGACTTCGTCATGAAGAATGATTACTTGCATCACGAGATAAAGAAACTTGTTAGAGAGCCCTATTTCGACGTAGGCTATTCGAATGAGAGCGGGTTAAGAGAATTGGTACAGAGGGCTGGTGCCCTGATGGACAAAATCGACTTGGATGCTGAACGGGAACTTGTGGACAGATTTCTGAGAGAGGTAATGCAAACGAATCCCAAAGCTACATTCGGCGAGGTTCTGATCAGGGCTGCACTAGAACAAGGCGCAGTGGAGACACTTCTTCTCTCCGAAGGACTCAGGATAAGGCGAGTAGGATGGACTTGCAAGGCATGCAAACACGAATGGCAAACCTCTCAACAGTCGAGGACGGATATACCAACCTGTCCCGACTGCGGTGCTGATTCACCAAATGAGGACGAAGGAAGGACGATGGATATCGTAGATGAGTTGAGCCTCCTTGCCACACGAACCTCTGCAAACGTCTCACTTGTTTCGTTAGATTCGGAAGAGGGTGCGACCCTCGCCAATAGCTTTGGTGGGATTGCAGCCATCCTAAGGTACCCATGGAATTGATCACATGCGAGAGTTGTTTGACCCTGTCGCCAAAGGTCTCGCAGGCGTGTTGATCGATCTTGGGCTTGATGCCGTGGAACCAAAGTCAATTGTCGGGGGTGCCACTGACAAATCGCATGGCGACATAGCAATCCCATTTCACAAGTTTGCGGGGGTTTTGAGGAGGCCACCAGCAGAAATCGCAGAGGAGGCAGCCGGAAAACTATCCCCATATCTGGATCAAATCGCACATGTAAGCTCCAAATCGGGCTTCGTCAACGTCACAGCAACTCCGAAATGGCTCTCTTCCAGATTAGTGGAGTTCTGTGCTCATACCTCATTCGGTGTTGATAGGGATTCACTGAGAAAGGTTGTCGTGGACTATTCATCTCCAAACATAGCTAAGGAAATGCACGTGGGCCATCTCAGGTCAACCGTGATTGGCGACTCCCTAGTCCGTATTCTTGAGGCAAAGGGGAATAAGGTCATCCGCGAAAACCACATAGGTGATTGGGGAACTCCATTTGGAATGCTAATAGAAAGGCTGGAGGACCTAGACTCATCGGGGATAGACCCCGACGAGGCACTGTCGGATTTAGGGCAGTTCTACAGGGATGCCCGCGCGCAGTTCGATGGCGATGAAAAGTTTCGAGCTAGAGCTAGAGCCAGGGTCGTATCCCTCCAAACAGGGGATGGGCCCACTTTGAGGAGGTGGAGGCAACTGGTAGACATATCGATGAGTCATTTCCAGGAAGTTTACGTATTGCTTGACGTTCTTCTAACCGAGGATGATGTGATGGGCGAATCAAAGTATGATCACCTATTACCGGACGTAGTAGAGAGACTCCAGAAAAAGGGATTGCTCGAGTCAAATGAAGGTGCCTCTGTCATATATCCAGGAGATTGGGTAAATAGGGATGGGGACCCCCTCCCATTGATTATCAAAAAGAGGGATGGGGGATACAACTACGCTACATCTGATCTTGCATGCATCATAGATAGGGTAGAAAGACTTCAAGCCGAGGATATGGTTTACGTTGTCGGCGCTGAGCAGAAGCAGCACTTCGAGATGGTTTTTGCCAGTGCGAGAAAGTGTGGCTTGATCGATAGCCGCCACACCACAAGCCACGTACCCTTTGGGCTTGTGCTAGGCCCTGGTGGCGGGAAACTGAAAAGCCGCAGTGGGGGGGCAGTAAAACTTCTGGATTTACTGAACGAGGCGATCGATAGGGCCTCGGCCTCTGTCAAAGGCAGGAACCCCGATATAACGCAAGAAGAGTTGGGAAGGCTGTCCAGAAGCATCGGTATAGGAGCAGTAAAGTACTCAGATCTTAAATCAGACAGGACCAAAGACTACGTTTTCGACTGGGAAAAAATGCTTAGCTTCGAGGGAGAGACAGGTCCCTATCTGCAGTATGCACATGCTAGGATCTCAAGTATACTGAGAAACGAGAAATTTCGACAATCAAAATCAGGCCCCACCTCTTTTTCACTCGAGCATGAGTTAGAGATGAGGTTGGCTCGTGAAATTCTGAAATACCCCGATTCCGTAGATCAAGCCGCAGAGGATCTAGCGCCACATCGCATCTGCAAACAACTGCATAGATTATCTCAGGCCTTTGCTGCTTTTTATGAGAACTGTCCAGTGTTGGTGGAAGATGACAACACCAGGAACGAGAGACTTGCCCTTTGTAGAATCACTGGCGGGATTCTGAACCATGGTTTGAACCTACTTGGGATTGATTCACCAGATAGAATGTAGGTACCGGAGGGTTCCTGAACTCTGGCCTCCACGGGTGGGCATGCTCAGCATCGGTGAAACCGCCCCTACTTTCCAACTGACCGCACAAGACAAGTCGAAGTTCGACAGCCGTGAGCACGAGGGCTCCAGATTGGTGGTGGTCTTCTATCCAGCCGCATTTACGGGTGTCTGCACAGAGGAAATGTGCACGTTCACTGACCTCATGGCGGATCTAGAAAATTCAGGTTCCAATGTGGTGGGAATTTCGGTAGACGCACCATTTTCCAACGCTGCCTTCGCAAAGCAGAATAACATCCCCTTCCCACTACTTTCCGACGTACATAGGTCAGTGATTAATTCGTTCGGAGTCCCCTACAATGATTTTGTGATCGAAGGTTACACCGTTGCGACACGTTCGGTATTCGTGATTGATCCAGATGGCAGGATAAGCTACGCCTGGGCTGCGGAGAACCCCGGGGTTCAACCGGACTATGAGTCCGTTATCGCCCACTGTCTAAACAACTAGGGAATTCACTCATCGTTGGTTGATCCACGGGATCTCATTCCTATGATGACCAGTCCGATGGCCACCACATAGAGGCCGAAAGCAACGAAGTCAGCCATGTCATCGGTGGAGCCCTCGGCCCCGGTCCCAAAGTCAGTCCAGAAGAACATGCCCTGATTATCGATGACTGCAGAGACGAAACTCTCTGCGTCGTCGTCCCCGATCTCACTTGACGTGTGGATCTCAAACACTGGGTGTGTGTCTCCGGCGAACAATGGATCCATGAATCCTGGGCCTCTAGTGTCCAGATGGAAGGTTGATTTGCTCTTTCCGTACATCGCTATTCCTGTGATCTCCTCTACGTAGATGTCTACGTGGGATTCGAAGTATACAGGCAATGCCCCTGGCATGACGTCTACGACTGAGCCAGAGCCAATCAGCTTGGCCTGTATCTGGTTCGAAGCCGGATCGAGCATCACTTGGTGGTGAACCATCGGTATGCCCTTGAATTCCAATTCTCCGACGACCTCTGTGTTCGCAAGTGCGTAGCCGACCAAGTTGACTACTTGAGGGGATTGAGGATCAGCAGCGATGCCGCCTATCGCCCCAGTCTGATCAGTGAAATCGTTCCCCACGTGTGATGATAGAAGCCCATAGGTCAGGTCCTCTGATGCTTGCGATCTCCATGGCATGTCGGGCCCCATCGCATAAACATCTCCTGTTTCAGCGTCGAGGTAGCCCTCAGCGACTCGGAGCCCAGGAGTTCCTCCATTTACAGAGGTCGTCTCCTCATAGACGCTGTAGTCTCCTGTTGAGAGGCCATCGCTACCGTAGTATGTCGCGTTGGTCTCAAGGCTGACCCAACTGTTCTCAGCCCCATAGAGGCCCGCTAGAACAGGATCAGACCAACCATATAGCCAGTTGTCCATCGATTGAGTGGTAAGCGGGCCAGATCCGTATTGGAAGTTCAGCAGCAGTCCGACGACTTGGTCGAACATCAAATCCTTGACCCACGACCTTAACAAGGAAGCATCCAGCTCAGATACGCCGTACATATTTGCGACGTGTGCATCGTCCCAAACGGTCTGCACACCGCCTGTGGCGGGTCCCTCGGCCGTCATTGGGAAGGTCATTCCCGACAATTCTCCGTACATGAACATCGTAGCCACGCTGGAGTCTGTAAGCGCATATGGCCCGTCATAGAGGATCTCGTCTACTTTTTCAATAGGCAGATTCGTACCCTCTCCCGCAGCCATGTCCCTATTGAGGCCAACTGCTATGTTTCCTCCGGCCAAAGGCTCTTCGCCCCCGAAGGCCATCTTCCACCAGGTGTCGGCGTTGATTGTCCCAGCACCATTCGGGTTGAGGATCCTCAAGGGGAACTCGGAGTTCCCTAGTTGCCAGTCCCCGGGCCAATAGGCTACATCGCTCAGAGTAAGAATCCCAGGGAAATTGTATTCTTCGATCATGTCCATGTAGGCAGGGGGGCTTGCGGACAAGGGCAGCAGCATTAGAACAACTCCGTAAAGTGGAATGCCACTGAGATCTTGCTCAGCGAGGATGCCAGCAGGGTATCCCGTATCTTCGTTGATTCCGTAGAGGAAATACTCTAAATCGTCCTCTGGGAAGTCATACCCGGTTAGGACTTCAACTCGGTGGCCGTTATCTTCTGCGACATCGGGGTGTATCCCTGCCCCATATTGCGACATTTTCAGTGCGGCTCCGGCATAGACTGCCCAATCCATCAAATTCAGTTCCACAGGGTCCGTGGAACCATATCCTAGCAAATCTGCCCTCAAGGGGGTTATTTCCGGGCTTGGAGCTCCCCATGCGGCGACCATCCATGGCCCATAGTCGCAGGTCAGTGCCATGCAGACCCCGCTGGTGGGATCCACTGCATCATGCAGTATCGACTGAGCGGAAGCTGTGAAATCAGGCGACATCATATCGGCGCCGAGTGCACCTCTTGTGACGTCGTCTAATGTTGAATTCCATGCTGAGAAAAAGCCATCCATGACCATCGCGTCGGACATCGAGGCAACGGTAATTGCATCCAAGGTTCCGCCTGTCTGGGCCTGCACCATTGCGTTGGTGGACTGGACGATTCCGTCTATGTCCTGAGCTGTTTCCATGCTTGGTGCCAAGTACATCATGTCGTATGTCACCATGTTCTTTGAAAAACCAGCCTTGGCAAACTGCTCTCCATATTCGATTCCAGTGGATATTCCCGCCATTAACTGGGTATTCCATAGGATGTTTTGGTTGGTGATCAGTGTGTCTCCTGGCATTGATTGGTGTGGTACTCCATCGGAATCTTCCCACACGCAATCAGAGCAGTGTTCGAACACGTCATAGGACGAGTAGGTCATGGTTCCATTATCTGAGTCCCAGCCGATGAGGTCATTGTGGACAGTGACATTGTAGATGAAAGGCCCCATGTGATCATATATCGGGTCTTCTCCATCCAAGGCTTCTGTGGGATTTGTAATTGAATAGGCAAAATATGTCCTCTGCGAGACAGACTCTTGCCAGTCCTCGTCCCCTGAGTAATCCTCCTCGTCGTCATAGGACGATTGTACCGTGTCCCTCACGGTATCCAATGTCGCATCTGACACGTATGGTGCGAATGCGAATGCGTTCAATCCAATGAGGATAATTCCGACAATTAGGTAGGTCGTAGAGCGGTTGCTAGACATGCTATCGTGCAACGCTAGGGGCCTTCACCGAATAAGTGTTGTAGTCTACACTTACTGTTTCGGGGAGTACTCTTTCAAATAAATCCGAATCCATCCAAAGTTTGAGCAAAGGTGTAGAGCATTATTGGGACGAGGATTATTCCCATGGCGTGACTTCTGCGAATACCTATCCTGGGCGGCATGAGCCCGATTGCAGTACCAATGATGAGCGTCCCTACTCCGACCCAGCCAGTTGAGAAGTATACCAAAATGGTCACAAAGATAGTCACTGCCAACACCAATGATCTGAGGGGAATCAATTCATGGAGCCTCAACATACCTCTGCCCACTGCACTCATCATGGGAACAGCCAATAAGCCGGCAGCGATTGTGATACCGAGCAGACGTACGAAATCCGCAGGGGGTTCGACTGCCCCCCATATGTCTATTGGGTACATCATGTTAAGAGCCAAGGCGGCACCTGATCTGGGTCTCCCAACCATGTAAAGGAAGCCCAGTACCATTACTGTCACAGCTGTGTTGACCGATGATAGGATGGCGATAATTTCCAGATCCCTTTTCGGGTCATTGTACCTAGGGTCTAGGTCAGGTGTCGACTCAACATCCCCCAAGGCGGCTTTAAACAGGTCCAGATCCTCATCGCTCAAGCCCTCATCATCCACTTTCATAACAGGATTGTTGGACTTAGAAATCGGATTATCTAGGATACCATGCTCGAAATCCGCCGGAACATAATTTGGGTCAGTCAAGCGACCCCAAAAATTCCTCATCGACATCACAACGACGGTAGCTTGGGCAGCAGTCATCCCTGGGAGAATTGCCATCACACTGGATACCACCGCAGACAGAAATGTGGGTATCGCCAATGGACGCATTGGAGGAAGTTCCCAGTCGGGTTCTTGTGGCGGTATTTCGGACGATGTTACGTAAATGTCGATCAAATTCGCAATTCCAAAAAGGCCAGCAAGGCCAGGAAAGAGCAATGTCGCGGAAGGCATGCCAACTGGCGATCGTGCTGGTAGTTCAAAAACGGCCCATCCATAAAAGCCCGTCAGAAGGAAATATGCGGTCGCTACCAGAATACCAGCACTTCTCGAAGAATCAGTGAGTCGAAAATCCAGTGACCTTGCCTTGATGTTGAATTTTCTTCCTGCAATTGGTATCGTGAGGCCTACAGGTCTTCGGAATTCATACCTAAGCCCTCTCGTTAACTTTTGAAGTGGGTCTGGCCAGGGCAGCCTTGTTGTCTCTGTAAGGATCAGGAAGACTGAGATGAAAAGCAAAAGCCAAGGGAGTATGTCTCTACTCGTCTCATACAGGCCCAAACCTGGATTCTCCCCGAACATCAGCCTTGCCACTATCAACAGGGGTATAGACATCAAAAGCCCCATCTGGGAGCCCCTTGCTGAATACGCCACACCTTGAGCTGCCTGTCCGGAGATAAGCATCCTGTGGCCGGGCAATAGTGCGAGTGCCATATTGTCGTCAGGAGCTCCGACCAGGGCACTCGGAATGTAATTGAGGAATGTGTGCACGGTCCCACAAGCAACGATTATGCCTGCAACTGCGTCTAGTGGTATTCCAATTCCAACAGCCACTGGTGACAGAGATAGGGCGATCAGGGCCACATTGTTGACGTGAAAACCCGGTATTAATCCAGTCAGACTGCCCAATGCTACTCCAATTATGAATGATCCAATGAGCCAAGCAAAATCAGAGAGAAGGGGATCCAGACAACCACCTCACAATACATTCAGGCAGAAACGCATCTCGTTTTCAACAAAATTCTCACTCGTTTCCAGTCTACCTATCCACTGGATGGGCTCACCGGCCGTTGCCTGTTGGCTCGTTTCTGTCCCATCACCAAGTAAGCACAGTCTTTCACTTGTTCCCGACCTCTCTATCCACTGGAGCCCCTCATCGTCCATCACCACTACGCCCATTATCGAGACCCTGTTGCCGATCTCCCACTTCCAAGTCTCATAACCGTCCCCCCAACCGAGCTGACTTGGATAAGGGAGGTCCCCCAAGGTCCAAGATCGGGCTTCAAGTATAACTCTGCCACTGCTCTCGGACCACAGCACCGTTGCGTTGAAACGGATGCTCTGACCGACTTCGATGTATCCCTCGAATCCTCCAATCAACTCTATCCTCAGCTGAGTAGTACGATCAAAATATGTCTCGGCATCTCCAACGTAGCCCTTGGGATAATCGTTGGATATCGTGCCTGTGACCCAACCATCGAAGGTAAAAGCGCTGCCTACGTATCTGAAGGGGTCGGAAGCCACTTCAGCAAGGGGGATTGCGTCGACAGAATTTCTTATTGGGTTCCGGACCTCTGCATCATATCCCCGATCCAAGCAAATTGCGGACTCATCTGTGGACCAAATTAGCCTGCCAGTCCAAACCGTGCTCATGCCCACTGTTACATTTTCTAGGTCTGAGGAAGAGGGCAGCATGCACAGACGATCGCCGACATTAGGCCCAACCAGAGTCCACCCACTTTCTTCCGTCTCGACAGATGCCTCAATCTGTACTAGTTTGCCAACTTCATAGCTAAGCGACTGCGGATCTATATCCCAGTCCAGAAGCACCGTGGTTCCTGCGTTTAGAACGTCCACTGCTAAGGCTTGTACTAGGAGCCTATACCTTAGAGATCTTTGGTCGTATTGTATCCATCCTGTGACCTCCACATGGCTTCCTGATTCTACCCAGTCCGAGGGGCGACCTTCTATCTGCATGTACAACAAATGATCCGCGTTTCCATATGCGGGGTTGTCCATAAGAGAAAGGGAGTGATAAGCAACGTCGGGATTCATTGATTCACTCAGATACCCATCAACTCTTATCGATTCATTCACCCATTTCGAGGGATTCATCGCTACCTCCACTAACTGAAGGCTCTCATATTCGATATTCATGCACCCAGTGCCGCCGCCATTCTGTTTACATTGGATTGCACCATATCCATTCGAAGCTAACCAGATTCTGCCATTCCACTCGCTCACCTCACCTTCGACGGTCACCAGCGTACCGACTGGAGGAACGGGGTGATCCTTGTCTACCAACCAACGTACCTCCACCATTGAGTGACCTTCTATCTCCCTAACTTGCAAGTCGATCCTGTCAGCTTGTTCACCGTATGGATCGATCACATAACTGGTCAACACGCCTTCTACTTTCACGGTCTCGCGTGGGTATTCGTGGATGTCATCGATATCTATCAAGTCGGGTTCTCTAATTACCGCATAGAAATTCATTGCGGACACCAATAAAAGAGAAGTGAAAAACATCACCCACATCTTCGCCATGTCTGTGCTCTGGAGCAGGAGATGCTTGAACCTTGATGCTGTATTGATGATATGTCATTAAGAACATACAAATCTGTGAAGTGTCAGGACACCCCAAGGACCCGTAGCTCAGTTGGTTAGAGCGCCCGGCTCATAACCGGGTGGTCATCGGTTCAAATCCGGTCGGGTCCACCAGAAAATATTCTGTTAGCTATTGGGGCCAATCCAATACCCTCACAAATGACTCATATTCTATTCATGGCTGAAGAACCGCTAAATACGGCTTATTCGTAAGCCTGCATTATGTCACGGCGCAAGTCAGCACGAGGAGCGGTCATGATACTCGTTGTGTACCTTCTCAGCACATGGGCAGGCGCCGCTGCGGTGCAGGCTCAGGGCGCCGGGGCCGTGCCTGACATTACCCTAACCTGCTCCCAACCCTCCCCAATCGATGTGGAACCCGGGTCACCACGATCCACCTTAGTGAACTGCAACCTCGAGAACCCCTCAGTGCATCAGGTCAAGGTCGAGATAAGGATACAGGCCGGCAACCTCGCATACTCAGGTCCTGCCAGCGTGACCGTCGGCAATGGCCTTTCAGCCTCATTCCAAGTCACGCTAAGAGCAGACTTGAGGGCCCCCGAGGGATCCCAGACAGTCGCGATTACAGCAGAGGTGACTCAGGCAAATGGCGTCCCTGTCACAAGCTCACCATCAACCTATACCGTCCTTGCCATCATCCGTCAGTTCAGCAGACTGAGAGTCGAGAGCGATGTTGCTTTCATCCAGCTCAGGCCCAAAGTCGACACGAATCTAGTGTTCGCCGTTCACAATGACGGAAACGCGATGGACAGGTTTGCGATAGGGATAGATAACCGGGAGGAACTCAACGACGAGGGTTTCCAACTCAGCATCCCCCTAGTTTCGGTAGAGATCGAGTCAATGGCCCCCCCTCAGAAGATATATGTTCAGATGAGGACTCCTAAGAATCAAGGTTGGACCGATAAATATTACAACCTGAATTTCAAAGCCACCAGCGACTATTCCATCAAGACCGTTGGAATTGCGGATTTCCAGATCCAGACTATGACCATCTACATCAGAGGCATTTACCTCCCAGGGTTCGAGCTGGTTGGGACGATGATGATATCAGCATTGGCCGCAGCAGCACTCGCTGGTCGTGGGGCAAGGGAAGGTGAAGACGATGCCATCGATGAAAATGGCAATGTTATCCCATTGGAGCCCCTGACACTCTGAATGACCATCTGTGTGTCCAAAGCGGCGACTGCTTCATAACCGGCCCATCATCGTGGGGGTACCAACATGTCTAATGGCGGACTCCTCGAGAAAGCGGCGAATCAACAAACTGGTGATGCAAACCTAGGGGGCCCGCCGAACACAGCCATCACTTCGACAACAGATGACGGAGGTTCTAAGTCCACAACGAGGCTATTTGGGCTTATTTTTGGAGGGATGGTTGCCCCGTATTTCGTCGTGATGTGGTTTGGTGGCGTTTTCCTGGGTGATGATACTGCTGCCACTGTCTCCGTTGGCTTCCTATCTTTCGTTGTACTGGCAATTGCGGGAACTGGAATCTGGTTCATATCTGGCCGACCTGCTCCAGCATCCATACAGACTGTCGCAATCGGACTCACCTTCATCCTGTTATTGTCCAGTAACTTCGCCATAGCCCTACTTCTGACCGGTGAAATGTCCCTAGGGGAGATTCAGCACGACGAGGATAACGACGAGCTTGTTGTCAAAATCAGGCAAAATGGTGGCAGTGGGACATACGACGCATCCGTTTCAATCACTCAGGGAAGTTATGCATACGCCTCAGAAATGGAGATTTCCATCAACAGGGAAGATGGCCAGGGTGACTTTGGCTGGCTGAAGATCCCCATCCAAGACTTCTACAATCAAAACGCCCTTCCCCTTTCTGACTACACTATGTCCATCCAAGTCGATGGGAACACATGGACGAGGACTCTCGATGCCAATGTACTATCCAGAACAATTACAGGAAGCGATGTCTCTGCGAACCCCTCTTTCAAAACCCAGGACTGCGAGGGATCTGCAAAAGATCAATGCTTGTCAGGAGTGGGTTTGAGCGTCTCAGCCGGACTGCTTGGCTCCTCCCAGGACTTCATAGCTGGGATGCCGCTAGCCGATTACGACCTCAAAGTCTCAATGACCTTTGATGGCTCAACTGCAGTGGATTACCCCCAGGTACAGGTTCGTCACACATCCGCTGTTTGGCAATCCAATGGGGGGGAGTATGGCTCAGGGACAGGATACGTCGGCGACGACGGACCCACACTCGTTCTTGGTGGAAGTGTGATTGCTTCAGACATAAACCAACCCATCATAGTGAAAGACGACTGGTCTGACTCAGGATTTGGATGCTACGAAGTCACGGTCTCTGTGACGAATCTATCACCTTGGTCAACAGAAACAGTAGAACACACAACACTCTATCTCTATGAGGAGACAAACATGAATGATGCCGGGCAATATACCTCCGAGAGCTGGACAGAAGTTCAATCATGTTGATTGAGAACGCTTCATCAGGTATACACCGATCAAAACCCCGACACCTGCCATTGCCACCAATGCTGGAACCACACTGCCTGCGTCACTCTCTTCTTTATACTGGAAATCAATCAGGGGGGTCGTGATCGAACCACCTCCCCAGTAGTCTTCGATTACCAGTTGGCTAGGAGTGAGGATAGTACATGTCAACGCCATTTCACCCTCGCCGACAGGCGTCCAGTTAATTGGGAAAATCGAGCTATCACCAGACTCAACCAAGCCGCCCACATATGCATCGCCAATTGACTGCCTAAGCCCTGTCTGAGCGTCATCGCAGACGAAATAGACAATTGCATCCGCGTTTCCTGTGTTGGAGATTGTCAGATTCGCCCTCCAACCTTCATTGGGATCAGCACCCAGATTCTCTCCGTGATCTACTGAGAGGATCCGAATATCCGGAGTTTCCCAGGAAACGATGTCAGGCGAACCTGCCATGGCAATTATGTTGCTCTTGTTCCAATCGATTGCTACTCGGCCCCCATAATCCTGGACTTCCGATTGGGGATTCCATGCAGTCCGGAAGGACTCTGTTGTAATGAAAGCCTCCTCGATCCAAATCGGGGATTGGCTGTATTGCTCGGAATCTAATGCCCAGCCAATCTCAACAACCCTTTCTATTCCTGACCCGACAAGCCCCAGACCATTTCGATCGGATATAAGAGAGCCCACATTCGATTGTTGGTATCCAAGCCCATCGACTCTGTATACGACATCGGAGGACGAAAACTCCACCATTTGTTGCCCAACTCTCCTCTCCCACCTATCAGTTAAACCACCTGTCCAGTTTACCGAATCTGCTGACAGCTTCGTTGAGGGGCCCATTCTAAGGTCATGGTCGTCCATTGACCAACCTACTGAGACGTTGGACAGGGATATGTTTGCCGTATTCGACATGGCAATTATGGGAGTGCTTCGATTCAGAGCCGTCTGGGAAATGATAGTTTTGCCATCGAGTTGTAAATTTCCACCTAACATAGTAGATCTCGAAATGTGGACAGAGCCACTAGAGACGATTTCATACCCTGCTGTGCCATATGGCCTCATGTTCCTCGTCTCCAACTCAATGCCTGGTATCTGAACAGTGCTTGAATCATCGAACTCCAACTCCAACCCTGCTATCCCCATGCTGCTCGTGGGGTGGCCTAGAACTGTGATCCAGGCATCATTTGCCTCCGAATCAAATTCCAACACCAATTCAGACTCGTTCCCATAAATCGACTCGCCATCGTTTACTACAAACTCAAAACCAAAGAAGGACCCCCCTTGAAACGGGGAGATGGTGGCTCTGAAATCCTCATCATAGTCACTTGCGGGAATCATGAAGGATGAGGCGCTGCTTCCGATTCCGTGACCGAAGCCCACGATACCCTTTGGGGGTTCGGGGGTTGTTATTTCTGAATCAGATATCATCAATGTCGCCCCTTCTTCTACAACAATCCTTGATCCCGCCTCCATACTTACAACTGAATTCTCAATGGTCAACGAGAAGCCATTTGAAACTGTAATGGTACCAGAGTGGGATCTATCTGTATCCCAAATTATGTCTGAGGAAATTTGGTTCTGCTGCCCACTGACGTTCATTGACAAGGCCATCATCAAGGCAATCAGTACCGCACATCCAGTGACTCGCATAATGAGTCACAACAGGAAGAAGGCCATCAACATCACCCTTTGCAGGTCACAGTTAAGTCACAAGTGTCTACTCATTGTCCCATGGTGGGCGAGTTGTTGCCGAGCGATTCAGTCAGTTCGGTTTTGCTAAATATTGCATCAGTCATTATCTTATTCGGCCCAGCTTACCTAGCCAACACTGGTGCAATGTTGTTTGGAAAGTGGATACCAGACCTGTTAAAATTTGAGAGCCACAAGATTGACTTCGGTAGAAACTGGTCAGATGGAAACAGAATATTGGGTGACGGCAAATCATGGGAAGGATTGTTCGGAGGAGCGGTTTTGTCTGCCACCCTCACTATGATCGCACACATACTGTGGGGAGGGAGAGTAACATCCGATCATCGTCCATTTCTGGATCCAGTTGGAATCATGCCCTCTGGTTCATTTGCGTATCACTCGGACCCATTGGCCTCGGCAGCAATAATCGGATTCATTTTGGGCCTCTCGTGTATGATTGGGGACAGCTGCGGCTCCTTTGTGAAGAGACGTAGGGGCTTGAGGAGAGAAGGTGATATCTCTTCTCGGGCCCCACTCTTGGACACCATACCCTTCGCCATGGCCATTTTCACATGCACTGCTCTTTTATTCGAGGACACGATTTTCTTTGAAGATAGTGTAATGCCGTACGTAATTGCATTGCTTATTCTTACGCCAGTTATGCACAGGCTTACCAACATACTCGGCTATAGACTGGGGCTGAAGTCTGTGCCATATTGATGAATTGAGTCATATGTTACCAATCAATGCGGCCCCCATGGAGAATGGCACCGTATTGATTGTTGGGTCAGGTGGAAGAGAGCACGCGATCTCACTCCAACTTGCTAAATCGGCTTCGGTGTCAAACATACATATTGCTCCGGGGAATGCTGGGACATCCATGCAGGGATCGAACCACGACGTAGCAGTGGATGACATGGATGGGCTATGCGAATTGGCAGTCCGAATAGGGGCAGACCTGGTCATAATTGGGCCTGAAGCACCTCTGGTGGCAGGGTTAGCCGATCGGTTGAGGCATCTGGGGATCAGTTGTTTTGGTCCGAATGCGGATGGCGCATTACTGGAAGGATCCAAGGAACATGCGAAGAGCATTATGAATAGGCTAGGGGTACCTACAGCTGGTTCTGTCATGATCGTCGAGAGTTCCCAGATCGACAGTGCGCTAGATGGTTTTTCCAAACCTTGGGTGATCAAAAGAGACGGACTAGCAGCTGGGAAAGGCGTCACGGTGACTGAGGATATCGACGAAGCAGTAGATGCTGCGAAAAGGGCCATAGACACAGACGGAAAGGTCCTGATTGAGGAATTCTTACAAGGTGAAGAAGCATCTATCCTTGTGCTGATGGATGAATCGGGGTTCTCCATCTTGCCGTCGAGCCAAGATCACAAAAGGCTCAACGACGGTGATAGGGGGCCCAATACAGGCGGAATGGGCGCCTATTCACCTGCCCCAGTCGCCACAAAAATTGTCATGGATCGTGTGATAAGTAGAATTGTTGAGCCAATGCATAGGTTCCTGTCCAGCAGGAGTGTCCCATATAGGGGGTGCCTCTACGTCGGTCTGATGATAGAGAATGACGATCCGAGGGTGGTAGAATTTAACGTTAGATTTGGAGATCCCGAGACCCAGGTGACACTCCCATTAGTCCAGTCCGACTTGGGACTACTTTTGATGGCCGTCTCAGAGGGTAAATTGTCAGATTTCAAGCTTGAAATCAGTGACAAACACGCTGCGACGATAGTTCTAGCCTCTGAGGGATACCCAGAAAAACCCATTAAGGGACGGGTTGTTAGAGGAATCTACACTGAGGAAAAAGGAGTTGAGACAATAATTCACCACGCAGGCACTAAATCTCACGGAGATTTAGTTATATCATCGGGCGGCAGGGTGTTGAGTGTAACAGGCATATCTGACACCCTAGAGGAGGCGATTAAGGGTGCTTATAGCCGAATATCCAAGGTCAATTTGGAGGGTGGACACTACAGACGAGATATCGGCCATAAGGCCCTTGAGACTTAGTTTTAGAGGTGCAATCACGTATCGCTGATTGACACTGCAACCGTCCCGCTTAAATGGAGAGGCAAGGTGGCCGCGATGCTGGACAGCCTCGGCTGTACTGGGTGAATGAAAATGATAGACAAAAACGGCAACACCGATGTGGCCCAATTGAGAGGCATACTCGGCGGCCCAATAATGCTGGCAGCCGCCCTGTTTGTGTTCTTGATAGCTGCACAGGTCTCGGGACTGAATGGATGGACAGATGAAATAGGCCTCCTTGCTCTTCCTGCCGTGGCCGCCCTAGGCGCGGCTCTCGGGAGGATCAGCTCGGAGCACCCCTCTGCGAGCAACCTAAACAGTGCCATAGCCCCGAGCGCTTTTGTCCTGATCTCGATAATAACATCCTTCTTCGCCCCCGCTGCGATCTGCATGACCTTCCTTATTGCCTCCCTCATCACACACCTTTTGGTGTCAAAGGGTCGTCCAGTGGAGGCCAACTTCCTCGTTGGGGGTTTGATTGGAATACAGTTTGCAATGATCTTTGCCTTGACCTCTGAGATACCAGACGACTCGCAAACAAATGCAACCCGTGCATACCTGGGGGCCAGATTCTCGGCCATGATGGCTGTCATGTTGATGGGCTCGCTATATGTTGCACTAATATTGTCAAAGACGATAGACAGGGCAAGTGAGAAGGGACTTCTCTCGGAACTTCCCTTCGACGTGGCCAGCAAGTCCACCCACATCGCTGGTGGCGCTACCATGTCCTCACTCATGATACCCTTGATTTGGTTGTCTTCCATTGACGATCCCCAAATATACGAAGACGGAGCCTTCCTCGGCCCCTTCTGGGGGCTGTTTTCAGCAGCAATTGTACTGATCGTCGCGATGTTTAGGTCCGAGAGGTGGAACGTCTTGGCAGCGGTATTCTCGCTCAACTGGATAATTTACACCCTCGGAAGACTGAATGATATAGGCGTTTCAGGTTTCCCAAATGCCTTGACGGAAGACGGATCGTATCCAATGATCCTGTGGCTCCTCATCACATTCTGGTCTAATGTCGGTGTCATATTACTGGCATCCAGAGGTCATTTGGGAGCCATGGCTCCCCTCAGGGAACCATCTCCCTTGAGGAAATGGTGGCAAAGACATAGCTACGTCATTCTGGTGGGTATGGCCCTTGCGGCCGGATTCATCGTGAGAGTGGTTTGGAACGTGATTCCTGCCATGAACGCATCAGTAATAGGAGAGTGGGACATGTCAGGCGGATCTGATCCGTGGTACATGAAGCGGATCATAGACTATGTCGCATACGAAAGGGCGCATTTCGTTTTTGATGCGGACCGCAATTACCCCGTGGGAGGATTGAACCCTCGGCCGCCACTATTCTCCTGGTCACTTGCCCTTGGCGGTATTTTCCTTTCCTGGATTGCCGACATGCCCTTGAGTGAAGCAGTTTGGTGGTCAGTGGAAGCTCAACCTGCCGTTTGGGGCGCATTGATTGTACTCCCTGTAGCAGCAACGGCCAAGAGGTTCCATTCCCCACTGGCGGGAATTGCCGCTGCTTGGCTCATCGCATTCATGCCAGGCCATATCACACACTCTACATTCGGCCTCGCAGACCACGATTCATTTGCCATGTTCTTCCTAACACTTGGCTTCTACTGGTGGGTCAGGTCAATGATGGGCATCAAACAAGAGAGGCTCTTCTCGAGAACGTCTTGGAATCCACTGTACATCCTCGCAGGAATCAGGCTAATGTGGCGCAATAATCGCATAATCATGATACACTCGACATTGGCAGGAGTTTCTTTTGCAATTGCCGGTCTTGCATGGAAAGGCTACGTCTATGCCCCGGGAATCCTCTTCCTTGGGTATTCAGGCATCGTTTTCCTGAACCTATTCAGAGGTCGGGATGCCTTACCTATCACCGCAACAATGCTTCAGATGCTGTTAGCTGCAATCCTAATTCCGTTGCCCTTCTACATTTGGCCAGGGATGAACCTACTGACGAACCCAAGTGGCATGGCTCCGCTACTTTACATGCTGGGATTCACAGTCGGCCTAGGCTACGTTATTTCTGCCTCCCGGGACAAGCCATGGCTCATGGTCTTCACGACCACAGCAATTTTGTCCCTATCTGTACTGGGGGGTCTGTTCATCCTTCAGACACTTGACTTGTACGCTGGATGGGACATATTGGTCACTGGTGGGTTCTACTTCTCCAAAAACAAGGTTTTCTCAACAATAGGTGAAGCCCAGGCCCCCGACAGAGGAATCTTGTTTGCCTCATTCGGCCCCATAGTCACTATTGCCGCCATCGGATACGGCCTCATGTTGATATGGAGGGGGGGAAGGAAGGAGAATCCAGCCTCATTCACGCTTGGAACATGGATCGTGGTTGCATCTTACATGTCATGGACTGCAGGTCGCTTCATATTCAATGCAGGACCTCCAATGGCCGTAGTTGGCGGCGTAGGCCTGACCGCAATGTGGGCGTATGCGAACCCTACAGAATTTGTGAAACTCTGGAAGAAAACCGGTGTCGGATCACCAAGGGCCAGATTCAACAGCACTTTCTCTGCGAGCAGGTCCAGACCAGGGGTTCCAGCGGCTTTGATGGTCCTCCTAATCGTATTTTCACAACACGCCACCTACGGTATCGATTCAGGAATACCCAGGGGAGATTCATCAGCGGGAGATGTTGATCAAGCAATTCAAGGGATTATGCCCGACGTCCTCCGATACGAAGTTCTAGGTTTTTCTGTATTGAATTCCAACCAATATTCTCCAGACGAGCGGTGCTCCAGTGGCTGCTGGTATCTGGGAACTTTCGGCCCCGGGTTCAACGGGGGAGGATGGAACATGGCATATGAGTGGCTATCTGAGCAGGACTCAGAATCAACTTTTACCGAACGACCAGCTTTCCTCTCTTGGTGGGATTATGGGTTCCAAGCCTTGTCTCATGGACAACACCCCACCGTCGCCGACAATTTCCAAACCGGGATACCCATATCAGGAAACATCCTGCTTAGTTCAGGCCAGGAGGATGTACTTTCCCTGATGGCAATGAACGCATTAAGAATGGGCGGTGTCTCAGATCCCGACAATAGGGCCGTTCTAGAACAATACTTTGAGGAGAACCAGATCCGGGAGTTGGAACGAATTCACAGTATGTCCTCTGAAGACGTTGAGGCCCGTGCGCTTGCCTTGATTCATGAGGATGATGAGGTACAACTAGTCAAGGGAGCATTCCTGGCGAAATCTGGTTTGCCATCTAAGTCTGGCTGGTACGTCATTGATGGAGGGGAGATTGTTCAAGACCGCTTTGACGACCTCGGTGGGGCGATGAAGCTTTTCAACACAACTAGATCATCATCAAGCTACTTCTCAGAGAGCCCCACCCACTATATAATCGGTGGCTATAGATACACAGCAGACCTCATAGAAGACTACAACGACTTATCCACGGGGATCCACAGGGAAAATGCCAAATTAGCAGTTGGCAGAGCATTCATAACTCATGTTTTGGATCTTGATCAAATCGTAGGCCTTGTCTCTGATCTAAGTGAGATACAACATGATGTACAAACGTTTGAAGGAAGACTAGGGGAAACGGCCCAAAGGAACACTGACGTCAGATATTTCGCAATCGATGACAGACTTTACCCATTGGGCGGATTGTTCTATGAGGGCTATAACTATCATGGTGGCCAAACCACAGGTATTTTCTACGCTCCAACTACACTGGCGGGCCTTGATCCTGAAGACTACATCTCCAGCAGTTATCTCACCAGAAGGGGGGATGGCCCCATAATCCCACGAACAGCTGGCGAATATGAACAGGAATATCTGGATGACATAGTCCGACAACAATCAGGCGCTATAACAGACCAGAGCCAGATAATTAGCCTTGAAGACATCGATTACATCCAGCAACCTGAATTTTTCGAAACATTCCTGGCCCGTACATACGTTGGTTATGGCACGACATCTCTAGGATTGGATCCGGATAATACTGGTCAACCCGGGCCCACATGGGCAAAATCCGGAACGCCTACAACGCCCCTTAGGAACGCTTACGCTCTCCCTGGCGCGATGATGAATCACTTCGTTCTCGCAAATTATCATGACGATGGGTCTGATTACGTGGATTCAGACTCCGATGGTACCCCGGACATATACAATTGGAGCAACCCGCGCGAAGATCCAAGTGGCTACTACAACGCAATAGGAACAGCTAACTCCAATGTCAAGATACTCAAGTATTACAGTGGAGCTACGCTCAACGGGCAAGTGACTTTAGAAACCGGTGAACCTGTTCCCAATGCAAAGATTCTGATCGAGAGGGACGCCTTCAGCTATGAAGAAGGTACTGACACAGACCCGAGGACTTACTGGATACCCATCGGCTCAGAAACAACAGACGATGAAGGTCACTTTTCTTCCACTATTCCCTCTGGGAAGATACGGATTAGTGCCTTCTATGGAGCAGTGGATGAATCAGGAGCAAGAGCCCAAATAGAATCTGGCGCGTTTGACATGCTTTCCGATATAACCAGAGAACAGCAAGAGGGGGAAGATCGCGTTATCAACCCCATTTCAGCCATTTTGGGTGGAGTAGCTGGAACCACATACCTCGGAGCCGAGGTTTTAGTGGTATCAGGGGAGGAAGGGCACAGCAATGGGGCCTCAGTACTGACAGTCGACGTCAGTGTACCTGCAGTCGCATCGACGGGGCAGGTCCAATGGACTGGTGACGAGTCGTTTATCGGCGACCCTGTAAAGAATGCAACGGTAATTCTTACACCATCAGACCCAGATGCCACCCATCATGGATATGCAGTTTCCACATCCTCAGGCTCAATAGAGGGCGAGGGCCTCTACTTCACAGGCGAGGGAAGCGCGATCTTCGATGGCTCAGGCCAATTTGACTCATCGAGCCCGGCCAAGGCAGAGGAATTCACAGGAAGGCTGAGTCAGACAATAAGGAACAACCAATCGGTGATCGGTACCGGAACTTTTGTCGGAAATGGAATACTAACAGGCACACTCGCTGATGGTTCCGTGCCATCAGCCTGTGATGCCAACGACACCTTGCCGGACAATCTGGAAGTCTGCACGTCTCAGAACGGAGAGATAGTGGTCTCTGGCTCAGTCAATGCAACGGGAAGATTCGTATCAGCAGGCCAATCGGAGTTCATTCGAGACTACGAGAATGCGTCTTTCACCGCCGCAGGCAGATTCATTGTAGACGAGGGCAACTCCGGAACCATAACGGGGAATGGAGTATTCCAAGGGGACGGTGTATTTAGTGGCCTGATGGTCAGGGAGGGCACATTCCACATCTCTGATGCCATACCTGGGGAATATAGCGTCCGGATCGTGATGAATACCGGCCAAGAAATTGAGGTTGATGAGAAATTCTCAATCCTCAGAACCCCCTCAGCAGAAACAAGGCTCGTACAAGTGGAGGGCCTCTCTGTTAACGCCCTATTGACGAAGGAGGATGGATCCCTACCCACGGGTAATGTGATACTCACCGACACGGAATTGCAAGGTTATACCGCGACACAACCCTGTTCTGATGGACTAACATCCCCATGCTCAGTACCCATTGGGGAAGGCGGAACTATCTCAATCGGGCCAATACCATCCAGATCACACACGATATCCTATGACTCTGATTTAGATGGCTTCTACGATCTGGTGGCAAGTGTGTTGCCAGAGGATGCTACTTCAGGATCCATAGAACTGGATCTCACGATCCCATTGACTGCGGACCTTGAAATCAGTCTTTTGTCTGAGTCTGGTGCAACTGTTCCCGACCTAGACCTGACGGTCAGAAGTGCTTCAGGACCTGGGATCTTCGACATGAACTACGACTCCGAAACGGAGACCTACAAAGCGGAGCTAGTTCCAGGTGAATACCAACTTAACTACACACAGGGAGACTCCCAGATATGGGAGTTGATCACCCTCGATGAGGATCTGTCCATGACCGCCCAGTTCAGGACGAGCTCACTTCTCTCTGGAACTGTTTTCACATCAGACGATGACGGTGACCCCGAAGCGGACGACTTCGTCCAATTTGCCGAAGTTGTGGCCAGATGGTCTGGCTTTGAGATATCTACAGTCGCAGATGATGAGGGCAATTTCGAGTTCACGCTTCCAGTGGGGGAGAGTGTCACACTCACATCTACCGTCGGACTTGGCAATCTTGTCGATGGTTTGGTAGTGTTCACATCCGAGGAAAACGACCACATCAACCTAGTCACAAGAAAAGGAGTTGTCTACGAGGGCATAGTTTCAGTGAATCGAGGCAACTACCTGTACGACAACTCCATATTGGGCTGGGAGCCACTTACAGTATTAGCAACCAACGAATCGTCTGAAGTCACTTGGACATCTGAGGTAACCGAAAATGGTAACTTCGAGATAGCCCTCCCAATAGGGGAATGGGAGATTTCATTGCTGGACAGTGAGTTTGAACACGCCACAGTAGCAATGGAACCAGACGCTACGATCGAATTAACCATATTCCCAGAGAACAGCACACTGAATTTATTTGCATTCATCGACTCATCCAGAGACGGTAATGTCGCCAACGGCACAGGAGTCATAGCTGATTTCAGAGTTGTACCCTTGGATCAGAGTGGAATTCAAGAGAATTTCACTACTTCAGCCACTGGAACCGCCAGTGTGCAACTCGAGCCAGGGAATTATCTGATCGAAACCAGCATACTCAACCCAGATCAGACCCTTCACGGGACTAGGATCCTTACAGGGTCCACCAACATTCAGATTCCACTGAAGGGAACCATTCTGCAAAGAGATATTGGATTCGACCCAGAGGGCGTCGTAAATATTACATTCACCGATCAACTACTCGCCCCCATTGCTGATTTAGAGATTAAATTCAGAAATGTTGACAGAGAACCTGTAATCGTCACTTCACTCACAACAGATGACGATGGAAACATCCTCGCATTATTGCCTGAGGGTAGAACGATAATCGAGATTGATGGCTTTGAGCCTGGCGACCAGACTGTATTGGGTGCAAGATATGCAATTGATGTGATCGCAGGTGATCAATCATCGCCGATATCGATCGAATTAACGGAGATGGCAACTTTGAATCTTACAATTTTGGACTCTGGAACATCCGATGGAATCCCGGATCAGAAAATTATCCTACAATCTCTAGATGGTTTGGGAACAATCAATATGCCCCCGACAAATGAAACAGGATTCACATCGACATTACTCGTACCCGGTGATTGGAGTGTAAGCCATGACGAGGAGACCAGTGGAGTTAGAGTCCTGATTCAAGAAACTCACATAGACCAAATTCTAGCAGGTGAATATCGAGATATTCTACTCGACGCTCAAAAGGAAGTCATTCTATCTGGTAAGGTTTTCTGGGATTTTGACAAAGACGATCAGGCTGATGTCGCGGAGGGCGTTTCCAATGCTACTGTTACAATTGACGACGGTCAAACCACTATTCAACTGGAAACCGATGAAACAGGATCATACTCCTCATTGGTCCCGGCGAATGCCTCTCTAAGCGTCACTGCCTCCAAGGACGGATTTACCACCACGGAGGAGAACTCTCTAATCAATGGAGAGCCAATTGATCTCGACATCGAGCTAACTGCAGGTACAGTTTCTGCCTCAGGCACTGTGACCTACCTAGGCCAATCGATAGATCCTCTGTGGTCCGATGATGTCGAAATAATCCTGGTGCCCAGAGAGGGCTTTGCTATGCCTCAAGTAACCGCAGAGAAGAATGGAGACGGCGAATGGGACGGTACTTGGTCTGTTGACCTAGAACCCGGGAGATATGTGCTTCAAGTGCGTGACACCACCAGAAACTTAGTGGCCTTCTCCCAAATATTCGCTGATCTAGTGAACGGTGGACAAGCGGACGTGGATCTAGTCCCCGGAGGATGGCTCCTAATGAATGGCTCATGGCTTGACTATGAGGGAAGCCTGCACTCAATCTCATCAGAGGACATGGATTTAGAAGGATCAGACATTCTGAATGATGAACTAACACTTCTGATGGAGTCTGGGCCGTCACTAGACTGGAGACTCGCGGTACCCGATGACGGGGAACTTAGAATCCTCTTACCTTCAGGACCAGTTACGATTTCCGGGGACTTCGACGTAGCTCAACAGGACAGGACAATGTCATATGAGGCAGGTCAGTCCATCAGTGTCCCATCCTCAACGATTTTAGACGCATTTGAGACTGCACCATTTGACCTGAGGTTCAACAGAATATCAAACAGCGATATCTCAGTAGCCTTGGTTTCCACTTCATCCGCCACCGTCGACGATGACGGCATTCTGTACGCCAATAGCGACGGAGAAGGCGGCTACGAACCCATGCTCGTAGAGATCAAAGTTGACTATGAGGGTCATGAGACATCCGATGTTTTCAATTTGAGGGCCACAGTCCCTGGCACTGATGGAGCTGATTGGACTGTTCTGTTTGATAATGGATCTGGGGAATATTCAGACGCACCAACCCTTTCGATGTCCATCGAAGACGATCAAAAGACTGTCCAAGTCCAAATAACACCCCCCAACTCTACGGTGGCACGTCATTTCTCAAATGGAAGAGCTGTGACAATCCAGGTATTCTCGGACAACGGCGTTAACGAAGACGTTGAAGTGAAAGTCAACGTCCCAAAAATAACCGGTTGGAGTCTATCTGAGGCCCCCGAAGACGTTTATGGTGTCAGACCCGGTTCTCAGGAGACTGTCCAACTCATCTTCCAAAACGATGGCAACTCAGATGAGGTATACTCAGTCTCATTCGATGACGGTGCATTGCCTCCAGGTTGGACAAGAACTGGAGCCCAATCCGTGACTGTTGGGGCATTTGAGAGTCAAGCGTTCTCGGTCATCATAGGTGCCCCGGAAAACGCCACTGACGAACCATACACACTCACCATGTTCGTAATAGGCGATGACCAAACGGAATACGAGCCCGTAGCAATTGACGTGTCCGCCCAATATGCGGTACTGTCCATTGACAGGGATAGCGTGTCATGGTTGGGTGGTGGCAAGGATCCTGTTTACGGCTCAATACAGACAGTAGTTCTGACGATTGAAAATCAAGGTCTTGTGGGGGCAGAGGAAGTGATAGTGAAAGCTGAGCACCAGACATCCGCCTTATCCGAACCCTCTGGCATCAACGCTACCGCCATTCTTACAGTACCAGCGGGAACGGAGAGCACGGCTTATTTAGATCTCAATTTCAGCACCCTCAGTCAGGGCGATGCTTGGATCGTGTTCTCCATAGAGTCAGTAGATGGGAAAGAGTCCTCAGAGGAGCCTTACACAAAGAAGTACAATCTACAGTCTCCGAGCGTCGAAGAGGCAGGGGATGCGACCCAGGTATTGATGATAGTACTCATTATCATACTCGGGGGCTTGTTGATCGTCCTTACAAGAAGGCCAGGCAGGAAACCTAACGCCCCCTTCTGACCGAGAATGGGTGACCAGCAATGCCCAAGGACGGCATCGAGTTAATGCCCGAGCCTGAGGACAGGGCTATCCTAACCGCGGTTGACAAGGGGGCCGTGGGATACACGGGGGAAGATTACGGCCTTTCTGACAAAGAAGCGAGAGACCTGAGGCGGCCATTGTATGGCATGTCACCATTCGTATGGCCCTATGGAGCAGTTGGAGGAGCTGCCAGCATAGTCGTGATGATGCTTTTGTGGCCGATGATTCAGCCACTAATCACGCCATACCTTCCAGCTTCCGAATGGGCCTATGATTCATCTGGTGTACGGCTCCTCAGCGAGGAAGGTCTCGATGGTAGTGGGATCAAAGTCTGCGTAGTCGATACTGGTATAGACCCAGCACATCCTGATTTTACAAACATGAATTTAGTTGGATTCAGGGACTTTTATGCCTTTAATCATGAGGAGGTTAGGGATGTAAGCCAATCCCACCATGGAACTTCCATGGCAGGGCTACTCATTGCGAATGGCTCTGGACCCTTGAAAGGAATGGCTCCGAAGGTGGCACTCAGCGTGGCCGTAGGATTGGGGCCTGAGGGAACCACTGGAAACAGCGTCAGGGTCGCTGATGCAATTCAATGGTGTAGGGTTTCTCAGAGATCGGATATAATCAGCCTATCGCTAGGGGGGCCATTCGAAGCCTCATCCCAACTAGCCTCTAGGTCTGTCTCAGGTGCGGTTCAAGATGCCTTGGACAATGGGATCTTTGTCGTAGCGGCGGCGGGAAATGCGGGTCCGAACAACATTGATGTCTCCACACCCGCAAATGTTGAGGGCGTCATAAGTGTCGGTGCATATGATCGGTTTCTCACGCCCTGGTCAAACAGTTCGATCGGTTCATACCAAGATCCTTACAAGGAATTGGATAGAGTCTGGCCAAATCAGAAACCCGAGATACTCGCCCCTGGCTACTATATTCTCTCCACAGTTTCCAGTCAGAAATCCCCTCCTTATGCATATTCTACAGGTACAAGCGATGCAGCAATCTTCGTCACAGCGACGTTGGCCTTGATATTACAGGATCTTACTGAAAAGGGTCTCACAGACCTTACGGTTGGGGGGGATAATCGTATATTTCATGTCAAGAAGGCCCTCGCAGAGAGTGCCAAACCAGTAGATAACCAGATCGGACACGACACTCGGTCGGGATATGGCATTCTGGATGCCGTGGCATGGCGTGACGCAGTGGAAGCCTCTGCTGACAATTGGTAGCACCCATATTCCGCCTAGGGTTATATCTATTGACGGCTCCAGTGCTATCATGATCGACCGGCCCGTGATGAAGAGCAAAGCATTGGTACTCATTCTGATACTCTCGACAATGGTCGCCCTGGTAGCACCGGCTTCTTCGGTGTCTGCCCAGAATGCTACCAGTTCAGGGTACATTGACTCCATCGAGACCTGGTCTGGTTCACACGCTGTCAGTGGAGACATAATCATATCACCGGGTGCTAAGCTGATTATCGAACCTTCAACTCAAATCACCTTCTCAAATGGCACATCTTTGGAGGCACGGGGGAACCTATGCATTGGCGCTGCATCCTGCGGCGCCTCTCAAGATGCAACCTCCACCAGTCGGATAACAATGACATGGCTTGAGCCGTCGAACGCCTCTGCAAATGGGGATTGTAGAGGTATGACCTTTGGAACATCCACGCTTACGATAGATGACCCCTCGTGCGGGGAAGGAATCGTCATTCGAAGCACAATAGACCTCTCAGAGACTGCCCTCCGTCAACTGGACATCGACTCAGCATGGGGCGTTCCGTTCCCAGTCCCAACCGTTAACCAATTTCGATATGGTGCTTTGGTATTGCAAGGAGCATCCCCCGAATTAGTTGAATTGGAGTTTACTGATACGAACACATCTAGCGTACTCGCAACAGAATTGGCTCAACCTAGATTCATCGGAGGTCTTTACACTGTTGGAAATGATGGGCAGAGCGGTGTAACAGGGAACGCCGTACAAATATATGGAGGAGGTACAGGAAGCGTCCCTGTACTTTTTGAGAATTCAGATTTTGTTTCAACTGAAAGGGGATGTCGAAATCAGGATAACGGGCGATCTGCTGTGTGGGTTGAAGAGTCATTCGCAGAATTCGTCAATATCAATGTCATCAGTGGTGATTTTGGATTGAGTTTCAGATCTTCTGCTGGGAAGGTTTCAGAATCATCTTTGAGTGTTAACTGCAATGGTGTGGACATCAATGGTATGATCTCGGTAGGAACCAAAGAATATCCTACCAATGTTTCAAACAATGTCATCACCACAGTTGAGGGCACCCCGATAACCGCTTATGCAGGGTCATTAGCCGAGATCCATAACA
The DNA here is from genome assembly GCA_002507175.1 of Euryarchaeota archaeon UBA558. Classification (GTDB taxonomy): domain Archaea; phylum Thermoplasmatota; class Poseidoniia; order Poseidoniales; family Thalassarchaeaceae; genus MGIIb-N1. Next base: position 63,921 of record DAZE01000021.1, read on the forward strand.
ACACCTTGAGCGGAGCATCGGGAGGATCTGGCATCGCAGTTCAATCAAGTCGCGCGACAATTCACGGTAACAACATCGGCCCCATAGATGGTTGGAACGGACTATGGCTCATTGGTTCCTTCGATGTCGATGCCCAGAATAACACGATAAGCGACATAGCTAGGGAACCCGTAATCGCGGGGGACTACTGGGCGGGGGACAACCCTGACGTCAGGAGGCTTTACTTTGCTAATAATCAGGTTTCAACCCCAGGGACCGGCAGCTGCCAAAGCAACACTCACTGGGGTGGGGAGTTTACATGCCCAGTAGTCATGGTCCATAGGGCTGGGGCAACACTGGTGGACAACGTTTTCACTGCGGGTGGTTCTGCGGATGGAATCAGGGCAACTGGAGCCTTACTAAATGTCCAAAGGAATACTTGGAACATAAACGCAGTTGGAGCTGTAATACAGAATTATGACACCGGGGCTGCCGGAGCCCAACAATATGGGTCATTAGCGTTCTTCACCGAAAATCAATGGAATGGAGTCACAAGCACCTACGATGTGACGAAATCTTCAGTCACAGTACAATCAGAAACCATTCCGAATGCCGCAGATGGCGAAGTACCGGTCAGTCTCGCTTGGGATGACCAAGAGGCATGGCCAGGTGTAGTCGACAATGATAATGACGGGATTCCAGATGGTGATTGGGACACAAATATCGTGCCACACCAGACGACAAGCTGCGCTATATGCCCAGATTATACTCCTCGTGATTTCCCCTTGGCGCTAAGCATGGACAACAATTCCACAGTCTTCACATTTTCCAACGTATTGAATTTGGATCTTTCGAAAATCCAAATTGCGACGCAGCCAACGTTTTACTCCGTTCAAGTCAAGCGGGCAGAGATGGTTAGGTTCCAAGCGATGGCTAAAGGTTCGGCGGTCCCTGGGGCGAACATCCTGATCGAAGACGGGGTTGGCAACGATCTTTACTCCCTCGAGACCCTTGATGATGGTCGGACACCATGGATCGCGCTTCCATCAAATTCACACTTAGACTTCAGAGGGCTTCAGGGTGGTGACAACCCAGATGGCTACGCAGATGATGAATACGAAGACTCCTGCTCAGATGGGATAGACAACGATGGCGACCTTTTCTACGATACGCAAGATGACTCATGCGACTATTCAATTGGCTCTCGAGAAATGTCGAAATACTTTGTCACTGGGTACAAATTTGGATCAGGATACTATCATTATGACTTCCTGCTTCAGGAGGCAACATACGAGGGAACTGTGGTTCTAGAGAACGATGCACCTTCAATTAGCGTCGATGAGTCGAGCGATACCTCATTCAAGAGAACAGTCACAATCACAGGTTCAGCATGGGACGGTGAATGGATAGGAGTCTACCCGTCCGCAGAGGAATCCATGTGGGCGCAGAAGGGATATGTTCACAGGGTTGAGGTCAAGGACCCATTCACTGGCTCTTGGTATCACGCAGGAATCGCTACCGATACCTCTGGAATGGCTGCGGGAGAAGTCACAGGGACAAATCATCCGTTCAGAACATGGGAATACTCTTTGGACATGTCTACGTATCCTGAGGACGACTATGTCTTTGAAATACGGTCCTTCGACGGACTCGACTACAGTGAAATCATAACGAAGACTGTTAAACTCAACACACAACCCCCCTTGGTATCCATTTCAGAGCCAGCAGATTCAACAACCCACAGGAATGATAACAAGAAAATAACGTTCACTGGGACAGCAAACGATGACTATGGATGCCCGACTAACTGCGGTGCCGACATACAAAACGTATTTTTTGTTATTGAGGGATCGGAATATTACAGCGATACACCAGCTGACGCCTTATGGTCTGGGAATACATGGACCTACGAATGGAGCTACGCCGCCCTCCCCAGAATCTCGGATGATTACACTTTCACCATATGGGCATCTGACTCAGATTTTTGCGTGGGAATCGTGGATGAATGCAACCCAGTGGTAATGACTTTAACAATCGACAATGAAAATCGAAACCCACTGATACAACTGTCCCAACCTGTGGACGGAACATACGTGGAGGCATCAGATAACACAGTGATTTCGGGAGTCGCCCAAGACCCTGATGGCCTGGTAAACAGGATAGACATCGAAATTCGAGACCCCATTGATGGCATCATCATTGATACAATCACCCTCACGGGTTCAGAAATTGATGGTAATTATTGGTCCACCCAATGGGACTCCGGGAATTTACAACATGATCGTCCATACACTATCTATGCACGTAGTTTTGATGGCATCGGATACTCACAATGGGACCAGACCGAGTTCATCGCAGACAACCCACCGAACAAAGACAATAATCGGCCAGTATTCGACAACACAGGTTGGGAACGAGAGTTCACGCTGTATTGCGATGCTGAGAACCTAGACCTTCTGGATCGGTGCACATTTGCAACAATCGACCTAAATGACCATTTTTCAGACCCTGATGTTGAACAGGACATTATCCTGGCAGTTGTCGATGACCAACATGCCATTGGCATTAGAATAGACTCGTCAGGCATCGCTACCTACGATCCTGATGTGATGGCCTTCTACACTACGGACATGTCTGAATGGACTATGGAAAACGTCGTGTTTATCGCACAAGACGTCTTTGGGTCAAAGGTCCAGTCAGATCCTGTCGATTTCATCGTGATCCCAACAATATTTTCTGTCAATGCTCCGGATCAAACCTCAATAGGATCTGGTGATAATGGAATATTATTCGACGGAACTGGCATTCCAGGTAGGGCTGTCACTGCCTACATTGATTCAAATCCCGCTAATTCGACGGTAGTCAGAGATGATAGCACGTGGGAACTTCTCATACCATCAAATAGGATCATCGGTGCCGTGACCCCCCAATTCACCATGGGGGTTGGCACACCAATCGATGGCGTGACGATATCGGATGGCTCAGGTGACGATGATGGACTCCCACTGGGATTAATTGGAGCCCTAGTCTTGTTGATGGTAATTCTAGTCGCTACTGGTGCAAGATTTATCGAGTTTGGTGAAGAAGAGGGAATCCAAGAAGACGATCAGACTGAAGATCAGAGGTATGTCAAAGACGCAGACAATCCTGGTTGGCTGTGGGATATAGAGGCTGGAGAATGGGTTCCTGAGGGCGAAAGTTGAGTATTACCCTGCCACGATCATCTGTAAACAATCCTTTTCATTGAGAAGGGCGTAAGCCAAAATCGTGTCTCGTCACAATACCGCCCGGCCTGGTGTGCAAATCCGCATACTGCTCCATCTTAGGGACTATGCTGATTACCGGGATCGGGTCGAAGTACCATTTGCACTATCTCAGATGGGTATCGCGAATGCTGTGTCAATTGCTAGGTCGAACGTACCTAGGGCGATTAGCTCCTTGAAAGAATCGGGTTATGTCATTGAAAGACAGGCACATATCACAGGAGTCACAAGGAAAAGAAAGGCATACTTCCTAACTGATGAAGGGGTGTCGCTTTCCGACGAAGTATGGGAATCAGTGTCGGAAAAATTCGTGAAAACCATTAATTCTGGAGGGGTAGTTGAAGAACTCTCAATAGCGGATTTGGTATCAAAATCAGAGATCGATCTACGGCATGTTGACATTCTGAGGTACATGGACGATGATGCGACAATCGATCTAACAAGCCTAAACCCAGATCTAATTGAGAGGGACCTGACCAAACACATTGAACGGCAATTTGTCTCATCTCTGGCGGACATGCCTCGTGTCAAGCAATTTTTTGGGAGAGACAGGGAGTTAGATCAAATCGCAACCCTTCTCGAACAATCATCAACATCTGTGATTGTCCCAGGAATTGCTGGAATTGGCAAAACAGCCCTAGCTGTCAAAGTGATTGAACGCTTCACTCATAGGAGAAATCTCCTATTCCATAGATGCCAGGAGTGGGATGGATCACGCGCCTTTTTGGAGGCTATTGGAGAGTGGCAGGGCCTACTGGGCCAAACGGAGTTGTCAGATTATCTTCAGGGTGCACAAACTCCCAGTCCTTCTATTTGCTCAAATCTAATCATCGAGGGGTTGAATAGATCACCATCTTTGGTGGTAATTGACGACGTACACAAAATAAGCGACGAAGCTCTAGCAACCATCCTAATTTCTGTCTCCAATAGGATAGATGAATGTAAGCAGTCAGGAATAGTCCTCTTCACGAGATCATTCAGGAGGATGATCCCCGAGTTCGACACCAGGGGCAGGAGGGTCTCCACCTACCTGAGGCTCGAGGGCCTTGATCGCGATGCAAGCAGGCAACTCTTGAGTTCAATGCCCTCCATAGAGGACCCTGACTTCTCTCACATTTATGCCCTATCTAGGGGACACCCTCTTGTACTGGAACTGATAAATAGAGGAAACTTGGCCAATTCAGTACACACAACCCTTGAAGCATTCATAGAGAAGGAGATATTCAGCAGGCTCAACTCAGATGAAAAGAACATACTGGGTGCTATCTCTGTGTTCAGGGAGCCCATCCCCTTGGAGGCACTTCCCGGGAAAACAACCTCGGACTCGATTGAGAGCCTCATCGATAGAGGCCTAGCACGAAGGGCAAACCAAGATGAGTTAGATGTGCACGATTTGGTCAGAGAATTCTCATCTAGGTCTATGGATGAACAAATACAACGAGACTTGCATAAACACGCTGCCGAATGGTACGGAAAAAAGTCAATGACGACCGGAGACAGGATAGAACATTTTCATCATCTGAACATGGCCAACGATCTCGAGGCCCTTTCAGGAGTTCTGAAAAGCCACGGCCGGGATTTAGTGAAAGGCGGTCATACAGAACTACTCGGAATTTTAAGGGCCATAGAGGATAACGGACTTGACCCAGATACACAATCAATGGTGCATGAGCTCTCTGGGGAAATTTTACTCATTCAAGGAATATGGGACGAGGCAGAGAAGGAACTCGACTCAGCAGCATCCATTGCAAAGCGCATGAAGGATCCAAAAAGAATGTCGAGAATCCTCTCAACTCAGGCCGATTTAGAGGTCAAGCGCGGTGCTTTGGACGATGCTCTTGAGACCCTGAGGCAAGCATTGGGCCTTCAAATCAAAACAAATGACGCCAAGGGTGCTGCAGACTCATATATCAGCATGGGAGCAATATTCAGGCAAAGGAGAGACGATCGTAGGGCAAGAGAGGTTTATGAGAACGTGGAGGAGATGTTGATGGTTGAAGATGCAGGGAAATTGATATCAGCACGGTTGAGATTAGCCGATGGCTTCCTTGAGATCGGAGAGTCTGAGAAAGCAAGGAAGCATGCTATGGGCGTACACGATTTGTCCTTGGAATTGAATGAGCACCAACTACACGCACGATCGAGGGTCATACTGGGCAGGTACTATGCGAAGACGAGGGACTCAGAACTATCCCTGCTGCATTACAACGCGGCACTTGAGACGTTCTCCGAAGAGGCCAACCCGACCAATGCCGTTGAGACAGAGATGCTGCTCGGCCAGGTTCTGGTTGACGTTGGTAGAACCTCTGAGGCATCAGAACACTACCTAGATGCCCTTTCAATCGCTGAAGCGAACGACTTCAGGCTATTACAAGCGGAAATTCTCGCTCGGTTAGGGACAATCAGGGGTGATAGATCCGAGAGGGTCGCCTACCTGCAAAGATCCCTTTCCGTATTCAAAGACCTAGGGGCCCACACTAGGATGAAAGAAATTCAAAACTCAGTTCACAGGGCTTTGATGGGAAGGTAATCAGTGATCCATCGAAATCCTCTTGCTTGCATCCTCCCCTATGCTATGAGTAAATTCGGGACCTTTCTTTCCAGAAATTGATAGGTCGCCATCAAAAAAATCATGAATTTTCATCAAAACTTCGCTTTCTGCTATGTGAGGGGCGTTGTTTTTCTCAGATAGGTGGCAGAGCACGATAGATTTCGTTGATGCTGTGACTACTTCACGCAGGATGTTTGCTGTCTGGAGGTTGGAAAGGTGGCCACCGCGGCCAGAGATCCTTCTTTTTAGCGAATCGGGATAAGGGCCATTGAGAAGCTTATTTTGATCATAATTCGCCTCGATGGAGATATGAGAACAGCCTTTCAGATGCTTTTTCAACTCATCGGTGGCTTCACCTAAATCAGTGACATAGGCTGCCCTTTCCCCTCCAGTGAAAATGATGAATGCAACATTATCTGCATTATCGTGGGGCACTGGAATCGGCATGACGCTAACATTGTTGTTAATCTCAATTCGATCTAGATCCGAAAAGGTTCGGACCTCCGACATAGGCTGCCAACCCATCCTAATCGCTGTTTCCAAGTTAGAATGCAATCTTGCACTCCATTTTATTGAAGATTTCAATGCGGATTTTGAGTGATCGGCATGATGGTGAGTGATTAGAATGTGGTCAATCTGATTTGGATTAATCCCGGCCAATAAAAGCCTTTTTTCCATCTGTTTTGTTGATAGCCCGCAGTCTATCAGAAATACCGTGTCCCCGTTTTTGTACACCACTGAATTGCCTGAACTACCAGAGCCTAGGTGTGTGATCTCAAGGGACACAATACAATGGTGTGTAAGTCGATCAATGAATGAATCTGTCGTAGGACGTCGAGCATAGGTATTGCTAGAATTATGGCAGTCGTACGAACACCGCTCCATTATGGTGATATATGGTCTGATAATCACCGCGAAGCGGGGACCGGCATGAGGAGGAAACAGACAGCTGCCTTCCTCGCGATAATCATGCTATCCAGTGTCCTATTCCTCTCTCAGACTAGACCACAGAGCCCCGTTGGGACCACTAACCCCGAAGAGGCTACCGGAGGTGCACCAATCGCCGTCGACACTGATGAGGATCTGATACCAGATGTCCATGAAAGTGCCTTTTCTGAATCTATTAGCATTGCCACATTGGAGGGAGGCTTTGCTGTGTCCGGTTTGGATCCTCTGGACTCCACGGACAACCTCAGCGATTATGACAGAGATGGCGCAAGCGCCTTGCAAGAATTCTGCTGGCCATACAGCCTAGAGTCTTGTTTCACGACCAGATTATCCTTGACAGGAAAATCCCCGGAGGAAACCGAGAGTGGATTCAGGGAGTACCTAGATCCAAGGAAGTCAGACACCGATGGAGATGGTCTTCCAGACGGCTTTGAGATTAGTATGTGCACAGATGGAGGTGCCGGATATATTGATCAGGCTTCTACTGCGTGGGTGTGCCTCCACTTTGACCCATTAGATCCCAGGGATGCATTCGAGGATCCAGATCAATGCCTTGGCCTACTTGAGTGGGGCTGTGGAGACGGATATGATTTCGACAGGGACGGAATCCTAGAACCCGGGGAGCGTTTTACGAGCTCTGAAGAATACAGGTATGCCCAGCCTGATAACTGGGTCGATGAGAGGGACGGACTTTGGTGTCAGGGCCCGATACCAGGGATAGCCGAGGGAGCATGCCAATCCATGGTAGAGTCGGAAACTGGATCGCCTGGTTGGCTAGGTAGCGACCCAAGGTATCCAGACTCCGACTCATTCGCCATTGTTGATGGAGTTCCTACGCCATTAGCTGTGAGTGGCGATGGAATAACAGATGGCTGGGAACATCACTATGGATTGGATCCAAGGAATGCATCAGATGCGATCCTTGATTCCGATCAGGATGGTTGGGATTCAAGTAGAGACGGAATATTGACCCCTGACAATTCAATCGCGACATCAATGTGGGGCGAGGCACTAAGCAATTATGAAGAGTTTAGGATATCACAAGACGATGGGTTCTCAGTAAGGCCCGGGTTATATCTCAGTTCCATGGACCGACCGTTGGAAGCTAATTTTCTGACTGAGACCTCACAACCGAGGATCGCAGATTCGGCGATTGTCGGTACCCACGTATCGGAAAACCAAGGAATAGTGGTAATCACCTCTAGAAATGGAGTGACAATCCTAGATCCATTATCCTACACGACCCAAATCTTTGACCAACCTGTACCTGGGACAATATCAGATTCCTTGCTAATCTCTTTGGCAGACAACTCTGTCGCTCTCGTGCTGACATCCAACCTTGGTATCGGGGCATTCCAACTCACTCAAGAAGGACTGAACCCCGACTCTTCCTTCTTCCTCCAATCAGACCCAATATTGTCCGCTAATCCATTGTCCTCATCAATGGGGCCAGGGGCGCTCCTTATTTTTGGAAAAGGTGGACAAGCACACACAACAAGGATCAATCTTGACCAAGGAGTCATATCAATTGAGAGCCCAACAACTGTGGAAGTACTTGAACAGACTCTCAGGGCCAGAAACGCCACGGGTTCCGTTTCTCTACATGTCGAGAGACCAGGTGACACTCCTCTTCTTTTGATTGGCACGGACAGCGGTTTGATCCGCTGGACGACAAATGATCTCTCAGACACCTTCGGATCACCTATCTGGGTGTATACTAGGGACAACGCAGAAACCTTTGTTGGAATTGCAGACTTACTCAACTCATCTAAATCGGCAATTGTGAACCTTCTTGAGCCTGCGGGGGTACTAACCAGCAGTGGGCAAATTGGGCAGTTGACAGGCGTGTGGCTAGGAACTCCCTCAGGCATTCACTTCATCGATCTAGAGGATCTGATTTTTGACCCTCTTTTCGCCATATCCAATGAGAGAATGTACAATCCTGAGGCGTGGCTCTCCGGTGGGAATGATGTACTATCTGTTAAGCAAATCCCGGGCATGCTACTCGTTGGTTCAAGGGATGGTTTGTGGGCATTAGAGGGTGATGGTAGTGGAATATTAGGCATGATTGAACCTCCTGTCATGATGCGAGGTCCAATTTCAGATGTTACATCCTGGTCCTCTGATGGTGAGCAGTGGATTGCCTCAGGGGTTGAATCTGGACAATACATGAATATCCACCCCATCGACCCAACATCTCCGGACTCTGATTACGATGGCATGCCCGATGGATGGGAATTCTATCATGGCCTTGATCCAACGAACCCATACGATGCACCACGCGACAAGGACACTGATGGATTCGAGGTTGATGGCCCATTTGGATTTGAAGCTCCGTGGACAAACTTAGACGAATTTCGCTACACCTCCATATCCGAAAACGGATCGAATGGAACTGACCCGCGATTGGTGGATTCCGATGGAGATGGCCTGTCCGATGGTGAAGAGTATTGGGGATGGTTTTACGATTCTACTTTGTTTCAGTGCCACTATCTTTCAACCGGTGGACCTGGCACACCAGCTCAAATATGCGATGAATCGGACGGCGTTCTTGCTAGACAGGTCCATTTGGCAGGCTGGCTAAATTCCGGATCAGGAGGTGGGACAGACGTTCCAACAGATCCAACTAATCCAGACACGGACGGCGATGGGATGCCGGATGGATGGGAAATCAGAAACAGACGGTGGATAGGCGTCGACTACACAGGAGGAAATCTCTGGACACTTGATCCCCTCGACCCATCGGATGCAAACGAAGATGCAGATGGCGATGGCCTTACCAATGCCTGTGAGTATCGGTGGTCAGTTCTGCTTGAGACTGTCAGAGAGAACGGCCTGACAACACACGGGGAGTCGGCCCAAAGCGCCGCATCATGGGTCGCGACCGATCCAAACCTCATTGACTCAGACGGGGACAGTTTGCCTGATGGTTGGGAAGCCCGATATGCATGCTCATGGAATCTGAACAATATAGGAATTAACCCCTTGAATGGATCTGATGCATTTCAAAACCCAGACGGCGACGGATATGATGTTGATGGGGACGGGAACCTTTCCATAGAAGAGCAATTTGTCAATTGGTTCGAATATCACCTGAGAACGGAAATTCTTGTTGGAGGGGCGTGGGAGTCCTCTGAGAACCTCCCGGACAACTTGACGACATGGCTATTCAACTCCTCAGATCAAATAAGTGATCCTCAGGGTTCATTTGGCGATTTAGCAAGCACAGAGGTGATCAGCCTCTTGACAGGCATTACCGAACTTGATGTCGGCTCCTCAAATCCAGTTTCTTCAGACACTGACTCAGATGGCATGCCAGATGGATGGGAGGCTTACCACGCAAGATGGTCCGTTTTCGAGGATAAATGGACGCTCAATCCTGTTAACGGTGATGATAATGTAGGCGATCCGGATGGAGATGGTTTGACTAATTGGGAGGAATACAACTCCATCCAAGGTAACATGAGCGAGATTGACTCTCTCATCACAGCGCCCCAATTCTATCTACTGAACAGCGGCGGAGATTGGCTTCCAACACCTTGGTTGACCGCAGACTCAACCTCGTCTTTCGGGGAATCGGCGAAATTATTACACCCAGACAGCCCAATTACAGCGGATCCGAATAATCCCGACACTGACGGTGACGGGTTGCTAGACGGAGTTGAGATGATTTTTACAAAGTGGAATTACGAAGAGGAGACATGGACATTGAATCCACTTGTGCCATCTGACGGATACTACGACTCAGATCGTGATGGTCTTACGGACTTAATCGAATTGAACTTAACTAATACGAATCCTGAGAACGGTGCCCTAGCCCCTCCTGATGCACCAAGGTTCCACGAAGAGGCTTCAACGCTGGATGCACTTGAGTCAATGAATAGGGTGTATCGAGTTTTGTTTACCAAACAGGGCAGGGCACATATCGCAATTTCACAATTCAACGAATGGCAGTCTGACGGCTTCATGAGGCCCTTGTTGGCGTCCCTTGTTGGGGTATCCGATCCGAGTGAACAAGATACTGATCGAGATGGAATGAGTGATGGGTACGAATACTGGTTCACTGAGTGGGACTTGGAGGCAAATGAATGGACAATCAATCCTTTAACTTCCACAGATGTAAATCGTGATTCTGATAAAGATTCATGGGATTGCAATGGGGATGGTACGATCTCCCCTTCAGAATCTTTCACCAATCTGGCTGAATATGAATCTCGAATCTATGGCAAACTTCTCGCGGTCGATACAATTCCCTCAGGAATAGGTACAGTCTCATATGGTAGCGATGCCATCAACGCCCTCAGGTTCGAGAGTGGCCTTTCAGAAGATGAGGCTATAGAAAGTCTCTATGTGACGTTCTCGACTAAGTCAGACCAATCGCTAGAAAGGATGGGCCTCATCAATCAGTTCAATCCAGATAGTTTCAACCGAACCCTCCTTGGAATAAGCGACCCAACTAATGACGACTCTGACATGGACGGCCTCCCGGATGGCTGGGAATATTGTTATTCTGTCTTTGGACATTGGCAGCCCTTGCCAGAAACGCAATTGAGATGGTCACTAAACCCATTGAACCCACTAGACGGCTCATATGACCCAGATTCAGATGGATGGTATGATAGGACGAACTCAGATGTAGCTGCTACTCAGGGAACCTGGGCCAACCGAGTTTTCCAACCGTCAAATCTAACCGATCAAATCGACGTAGGGCTAACACCGTTGCTGTTCACAAATCTAATGGAATACAGAAACGGTACACTGCCCCTATCCAACGACACTGATCGAGACTCTGTACTAATGGAACCAGAATTCTCACTAACGGGTTCCGTAGTCTCCTACAATCAAAATTACAATCTTTCCGATGGAAGAGAGATCCTCAAATACGGGACAAACCCATTGGACAACGACACTGATGGCGACATGATGCCCGATTTCTATGAGTATCACCTTGGGTGGAATGAAATAAACGACAACTGGTCTTCATTGATGCAAATAGAGGTTGTCTGGCAACAAATATCCTCCAACAGTTGGAAACCAGTGAACATAAATGGCGGCTCAATCATGAGGCCAATCCTGAATTGGACGTGGTTTACCTTGGATCCAACCGATCCTACCGATGTAGGTGGAGATGCGGACAAAGATGGCGACTACGAGTGCAATTTAGGGGGTTGTCAATACGTCCCATATACGAATTTTCAAGAGTATTTCGGAATAGTCAACGCCACCCTGTCATCACCAGCACTCGTCAGAGCAGCTCCCCTTGTTGATTGCAGAGGAAATGAAGTCGAGGAAGGGTGGCAATTCAGAGAAGTAGTCTTGGGTCTCTGCGGAAATGCTCCATCATCATCCAGCAATTACCTCCGAATGAACAGGATAAGTCAGAGTGACACTCTCTATGCATTAATTATAGATGATAATGACCAAGACTACACTCAGATAGATACTACCAATGACAATGTGATCCTAAGTGGGAATTGGACTGATTCATTCCAGAGATTTGCTGGTGATCAATTCCATCTTCCCAACACTGGGCTGGGCGAATATCCATATGGTTGGTGGTTCCTTGACTTTGACGGAGACTCAATCGCCGAGGGCACTAGCCCGACAAACTGGGATACAGACGGAGATTGGTTGAACGACAGGTTCGAAATCGCCGATGATCTCATCGATGGCATTCGAGGCAATTCAGGCTCTCCCATAAGATATGACGACAGAACAGTACCCTGAGGTGTCATTTTTTGGACGATTCCGCAAAGATCCCCAGTCCCCAACAACCGTTGGAGGAAAGAATCCTCTTCATTCAAGAGAACATGGTCTCCTTCGTCAAACAATACAACATGCCCATCGTTGAAGTAGCATTAGTGGTCTCAAAATACATTAGGATTTTACTCGAGAAGCTACAACAAATTGCAAATGTTTCCGGTGAGGAACTACCCTTCCATTTACTGTCGCCCACCCCATTCGACGGGGACATTAAGCCACCATTGATCGACTCTTTTCCATTGGAAAGGCTGCTAGATTCGTTGGATGAAGACAGGATGGATATTCTAGACACACTGATGAGAACCGCAATCAATGCTGTGGAGGTCCCTTTTTCATCCGTACTGGCCCTATTTCGTGATTGGGAGAGGCTAATCAGGACGCAGTTATCAGAGTCCAGGAGCCCAGGCCACTTATTCAGCCCAATGAAATTTCCAGAGGATTTCTGAGGTCATCTCGACCGTCCAGAAACAATACCGTTTGACACCCACCAAGAGTCTATGATCGACCAAGCGTAGATTATTGGCCAAAGCACTACAGTGAGAAGAAGTGGGAGTTGGAGGATGAACCACCAGGCTCCTTTTTTGTGCTGCCTGTTGAAATGCTGCCCCAAGTACAGAAAGGGTACGATAGCCAATAGAATCGAGAACGCAGGCCGCAGGGCCCCCCATGGGCCGATGCCCCCACTGAGCTCATTCCAAATCGCCCTCAAAACACCTAAGGGGGTGGCCCCAACGGATGGATTTGAGTCGACAGTGACGGCGAGCTCGGTTGTGGCCATGATAGTCGGGGAGTCTCATTCGACAAATAATTGATCCTTTTTTTCAAGCGGGGGGGCTATTCTGAATAACGATCATATTGGCGGAAAAATACTTGTCACTGGTTTCGAGCCGTTCGACGGAAAGGCTTCTAATCACTCTTGGGATGTTGCGAAGGCCTCCATAGCGGGACCCATGGCCGACTTTTCAGTCGCCAAGATTCTATCCGTAGACGAAATTGGTTCATTGCAACCCAGTGAAGAAATCTCATCAGGATCCTTCAAAGGGGCACTTCTTCTTGGTGCCGCATACGAAAGGTCTGAGGTCTGTATAGAAATCCGAGCTGAGAACAAATTGGATATGGAAAATAAGGATAATTCTGGTAGGAAGATAAAATCGATTATTGAAAGCGGAACCCAAAATCACCTAGAAACAACATTCAGCCGACATCTAATAGATGAAATCGTAGAGGAACATGTTGATATGAAAGTAAGTTATGATTGTGGCAATTTTGTCTGCAACGAGACCTATTATCGAACGTTATCCACGGAAATAAAGAACAGGGCAGCGGGTATGGAAAAGATCCCCATCTTGTTTGTTCATCTACCACCAATCGAGAGAATTCCGTTTGACCGCCAGGTCGCTTTGGTAAAGAAATTGTTGAAACAGATGATTTCTATCCCTAAGATGGACGTCGTGGGGGCATTAATCAAAGATGAATTTGGGAGAATCCTTGCCTGCAGAAGACCCCCGAAGGATCAATGGGCTGGGTACTGGGAATTCCCTGGAGGGAAAATCACAGAAGGGGAGTCTGACTATGCCGCTGTGGAAAGAGAAATCCTAGAGGAGTTATGCATATCCATTTCTGCAACGAATGAGGTTGCCAGAATATCCCACAAATACGATGACAGGATTGTAAACCTAAGGATTATTGATTGTGGAGTCATTGATCCAAATTCGATAATACTCATGGAGCATGATATGTCAAGATGGTTAGAGAAGGGTGAATTGGACCACGTGAACTGGCTACCCGCAGATCTACCTATTATCACAGCATGGATGAATGAAGGCATACCTTGACCTATTTTCTGCGTTTCGAGACCCACACGGATGAGCTCCCATCATCATTCATGGATGAGTCATCGTTCGGGTATCGAGGAAATTCTTCTCTGCCATTGTGATAAGTTAGTTCAGTAAGGTAGCTATCTAGATTTTCTCGTGTAACAGTCACATCAATGCATCCCCCCATGGGTGGATCCTCCAAGACGAATGAGCACCTGCCCACGGTTGCAGCTTGCCTTGATAGTGAAAAATGGGTTGTCTCACCATCAGAATGTAGGGTCATTGCATCCAAAGCGGTATCCAATATCCTATTCTTCCTACAATTTTCGATTATTCCGTTGAGACTCATTACATCAGAGATCATTCTAGTGGGGGTTGAATTGGATGGGAATCTACTCCTGGGAGGAATTTCTTCGGGATTCCAGTCAGGAAAGAATTGTTGAGTCGCAGCCACAACTAATTCTGGATGCTCGTGTGGAAGGAGATTTGTTGCAACAACGATTCTCATGGTACCAACGGGGCACATGATGTACATCATATCTACCTTCAACAGGTCACATTCATTTCAAAGAAATGTTTCCGAAGGGCATGACTAACAGATCGTTTCCAGTTTCAGTGGCATTGTTGTTCACCCCTACAATTATTCTGCTGGCAATTAGAATGATATTGCCCACGGTCGACTCCATCTTAAATTCTGATAGAAATAGCATGGTAATCCTCCACGGGGGCGCTATTTTCATCGGAATTTTATTGATATTGAGGGGAAATAGGAGCAAGGACCATGAATATCTAAGATCAAGTGCAATTAACAGACTCAACAAGATTTACAATCAGGAGGACGCGGGGTTATGGTCTAGAGCCGATGAAGCATTGGCAAAGCTTGAGACTAGGAGGACTAGGGGAGGGAAATTGAATATTCCTAGTGATGTATCCAGCATAAACAAGGAATCTATTGAACTCGACATAGGGAAGAAAGAGCCGGCCGACATCAGGATAAGCGGAGTAGATCTTGCTTTTGACGTAGGACATGGCGTTGATGAGAGAAAGGCCCAACAAATCCCAGGAGAGAAGGTCAAAACACGAGGTTTATCCGCATGGATAGACAAGCGAGCAGAAAAAATAGCAACCAAAAGGGCAAACAGAGGAAAAATCAATGCTGAGGTGGGTACAACTGTGCCTGGTGTCTGTAGGGTCTGTGGAATACCGCAAATTAAGAGTGGAACTAATTGTGCATTTTGTGGAGCAAATAAGTAAAGCCTGCGTCGGATTGAAAGAGAACCCCCTTGAGCATTAGTACGGGGTGCACATGGCAAAGAGGGACTACTACGAGGTCCTCGGACTCGATCGCAATGCGTCTCAAGATGACGTAAAAAGAGCATTCCGGTCATTGGCAAGAAAATTCCATCCGGATAAGAATCCCGACGATCCGGACTCTGAATCCAAATTCAAAGAAGTACAAGAAGCATATGCAATTCTATCCAATCCTGATGAAAAATCCAAGTATGACAGATATGGCCATAACAGGCCAGGAGGGAACCCATTTGGTCCCGATGGATTCCAAGGAGTTGACATCAACATCGAGGATCTATTTGGAGGAGGTTTTGAGAGTATCTTCGGAAGTATATTCGGAGGACGTAGGTCCAGAGGCAGTGAGAGAGGGTCGGACCTCCTATACAGACATTCCATTTCATTTGAAGAGGCCTTTACGGGTTTAGATGCGGATATTGAGATCGAAGTCATGTCCGTCTGCGAGTCTTGTGATGGCTCAGGAGCTTTTACTCCTGACGATCTAGAGGTTTGTGCCACTTGTGAGGGCCATGGCCGACTCAGAAGAATGCAAAGAGTAGGCCCATTTACCCAACAAGTCGTTTCAGATTGCCCTGCTTGCAATGGAAAAGGGAGTACGATTGCAAGGAGCTGCACATCTTGCAGAGGAGATGGCCGAATAAACAAAAACAAGAAGGTTAGGTTCTCCATACCCCCTGGCATTGAGTCTGGAACCCGCCTGAGGATGAGCGGGTATGGCGAGGCATCGAGGGATGCCCGGGGCCCTTCTGGCCACTTGTACATCGAAATATCCCACAAAAGCCACGAGTGGTTCGAAAGAGACGGTAGTGACCTGTTGATGGCCCTACCAATCAATTTCGTTGACTTAACGCTCGGATGCGAACTAGAGTTGCCCCATGTAGACGGTGAAGATTTGAAAATCAAGGTTCCCAAGGGGTCAATGCCAGGAGACACTGTATCGATCAAAGGGAGAGGGTTTCCAAACAACCGTCGCTCTGGGAGGGGAGATGTCACAGTGGTTTTGAGGTTGAAATCCTCAGGGAAAATATCAAGAAAGGCCAAAAAGGCCCTTGAGGAGCTCAGAGTATTGATAGATGATGGGAAGGAAACTCATGAATCGGCAATGGATGAAGCAAAACGCAGACGAAGGTAATCATATCCATGCCAATGCTTCCCTTGGAACAATCGCCACAGATTCACCCTTTACCCTGCCAGTGAACTCTAATTCTACGGTTTCTGGAATTGTGTCCAATTTCAACTGGAACATAATGGTCTGCCCCTCGCTCAGATCGCCCAGCATAACTTCATCGTCGCTGAATATCGATTTCGATGATAATTCGACAATTTTGGATCGAGTACCGTCTGGATATGATAGCCTAAGGCATGCTAATTTCCAATCAACTTTAGCATAGATGCCGAACGTCAGGACCCCATTCTTTGCATCGTCAAGCCACATGCCAATGTCACCCATAGGATTTGATACCGAGACGCTGGCGATATCCATCTCAGGCAGCCCTTTCTCAATGAGGAAACTCGCTCTTGATGTGGTCAAACCGTGTCCATGGAAACTCATCAGCGCACTCTCTAAATTTCCTTCGGATTCTCTCCTCCTCAACTCATTTACAATATTCTCGATGGCACCCTTATTAATTGGATCAACAGGGGTTTTGCCGAGGATTCTCCTCATTATCTCCTTCCTCATGAAGAAGGCGACTAAGACTGATGGCGCCAATAGGAATAGCCCTGCGAAAATGTAGTAGGGCGTGGCTTTAGATGATAGATCTACAAATACTCCGGAATCTAAAGGCTGAGGTTGGCTTGTAGTTAAAATAAACGAATATGCCCCAACATTTTGAGGGGATCCCTCAACCCTAATTGCGTGGATCCCCATCGGAAGGAATAGTTGTGATCCATTGCTCGAATTTTTGATTTGATATGTTCCTGATTGCGTCAATTCTTGTATCTGGATACTTGCTGACCCTGATTCTGCCACAGCACGCATTAATGATCCTGATTCGGAATTTATCGAAATGAGATAAGTATCGATCATGTCCATGCCGAACACATCTCCTTGAAGTCGATATGTCGATACAGCAGGACCTGATTCATTTGAATCAACAACCATTTCTGGCCAATAATTGATCCTTGAATTATCAGTGGGCAAGTTATCTGGGGCATCACCAAAATATACTAGATCCCCGCGAAGTAACAACCCTGAGAAGTCAGTTGAGTTTGATGTAAGCTTAACTTCTCCAGAGTAAATCATAGGGGTCATCGCATGAAATCTAATTTCCAGTGAAATGGCTCCTGAAGAGGTAATTCCAGCATCCGGACCAAGATCTTCCGAAACCTCCCCGTTCAACAAGTGTTCGTGAACGGATACAAAGGAGTCATTATTTCCATGGTTAAAAATCTGAACCTCATAGGTAAAACGGCCGCCTACGGGTATCAAAAAAGAATCCACGTCACTCTGTTTATGGCTAATTCCTGTGAATTTATAGTTTGATTTCGGCTGATGTATTCTGTTCGAAGAGTAATTGTGTTTTGCTGGGGCGTCTGCTTCATTATGTGATACAAACACATTTGCCATGTACACCGAATCTCTTCGATCCGCTTCTGCTGAAGAAACCACCATCCATATTTCCTCGTTAGAGCCTGCAACTACGGCCAGATCCCTAATCTCATGAACACCATTTTGAAGGGAACTTGTCAACCTCCCGGCCATTAATCGTGATCCATCAGATGCAATTTTCCAGATCTCAATTATCACGGGGGCCTCGGATTGGAATTCCTCGATGTAAGTCGAACTGTTTGCTGAAATCAACCAATAATCCCTATCTCCACCAGTATTTAGCCATCCAGACATCCTCTTGGTCGTTAGTTTTGACATTTCACACAATGAGTCGATACAACCTTGTGTGATAGGTAGACTGTTGTTGGTTTTGGCCGTCGTCAACGAGTCCTCAATGTCTACTGTCTCATGGATGTAGTCAGCATCAGAAGTTAATACTCTTGCATGAGCAACTCCGGATGAACCGGGAGCACTGACAACTCGGTAGTCCAGTACCCCCTCAGCATTACCAGACCATGAAAAACTATCTGCAAAGGTCGAATTGATTTCTGAAATCACCTCCAGAGTATGACCAGAACAACTTCCTTGATCACATATCAGAGTGATGTAAGTTGGGCCTGAAACCAATACGCTCTCAACATCTGAATCCACGTTCTGGGCATATGTAATTGGGCTAGCTAACAATGGGATGAGAACAATCACAAACATTGGGACCGCGCATCTCATGACGTTCCCAGATGCCCCTCACCTTAGAATCCTTCAAGCGATTGATTACATTCCATCAAACATGGTCACCATACCATCGTTGGGAAGGACCGTGACCTCGAGGGTTAGGTTTGCCAGAATTTTCGCACTTGGTGATAGATCCAATCCCAGTGCCAACACCCCCTCAATGGTATTGATGGATGACGACGATCCTTTGGAGGTAGCGTATGCACCTTTCCGTATGTCCAGAGACTCAAGCAAAACTCCAGCCGAATTAAAAATGAAAACTCGAGCAAAGTTGTGCCCGCCTTTCAATGACATTGTGACATGGAAGGCTAGTGAAGGCCTTTCTCTTCCACCTAGCCTGATTGAATCAGACGCAGGAATTTTCCCCCATGGTAACGCCTTCCTACCCATAACTGCCCAATCCCTCTTTCATGATTCAAATCTTTCAAACATAGAGTTTGAACCCTCAATCATTTGTTTTGTAGACTCCTTACAACTTGTAAATAATGATAATTTATTGATCAAATCCCTACATTCCGTGAAGCGGAGATTCCCCTCATCGTTAATCTGGATGCCTGGAGTTTCAGGTCCCGATAATTGTTCACTCTTAGCCTGGTTGGGGGTGGACCTCATGGATCTAATTAGAGTAAAAAGGGCATTCTCCAAAGGAATCCACATATCCGCTTTTGGACCAATAAAAATAGACAAATCTATGAATCAGACGCAGGCTTGGGAGAAGCAAATACAGTTTTGGAAAGACTCAATCAACACAACGAGAGAAGCAATTCGTGTTGGGAACATAAGGCGAATTGTCGAAGCAACCTGCCTATCAAGCCCACGCTCTGTTCAAAGATTGAGGAGACATGATAATTTCATGTCTAAAATTGCAATAAGCGATCCAGGGAATGCTGGCCTTGCATCGTCGATGCCACCCGGTACGGTGCTTGAGTGTAATTCACGAGATACAAGAGATGATCCATTAATTAGGTACTGGCAAGACAGGGTGACCGAGAATTGGAATCCAAACCCACATCAATCTAAGATAGCGGTTTTGCTCCCTTGTTCGGCA
Organism: Euryarchaeota archaeon UBA558; assembly: GCA_002507175.1. Taxonomy (GTDB): domain Archaea; phylum Thermoplasmatota; class Poseidoniia; order Poseidoniales; family Thalassarchaeaceae; genus MGIIb-N1. Next base: position 83,881 of record DAZE01000021.1, read on the forward strand.
GTCAAACCATACAGAAAGTCCCCTAGTCATTCTAGGTTCAGACATGCAATAAATTCACGTTCGGTCAGTGAAATAATGATCACTGCCCCGCTGGGAATTGTCCCTAGGGACCTAGAAGTGTTGTGGCCTGCCTCATCATACGACATTCCAGTCATTGGGGAGTGGGATTCAGATGAATTACATACAATCAAAACCATGTTGTCCAAAATAAATTCAAGGGTAGGTTTTGAGGTGGTAATTAATCATTCAGGAATTGAAATTGAGCTAGAAGACACCGTGGTTATCAACACGAGGGAATCCGATTCGGCAGGGTCTGAGAGTGCTCTGAAAAGACTTTCCGAGGCAGTCCGTGAGAATGTGGGTTCCTATGGACTTAAAGAACCAAAAAGATCTGTCGCACTATTGGCATCTTTCAGGTCAATATCAAGACACTTGCTGGGCGGAGATCAATGGCTCTCGAACGCAAAGATCACGGGTAAAGCACCCGACTACAGGATTATGATAGAATCCGACCAAATCGCACTCTGGGATAGCAAAAGGGGTAGATTTGCGTTTTCAAAGGCCGCATTAGAGGTGCTAAAGCATACGAATCTACTCCCCAAGGTAGAATTGATAGAGGGCTTCAAGTGGTCAGGAGACTTATTTTCTACCAACATATCGAGTTATTCAGGATCACCAAGAATAGGGGATGACATGTTGGTATACCAAGGCGGGATTTTAGTCGGATCCGCTAGGGCTGTAGCCCCTGCATGGGAATGGCCGACTGCCCCTGGCGCCCTTGCTAGGGCACGCCACAGAGTCTAAACGTCTGCGTAGCGGTTAAAGAGGGGCAGCAGATCGGCACGAACTGGAGGATACCCATTATGGCGAGGATGCACAGCGGGGGCAAGGGACAAAGCGGGTCAACAAGACCTTTTATCAACACTCCACCAGAGTGGTCAGAAACGGACAAAGATAGCATTGAGTCAATGATCCTGAAGTATTCAAAGGAAGGCAAGTCGTCCTCCGAGATAGGCATTATACTTAGAGATCAACATGCGATTCCAGATGTCAAATTAGCAACTGGTGAAAGAATATCCGCCATAATCGCTCGGAATGGAATGAAACCAAGCTACCCCGAGGATATGATGAACCTCATGAGGCAGGCGCAGAGGATAATTGACCATCTGGAATCCGGCAACAAGAAAGATATCCATAATCGTCGGCAACTTGAGTTGACAGAATCTAGGCTTAGAAGGCTGGCTAGGTACTACCGAGATAACGGTAAAATTCCAGGAGATTGGACTTACAAAAGGGACCAACTTAGGTTAATGATCCAATGATTAGTCCAATCTTAACGTCACGAAACAGCCTGAGCAGGTAGTTCGAAAGGGCCTCTCTGAGCTGTGTACCACGTTTGGTGTGCTGCAACTAGGGCATGTGATTGTAGGCAATGACCTACCCTCAATCCCCTTGTTTTTGCTACGTGGCGAGACTAGTGCCACAGGGAAAACCCCAATCAGCCCGGCAGCGCCGACCCCGAACACCAAAGGCAGGTCGAATCCACCAACATAGACTATGAACGACATGAAACCGAACAACGTCGCCGTTGCAACGGAGGGCGCCCTTATCCTAGTTTTAGTCAAGTAAAGTGACAAACCAGCGGTTATCGACATAACCAAAACAAGTATCAGGGCAGAGACGAGTGGGCTACCGGCTGGAGAAGACGGGGGATCATAAGTCACTGAAAATATCAATTCAGGATCCAAATCAGGTTCTTCGAACGACAATGTCTCTAGGAATATCCACCTTCGATGCTCTATATCCAAATCCCCTGATGATACAGCTCCAAATCCCCCGAGTGCGGACCCCCTAAGTCCTGCACTCAGGTCAATGTTGGTAAACCAGTCAGACCTACCGGGTTGTACGAATGTTCTGACTAGAAATTCCGTGCCCCCATCTATACCCGGGGTGTATCTTACTTCGAGCGTTATTGTGACCGATTCTGAAGAAAAAGCTCTGGTTGCTCCGAAGTCTATTGAAACATCTCGCTGGGATAGATCAACGAGATCTGCACCGAGAAGAGACTCGACGTCTATTCCAAGGCCGTTATTCATGAATGATCGAATGTTAGAGGCTGAGGTCTGCAAGTGCTGGGTCAAAGCAGCGCTTTCAGCATCATCTACCCTTCCGTTGTGCTCCTCGCCGATTGACAAAGAATCTTCATATGAGTCCAGGTTCTTCCACCAGGAACTGCCGCTAAGAGTGTTGTTTCCTATATTATCCAGCCCCCATCGAATCCATTGAGCCATAGCACCGTCAACGGTTATCTCTAGATCCTTATCGACGATCGATGCAGTGGCCCTTCCTGAAATGTCTATTTCCAGATTTGTACCCGAGTCCCTTTTGGGCTCTTCTTCTGGATACCAATCCCCTGTTCCCCCGTCACCATCAATATCAACTTCATAGGTTCTAACTGACTCCAGCGTCGCACCGGGGTGAGGACTCACTCTAAACGTCACTTGGACCCCTGAGCCAGTGTAAGAGTCGGGCCATTGCCACACGAAAACGATCCTGACGCCGTCTTCTATTTCTGTGATTACCGGACTTGTCGACAGGAGTTCGGACCCGACTGTCGCGGAACCGGTACTACGCTTATTCCAAAGATCGATTCCAAAATTAGATTTTATCTCAACGGGGAAATAGGCGATTCCATCATTTGCCGATACATCCCCCATTGTTGCCTCGCCAAAAGGAAATTTTGCCAACATACCAGCATCCTCTGTATCACCCCAGTAGAATCTGATACCTGCGTTATCTCCTGGTGCTGAGAAGGATAAAGACTGGACCTCCAGAGTGAACCGGATCTGATCTCCCTCCGAAACCGATCCCGACGAAATCGATATGGGTACTGATAATACGCCATTAGTAACAAGTAGCCCTGGTCCTGATGACCCCGAGTAATAACTCCCTCCGATGTTTATTCCTACCGTGGCATTGAATTGGAGGCCTGTGGCCCCCACTATCTCATAGGGTATCTCAAACGTCCATTCGGAGGCAGGGTAATCATCGTCTATGGACCACACTGTACTCCACTTTCCTATTTCTATAGCTCCCAACACCGAGGGTGTGACAACTGCGGAGTATCTCTGGTCTAGGTTCGAGGCAAAAGGGGTCAGTCCCCCAGACTGTGCTTCTCCCGTCAAGAACATCTTGAATCCATCTTGCTCACAACATGACCCGTTATCTTCAGCATTAGAAATACCTGTAAATGGTACTAAAAAAAGCAAAACGAGCACAGTTATGGTCTCCGCATGCTTCGTCCCCATGACCACGCCCCTGCGGGATACTGCTTGAATGCGCCGCTCAAAATCTTTCAGACGACGCTATCTATGTAGCCAATGAAGAACTCGACTGTCGTCAGACCATTCCATTACCTTTGCAAAGCCACTCCTTTCCATTTGAATGACCTCTCCAACGATTAATTCCGCATTTTCGACGAGGCAGCTTTTCCGACTCAGATCAGGACCATCTGGTATTACAAGAGTGCAATCTCTGACTGACTCAGCACTAATCCAATTGATTATCTTCCTATCATCGCTTTTTTTCGTTGAAACTATGTGGTAATTATCATCGATATTTTCAATATCGGCAAAATCCTTCAATCTGATTTTGTCCTCCTGATCCAACCTTTCAATTATGAATCGTCCCATTTTAGTTGAATGAACCCTATTTCCAAGAGATGCGTCGTCAGGGTGAGATGGAAGTACGGCCTTTTTCGGAACATCGCCAGTAATCTCTATTTCAACGGGGTCCAAAATAACTGAAATACGACGTGACGTTGGGTCTATCTTCGCAGAATTTACCGCATTGAGGGATTCTAATGATATTGCCACGTCTTTTTGTGTTATCCCCATTTCTGTCCAGAACGACGTTATGGCTTCCGGGTCATACCCCCTCTTCCTCATTGACATCAACGTTGGAAGCCTAGGGTCATCCCAACCATTGTAAACACCCGAGTCAATGTCTTCTCTCATCGTACTTGTTGAGAATGAACCCTGATCATGAACACTGACTCGCCCCCAATACAAAGTCTCGGGATAAGTCCATCCAAAGTGGTTGTACAACAGGATTTGCTTTCTGGTCGAGTCCATCAGGTCCTTTCCCCGAATGATATGGGTCACACCTTGCTCATGATCTTCAATTGCGCTCTGAAAGTCGAGTAGTGGCCATACGTTGTACAAACCCCCAACTAGAGGATGAATGTTCTTCTGTATTCTCCATGCAGGCCAATCTCTAAGTGCTGGATTTGGAAGGGTCATGTCTGTCTTGACCCTAATTATCGCATCACCAGGCTTCATGCCCCCTTTTTGCATAATGTTCCAAAGCTCCATATTTTCTTGAGTTGGCCTATTTCTGTGTGGGCAGGGGGCCATCGAAATCCTGTGTTTCTTGAAGTCATCACTACTACATTCGCATACATATCCATAACCCTCCGAGAGAAGTTTGTCCGCGTACTCCAGATAGATTGGCATCCTTTCACTAGCCTTGATTGTGATGTCCGGTTTAGAGCCGGTCAGCCATTCAAAATCCTCAATTATCCATTCATAAGCCTCTATGAGCGGAGGCTTCACTACAGTGTCAGTATCGTCGAATCTGAGTACTATTTTCCCCTTGTATCTTACAGCGTAGTGATTGTTGATGACTATGCCTCTGGAATGGCCCAAAGATAGAGGCCCGTTTGGATTAGGTGCAAACCTGAGTACCACTCCATCCTCAGTATTCTCCAGAGGTTTAAGCCCGGCGTTTTTCTCTTGGCGAACTCTATTTACCGCGCGCGGGTCAATGTTTTCTATTTCTCTTCGAACATAATCTGCCCCGTTTTCAATCATAGAATTGTTTGCATCCTCAACCTCTTTAGAAACCAAGGACATCAAATCTTTGGCCTTTGGTCGGAGGTCCTGTCGTTCCGATAACAGCCGCCCCAATGTGGACCCAACTTGCCCCTTTCCATCATATTCTAGGGCGTTTTGAAGAGCATACTTCCTCACTAGGGGAATTACATCATCATCCACAAGATCACCCATGACTCAATTCAACCGGTCCCTCAGGTATGTTGGATTCAATCCTTGCTGTAAAACAATACCGTTTATTGTTCTAGCTGGTATAGGAACAGTATGGTTTTTCTTCCAGGCGTTTATTGTGGTCGCCCATGTCCAACGAAGTGAGACATGCGGGATATCCCCCTTAGTTAGCGCCTTCAATGCCTCTATCGTTTTAGGGTCAGATGGATAACCAGAGCCAATATTGAACCCTAAATCATTGCTTAAATTAGATATTGCCCTATCTCTGAATTCCTTAGCCATGATTGAGGCTGCTCCTGTGACAGCACAATCGTCATCCATTCCTTTTCTACTTTCGAAATGCAAGTTAGGTCTTTCGAAGTGCAATTTTCTGTACATCCTCTCAGCAAATAATTTGGGGTTATTACCGATTGGATCCAAATTGACTTTCGCATTTGTGTGTGTCAAAGTAACTCTTTTTATTGCCTCGATAAATAACTCTTCCTCGATTTCATTCAACGACTTGAGAGACCTAGAAATGTCGATAGATTCTGGGCTGATCGGGAGCACGCAATACTTCCAATCACTTTCCTCCGAAATTTCTAGAATTCCCTCCTCAATCTTTTTTCTCATGGCTTGGGATATCCTCTTTGAATCTCTCACGCCTAATTTAATTAATCTTTCAACATCTTCCACGGGTACAGCAAGCGAAGCAACTACCAAAGGCCCGATAGCCGGCCCTCTTCCGACCTCATCCACACCAATCACATATGATTTCAATCAATCAAATCCTTCAAAATTTCATCAAGCTCTTCCTCTGACCTTTTGATATTGGCTTTGTTATCATGGTGATGTGAATTTGGCAATTGCTCAATATCCTGAATCACGCTGTCAAGCATTCCAGCGTCAAGCGCTCTATTCGAACGGGCGATTTCTTCGCTGTCATGGTATATTTTGATTTCCCTTTTCGACCTCTTGAATCCCTTTGCGAACAGTTCTGCAGATATCGTGTCAGGCTGCCTCATGTGGGAGTTGGAAACCTTCCTTCTTCTCAGAAAAGAATTGAACAACAAAAGACCACTAGCACAAATGCCCAGACTCATTATGAGTAGAATACCCTGAAACAACCCGAGGAATCCATTGCTGCCCTCATTACCAGCCGATTTTATCACTTGATTGAACGTACACTCACTTTCGATAGTGTTTCCTGGGTTACTTACTGGTGTTGCTGTTATTGAGAGCCTTGTACTGTCCTGACTGGGACTAGACCACGCTTGAATTTCTAGGGCTTCTTGATATCCTATCGGATCAAATCTGAGAAATCGGTCATGTGTGTATGTCCCATTGATCAGAAAGCCATGATCAATGTCCTTGTTGATGTCCACAACCGCCTCAATAGAATCTTCCCTTCTACCATTGTTTACCACAAATATCGACATTGTGATTCTATTGTCTGACGATACGTCACATTCTGTGTTCCTCTTTGTTTCCAACATTGCCTTTGATGAAATAGTGAAACTAATTTCCTCAATGTCGATTACTAAACCTTGGGTCCTCATACGAATTTCAATATCAGGTGTGACACCAAGTTGCGCTTCACTATCCACGGCTAGATACAACGGAATTTTCGTGAATTCTCCGCTATCCAGCTCTATTTCACTTGGCAGTTCAATTTCAATCCATTCAGGAACTCCATGATGTTCGATACTGTAGACAGTCGAGCCCATACCATCATTGGAAACAACCAGATCCAAAACACAGCCTTCACCTGGTTCGACGTCCTCACAATCCCCACTGTCCACAGAAATGGTTCCGGATATTCTTGTTGAAATGACGACACTAATGAATGAAAAATCCTGATGGGGCAGTCCCACTGGACCTGCCCTTATTCCAAAATCGAGTGCACCTGTCGAGTCACTAGGTGTGGAAATCTGCATTCGTATTCGACCTGTGCTCCATGGATCAACACCCACGGCCAAAGAATCATCGAGTAGAATTACACCCCAACCGTCCATCGAAATAAGGCTTCCAATTTGCTCAACACCGTCGTGGCTTGAAAATAGCTCAGCGCGGATGTCATCTACACTGTTCCCCATGTTTTTTACCTCGACATCCAACACTGCAATCGAATTCGGAATCATCGATACCGAACCCCCACCAGAGGTTATTTCTATCAATCTTTGACGACCTGTTTCCAATCTGAAATTCCAATTATCCCTGATTCCAAATTGATCCATCACCGAAGCCTCAAAATGATGTGTTGAGCCTGCATTTGGCCCTCCTAGATATGATAACGGGGCATGGATCAGGAATTTTAGGGCAACTTCATGATCACTACCTAAGGAGACCAATCTCGCGCCAAGGGCCAGAGGATCATCTTCCCATGACCAATTCCACCCTGACGAGCCAGTGAGATTCACGATAGCAATCCGATCTTCTTCTGCAAAGTTTCTGACAAACAACGTGACACCAATCGAAGACCCGGGTTGGATTGCATATGTCCCACCTGCCAGATTTCTAAACCTCACCTGGGCCCTGTCGTCTTCATGTGGTGTCATCAGGCTGTCTGGCAAATCATTAATCGCCCTCCGGGCTACTTCGATAAGGTAAATCGAGGTATCCACATCCATGGAGCTAGGTCTTAGGTTGGAGGAACAGTCATGATTGAACAGGGATATTAGAACGGTGCATGCAATCAGGTAAGCTCCAATCTCAGAAGCCTCCACTTCATTGGAGTAAAGGCTTGAGAAGTTTGAGCCCTGTTCAAGTGGATTAACCCCTAAAGCCATGTCATCCATGTACACGATGTTGAATGCTGCTCCAGCCGGAATCACATGTAGCGGGCCAGATGAAACATCATCGAGAAGGGAAATTGTGGCGTTCATTATAATCGAATCCATGGTTGAAAAGTCTCCCATGGTAATTGGCCGATTGGAATCCCCATTCTTGTGCGCCCATGGCATGAACAGAACAGGATCAGCAGGCATATCATCAGCAATATCAGCAAGTTTTTCCAACGTCGCGAGAATGGACTCTGTGCCGCCAGATTCGCCTTGAACGGCAATATCAGTAGATTTTGGTTGTAGGATTAAGAAATCTGATTGATCTTCAAACGCAATTGCCCAAGGGGTTAGACCATCTTCGTAAAATCTCAGGTGATCATCAAGACCAAGATTATCTCCGGATATGGTCTGCGTAGTTGAATTTGGATACGATTCACTTATCCCGATCTCCACCTTACTACCTACGCTCTCAATCATCCTGTCGCCAACCAGGATTACATCCATGCTCGCACCGTCGCTAGTACCTGACAAGGGTTGTGCTTCGTATGGAGGTACCATCGAAAAAAGCAAAACAGCCATGATCAACTGGGGCCTCATTGAATCAGCCACAACGAAGGATAATTATGAGTATCACCCGTGTTCTTTTATGTAAGTTATCGGAAAAGTGGATCTGGTAATGAGTCGACAATTCTGTTCACGTAAAATTCTCCTGCATGGATTGGTACTCTGAGTCCAAATTTGAAGGACACATTGGGATCTACCTCTCCGAAGGTTCCAATATGAGCATCTCCGATCATCACTATCGCTACTCGTCCCGCTAGCCATGGCCCCTCTTTTGGAGGCCCCTCAACCAATTTCACATTGTTTTCATCGGCCCCCAAGTCCCTCAAAAGGGACATGCAGAACCCTTTGGCAGTACTGAATCCAGCATTGGCATCCGCACAAGCCCATGCAACTGAAGTTGAATTTGAGTGGTCGATCACCGTGGCACCCAATTCGAAAATCCGATGTGGCAATTCATGATGCCTATTGGCTGCGAGTAGTTCTATTAGTGACGGTAGTATATTTTGCCTGAGAATCCCATGCTCCTTTGTGATTGGGTTTCGAATTCGTGTTACGGCTCCTCGGGGTTGGATCCTGACATCTTGGAACTCCCTGATATCATTGGTTAGGGTGAGAGTCTGCACCTCATGAGCCCCCAAGGCCCTGATAGATTGTCTGATCCGCCTCTCCGTGTAGGAGTCGATTAAAGGCGATCCTGGCAAGTTGACCTCTGATTTTTTCTCTGGGAGTGAATTGAGTCCCATTCCTATAATCAAATCCTCAACAATGTCGACTGGATGGAGCAAATCACTTCTCCATGCTGGCATATGAATAAGATATGCCAGATCATCCACTGCGGTTCCATCCCATCTAGAACCAATGGCTTCCTCATCAACCCTTACTTTACCAACGATCTTGCCGCCCATCCTCGATATTGATTTCTCCATTGTGTTAGAATCAACCTCAATTCCGAGTATCATATTGATCAGAGATTCAGGTACTTTGTGTTCGACCGGATCAAAGTCAAGTCTCCAATGCGAACCGTCCCATTGACTCACGTCGACCGATTCTACAGTCCCTCCTCGTTCATGCAGTGATAGGGCTACAAGCCTTATGGCTGCGAGGCATGCTCTTCTGTCCCATCCAGTAACATCGATGAGGAAGTCTGAGCTCTCAGTTGTGACCTTTGTGTCTACACCGTTAATTATCGGAGGAAATGAAAGTACCTTACCCTTGCAGTCGCGGATTAATGGATAACCTAATTCTGGGTTGACAAGATGAGCGTATTCAACACCTTTGGGATGAAATTCCAGGATTTCAGTGAGCGCCATCTCCCTTTCTTCGCCCAAGGGGGTGAATACTGAATCACCCTTGTCAGCAGAAACAGAGAATGGACCCTGGATCCCTCCCAAGTCATGTACTCCGATTGAAACAGATTTTCTTTTCCTACCAAGTGTTGTATGGAGTTTTTCCTGATGGTCCATCAATGACTGCACGAATAGATCCTTAGCCGAATCACTTTTGCCTGTGTACACTTCTCTCACTATGACGGCGAAAACATGAGGCCTGACATATTTCATAGAAGGGTCTACCACCATCCTTTCCTGTCCATGATTGACATCAATCCCACAAGGAGCTTCGACATCCTCCAGAAATGATCTCGCTGCCCTTGCTAGGTTCTCATGTGATAGCAGGTCAGGCCTGTCCGGGAAGACCTCAATCTCAATCTCAGAATCAGTCGAATTTTCAACAACTACGCCTATCTGGGATAGATCAGATACCCATCTCGAGGCATCGTATATGTGACCATTGAATTTTTGAATATCGCCCAATTGACTATGCTGGAGTTTAATCGTGGGCATTTCAATCCCCCCTGGTCCATGTTGGTAGCGGCCGTTCCAAGCCAACCAACCTTAACCCAGTCTGCATGGCTACATTGTGATCGAGAGCCCTGATGTTAGATCTGTTTGTCGAACTTAGGGAGCTAAGCCCCATTTCGCGTAGCATACCCCGCAAACGGGAATCAAAATCTAACTCAGAGCTGTCCAGTTCTGGGGAAACCACTGCATCGATACCTGCTGATTTAGCAATAATTATGCTCTTAGGATTAGTTTTCCCATCAAGTCTAATCAGGACAAACCCTCCATTTTCAGAAATTCCATGCCTTTTGTTTGCCATGCCGATCCTTGGAAGCGCTACTGTTGGGCCGGCAGAATCTAGTGATGCGGTGTCTACTAAAACCCCGTCTAACTCCAATTCCTTACATCTTCTAGCCAACTCATCCACCCTGTCAACTCTGTCTGAGAGTATCACTAACGATCCTGGGGCCATTCTACTCCTTACTGAAACAATCAGGGCCTCAATTTCAGCATCGTTTAATGTTGGGAGGCTGTCAGTGTCAAGAATAAACCCTGAGCATTTTATGTTGTCCCTTCCTAAACTGCCGATGTTATGGCCACCAACAATCAATAGGTCCTCTGGCTCCGGACTTGCAAGGACTATCGCTGACCCGTTTTTTGCACTTTTTTCTCGTATTTCGATCCAAGGTCTTGGGAGTGTAATTTCTTCACCTTCTTCATGCTTGCTTTTGATCACCGTGGATATGTAGGGGGAAACATGGGAATCATTCCTACCCGTGCCCGATGCAATGATTCCGATCCCTGAAAAATTGCGCCCTCTTTCTAGGATTGGCAAATTGTCCTTGGGAGGGTCCACTGCACTCACGAGAACGGTTGCGCCCGTCGGTATCTCAATGCCGAGGGATGATGCAAGATCCAAGGCCTCTTGAGGTATGTCAGAAAGTTGTCCGTACTTCATTTCTGAGTCGGCCATATGATGGTATTTACTACACACAACAATAACCCCTCCAGTCATGTTTGAACCAAGTCCAGGATCAGCTGATCCCATCAGGATGATCGTCCCACCAACCATTGATGCGCCTAGATTCGATCCAGCGTCACCTCTTATCAGTAGAGTCCCTCCGGCCATATTTGAGCCACCAAAATTTCCGACCGAGCCATGAACAACTATTGAACCGCCGCTCATGTAAAAGCCAGTACGGCTTCCAGCGTCTTTCTCGATTACCAACCTTCCCGAGGACATCCATCCTCCTGCAATCGACGAAACAGTTCCTTGAACCGTTGCAGTCCCACCACGATTCAATAATCCAGCACCCTCTCCCAGGTCCCCCAAAAGCAATGATCTAGAATCCACAGGGAGCATGCTAAGGGCGCCAATTTCACCATTCTTGGGCTTTTCATCACCCTCTCTCCCCCAGCCGATTCGAATGAGTAGGTCCCTTTCTATCGCCTGAGTCAGCATCTTGTCCAGATCGCGATTTAACTTGACGCTCTTGGCCGACACTTGGCTACCTCGACCCACCGTCGAAGTGTAAACTATTGAGCATGACGGGATACAATGCCAACTTGACCCTGTATTTGCCAATCTTGATATCCTTCCGAAGTTAGGTCGCCTCATGTCTGATGTGAGGGTGGCAATAAATGGATTCGGCACAATTGGAAAACGTGTTGCTAGAGCTGTTCAGGCTCAGCCGGACATGATAGTCTCAGGTGTCACAAAAACAGGCCCCAGCCATGGCTGTGCTTTAGCAGACAGGTTTGGTATTCCTTTGTTTAGTACGGACGATAATCTAGAGAGAATAAGGTCATTTGAAGGGAGCGGATACTCTGTATCGGGCGGTTTGAGTGACTTGTTGTCTGTGTCAGACATCGTCATAGATTGTGCACCTGGAAAAATGGGTCAAGAGAACCATCATAGGTACCTCGAAGCAGGCATAAAACATATTTTCCAAGGGGGGGAAAAGCACGAACTAACGGGGATGAGCTACACATCCTGTTCCAATCACTCGCAGAATCTTGGCGTAATGGGAACGAGAGTCGTTTCATGCAACACCACCGGTCTCGCCAGAACATTGGTCCCATTGAGAGAGGTAGTGGGGGATATGAGGGTCGAATGTACAATGATCAGGAGGGCCGCTGACCCTGGTGACTCTAACAAAGGACCTGTCAACGCCATTAAGCCAGTTCTGAAGGTGCCAAGTCATCATGGACCGGATTTAATGACCGTCGCCCACAAAATAGACATCACTAGCCTAGCCGTTGCTGTGCCCACCACCATTATGCACGTCCATGCTATAGTTGCAAAGCTCCCAAGCGGTCATGGTTTGACCACAGAAGACGTGATATCTATTTGGGAGAACACTCCTAGGGTTATCTTGATGTCTGGATCAACAGATGGGATCCCTTCCACCGCAGAAGTAATGGAAATGGCCAGGGACATTGGAAGACCTTGGGGCGATCTTCACGAGATATTTGTTTGGTCAGATGGAGTCAGCCTTGATGGTGACGTCTTGAGATATTTCCAAGCGATCCACCAGGAAAGTGACGTTGTCCCTGAAAATGTCGACGCTGTAAGGGCCCTGATGGACATAGAGCAGGATTGGAAAGTATCTGTAAGCATCACAGACCGATCCATCAAAGAATCACATTCCTGAGATCGCGTGCCCATTGGTGGTGAAGGGTCAAAAGTCATATCGACAGCGGCTTGGTCCATGACCGGACACGGGGGGCGCAAGGCGATTTGCCTTATCCTCCTTATTTTGCTCCAAACTAGCATGTCCGCCGCATCTGAAAACATCGCGACCGATTATTATGATCCAGAGCCCATCAGGTCCAACCAAGCGATCTTAAGCGGCCCAGGAATATTTTTGGAGACAAACATCGACTCTACGAGTGGTCTGATAAGAGGCCCGTTTGGATCCTTCGACCCACTGGAACACCAAACCTGGAATGAGCATGATTTTTCTGATTGGTATGGGTACGGAGGGTTGGTCATTGCCCAATCCGAAACATCTGATTTACGGAATATGATAGAATCCGTGGAATCACTGGGTGCCATCTTTCAGGAGTTCTACCCCGACAACGCGGCAATATTCAGTGTAGATGCTGATCAATGGCTTGGGTTCAGTTCGATTTTTGGGGAATCAAATGATGAAAACATACGCTGGATATCACCCCTACCTGCTTCTTTTAGGATAGAACCTGAGTTGGTCACCCAATCCTTTGATTCAATAAGTGTAGAACTGCATATGATTAGAGGACTGAATAGCGTCGATATTGACCAGCTCGAATTTATTATCAAGGATTTTTCTGGAGATACGAGGTCCAGTGTCTGGTGTGAGGATAGACTCTGCAGAGTCGAGGGAATAAGTCCTGTGACGTTGACTCGACTACTCGCAGACAACAGAATTCTGTACATTTCAGAGGCAGCTGTTCTAGAGACCTTTGACTCGACATCCAGATCAATAATCGGTCTTTCTCCGAGTGAAATAACTCCTCCGCTAGACTATGACGGCAATGGAGAGATTATCTCTATCACAGACACTGGATTAGATGAGGATCACCAATCCCTGAGTGACAATATCCGGGCCGTTTACAATCAATTCGGCCCTGATAATTCAGCAGCAGACTCAAACTCTGGCCACGGAACGCACATTACCGGAATAATAGTTGGTGATGGCACACAGGACAACCAAACACTGGGCATAGCTCCAGCCGCAGAGGTCAACTTCTATCAAATCGAATACGACACATCTGGATTGCTTGCAAGATGGGGAACCCTCTACAGTATGTTTTCACATTCGCTGCAAAACCAGGCTAGGACCCATACCAACGCTTGGGGGAGTGTCAACCAACTAGGACAATACACCGCAGACTCTCATTCAGCAGACTCTTTCATTGTCGATCAGCCAGCGTACCTTGCTATATTCTCTGGTGGTGATATTGGACAAAATCAGGGCGCAACCACAACCCCTCCTGGAACCGCAAAGAATGTGTTGACTGTAGGCGCATCGACTACTGGGTTAGGGGGGACTGATCCGCAAGGCTCCGGATGGTCAAATAACTCCGGAGGAACCCTGGATGGTAGGATTAAGCCAGACATGGTCGCACCAGGGGTAGAGATTTGTTCAGCCCGTGCAAATGAAGCCACATCGGTGGCAGGTGCAGAATGTTCAACAGCAGTTGATCAAGACGCCACACCACTGTACGTGACCGGCACGGGCTCGAGTATGGCAACCGCAGTGGCCAGCGGAGGATCTTTGATAGTCAGGGAGTACCTTGGACGGGAATTAGGCCTCTCTGAACCTGATGCCTCTCTGGTCAAAGCGATGTTGATCAATGGGGCAACTGACCTGGGGCAGCCCGATATACCAAATCCGACAGAAGGCTGGGGAGAGTTAAATGTCAAACAGTCAATAGATCCATATGACGGATCCAAGAAATTGGATCTACTAATAGACAACGGACGTGGCTTGGGACCGGGGGACGCCCTTGTTCAACAAGTAGATGTCCGAAGCTCTAAACTTGACATTACTCTAGTTTGGACTGATCAGGAAGGTTCAGTTTCTGCCTCAGATTTAGCACCCAAACTAGTCAATAACCTCGACTTGCTCGTAACAAGCCCATCTGGCTCGGTATATGCTGGCAACTCCTTTTTCCAAGGGTACAGTACAATATCCACTTCTCCTGACACCCTCAACAATGTTGAAAGGGTTCGCATCGAGGTGCCAGAAGTGGGCGTCTGGAAGGTTGAGGTAAGAAGCGCCGCAGGGGTATTCCAAGACGGTTATTCACTGGTAATCAGTGGGGATGCAA
Source organism: Euryarchaeota archaeon UBA558 (assembly GCA_002507175.1). GTDB lineage: Archaea > Thermoplasmatota > Poseidoniia > Poseidoniales > Thalassarchaeaceae > MGIIb-N1. Next base: position 98,923 of record DAZE01000021.1, read on the forward strand.
GTTGGGTAGATCACAGTGATCTGACAACTTCACCAGAATCATTGAGGATAACCAACGACGTAATTTTCGAGGGGGAACAACTACTGATCCAAATGAAATGGAGGAATGAGGGAAACATCGCCACGGGCAACTATGACGTTGAGATTTACGATGTGACCGAACAACAGTCAATATCAACAACTACGATGCCATCACTTGGATCTGGACAGACGGAGACTTGGTCCGTTCAACATGCATTTTCATCAGTCGGTAACCACGTGCTGGAGCTGAGGCTCGACAGTCTTTCGAATGTTATAGAATCTAATGATGAACTAGTGGGTACCGACAATAACATTGCCCAACTAGAGGTCATGATCAGTAAACAGGGATTGGTCATTATCCCGCTTGATGCTGATGGAAATGAGGTACCCCCAGAAGAACATGGCGAGGCCTCTTCAAGGGTGTTAGAGGTTTTGAATACAACTACAACTACTTTTGATTTTAAAGTGAAAAACATTGGCACTTCCGAGGCAACAATTTCAGTTATTTCAACTCCGGTCAAACAACTAAATGAAAATGGGGCCCTCATGAACCCATTAGATGAGTGGACAAGGGTTCTCTCGAACTCTGGGCCAATAACCCTAGCAGCGAATGGTCAAATGAATGACAATGTCTCAATCTCCATTTCTATGATCGATGAAACCGCAGACCCTACATCTGATGAGGCCCCTGTGTATGCAGTACCCGGAACTTTTGTTTCACGAGTGATTGTCAAAGACCTCCAAAACCCTACGATTATGAATTCTAGAATTTTCAATGTTTTGGTACCCATAGTCGAAGGAGTCCAAATTCTAGCAAGTGGACTAGACGATTTCAGTGCATTACCGGGCGAATTTGCATCATTCGACATGTCAGTACTTAATACGGGAAATGGACCTACTGAATATGTAGTTAATTGCCAATCTCAAAGTGGATGGGCGACAAGGATCGACTCCATACTCTCAGAGTCGGTCTCCCTTCCAGAATTGGCTAGGTTGGAGTATGTGACCATCCCCATACAAGTGCTGGTTCCCCAGGCGTCCGAAGGTTTACCTGTTGCGGGCCATATAGAGCCCGTTGATTGCGTCATTTCATCCCCAAATGAGGGTGGACCGACCGAATCTTTGTCCGCGGTATTAGTCGTTAAGGAAAGTAGACGCTTCGAAACCATGCTAATGGATAGCGCCCAATCACAACTGCCGCCACTGGCTGCGGCTTTAGACAGGCAGATATTGAACATGGTAGCCATAGACACTTTGTTGCAAATTGAGAATATTGGGAATACCCACCAAACCATTTCTATGATCGTCAGTCTGTCGGATTCAACATGGGGTATGGAGGTCATTATCTCACCTTATTCAACGAATCCTACCGTAGTAGAACCCTTCGATGGATCTTCATCTTTCGAATTCGTTTTGCAAGGTGGATCATCCAAAATTATCCAGGTTTCTGTGACAGCGCCACCGTCTGCTACAATGGGTGAAAGAGCCCTTTTATCATTCCGTACAACCGAAGGGGATCAACTATCTGTTGTCGACAGTACCAGATTTGTGCTCGAGGCAACTCCAGATTTGAGTATCTCATCTCTCGACAGCGTAGAGTCGCTTTCGGGGGAACTAACAGAAATTCCTTTGTCAATAATCAATTCAGGAAACGTTGCCCTAGACCTGACTTGGAGTTTTTCCAATGAAGTGGACTCTTGGTCTACCGCTCTTCAGTCTATTACCCCGACATCAATCCAACCAAATCAGGAACTAGATGTCATTCTTGGGATAAGCATCCCCGACAATTGGCCTGTAGACTCGGATGGAAAAATCGTCGCGGTCCACATTGAGGCCAAGAACCCAGAAATCGCTGCTTCCCCCATCCTCGCAACGAAAGAAATAATTGTGAATGTCATAGAAACATGTAGTTTTGAGGTAAGCACTGCATCCAGAATCTCAGTTGATTCGGGAGATTCTATCCAAGCATCAATCCGTGCAACTAATACAGGGAATTCGGCTTCCAGGTTCTCAATTGAATTCTCGCAGGAATCAAACTCGTTTAGTATTCAAACTACGTACGATCATGATGCTGCACTACCACCTGGTGAGTCCGCAGCGATTCCAATACTTATTTCAGCCTCTGAAATATCATCAGCGGGGAGGGAAATCATTGTTGCGAAAATACATCCTGCCAGTGAAGCCTGTTATGCCGTTGAGTCTGAGTGGGATATCTACGTAGACATACTACCAGCATCTGATGACCGAATATCTAACTCATTACCCCCATTTGTTCTGCCATTGGCATTCATCATCTCAATTCTCATCTTGTCCCTAGTAGTCGTGACTCTGAGGAGAACATCGCCCAAGCTCGAAGACCGTGGTGAGGAACTAATACCACAGGGCTCGGCACTCATGCAAGGAGAGGCTTCGAAAAGAAGAATGAACGCTTTGTCGACTGATGCAGCTGAAGAAACCTTGAGCACATCTGTTAGCCAATCTGATCTCGACTCAGTATTGAGGGATTCCCTCCCAAAATTGGATTTGCCCCCTCTACCTAGGATAAACCCCGATGAGGAGAATTCTGATTAACTCATTTCGACTGGAAACACACCGTGAACTCCATGATCAACGGTAAATCAATCATTATCTTCGGCCCCCCTGGTGCCGGGAAAGGAACACAATCTGGCTTGATATCAACCATGACCGGAAAACCACAAGTTTCCACGGGAGATATGCTTCGCGATGCGGTGGCCGATGACAGCGATGTCGGGAGGGAGGCTAAGTCCTACATGGACAAAGGACTATTGGTTCCCGACGAAATAATCCTGCAGCTCATAAAGATCAGGCTGAGCAGGGATGATGCCAAAAGCGGTTTACTGTTCGACGGTTTTCCACGTACGATTCCACAAGCTATAGCTCTCGAAACGTTAACCGATGTCTCCATGGTTATCTCCTTAGTCGTCGAAGATGATGAGATTGTTTCTAGGATCACCGGTAGGAGAACCGATCCCGAAACTGGTGAAATATATCATTTAGAATACAAACCAGCACCACAGCATATCAGAGATAGGCTTCTACAGAGGGACGACGACACTGAGGACACGGTCAGAAATAGATTGTCAACCTTCCACAAGCAAACGGCACCACTATCAGATTTTTACCGAGACAAGGGGATTCTTTTCGAGGTAAACGGTTCGGGTGAAATTAAACAGGTCTCTTCATCCATAGAGGCTATCATCGAAGCAAAAACTGGGGATTGATTTTCCATGAGGAAAAACCACCTTAGAAACAATATCCGACGGAGACATGCCCTAGCGGGCATTGAGTCCATGACCAGATTATGGTCAAATCCCGAATCTGAGGAAGTCGCTCATAATGCTGGCACAACGCTCATTGCCATAGCGAGAAGGAACAGAGTAAGGATCCCTAGGAGAATAAGAATGAGGATTTGCAGGACATGCAAAAAAGCACTCAATTCAACAAACAGCAAAACCAGAATAAAAATGAAGTGTGTCGTGGTTTCCTGCTTAGATTGTGGAAGAGTACACAGGTATTATGGCGGTGTTTGATCAATGTCAAGAAATGTTCCCAAAAGAGTCATTGATTCTGCGAAATCTAACGATCTAAGTGTCACACTAAGGGTCGGAAAAGATGGCCTCACTCAAGCAGTTGTCATGGAATTGAAAGACCAACTAAAATCGAGAGAGCTAGTGAAGTTGAAAATCAACAAGGGTGTTATTTCAGATAGGAGGGGACGAGAATCGATCATATCAGAACTTGAAGCCTCTACCGGGTCTGTCTCTGTTTTCGCCAGGGGAAACATTGCAGTATTCTGGCGAGTGTGACCCTCATTACAGGTAGGCTTCATATGGCCCGTTGGGAGCCAATCGGCCATGCTCCACGTTAGTTGGACTCCTAGAATGATGAAATTGTCGTTCATACTCGCCTTTTTCATTGGGGTTATCCCTATCGTATCTGCGGGAAGCCTCCCAACAGGCGGATCTTGGGCTCCCCCTGAACAAATGCCCAGTTGGGTGACTCCAGTTGCTTTCGTCATCCTTATTGCTGTCTACGCTTTGATCGTCTTTGAATTAGTTCACCGTGCTCTGGCGGCAGCCCTAGGTGGGATTGCCGTAGTCGTGGCGCTACACGTTGTCGGAGATGGACCCGATCTTGGAACGGTAGTGACTTGGATCGATGAAGAGACCCTCGGCCTACTAATAGGAATGATGGTCATTGTCGATGTACTTGCAAAAACCGGTCTATTCGAGTGGGCTGCTGTCCAAGCTTATGCGTTTAGCGGGGGCTCAATTTGGAGGCTTTCTTTTATCCTTTGCACTATAACCGCCGTCTTCTCTGCTTTCCTGGACAATGTGACTACGATTCTACTTATAGTTCCCGTGACAATTCAAATTTCAAAAGTCCTAGATCTAGAACCCGTACCGTTGATAATCGCCGAAGTCATGTTCTCAAACATCGGTGGGGCCGCCACCCAAATTGGCGACCCACCAAACATAATCATAGGCGCCCAACTTTCAGAACAAGCCCTAGCGGGAAATACGATGCTACTGGGCCAGGGAATATCATTCGTAGACTTCATCGTCCATGTAGGGCCCGCCGTAGTAATTGCCTTTGCACCATCATTTTGGCTACTTTCGAAATTAGAGGCCAAAGGCTTGTCTGGAGCCAGACATAGGAATGTGGATCTCCTACGGCTAAGGTATGGCATTAAGGACATTAAATTGCTAAAAAGGTCAGGAATTATATTATCTGGGGTTATTGCTGCCTTCTTTGCTCACTCAGCATTTCATCATCCATTGTTCACCGTTGCGACGATCGCCCTAGGCGGAGCAGTCCTGATGCTCCTAGTGACCTCCCCCCATCACGTAGAGGAGCAACTAGAGGCCGTCGAGTGGACAACGATAATCTTCTTCGCTGGCCTCTTCATAATGATAGGAGGATTGCAGTATATGGGTCTGATAGACACTATAGCGGACGGTATCTCAAACACTATCTCGCGGGCTTCTCCTGAGAACAGGCTCATGGTCGCAGTACTCTTGTTATTGTGGGTTTCTGGGATAGCCTCGGCATTCATAGACAATATTCCATACACTGCTACTATGGTACCTGTGGTGATCGAACTGGCAAGTGATCCAAACCTTGGCCTATCACTTGGCCCGTTGGCTTGGGCATTAGCGCTCGGTGCTTGCCTAGGGGGTAATGGAACTATAATCGGGGCGTCAGCTAACGTGGTTGCGGCGGGTCTGGCTGAGGAATCGGGCAACGATATATCATTCAACAGGTTCTTCAGGACTGGTTTCCCAATTATGATCCTCACCCTCCTGACTTCTACCGTTTATGTTGTAGTTAGGTACGCCATAAACTGGGAAAATTCCCTTAATCCACTGGGCAACTTAGCACCAGTTATCATCATAGGAACAATGATGATAGCATCACTTTCTCTTACTCCCCACGTCTATGGGAAATTCTCAGGCTCTGTTGACGATACCGAGACAGAGTGATTGAGCCTTAGCAAAGCGTTATTGTCAGACCAAATGGAGTTTGTTCATCCATCTACTTGATATACCCAAGGCAAGTCGCAGGGCTGCTTTTAGTGCACCCCTGCAGTGATGCTGGAGGGGGAAGTGGATGAGGCCTCGCTGCCCTGCGGGGAGACAGTGTGGCCAAGGAATCCAACGACGAATCGAGAA
>DAZE01000018.1:0-43595 GCA_002507175.1 Euryarchaeota archaeon UBA558
CATGTTCCTGCATATTGCTCCATTATCCTCCTCAATGCCCCTTGTGCATCCGGGGTCAGCGCGTCTGCCTCATCGAGGAAAATCAGCTTGAAAGGGACGTTCTGGTCAGGGGCCATTCTCGCGAACTCCTTGACCTTCGTCCTCACGGATTGAAGCCCCCTCTCGTCGCTGGCATTCATCTCTAGGAGGTTCCTCGAGTAGATCCCGGAGTCTTGGAACACGTCCCTCGCGAGTGCTAGTGCAGCCGTGGTCTTCCCGGTGCCGGGCGGACCCGCGAAGAGTAGGTGGGGGAAGTCCCTCTGCCCGGCATACGCCTTGAGGCGCTCAACGATGGTCGCCTGCCCCTTCATCTCGGAGACTGAGCGTGGCCTATGGCGCTCTACCCACATCTCGGTCGATGCCATGTTGGATGCATGGGATGAGATCGCCCTTCAACCTATGCCAGAAAGCGATCAATAGGATTCGTCATCTGATGGGAACGATTTTGCCCTCACATCGGATATGTAACCAGTGATTGCAGCGTCAATCGTGTTTTCCAGGTCTGCATATCTTCTGAGGAACCTCGGGCTGAACTCCTGGGTGATGCCAAGCATGTCATGGAGCACCAAAACCTGACCATCGCAATCAACCCCTGCACCGATTCCTATGGTCGGTATGGTCAGGGAGGAACTGACCTCGGCGGCCAATTTCGCGGGTATCTTCTCGAAGACGATTGAGAAGCATCCCGCTTCTTGGAGATCCATGGCGTCCTCCATCAGCCTCGCAGCCTCCTCATCTTGCTTGGCCCTGACGCTGTAGGTCCCGAACTTGTAGATGGATTGGGGTGTCAGGCCAAGGTGCCCCATCACAGGGATCCCTGCATCTATGATCTTCCTCACGGCAGGGAGGACCTCTCTCCCGCCCTCCAACTTCACCGCATGACCCCCGGTCTCTTTCATAATCCGAATCGCTGATTTCAGGGCATTGTTGGAATCGCTCTGGTAGGTCCCGAATGGCATGTCTACCACCACGAGTGCCCTTTGGACGGCCCTGACTACACTCTGGGCGTGGTATATCATCTGATCGAGGGTTATTGGGACCGTCGTTTCATGCCCTGCCATGACATTGGAGGCTGAGTCCCCCACCAGAATGACGTCTATGCCCGAACTATCCACGAGTCTGGCAAGTGAGTAGTCATAGGCAGTCAGCATGGCGATTTTCTCCTTGTTCGCCTTCATCTCCTGCAGAGTGTTTGTCGTGATCCGCTTGGCTCTACTCGCGATTGACATGCCTTCACCTTGCTCAACCACCCATGCCACCCCATATTGAATGAGTCGCTCGGAAGCCTTGATACTTAGATCGGGCTGCCGAGAGGTGCCCATGGGACTGTAGCTCAGTTGGGAGAGCGCCGCACTGAAGATGCGGAGGCCGCTGGTTCAAGTCCGGCCAGTCCCACCATCAATTCACTCCATCCAGCACTTTCACTTGGTGCTCGTGAAGCATCTTGATGCCCGAGACAGCGTTGTCGATCAGTGAATCCAGCTCTTCTCTGGTGTACGTGGCCTCCTCGCCCGTCCCTTGGACCTCGACGAAGGCTCCAGCACTGGTCATAACGACGTTCATGTCAACATCAGCGTTGGAGTCCAGCACGTAATCCAGATCCACTTTGACTTCACCATCCACCATTCCGACGCTCAATGCTGCGACGTCACAAGGCATCACTGCCATCTCATGGCCAAGGGCTTCTTCCTTAGATAGAACAGGTGGCTTCCAGCCTTCCTTTCTCTGTTGCTCGGTGGGCCTGAGTTTTGCTGGGAGGCACCTCCCTGATGCGATCAACCTGCGAATTGCTAGCCTCAAGGCAATGCTCCCGGCGGTGATCGACGCGCATCGTGTGCCACCATCGGCGTTCAGAATCTCGCAGTCAACGGTCATCGAGAGGGGCCCTAGTTGTTCCAGATCCACAGCACCTCTGAGCGATCTGGCCACAAGCCTCTCTATCTCGTGGGTTCTCCCCTTCGCACCGTTCCTCTCTCTCCTGAAACGGGTGTTTGTGGACCCTGGGAGCAATGAGTACTCAGCATGGATCCAACCTCGAGTCGCATTTCGGGGAAACCACCTCGGCAATCCCTCGTCAGCGGTAACGGTTGCGAGGACCATCGTGTTTCCTTGCTTGTAGAGAATTGAGGACAAAGCGTTCGGTGTGAAATCAAATTCCACCTCGATGTCTCTCATTTCTTCATTACCACGTCCATCCTGCTGTCCGCCGCTCTTCATCTTGGCCATGGGTGTTCCCATGGCCGACTCGTCATCAATTATTCCCTTCTGGCGTGAGGGGGTCTGAAAGCATCCATTCTCTCGCTTTTAGTTGAAATATACGGTCCTCCGATCAAGTCAACACAATATGGTATGGAAGGAAATAACTCCTCAAGAGTCTCTCTGATCGACCTCGGTGATCCAGGCAAATTGACTATCAAACAAGATCCTCTGGTACCAGCGATTTGCCTGGATAGGATGGCTGTGGGTACGTATTTCAGGGATATGGACCTCATTCTCTCACCGAATCCTGGCAGGACCCTTTCGCAAACTGCCTTTGTGGCTTCTGGGGTGACATCCCTCGGGGCTGGCCCGGTTCCACCTGTGGTCAAAACAAGAGCACAACCAAGATCATCGCTCAATTCCATCAAAGCATCCGATATGTCATTGATGTTGTCCGGGACGAGTTTTCTGTGAAATGTAGTAGTCGAGGATAATACTTCGTCTAGGAAGGCCTCGATCTCGGGCCCACTGAGATCCTCGTATTCTCCTGATGCCGCTCGGTCCGAGGCTGTTAGAATTCCAATCTGCACTGGGCTTGAGTTGGACATTATTCTTCGGAAAGGTGAATCACGAATAAATCCAGTCAGTACCATCAGAGAATTTGGCAGGCTATGTTCAATAACCGCCTCTGTCCATCACACAAACCCAAGGTGAGGTTGTGTCGAGTCTGCCCCAACATGCACATGTCCCCCTCGCATCGTACACTGTACTGATTGGAATTCAATCCACAGAACAGGCTATGGCAGACTCGATGCTCTAGCTTGTAGGAAGTGGTATGTTTGAGTGATGGCAAGTATGAGACAGAGGTAAAGTTAGTTCTTCAAGAGGTAAGTAATGCAGACCCCACAGAAGTGGCCAAGGAATTCGAGAGATACGAAAACGAGTTTTTGATACCACCCAGAGACGCACTCAGGTCGGTAGTCAGGAAATTCATGGAACCCGGCTCAGACGCTGACAAAACGGTTAGCCAACCAGCCATCGTGGCGAAGAAGGTAACAAGGTTCTCGGAGCTGGGGTCAAATGACAGGAATGTGTCAATCGAGGTATTAGTCTCCTCATACAACTCCCGTTTGCAACAAGTAAGGGGCGAAGAAAGGAACATAGGATTCGGCTTTATCGAGGACTCGCCTTGGGAGGGAGATCGAACCAAATGGGAGTACAAGGACTGGGGGAACAAGGCCCAAGACCTTCTCCCGAACTCAATTGTCAGGCTAGAAGGGGTTTCTGTCAACGAGTGGAATGGGAAGAAGTCGATCAACATCAATCAAACATCAAGAGTCTCAGTGCTAAAGGAAGGATCAGGAACACCTCCAGTCCCAACCAGCGAACCAATCACCATAGAACAGGCGTCCAAAGGCGAAAGCACTGTGTCCGTGGTGGCTCGGGTGATTTCAGTTAAACCTGACCAGATTGTCAAAAGAGACGGCTCAGGCACTATCGACGTAGTGAGGGGCAGGGTCGGGGATCAAACCGGCAGCATTGGATTTCTTTCATGGAAGGCACTCGAGGTGAAGGAGGGAGACTTGGTTAAGATCGAGAACGCACAGGTGAAGAGGTTCCGAGAGACCCCAGAAATCAACATCGGCGACTACACCAAGATAGAGCCATACCATGACGGCGCATTCCCGACTAAGGACGACATTAAACAGGAGTCAAAATCGACCATAATGAGCCTCCGTGATGGTCAGAGGGATGTCGAGATCGATTTGCAGGTCGTCGATTGGACCGTTCGAACATTCACCACAAAGGAGGGCGAGTCCAGAGAGGTCAGGAGTGGGGAGGTCCAAGATCCAAGTGGAAGGTGCAGGCTAACATCATGGGCGAAGGTTGACCTCCAACCGGGCTCTTTCATCAGGATCCAAAATGCTAGGGTACAGGCATGGCAAGGATCTCCAGATCTGGTGACAGACGGTCCCGATCAAATTGTGGTTCTGGACGAGGCGCCCTTCGGGCCAATCGACTCCTCAAACCACTGGGTCACGGAGGATTTGGATGTCCTTACTTCGGGGGGCTCCAGAAGGGGGATATCAACTACCGGCAGGATTGTTTCGGTGAGGTCGGACTCTGGGATAATCTTGAGGTGCACCAAGGAGGGCTGCCGCAGAGTTCTCAGGGATGGAATGTGCGGCGAACACGGTGAGGTCGAGGGTTCCGAGGACCTCAGACTGATGATGGTCATTGACTCGGGGGTCTCGAACGCCAGCCTACTTGTCTCAAGGGAGCCTTCGGAGTCTGTAATCGGAGAGTCTTTCCAGGAGATTTCCGAACGAATCAGGGCGAATGGTCCGGAGCCCTTCATGTCAGAATTAAAAGAAAGGTTTCTTGGTCGTCGAGTGACTGTGAACGGACGATCGATAAACGATGACCGTGGATGCATGATCCAAGCTGAGAGCCTCGTAGTGGCGGAGACAAATCCTGTTGAAATCGCTGAGTCGGTAATCGAGAGATGGGAGGTGGTCCTCTGACATTTTCGAATCCAATCAGGGTTGGAAGACAGTCAGCCATCCGTGTCTTCGCACATGAGTACAGAGATGCAACACTCCCTGAACAAGGATCAGGCGAATACGACCCAGGGTTCATGGTCACAAGACTGGGAGCCAAGATTAATCGGGCCTTGATTGCCGGGACTATCGATAGCTCGGAACGGAGGGAGAGTGAGAGTGGCCAGAGTTTCAGATTCAATCTGATTGATGTCACTGGGACGCATAGGGTAGAGGTATCTCCATTCAATCCCGAGCTGCATCCAGAGGCAGAGGAGATCCACGCTAGGTTCGAGAGAGGTGACCGATTCATCATGATGGTCGTGGGAAAGCAGAGATCATTCACGACTGAGGATGGAGGTGTTTTCACCTCCTACAATGCACAGGAGATGCGCGAGATAGACAGCCAGACCTATGCCGAGTGGCTGGCGGAGACGGCGGATGCCACGCTACGCCGAATAGACGCCTACGAGAAGGCACTCAATGCCGAACAGAGCATGGCCGGTTTCAGGGGTGCAGGGATTCCGGAGGACCTGGTCGATGGAATGTTGCTGTCCAGAGCCCACTACCCAGATTTTGAGTCTGAGGTCTACATGCTGGATGTGCTCCAAGCACTAAATGCAGCACTCGGCAGGTCTGTTGAAATCGTGAACAGGAGTCCAGAGCCAGTCCCCTTGGACACTGTGGCTGAGGAGAGCCCCCCACAAGATACCGTCAGCGAGAATGGGGGTGCGATGTCACTCGATGACCTGATCATTTCCACCATCGCAGCAGGAGATCGGGGAGAGGGGGTGGATTACGACGCGATAATTAGGGAATGCAGCGTTCAAGGCCACTCACGACAAGATGCCGAGGATGCCATTGACTCCCTCAGGGCAGTCGGAGGTAGAATATCCGAGCACAAGTTCGGATGGTTTAGGTTGACCGAGGTTTGAGGCGATCGACGCGAGCCCTCAGATCTTCGATTCCAGCAGGATCGAATCGCTCATTCAGGGAGGTTATGCCATAGGTCCTGATCGAGGGAGAGTCGCCATGCATCCAATCATCCGCGATGGCTAAGGCAGCCCTGTGTATCGCCTCCGATGCATGCTCCACTGTAGTGGGATAGCCGCGAGCATGCATCATCTCCAGGAGGAAACTTGTAGCCTCACGGGACCAAAGCGCCCCCCTCACCAACCCAACGGTCTGGACCATCCTTGCAAAGTCAGAGGGGTTGGAAGCCAATATTTCCAATCCCGAGCTAAGTTCATCTTTCGGTCCCATCCGAGTCAAAATCTGACGGGCATTTTCCAAAACAGCAGTTGTGGCTTCTCTGACAAAGATCGACTTTTCATTATCATCGTCCTGAAAATTGGTCGTTTTCAGATTCGGCTTTGAGGTGAGTCCACTTCTTCTGAGGCTCCTCTTTATTTTCCCCCATGCCTTGTTCTGACTGTTGAGAACCTCTTCAACCTGGCCGATTAGCAGGGTCCTTGGTCCCTTAGTGGGTAGTTCGAGCCGCTTGCACAGCTCAACCAACTCCTCACGGCTAGCCAATGCCAGAGTTTCAATCTTCAATTTGTTGACGTCCTGAGTGACATGCAACCACAGCCTCTGACGCCTATCTTTGTGGGAGCCAGATGCCTTGATGCCGAAGATTCTGAGCAAATCCCCGAGTTCTGCATTGCTCTTCGATTGGATGCCCTCCCATGATAAATCAACACTATGTAAGACGACCCTATGAATCAAGCTGGCCCTGAGCACCTCTACTGACCCCCTCTTGTTGATTCCGTTTTTGTCAGCGATCGACCTGAGCCTTTTCAGATCCGCTTGATACAAGCCGTTCAGTGGCTCTCGGCCAATGTTCGGAATGGGCATGTGTCCCGGATGGCAGGGCATCGGGTATGAAACACTGCCGAAATCGGGGGCCATTGGTCAATTCGCCTACTCAACGAAGAAAGCAGGAGACGCTCGCCCCCATCGGGGGTGCTCTGGTTGGGGCTCACTCAGTTTGGTGAACACTGATCTCCATTCCCTGTCCATGGTCACGCATCCGCCGTGAACATTGTCCAGATTGATTATCCTGTCAAGTCTGAAGGTCCTGGTCCCGTTGTCAGAGACGTACTCTATTCGTACCATCAACCTAGTCTCGTCCGGCAACATGTCTCCCTCGGAGTCCCGACAGGCCTGCTCAAGAACGAGATCCCTTGTCGATTCTGCCTGTTGAAGCAGGCTGGATACTGATCGATGCTTCACGAGCATCCCCATGCTCTCGATGATTTCCGGACTCTCGGATCCGAATAGCTCGTTCATCACATGCCATGCAGCTAAACCCTCCTCGCCGCTTAGTTGAGCGAGTTTTGTCTTGGGGTACCCCTCCCTGGTGATCAAAAGTGGCAAATCAATGTAGATCGGGGGTAGGAAGAACGAGCCGCCTGCTTCTTTGGGTTCCGGCCACAGCGCAAATCTCCTGGACTTCAAAACATGCTTGTCATAAGAGTCCCTCGGCAAGGTATACCCATCAATATCTCCGGAGCCCCTGAGCCCTTCCATCCAAGCCTCCAAGCCTTCCTCTGGCAGGTCGACCTCATTGATCCCGGCCCATGCCTTGGGTGAGAGGACACGGAAGTCACGTCTGAGCCTTCTTAGTTGCCTCCTTACTATTCTTGAGTTGCTCAATAAAACGGAGGCTCGGGGCAGATGCCTTACCCTGTCATCCGAGACCATTACATGGAAAGGCCGATTTTGGTTTAGAGCCCCTGAAACAACCAGGCCGCTTGACAGAAGCTGCAACTGATTTCCATGGATCATCCTTGCTGGAATGACAGCAATGTCCAGCGCATCTGAAGCGAGTCTTTCGAATGCCTCCCCAAGGTCCTTGAGCTCCAAACAATCCTGCTCGAAGGCTTCTTTCACACGGGAAGCAGTCCAACAAGTCTCGTGATTAAGAAAACCAATCGACTCAGTGGACATCGCGCAACCTCGAAGACACCTGTCGTGCCTCAGGGGCCCGTATGCACAGCCGTTGATATATCCCTCCCCCGCCCTCTGGAGCATGAAGGGCATCAGGGGAGTACTCGCCCAGAGGAACCTTCGAGAGGTTCAGGGCATAGTAGAAAAAGCCCTGATCGAATATGTCGATGAGCGGTCAGAAGACCCTGCCATGAAATACGCAAAGGACATCCTCCTTGCTGGGGGCAAACGATTCAGGCCAGTCTTGGGCTGCCTCGCGTACGAGGCAGCAGGTGCAACCTTGGATGATAAGATGCTCAGAACCGCGTTGTCAGCCGAGATAATCCACACTGCGACACTTGTGCATGATGACATCTATGACCAAGCGAAATTGAGACGCGGCAGGCCGACGCTCCACAGCCAACACGGGATAGCACATGGCATAATATCTGGGGATTACCTTTTCACGCTGGGGTACTGGCTTGGTGCCGAACAAGGTCCAGAGGTAATCAAGGTCCTCGCAGAAACTTGCATAGGTCTCGCCAACGGTGAACTGCTGCAATTTGACCACATCGGCGATTTAGGGACATCCCCCGAGGATTACTACAGGATAATCGATGGGAAAACTGCTGGCCCGATAGCAGGGGGCTGCAAAGTTGCTGGTATGGTAGCAAATGCTGATCAGGAAATCGTAGAGGCACTGGAAAGTTTCGGATGGGAGGTTGGAAGAGCGTTCCAGATGGTTGACGATTTGCTTGACCTGACCGGTAATCCCCGAATGGGAAAGCCTAGGGGGACGGACATCTACGAGGGGAAGATGACCTTGCCGATTATCCATGCATTGACCACATTACACGGAAACAACCGTGAGAACCTCGAGGATGTATTAATGGATTTCAGTGAGGACAGGTGGGACGAACTCATCGAATTGCTCGAAGTCTCAGGTTCCATTGGCTACGTTCGAAGCCTGATTGACTCGCACATCCAGAGGGCCGTAGAGTCGTTAGCCATACTCCCGAACTCGGGCCAGATTGAGTTGATGATCGAATTCGCCAGAAAATCAGCGCTTAGATCCACATGAGGTGACTTGGAATGTCACTTCAAAAGAAATACCAGGTAATCGTGATAGGGGGAGGTCCAGCTGGCTCGACTACGGCGATATACCTTGCAAAGAGGGGAATAGAGGTCCTCGTCATCGACGGTAGGGATCCGATTGGCACCCCACTTCAATGTGGTGAGCTCGTTCCAAGTAATCAGGAAATGAAGAGGCTGTGCCCAAAGGTGCCAGAGGTCGACGACCTCTTTCAAACGCCAGAGAGTGCAATCTGCAGATATGTCCCAGAAATGCATCTCGTGACCCCATCAGGAAAGAGGCTGAGGTACGATTTCGATGGCTTGGTACTAGATAGAGTCGCACACGATGAGGCGCTGGTTGAGAGAGCGAAGAAAGCTGGTGCGGAGTACCTCGTTGGCGTCAGGGTAAAGAGCGTCTCAGGCAGAGATGCAGTCCTTTCGGACGGTAGGACCATACAAGCCGATATCATCGTCGGGGCAGGGGGGCATCTGGATATTATCAGAAGGACCATGTGGTCTGAGACGTCATTGAATATCCCCGTAAAATTCGCCATAAAGGAGGGCATTCACACAGAGGCACTTGAACTCCATTTTGGCTCTGTTGCCCCAGGGGGATATGCATGGGTATTCCCAAAGGACGGGTACTCAAACATAGGCCTCGGAATCCAGACCAGGTTTGCAAGAGGAGTTAGCCTGAATTCATATGCAGAGCGCTTCATCGATTCATACAACGGTGATACTATCTATCGTGGAGCAGGTGCACTCCCGATGTCTGGTACGATCTCGTCCTTCTCTAAGGGGAACCACGTGGTTGTGGGGGATGCCGCTGGCATGGTATTGCCCTCAAACGGCGCTGGCATCACCATAGCAATGATCGGTGGGAGAATTGCAGCGAATGCAATAGCGGATCATATCCTAGATGGCAAGACCCTCGACGAGTATGACAAGGAGTGGAAACGTCAGATGGGTACTGTCATGGCTAGATCCAAGAGGGCATTTGGGCTCGGTTCGATCTTGTTCAGGCTCCCAGACTGGGTTGTGGACTTGCTGTTCAATCCTATTACCAAACCATTCATCTGGCGTGCTGTGACGTGCAGATCGCTCTTCTCATTGAGGGTCTGAGGGGGCAAGACCTTCCCATATTGTCGCCATACCCGGAAATATCACCTTCGCTTTGACCTCATCAAATCCTACCTCGTTCAACATTTCCACATAATCTCTGGTCGTTCCGAAATGGACATAGGTCTTTGTTAGCCATTTCCATGGGTGGTCCTCAACGCCACAAATCCACCTTGCGTAGCCTCCAACCCAGTACTTCATGTATCCATGTCCAAGCCACCCATGCACGGCGTTTATTTTCGCCGGATCTACAATTACTAACTTTCCTCCGGGTCTTAGCACTCTTAGTGCTTCGGAAAGACCTGCTCTTTTGTCAAACCAATCACGGAAGGAAAAAAGCGTGCATGCTGCATCGAAGGAATTGTCTGAAAAGGGGAGTTTTTCGGCTGTGCCCTCGACGAATTTTGCCATGGGATCCCCCCGCTCCTTCCTCTTTGCATTGACTCTGGGTTCTGCGGCCTCGAGCATTGCTTGTATTGGGTCAAGACAAGTCAGATTCCGACCCTCCAAAATTTCAGCAAAAGAGCCCGGGCCACAACCAATTTCTAGGATCTCACCATCTGCCGGCAGTCTTGAAGCAACCATCTTCCTCCATCGATCGACCTGCCTGAATGTTGCAAAACGATTGATTTTGTCATAGACCGGTATCGTCGCTTCTAGATTCCTTTGGAGCTCGTTCCAATCGACGTCCCCCATCCCTTCAGCGTCCATGGTGGTTATCCCTGAGAGTGGGGGGTATTTGGCACATTGTGAGGGGTGGGTTGTTGATAGAGAAAATTGTGGATATTGGTCAACATGATATACCCCCTGTTGGTGGCCCCATCTGAACAGGCGATCATCATGAGTAAGAACGATGTTCTCAAGGCAATCAGGGAAGCAGAATCTGAGGCGACCAAGATATTGGAAACCGCCAACAAAGAAGCCGCTTCGATCGTATCCACCGCCAGAAGTGACGCATCCGAGATAGTCGCAAAAGGTAGGACTAACGCAGAGGCAGAAGCGCAAGCCCTGATTTCCGGTGCGAGAAAGGAAGCCGAGAAAGCGGCAGAAAAGACCAGGAAGGCAGGGAACAAGGAAATTGACAACCTGAAGTCCAATGGTGAGTCAAACCAGAAGAAAGCCGTTGACGCAGTCATAGGATCGTTCACCCAGTAGGTTTCTTCAGTCAGGTGGGTAGAATGGTCGGGGAGTACACCAACAAGAGGGTTGGGAGGTTGATTGCCGCGGGCTCCAGATCTCTCATTGACGACGCTGTTGGGGTCATCTCGAGACTAAAAGCCATCCACATGAACGAGTATGAAGACGATCAAGAGGGCTTCAACCTCGGAACTCCCTCGGACAACAACGATTCTATCGGCAACAAACTGTCAACCTACAGGTCCATCGTATCCCAGACGGGTGCAAAAGGCCCATCCGAGGCCGTGTCTATGGACTACGCCAGGGGCACAATTAGCCAAGATTTCACAACCACAGTCGAAAATCTGGTTCATATGTTTTCACGGATTGACCAGATAAAGGATGAGATGAACAACATCTCCGGTGAAATTGAGGTTCTGACTAAACTCGAACCATTGGGTATCGACCTTGATCTTCTTGGAGGCTACTCATCCATCACAAGTTTTGTTGGAACATGCCTAAAGCCATCCCAAATAACAGACATGAAACTCCCCGAAGGAGTCTTGATATCCACCAACAACGATATCGTGGCAGTTTTCTGCACTCCTCAACACCAAGCCATGATGTCCTCACTTCTGGAGTCCTCCGGATTTCAACCACTGGAGATCCCCTCAGGCCAAGGCTCAGTGTCCGATCTGATCCAAGATAGTGTGAATGCTCAGTCGGAGTTAAGCCAGGAGCTCATTTCGATCGAGACCAAAATTCAGGATTGGACAGAGCAACATGGGGCTGAGTTATGTGTCGGACTAGAGCTTTTGGAGATGGATTTCTCCGAATCCGAGGCTCCCGTTAAGATCGCAGTCACAGACCATACATTCGTGATCGACGGTTGGGTCACCGATGATAGATCCAAAGAAGTAATTGAAGCCTTGAACCCCTATTGCCAGCACATCGAATACGAACCGGTGAAACCTACGATATTGGATCACCATCACCATGACCATCACTCGTCCGAGCCAAAGCCCCCCGTCGCTTTCGGAGATCACGGGGCCTCCGCGCCAATGGAACTACTCACGGACGCCATAGGAAGGTCGGACTATGGAAAGATGGATCCGACAGTATTCATGCTGTTCTCCTACCCGCTCTTTTTCGGACTCATGCTGGGTGACATGGCCTACGGTCTGCTAACGATATCCTTGGGCGTCATAATCCGCCGTTCTTTCCCAGAAGACAGTGCGAACCAGCTCACCAGATATTTCGGGATGCTTCTGATCTACATCGGCACCGCCACGGTCTTCTTCGGATATCTTTATGGAGAATTTGCAGGGTTTGAGTTCCTCCCACACGCCTATCCAAAATATGCTACCGAGGCTGCCTGTAACTATGAATGGGCCAACGGAGCCTGCTACAAACTCGCAGAGGGGGTTCCAGGCTGGGCCTCTTGGATGACGGCCCTCTATCCAGACGGTGGCAAGATCCACTACGTACTCGAATTGCCATATGATCTAACACTGGCATATCCTTTCCATCGCGTCTCCTCGGACTTGATGAATCTCATCGTCATAGCCATCTACATCGGAGTATTCCACCTCATGGTTGGGTTCGTTCTTGGCGCGATCGACGAATTCAGGGTGGGCCACGGATGGCAGGGAGCACTGTACGGGAAATTTTCATGGATGATAATAATGGTGGGCGGATTCCTGTTTTGCTATGATTTTTACAAGGAGGACACGATCCACGTCCCCGGCCTAGGATTGGTTTCAATCGGACTAGTTCTATTGGTCGTTCACTTGATGCATGAGGGCCTTCCCCTAGCGATATCCATCATTCTAGCCCCAATAGAGGCCATCGGCCTTCTCTCTTCGACACTTTCCTACATCAGGCTATTCGCCGTCGGCATAGTCGGTGTAAAGATAGCCTACGCCGGGAATGACATGCTCTATTCTGCCGCCGTCGAGGGTTTTCAAGATGGGGGCACTGGAATCCTCATCGGAGTATTAGCCCTTGTGGGATGGTTTGGGGTACAGATGTTTGCATGGGTGTTGGGCCTCGTCAGCCCCAACATACACGCTGTCAGATTACATTTCGTTGAGTGGATGAAACAATTCTACGTAGCAGAGGGCGAGCCCTTTGAGGCATTTGGCTTCGAAGAGAGATACATCGAGGTGGACAAAGCAACATAACATTCCTGCACAGCATGGAAAAAAGGAGGAAAAAAAATGAAGAAAAATATGATGAGAGGAACGAACGCACTGATGGCCCTGACCGCGATCACGATGATTGCATCAGTAGTCACAGCACAGGAAGCAGGAGACAACCCCAGCACGGTCGATGCATACAAGTACATCGGCGCTGGAATAGCACTGGGTCTATGTGGAATCGGAACAGGATACAGCCAGAGCCAGATCGGCGCTGCCGCTGTTGGGATGGTAGCTGAGGGAGGCAACTTCGGCCGGGCCCTTCTGTTTACAGTTCTGCCTGAGACAATCGTACTCTTCGGACTACTAGCGTTCTTCCTCTGAGCAAGACTGCTCAGAAGAAAACGAACGACCTAACGAGGATGTACTATGTCTCTGGATTCGCTCTCAAATCAAATCAAAGCCGAAGCAAAGGCGGAGGCTGAGACGATAATCAAGGCTGCAGAGAAGCAGGCCAAAGGGATACGCAAAGAAGCTGAGGATGAGGCTGCGACCCATCTAGATGCCGCTCTGGCGAGGGCAGAAAAAGACGCCAAGCAGATCTCAGTCGAAGTTGTCGCAAGCGTCAGGCAACAGAATCAGAATGCAGCCTTGATGGCTAGGCGAGCTGTTCTGGATGCCGCCTATGATGCAGCCACACTAGCAGTCTCCAAGTCGAATATGAAAGGAAGAAGCAAACTGATCAAGTCCTTGGTTGAAGATGCGAATGATCAGGGCGAGAAAGACATGGTACTCCACCCAGTTGAGACCGATAGAAAGGAGATAGAGGGACTGAAACCCGGATTCAAGATTGGAGAGTCCGTATCGGGATTGGGAGGCTTCACTCTCGTTTCCTCCGATGGATCAGTCCTCTTGGACTACAGGTTCGACTCGCGACTGGACGCGGCTTGGAAGGAATCTCTCGCCGAGGTTAACGATATCTTGTTTGGATGAAAGGGGGGAAAACATGGCACAGACTGTTGGCAAAGCGAACTACGCTGCATCCTCGGCCCGTGCCAAATCAAGGAAGTCATCCCTCATCGACAAAGTCAGAATGAAACAACTACTGCAACAAGACGTCAACGCACTGTCCGCCAGCATTGCGGACTCAGGATACAGACCGGACCTGGATGTGTATGCCTCGCGTCTCGACGGAGCCGAACTGATTGAAGCGGCCTTGTCACACAATCTCGACAGAGATCTGGCAGAAGTCCTCCACTTCTGCACAGGGGCCGTTCGAGACCAGGTGGCAATCTATGCACAGAGATTCGAATTCGCGAACGCAAAGACGGTACTGAGAGCCATCCACAGTGGTGCTGACTTGCACGTGCTGAGAACTGAAATCCTTCCCGAGGAAAATCACAGCAACAAAAAGTGGTTGGAACTTACTACCAAGTCGAAGACACTCGCTGAGGCGATATACAACATGGGATCAACTCCGTGGGGGAAGGCACTCTCGAGATTACCCGAAGGATCTACCTTGCAAGAGATGGAAGACGCTCTTGACAAGGCGTATTATTCGCACGCACTCGACTCGGTCTCCGCCCCCGGCTCTGATTTTACATTGAAGAAGTATCTAAGAACAGAAATCGATCACAAAAACATCATCAACATACTCAGATCGATCCGACAAGGAATCGACCAAGATACAATGGCTAAGATTATGATCCCGGGTGGGCGATCCATATCCAAGGAAACACTAGCATCGATGACCAAAGAGGAATCCTTGATCGACGCGATAGAGACGCTTGTGAAAAAGTCCCATGGTTTCGACTCACGTGGGCTCTTGGAAGCCATTGAGGCATCGGAGGAGGGAACACTCGACCCGGTGATCCAACTACTCGTAAAGAAGCGAGATGCACTATTGTACAGCATGTCCCACAGAAGTCCCGTTTCTGTACTTCCCGTTGTGCATTACATCGAAAGCAAAACCCACGAGGTTCAGAACCTTCGTTTACTCGTCAGAGGCAAGGCGGCTGGCTTGTCAAACGAGGTCATCAAGGAGCATATGAGGTGATTTAATGGAAATCGTTGTGATAGGGTCTCATGAATTCACATTGGGTTTCCAACTCGCTGGCGTTACCCGCCTGCATCATCCCTCGACAGAAAAGGAGATGGAATCAACCATTAACGACCTACTGAAAGATTCAACAGTCGGCATAATCGTCGTCGACAACTCAGATCTCGCCCAACTCTCGGAAAGACTCCGAGAGAGGATCGCAGAGAGCATTACGCCGACTGTACTGGGCATCGGGACTCAAGAGGATAACACCTTAAGAGAATCAATTAAGTCAGCACTAGGTGTTGATTTGTGGAAATAAAAAAAATACGGAAGTGAAAAAATGAGCAAGAATGAAGGAGTCATCTATCGAATATCTGGACCTGTTGTAACTGCTACGGGTATCGAAGCAAGAATGTATGAGGTTGTCAGGGTGGGCAATGAGAAACTGATGGGGGAAGTAATCGAGATCCACGGAGACCAATCCGTGATCCAGGTCTACGAGGACACATCCGGAATTAGGCCGGGGGAACCTGTGTTGAGTACCGGGCAAACCCTATCAGTTCAACTGGGCCCGGGCCTGCTAACCCAGATTTATGACGGGATTCAACGGCCCTTGCAAACTCTCGAGGAGGTCATGGGCGTTTTCATCACGAGGGGTGTTGATGCAGATGGCCTAGACCTCGAGAAGAAATGGGACTTCGTCGCAACAGCCTCGAAGGGAGATGACGTTCTGGGCGGCCAAGTTATCGGAACCGTCCAAGAGACAGACACAATCACACACAAAATTATGGTGCCACCAAAGGCATCTGGAAAAATCAAATCCATCAAATCAGGAGATTTTAATGTCACAGAGACGGTATGCACCCTGGAGGACGGCACCGAAATCAAGATGATGCAGGAATGGCCAGTTCGTCACCCTCGCCCTTTCTCACAGAAATACGCACCTGACACTCCATTGGTCACTGGCATGAGGATTCTTGACTTCCTTTTCCCGCTTGCAAAGGGTGGAGCAGCTGGCATTCCCGGTCCATTCGGCTCTGGAAAAACGGTCACTCAACAATCCTTGGCGAAATACTCAGATGCCCAACTGGTGGTCTACATCGGTTGTGGGGAGCGGGGCAATGAGATGACTGAGGTTCTCGACGAATTCCCTCACCTCATCGACCCAAATACGGGCAAGCCATTGATGAACAGGACAGTGATGATCGCCAACACATCCAACATGCCAGTCGCGGCCAGAGAGGCCTCCGTGTACACTGGAATCACGATCGCTGAATACTTCCGCGATCAGGGCTACGATGTCGCTCTTATGGCTGATTCCACCAGTAGATGGGCCGAAGCAATGAGGGAGATATCTAGCAGGCTCGAGGAAATGCCCGGAGAAGAGGGATACCCAGCCTATCTTTCCAGCAGGTTGGCCGAATTCTATGAGAGGGCTGGCAGAGTCGAGACCCTAAATGGGGAAGACGGATCTGTGACCGTCATAGGAGCGGTTTCACCTCCTGGTGGAGATATCTCGGAGCCAGTGAGCCAAGGCACACTCAGGATCGTCAAGGTTTTCTGGGGATTGGATGCAGGTCTAGCGAGGCAACGGCACTTCCCAGCAATCAATTGGCTGAGCTCATACTCATTGTATCCACAGAGCCTAAATCAATGGTTCAGAGACAACATAGCAAGCGATTTCCCCGAGGTCAGAACTCAAATCAGTGCACTTCTGAAAGTTGAGGCCGAGTTGCAGGAAATCGTACAACTGGTGGGATCAGACGCTCTCCCAATGGATCAACAGCTCACACTCGAGGTTGCGAGGATGATCAGGGAATACTTCCTTCAACAAAATGGATTCGATCCCATAGACGCATACAGCGGAGTACAACAGCAATACGCAATGGCACAGGCAATTCTCACATTCCAAGAGGAAGCGAAGAAAGCAATGGCAGCTGGGGCGAGATTGCAGGATGTAGTGAACGTCCAATCACGCACTGAGTTGATGAGAGCAAGATTCGCTGAGGGGTACTTGGATAAGATCGGTGGTCTCGTTGAGGCCATGGTGGCAGAAATTGCTGCGACGGCGGAGGCCAACTGAAGGAGGGATCATGAATGACAAGCAAGGAATACAAGACAATTACAGACATCAAGGGACCACTGGTCTTCTTGGAGAAGACCGAACCCGTTGCCTACGGCGAGATTGTTAGCATAAGGCTCAGTGACGGCTCTGAAAAGAACGGACAGGTCCTCGACACATCCGACGACATGGTGGTCGTACAGGTTTTCGAGGGCACCGAGGCAATAGACAGAAAGGCAGGTGTGAAATTCCTCGGAGACGTTTTCAAACTCCCAGTAAGCAAAGGCCTAATCGGCCGTATTCTTGATGGGGCCGGTCGACCGAGGGATGGTGGCCCAGAGATCATCGCAGACGAAAACGCAGACATCATTGGAGCAGCGATCAACCCCTATTCGAGGCAGTCGCCACACGATTTCATACAGACTGGCGTAAGCGCCATCGACTGCTGCACGACATTAGTTCGTGGACAGAAGTTACCAATCTTCAGTGCGTCCGGACTTCCGCACAATGACATTGCATTGCAGATTGCCAGACAGGCAAAGCTCAGAGACAGCGATGAAGAGTTCATTGTGGTTTTCTGTGCCATGGGGATAACCGCTGAGGAGTACAACTTCTTCAGATCTGATCTTGAGAGGACCGGTGCCCTTGAGAATGCGGCACTGTTCGTCAATCTAGCCGACGATCCGGCAGTTGAGAGGCTGATCACCCCTAGACTAGCTCTGACCGCTGCCGAATACTTGGCCTTCGAGCATGATTACCACGTTCTCGTTATTTACACAGACATGACGAACTATTGTGACTCTCTGAGGCAGATTGGTGCCGCAAGGGAGGAAGTACCGGGGCGACGAGGCTACCCCGGCTACATGTACACAGACCTCGCAATGTTGTACGAGCGGGCTGGGATTGTAAAAGGGAAGAAGGGCAGTATCACCCAATTCCCAATTCTCACAATGCCAGGTGACGACATCACCCACCCCATCCCTGATTTGTCTGGCTACATAACCGAGGGTCAAATAGTAATCTCAAGGGAGCTGCACCAAGCTGGAATATACCCTCCGATCAACGTCCTCCCCTCCCTATCCAGGCTGATGGGATCCTGTATCGGCGAGAAGACAACTAGGGATGACCACAAGAAGGTCAGCGACCAGATGTACGCAGCATATGCCCAAGGCAGGGAACTTAGGGGATTGGTTGCGATTGTCGGGGAAGATGCTCTGAACGAAAGGGACCTTCAACTCCTTAAATTCGCCGACATTTTCGAAGACAAGTTCCTCAGGCAGGATCGAGATGAGGACAGAACTATCGACGAGACATTGAATCTCTGTTGGGAGCTTATGACCAACATTGACACGAAGTATCTCGTTAGATTGGATCAAGAGTTAATCGAGAAGTATCACCCTGAAGAGAAGAAGGCCTGATTTCACTCAAAACACAAAAGGAGATGATTAGATGGCTCTGGATATCAAACCAACCCGAAGCGAGTTAATCAACCTAAAGAGAAGAATCAAACAGACTCAGAATGGGTACAAACTACTGAAAATGAAGAGAGACGGTCTATTCCACGAATTCAGAATGTTGCTAGCGGACATGATAAAGGCGAGAGAAGACTTGCTTTCGACTTACAGAGAAGCAATCAAGTCAATCAGCTTAGCGAGCAGCATCGAGGGGGCTCTCCCAGTGAAAAGCACTGCGATTGCCATAGCGACAAGGCCAGAAGTGGAGGTCTCGAAACGCAACATCATGGGCGTCGTGGTCCCAAGCGTCACCGGTGAGCACCTTAGTTCGACCATACAAGAACGCGGAATTGGGCTAATTGGGGGATCAGCCTACATAGATGAGGCCGCAGACGCTTACTCAGACCTCATTCAGAACATTGTCAAGGCTGCCGAGATGGAAGCCACTCTGAAAAAGCTACTCGCAGAGATCGAATCAACAAAGAGGAGGGTGAACGCCCTCGAATTCAAGGTAATCCCTGAGATGAAGGAGGCTCAGACTTTCATCCAACTCCGGCTCGAGGAGATGGAAAGGGAAGAAACCTTCAGGCTCAAGCGCTTCAAGAATAAATGACCCTTATTCCTCATCAGAAAAACACGCCATTGAAATGATCCCCCCGATTGAGGGAAACGGGGAGAGTACTTGGATAGCCAGAATACCATCACCATTCACAAAAGGGAATGGTCCCGTACTGAGTCTATCGAGCGCATAGCATCGAGATTCTTCATCATAGGCGAGGAATCCACTGGTCGCTTTTCATGGGTGGTGGAGGCAAGGTCAGGATTCTCAAACAACGATGCAATTACTGAATTGAATGCGGAGTTGATCGAACTGGGTTTTATCGGAACAATCAGCAAGTCAGATCCACCCGTGCTTTCCATAGTTGAACGATCCTATGGATCCGGCATCCTCCCAAACTGGCAGATCGCATCAGTCTGGTCTTTCTCCGTCGTCATGATGTTGTTCGCAGGTAGTGCATGGGCTACAAAAGTCGGTGCGGCTGGAAATCCATATGCCCAGTCCGCGTTTTTCTACGCATTTCCCATGACATCAGTATTGCTCTTAGCGAGCGAGTTCAAGCGAAGATTGAACAAAAAAGCAGGGATAAATTCTGGCCACCTAATTCCCTTGGCAATGCCTCAGATTTCCTCGTTTTGGTGGCCATTCGGTCTATTCGGACTCTTCAGCCAGAGGAATCCTGAACATACATACATCCCATCCAGGAGGCAGCTCGCCAGAATCGAGATCTCAGTCCCCGCAATCCTATTCGTTTCGGGCCAACCATTGATCTTCGCGGGCTTGATGATGACGCCATCAACGCCGCCAACTGACCTGTCAACCGCCCCATTGGCATATTATGGAAGTATAGCCCCAAATCTCGCTTCCTCCCTCTTCATCGGACCTGATCTCGCGATTAGGCTTCAATGGATTCACCCTATCGGCTTAGCCGGCTTGTCCTTGAGCACAATAGCCTGGTTGTTGATGCTGCCAATCCCCGGACTTCCCGGGGACAGGATACTCTCCGCAATATTAGGCAGGGATAGGCACATGGACATGACCACACAGAACATACTGTTCGTCCTTTCCCTTGGGGCGTTGATCAGCGTGTTCGTGTCCACCGAGTTCATTCCTTGGTTGGTGATAGCTACCATCGCTTGCATGCGAAGATTCGGCAATGACCAACTCAGACCGCCCATGGTGATCAACATGTCAAAGGGCTTCCCAAGGGAGTCATTGGAACGGTATACCGCAGCAGCCGTCGTGATCCTGCTACTAGGTCTACCAGGGGCGTTGCCAGCATCTGAGTTTGAGAGTTGGGAAGAGGGGCTAGACAGATCAGCGTGGCCTTCCAGCATATTGGTTGACGAGGAGCAGCAAATTGAAATCTCCCTCTCCCCGATAGGCGCCGAGGTGCTTTCGGGAGAGATTTACTTTGAGATCGACGACCCCTCGGACTCAGGTTGGGAGATTCTTGGACCGAACGGGGATTCAATTCTCTACTACCGATTTGATGGTGTGATGCAGAGCGATGAAGGCAGCATTCTACTCAATATACAGAAGAATATGTCGAGTCTGATACCCGCACACCCTGCAAGGATAATCATGACCGTAGACGACGGTAAGACCATTTCTCAGAACCAAATACTGGTCACTGCCCCGTCGGGGAGCTCCCCATTTTCATCATCCTGGATGATGGCTACGAACTCTAGCGTTGCCTGTCTGGACATTGAGACCACCTCAGGCGATTCAGGCACATGGTCAGTCAACGACCCGTTCTGGACCTCAGAGGATATGACAATAGAAGAGGGAACAAGAAGTAACTTCTGCATCACCCCCTTGCCAGGTGCAATCGAAGGTGCTGAGAGGGATGAGAGGAGAAGGGCCTTGGGGCCTCTGATCACCTTTACTCCGGATCTTGATCCGGAGAATGATACCAAGCATTGGCAACTTCCAATAAAGGGATCTGAGCCATGGATCATTGCCTCAAATAAGGTAATCACCGTTCCAGGTTGGATGGCAGTACCTAATTCCACAATTATTTACGGATCTGATGACACATACCCAAGTTGTGTGTTAACTGAGACGCAAACCCCCTACACCTTCACGGGTGGAAGTTTGAATTGGTCCATAGAAACATCCCCTCTCAAGCTGCCAAATGAATCGGTCGAGATCAATCTCAGAGTGCCACAAGAGGGATGGATTGCGGTCTGTGATGGACTTGAGTTCATTGAATCCCTGAGGATAAGGGATGGGCCAGGCGCCATGTTGGAACTGTCTCCCATGGGCGTCGCCATAGAATACGAAAGCATCGAGATAATTAATGCTGAAAATGTGACATTGCCGCTCTTGAGGGATTGGTCAGGAGATGCTCCTTCATTGGACATTTGGAGTGTAAGCGCACCTGACATATTGAACCAAAACCAGTCAACATTAGTCACCATAACATCCGAAAAAGAAGAGGGTCTACACAACATATTCTGGATCTCAACGACCGATGAGGCAGTTGTCTTGAATTTTGCAACTAGGTGTACTCTGGG
Source organism: Euryarchaeota archaeon UBA558 (assembly GCA_002507175.1). Lineage (GTDB taxonomy): Archaea > Thermoplasmatota > Poseidoniia > Poseidoniales > Thalassarchaeaceae > MGIIb-N1. Next base: position 21,792 of record DAZE01000018.1, read on the forward strand.
AGGCTGTGGCTGATGAGAATTTGTGTTCTTGGAACCGGGTCGATCGGGAGCCTGATTCTGGGGGCTCTCTGTTCCACAGAACATGATCTGGTGGCTGTCTCTAGAGGCGAAACCGCCATGAGACTCAGCACAGAGGGGCTTGTCATCCATAGACACGATGGGCCAATTGACATGATACCCCCAACAAGGTTCTCAGTCATAGATACAGACGTTCATGAGACGTTGCGGGGGAATGTCGAAAACTCAGATTTTGCGATAATCTGCGGGAAGTCAGGGGATACGTACGACCTAGCTAGACTCTCGTCAAAACTCCTCTCAACAAAGGGGATCGCACTCACCGTCCAGAATGGCCTGGGGAACTATGAGGCCATAAGGGAAATTCTTGGCTCTCACAGGTCCATGGGCGGCTCCACTACACATGGAGCTTGGAGGGATCAAAACGGAGCGGTTCATTGGAAGGGATTCGGAGAGATGGCCATCGGTTCTGGAGAGAGCGATCCACGTGAGGATGAATTGTCAATCCTGAGTGCACTCATCTCCGCAGGATTGAATCCTCGCTGGACAGTAAAACTCCAAACCACAATTTGGACTAAGGCGATGATCAACGTGGCCATAAATCCGATCTGTGCCATCGCTGGGATTACAAATGGAGACCTCGAATCCAATCCTAAATTGCTTTCCCTATCATTCGAAGCAGCAAATGAGGTGGCTTCCGTCGGTCATGCCCATGGTGTCGACATGTCCACTCTGGACATCGAGGAAATTGTATTGGGCGTAATCAGATCAACCTCTGAGAATAAATGTTCAATGCTTCAGGATGTGATGGCTGGTCGACCGACAGAAATTGACCAACTATGTGGCAGGGTAACTGAAATCGCAGAGACACACGGGATACCTGCTCCAGTAAATACTACATTACTTGCCCTCATCAAAGGTATAGAGGCAACGAATCGTTAGGCTTTCACTCGAGATCTATGTTGAAATGGAGGCCAACGTTCTCCTTTCTCCTCATTGAGGCGTCGGTTATCAGGTCAGCGCATATGAGAAGATTCCTCAATTCCACAAGCTCCCTAGTTGGGAGGCTGGAACTCCAGATCTTCTCAAATTCGACTCTGAGGTGATCAATTCTACGACGAGCCCTCGATAGTCGAGAATTACTCTTTACGAGCCCAACGTCCCTTGTCATGGTGTTCCTCAGCGCTGATAGATCTGTGCCCAATGGCGCATGTTCCACCAGTCGGGATAAACCATCGGCCCTCCAAACAGGAATTTCCAAGAAATCAGTAGAGTTCGAGACATAATTTTGAACGTGATTGGCGCACCTTTCCGCATACACCACAGCCTCCAAGAGGCTGTTCGATGCCAATCGATTCGCCCCATGAAGGCCTGTTCGTGCGGTTTCTCCAATAGCGTAGAGTCCAGGTATTGCCACTCCGCTGTTCTGGCACCTCCCAAACCTGTCAACTGAAACACCTCCCACCAGATAATGAGCGGCAGGGCGTACGGGTATTGGATCCAGTCCGAAATCAATTCCCAGACTCTCAAGCTTCCGGCATATGGTTGGGAATTGTCTTCGTAGCTCATCACTGTTCAAGTGTTCCGTTACAAGCAACACATGGCTCTCACCGCTAATTTTGAGTTGCATATCAGTGGCTCTCGCAACTACATCCCTAGTCCCTAGACTTCCTAGTGGCGAATATTGCTTCATGTAGGACCAATCAACTGGATCCCCCCCCTTCGATCGCCATGAATCATGACCTTCTTTCGTCATCAATACGGCGCCATGGCCGCGCATTGCCTCTGTGATGAGGAACGGCCTTTCGATTCCATACAGTGATGTTGGGTGAAATTGGACAAATTCCATCTCTGAAATATCGGCTCCACACCTGTGTGCCATGGCCACACCGTCGCCTGTTGACACAGTCGGATTAGTAGTCGATTTGTACAACATTCCACACCCCCCGGTTGCCAAGATAATTGATTTTGCCTGAATCTCTATCACCGTGCCATCCGGTGTTAGACACCAGATACCGCAGATTCCGGCACTTGGAATACCATGCTTACTTTGTACCAAGTCTATTGCCATCCAATCCTCATTTATTTTCAGTCCACCAAAGCCTTCGCTCGTTGCTGCTAGCTCGAGCGCTTGCTCTATCTCGGCTCCAGTATGATCTTTGGAGTGCAGGATCCTAGGCTCTGAGTGCCCGCCTTCAATTGCCTTGTGATAGTTGTGGGGGCCCCCGTCGAATCTCACTCCGAAGCTCACCAAGTCGGCAATCCTTTGTGCGGCTTCGACAACAACCGACCTCACTACTGATTCATCGCATAGACCCTTACCAGACGAAATTGTGTCCTGAACGTGTGCCTCGATGGCCATCTCGTCAGCAGGGTCCAAGACTGCTGCTATGCCACCCTGAGCCCAGTTTGTAGATGACGATTTGATCCTACTTTTCGTCACAACAAGGACAGATAGTCCCCTTTGCGAGCATCTCAAGGCGGTGAACAAACCTGCTATACCAGATCCGACAATAACTACGTCGTACTTCATATCATGGCACCCTTCCTGGTCAAGGGCAGGGACCACCATGAATTGAACTTTAGCAAACACGCATCGGATTTCTCAAATCAGCATAATAATCGACACGCTGCGCCCTTGTAGATACTCAATGTTGATAATGTCATTCAACGCGCACTCCCACCTGAGGCGGCGAAAAGAACCGTCTCGTGGTGCTTGATATGAGGCTAATGAGAATAGACGTGCTCAATTTCAAGTCATTCGGTGGAGAGGTGACCATCCCTTTCCAATCAGGCTTCACCGCCATAACAGGGCCAAACGGGTCTGGAAAGTCAAATTCCGGGGATGCGATCCAATTTGTACTCGGAACTAGATCTACGAAGGCCCTAAGGGCTGAGAACCTCAAGGAACTAATTTTCAATGGGGGAAACAACAGTAGGGCAGCTAAGAAAATGTCCGCAACACTGACCTTCACCAACCCTCAGAGGGAGGATGGTACACGACAGCTTCGGGTAGATACCGATGAGGTTGCGTTCACAAGGTCAGTCAGGTTGACAGAGAAGGGCGAACCAAAGTCTGAGTTCAGAATAAATGGAGAGAAAACGACTTCCGGAGAGTTCAGACGCATATTGAAGGAGGCGGGTCTCAGAGGGGACGGGTACAACGTAGTTCTGCAAAACGACGTAACGACACTCGCTACGATGACTGCCCATCGAAGACGTGCGATACTGGAAGACGTAGCCGGCGTCACAGCATATGATGATGACATCCGAAAAGCATCCAGCCAGAGAAAGCAGGTTGAGAACTCGATGGAGACAATCGATTTGTTCGAGGCTGACCAGAAGAAACAGTTGGAAAGCCTGGGGAAGGAAAGGGAGCAAGCCCTCAAATTCAGGGAGCTTAAACAAGAGCTGGATCATAATAAGGCAATGATTTCCAAGTGCAGGTATCTTGCCAAGGTTCATGAGATCAACGCGCTACTAACCGAACAACAAGAATACAGAACCAGATCGTCAACACTTCTCGAGGAGGCAAGGAGGAAGGAGCGGGACCTCCTCAGATTGGAGGACGAGCTTTCCGAGATTGGGCGTCAGATAGATTCCCTTTCTACAGGTGAAAACAAGAAGATTATCGACAAGATGCGTAAGCTAGAGGTTGAAATCGAGAGGGCAAAGGACAGGATAAGTGACCTCAACGCATCCTTGGACGAGGCTCAGGCTGATCTAGAGTTCAACGAACACGAGATCGAAAGAGTGGATAAATCAATACAGGAACATCAGACATCCAAGGCCGCTGCTCTGTCGGAAATCACGACAGCCGACGAGGAAATTGAAAAGTCGGATAATGCAATAAGAGAAGCAAAGGAAATCCTAGAAACTGGGAGCAAAATCCAATTAGACCTCAGTCGAGCTCTAGGAAAGGCAAACGATGCAGTAACAAAGGCACAAGATGAGCATTCTTCGTTGACGCTGGCATTTGACAGAGCGGACCAATCGGTGACCCTATCAATAGAGTCCGTGGTACAACTGGAGGAAGAGTATGAGCAAGCAACTCTACTAAGAGACGATCTTGAAATTCATGGGGAGGACATGAAGATTGAGTCCGATCGTGAGGATCCCGCGAAAATGGGCGAGGAACTGATACGCCTTAGAAAAATCGAGGCTCGCCTCAGGGAGGAGAGAGATCGGGCAGACTCTAGGCATCGCGAATCTGAGATGAGATTGGAAAAGGCCAGAGCTAGAATTGAAGCCCAAACTCATGGGTCTGCGGGTGTGGCAGCAGCTCTGACGAAACTTAGACAACAAGGACTCATCAGAGGAATTCTCGGTTCCATAGCCGAACTAGCCACGCCTAAAGATCAGTCTCATTCAGACGGCATAGCGCTAGCATTAGGTGGTGCGATGAGGAGCATAGTCGTTGAGGACGATCAAGTTGCAGCAGATTGCATCTCATGGTTAAAGAAGAATGGTGGCGGAAGGGCTACATTCTTGCCCTTGAACCGTCTTGGAAAACAGAGGCCACAAGGAAGATCGTTGATGGTCGTTAGGAATCCTGGTGTGATTGGATTCATCCATGAGTTGCTGGATTACCCTGAAGAAATAGAGAATGCCATTCTACTCGTGAGCAGGAGCACCCTCCTCGTGGAGAATTTGGATGTGGCTAGGAAGAACATGGGAGGCGTCAGAATGGTCACCATAGACGGATCCATAGTCGATGGAAGCGGAGCAATGACTGGCGGATCATCACTAAAGACGGCACCGAAATTTGGATCCAATGACCCCACAATCTCTCTCAGGCCTCTTGAGAACGAGGTCAATGAAGCCAGCTTAGCTAGGGCAACAGTCGAGGTCGCCCTCAGGGATGCAAGGGGTTCCATGCAACAACTCACTGACAGAATAGCGGAAATCTCTGGGTCGGGCACTGAGACGAAATTAAGAGAATGGAGAGCCGATCTCGATAGGGCTGAGAATGATGTCAAATCACTCGCGTCGCGATTGAAAGACGCCAGAACGGATCTGGAACGCTCCGAGGCTGGCAAAAGAACCGCCGAGGCTGATCTCCATAATGCAAAACAGAGCCTTGAGAATGCGCTCAGCAGCAGGAACGAAGCAAGTGAAAAACTACTACAACAATCCCCCGACCATCTATCCAAGACATTGTCCGAGGCTGAGATGGACAGGGGCAGGGCTCAAATCGCCCGCCAACAGGCTGTGAACAATGTGAGTTCCGCGGATGTCAGCCTCGGCGTTCTAAACAACAGGATGAAGGAGCTAAAGAGTAAAAATGAGAGACTTGCCTCGCAGAATCAATCCTGGAAAACAGAGATCAAGAATATAGAGATCCAATCAACTGAATCTGAGCAGGAGCTTGTCGATCTGAGGTCCAAGGCACAACATGCGAGTGAGGAAATGGGGATACTCTCCAGAAGGAGAGACCAAATAATTGAGGAGCGAACTCAAGCTCGATCTGAATCCCAATCACGCAGGTCGGAAAGAGAGAGAATCCATGTCACCATTGAAGCAATAGACAGCGGCATAGGGGTTGCAAGACATGCTGCCAAGGAACTGGAGGAGGCTCTAATCGTACAAGGGATAGAGATCCCATCTATGAATTCAGACGCACCTCCGTTGGCAGAGGTAGAGCGCAACATATCGAGGTTAGAGAGAAGGTTGGATAATCTAGGGGGTGTAAATATGCTCGCAATAGAGCAATATGATGAGACTGCGAAGCGTATTGACCAACTAATCGAGGACGGTTCCACGCTCAGAAAAAGAAAGAACATGCTCGTAGAAATCGTTGAAAGGTTAGAATCTGAGAGGAAGAGAAGGCTTCTGACGGTATTCGAACATATAAATCGAAATTTTTCACGTGTCTATGCAATACTGCAGCCCGGCGGGAACGGAAGGTTGAGGCTGGAAAACCCCGAAAGCCCATTTGATGGCGGCCTCGAGATGGATTGCGTGCCTCCTGGCAAGAGCCAGAAGACTCGAAGATCCCAATTATCGGGAGGAGAGAAATCAATGGCAGCCCTCGCTTTGGTTTTCTCGATACAGGACTTCGAACCAAGCACATTCTACTATTTCGACGAGGTTGATCAAAATCTGGACCCATTCAATTGTCAGAGAATCGCCATGCTCTGTCGTCGAAGGAGCGAAGCAGCTCAGTTCATCATGGTGACTCTTCGAAAGGTCAGCCTTTCCATGGCCAATCACCACATCGGAATAACCCATGCCGGGGACGGAGTGAGTCGGAGAATCACCGACTTCAACAGGGAGGCAGCGCTTGCACTGGGCGATGCCTTCGAGAAAGAAATGGAGGCTCAGGGACCACCATCCACATCAGAGATGCTACCGGATGACTTGCCCCATCCATCCAACAGGCCAGCACTGCCTGAAGCATTGCTCACTCCCCCCTCCCTAGAGGGTGTAATGGGTCGCGCCGGAGTAGAATTGGATGGCTCCGATCATCAGAATGACCCACTCGGTAAGTTGAGAGACCGCGCTGAGGCCGTTGATGATGGTAGCCAAAGGGACATACCAGCATCACTGGATGAGACTGTAGGAGAAGGCCGAGGAGTGGAAGAGGCAGCTCCGAAGGAGCAGGAGGCCGGATGAGCCCATGGGCGTGTTGGATGCAAAATCACTCAGGGACGACATCATCGCCACCCTGATCGCCACAGACATGGACCTTGAGACAAGTGAATACTTGGATCGGATACTCGAACTCTCTGAGATGGAGGAAGCCGAGCATCAGTTTCTCAACGATCCGTTCGATAGGTCTGTTGCATTAGTACTGCAACTCTTTCAGAGCAGGGATCTCGATCCATGGGCAGTTGACCTGTCAGCATTTTTGGAAATGTTCACTTCAAGGATAGAGCAATCAGAACACGTAGACCTACCGACCTGCGGAAGACTGATCCGAATGGCATGGCAGGTCCTCCGTGGCCAAGCAGAATCTCTTGTCGAGAGGCAACACGATGTGGATCAACACGATGAGGAATGGCTTTACGATGGCGGATGGGAGTCTGATTACGATGACGACGCGTACAATTTCTCTGTGGGGGTTATCACTGGCTCCCAAAGAGAGAACCTACCAGGAATGTTCGAGGGTAGGATTCAGAGGGATGAGGGCAGGCCAGTCACTCTTGGGGAACTCCTCCTAGGTCTGAAGGCAGCAAGCAGGATATCTCAAGAAGAGAATCTGAGAATGAAGATTGCCGAGGAAAGGAGGGAAGCCCTCGAAACTGCCAGAGCTAGGTTCAGCGGCAGCCTCCATGTGGAGGATCTGGAGGGAGACATTCGCAGAACATGGGAAGCAATGAGGATGCGAGCAAATCCTAAAACCGGCTCATGCACCTTGTCCTCTGTCTCAGAAGAGCTTGCAGAGAGGTCCATGGAGAGAGGAACCTCCCGGGATGAGGCGGATGCAGAAGCCCAAGTTGCAGCAATGGTAGCAGCATTGTTCCTTGTAAACAGAGGGTATGCCAGCATACGCCAGGAAGATGGCATGGATGGGAGGGTGATACTTAGTGACCTACATCCAGAGGAAACAGACTTCGACATTCTATCGGAGCGGCTTCATCCCCAAGAGAAATTAGTGGAGGACTGAAAATGGAAAATGACGCCCTCCCTACTGTTATCGAGGCAATTTTGTTTGGATCCGGACGTTCAATGACAGTATCTGAGATCGCCCTAGCGTCCCAATCAGACGAGAGTAACGCTGAAATGGCGCTCAGGGGACTTAAATCCACTCTCGCGAGAAGGAAGTCCGGGGCTTTGCAAATATCTGAGATATCTGGTAGGTGGATAATGGAAGTGAAACCATCATTAGCGAATAAAATGCCGGGCAACGTAAGGCCAGACATTCCTCAAAGACTGATGCCAACTGCCGCCTTGATAGCGTACCATCAGCCTATGGCCCAATCAACACTGGTTGAAATGCTGGGTCAAAGGGCATATGATCACGTCAGGGAGCTCTCAAGCATGGGTCTAATCAGCCGGCGAAGAGATGGGGCGACTAGACGTTTAATGACCACAAGAAGATTTGCAGAATACTTCGGAGCACCAGAAGTAAGACCGGACAAGGTAAGGAGTTGGTTCAGGCAACAGGCGAAAGAGGCTGGCATGACTGGGACAGAATTGGCCGAATCGCTAGGCGATGGGCAAACGAAAATCCAAGATTATACTGGCAGGGCTTCAGAAGAAGAATAATCAGGACCTTACACTCTCTAACGCAGCAACTACCGCCGCCATGGTTATTCTTTCTCCACTGGACCTCACAATCTTGGAGACTTGCTCTATCTCGTCATCATCGGCTCCGGCGGCCGCAGCCATATTCTGTAGGTGTAATTTCATATGGCCAGCCTGAATTCCGACAGTTGCCAGTGCCCTCAGAGCACCTAAGTTTTGAGCCAGACCTGCGGAGGCCATGACCTTCCCCAACTCGTCGGCGGTTTCAACACCCAATAGTGCCACATTTGCCTTTGCGCCCGGGTGTATCCTGATTGCACCGCCCACCAATCCTACTGCCATGGGCAGTTCTATGGATCCAACTAGATTTCCTTCCTCATCCATGGACCACTCAGTCATAGAGCCATATGTTGAGTTCTTATTGCCAAAGGCTGCATAGGCATGGGCTCCCGATTCTATCGCACGCCAGTCCTGCCCACACGCGATTGCAACCGATGAAATAGCATTCATTATGCCTTTGTTGTGGGTTGTTGCCCTAAACGGATCAGCAGCGGCGAAGTGATATGCTTGAATTACCCCATTAATGACCTCTGACCCCTGTTGCGGGTCTTTCCCATTATCAGACATCTCTTCAGGAGTGAATGTTGCAGAGATCCTTGCGAGTCTGTGAACTGCGAGATTGCTAATTATCCTCAGTATTACAGTCCCACCCGTCAACTCTTCTATTTTCGGAGCGACTGTTTCCGCCATCGTATTAACAGCGTTGGCACCCATTGCATCCCTACAATCTACGAGAATATGGACAATCAGCATATCACCAGAATCAGTCTTTATCGGTCGTGCTTCAATATCCTTGCAACCACCTCCAAATTTTACAAGGATGGGATCTACCTCATTGCAGATCTCGATTATTTCGTCTTTGGAGGACAATACGGACGATCGACCATCATCCACATTCTCTATCCCAACAACTTGGATTTGCCCAATCATTACCGGATCATCGTTATTAGATCTGAATCCCCCATTCTTCAGACATCTCTTGGCCATATTGGAGGCTGCTGCAACCACGCTAGCCTCCTCAACCACGAAGGGTATGGCATAGTGCTTGTCATCGATAACGAAATTGGTAGCCACTCCAATCGGAAGTGAATATGTTCCAACTACGTTCTCAATCATCCTATCTGCAATCCCCATCTCGAGTATTCCTGATTCCCAAGCATCCACGTGTTCTTTGGTCAGTCCTGCAACCTCAGCGAGCTTCTCTCTCCTTTCTTTTGGTGTCAGGCGGTGAAAACCTGGCATTCGACTGTCCTCTATTGGCATTGTTAGTGGCAGTGGTGATAGGGTTGTAAGTGATGCGGAAAATATCATGAAAAAAGTCCTAAATTTGGGAAAATTAAGGTAAATGAATAGACCATATATCCAAAGGATAATGAAATAAAAAGCGTTAATTTTATTGAAAATACGTTAATTATACGTTAATTATACGTTAATTATACGTTAACATAAATACATTTTTTATCAAAAAAATGATATTTTTAGAAAAAAATTTTATTTTAATACGTTAATTGAAAAAAAAAAGCGTAATTAAACGTTAATACTATATGACTCATCACAAACGCCCTTAACATGGGAGTCGACCCGACTGTATTGGAACTTCCAAGCCTCAGCGGCAATCCTTTCGAGATTAGACCACTATCGATCGGACAAGCACAAGATCTGATTGGGAGGGATGAGATAGTAATCGAATGCAGAGAACATCTAATCTCTGGATCCCCGAGGATGGTAATTATATCTGGAGTAAGGGGATCGGGCAGAACCTCGATACTAAACGCGGTTGCGTCTCAATCCTCAAACCCATTCATCAGCGATTATTGGCCGATGGACAATGATCCTGTCAAGAATATGGTGACTCAAGTTGCCGCTCATTTCATCGGGCATAATCTCCCCTCTGTTATCTCCGAGACAATAACTAGACTATCAGAAGAGCTCGATAACAAAGATGGTCCAATACCACTAGTAGCTTTCGACTTGCCTTACAATGTAGATGTCAGCACAGTGATTCCGAGATTAGTCCAAATAATGCAGAAAATGCGGGCATTAGTTCTGTTCACAATGCTCCCAGGCCAACTATCCTCTCTCGAAGAAGACACATTGGAAATTTTTGACCCCCCCTACAGTCTACGAAATCTGACTGCGGATGAGATTCAACTACTAGTAGACAAGAGAATCGCGAGGGTCGCACGTCAAAGGTGGATTATGCACTCTCAGTTGATTGAAAATATACACGACATGACCGAGGGAATCCCGAGGGCAGTCGTCCGAACGCTGAGGGACCTTGTAGACGAGAGAAGAGGGATAAGGAATAGATCTGGTACCCTTGAGAGGCTATTTCGATGGTCTGAAAAAACATACGTCGAGGAAGGGTCATTGCCCATAACAGAAATTAGGACAGAGAATGAACAAGTCCCGGAAGTTGCGGGTGCCATACCATCGATCTATGAGTATGGCCTCCCTCAGTTCAACGCAGTTCCAGATGCGAGTGTCGAATTAGAGTCAGAGGCGACTGAGCAAATAATCAACGAAGAAATTCAGGATTCTTTGATTGAATCAAAACACTCAGAGACAGAATCAGAACTCGCCGAGGAGTTGACGACCCAAGAGAATATGTCTCCTATGCAGGAGACAAACAACCTCCACTCCCCTGATCGAGATGGATATTTTTGGATGGAGCCAGGCACAGAGCCCCCTCCAATCACTGTCACATCGCCAAAATCTAGTACGACTGGGTCATTCAAAGGCTTGGCAGAGAGAACTGTCAGCACCCACTTTGAAATGCCAAAAGGTGGTGATGGGACGAAAATTATTGATGCGGACAGACACGAAATGAACAATTTTGAGGACTCCACAAGGATTCTAATCGAGCCATCCTTAGTCCCTAGTGAGTCAAATCAGAGTATTGACGATTCTCCAGTTCTATCTACGGAGCAAGCAGTTTGGACCGTGGGGGAAGATTTTGAGGCCACTCTTCCTCCACCTGTCGAAAACACCCAGCAAGAACAAACCCGACACGATCCCATCGGATTGACTCAAGGCCTAAGATCCCAACCAATGCCCCCTAGCATTTCCTTCGATTACAACCTAGAGCCAAATTGGGATGATTCAGCTCCACTGCAACATTCATACCTCAGTAAACTCAACGAAGCAGAAAAATTGATTCTTACTGTTTCCTCAGTAAGGGAGATATCACCTTCTGATCCAGAGCTGCAGGCCAGACTCGAGGTTGGCCGCCCCAGGCTCTCTCAATTGTTCAACGAACTAAAGAGAAATGGTTTCCTGAAAGTTCGCAAAGAGGGGCGAACTAGGTTTTTCAAGTTAACAGAGGAGGCCTTCGATGTTCTCAGATGAATCAAAAGACAGAATAACGAAAAGAAGGGTTTTGTATTACATCAAACTCTCAAAAGAGGCCAGGGGAAAGGCTACTTCGCTGGCGACAACTGACCTAGAAAGGGAAAATCTAACAAAAATGTTGAGAATGTTTGATGATTACCTCAGCGACTCCGAGCATTTTCTGAAGAATGGAGATTTTGTTCGTGCATTCGGTGCAGTAAATTACGCGCATGCTTGGATAGACTGCGCAGTAAAGACGGGCCTTCTCGATGGCCATGGTGATGATCGACTTTTTACCCTGCCTTAGTCAACGAGTCTCAGAGTTCTACCTGCAGTGACTTCAACATAAGAGCAACTCACAGAGATCAGGCGCCTCTTTAACTCTCGATCAACGGTAAGGACTGGGTAACCGGTCTCAATTGAAAGTCTGATCAGTCCATCATCTGTGTAGGAATAGTTGGAGTGAATGATCTTAGCTCTTGAGGTCAATAGTTCCAACAACAGACCCTTACGATCCTCGTCTATTTTCTTCAATTCAATGAGGACGGCGTCAGTTAGAATTAGTTCAGGCTGTCCAAGAATCGATTTTAGTTCGATGTCGAGATTGATTTTGGCATCTACGAGTGCGACCCAGCCACACGCATCTACAATCAGGCCTGACAGACTGATCACTCCTTGATAGAGGCATGACCGATGAGCCTCCATCTGGAACCAATTCTTCTGGAGAGTGTTATTCTGCTCCCTACCTCGGCACAGATGGGGAGCCTCAGTTTGATTGTTGCATTCTTTCCCTTTATCTGAGAGACAGTACCAACACTCGTCGCAGTTGCCGAATTAAGCATCAACATCTCACCTGATTGTAGGGGCCTGACTTTCTCAGGCTCCTCTCCCGATGAGGAGACCATGGCATCGAGGAGTACCAGATCTATACGCAGCTCCTCCCATACTGGCGGCAACTCCCCCTCTCTTGCCATTACTTGCCCAGATAGGTCGTCCGCCTTGGTTATCATGGGATCCAAGGGAGTGGATATGCCGCAAAGCCCTCCTGCGTGAATTGAATCAAGTGCCAATCCACCGCCCTTGATGCCAATTATCTCGGTCTTGATCGGTATCCAATCAGATTTGGTACCTTTTGAAACCCTTCTTCCAGGAGCGATTAAAATCTTGTCTCCCACTGAAAAGGATCCTTTGACGACACTTCCCCCAATGACTCCCCCCTTGAGCTTGGCAGGCCTTGAGCCAGGCCTGTTGATGTCGAATGATCTAGCTACATACATCAGCCCGTGCTCTTTTTCTGACCTTTCAGGAGTGGGTATCGTCACTTCTATAGCCTCAATTAATGAATCTAGATTTACCGCTTGTTGGGCGGAAATTGGAATAACGGGGGCTTCTGATGCGATGGATCCATTCAAGAACGACTTAATTTCGTTGTATGACTCAATCGCCCGTTCCCGAGTGACCAAATCTATCTTGTTTTGTACCACAACGATGTTCTCTATTCCGGCTATTTCTAGTGCCGCAAGGTGTTCTCTGGTCTGTGGCTGCGGACAAGATTCTGTGGCTGAGACTAGCAAGAGAGCCCCGTCCATAATTGATGCACCTGAGATCATGACCGCCATCAGGGTCTCGTGCCCGGGAGCATCTACGAATGAAACCACTCTTGCGAGCTCGGAGGGGTCGTCTTTTTCCCCATCAGGCTTCTTTCCCGTTGGGTAGAACTCCCCTTCTCCAGTCTTGTAAAATGCTGTATCGGCATATCCAAGTTTGATACTTATCCCTCTTTTCCGCTCTTCTGAATGGGTATCTGTCCACACGCCAGAGAGAGCTTTAGTAAGAGTTGTTTTACCATGGTCAACATGACCAACCATCCCTATGTTCACTTCAGGCTGAGATGGTAGTGAGTTTGCCATCTTACAACCGCCGCCTCACTCCTCTTCGGAGGATCCAGCGGAGGCCTCGTCCTCTAGTCCGAAGATCACGCCGAGAGGCCTTTTGCCATAGTCGACTACTTTGAGGTTAATCTGTCGGGTACTCTGGCTGATTACATTCCCCCTTAGGTTTCGCCTCCTCCTGATCCCGTCGTATTTGTAGCGGTAGATTTTCCCATTTTTGTCAACGTAGCGCTTGCCCTTGTAACCAACACCCGGACTCACTAGAACAGACTTCACGCCACCACCATCAAGATCAGGCCTCATCGCACGACCAGTGGTGTCAGAGCCTCCAGTAATTTCCAATGTGTACCCTGTGAGAGTCTTGTCACCTTCGCCAACGAACATCCCGTCTACAGTGTCTCCTATGCTCTTTCCAAGGAAATGGTTGTACCCTGTTCCGGAGATATCAATCGAGAATGAACGTCCCTTTGCCTTTGGGTTTGTATCGTTCAAAACTGCTTTGAAAGTCTGATCCCCTGCCATTGCACACACCGAGAACAGGCGTTGCGACACTCGACCCCTATAAGAGCGGTTCGGAGCGTGGGCTACCTCACTCCACCGACAGAATGCCTGAAAGTCTGGCCTCTAGGACTCCCGGAGCCATATTCGCCATGGTGATATGTTGTGTTCTCCCCCTGCCTTTCGTAGCCGAATCGGTGCGACTTTCAATCATGCCTGAAATTTCCAGCGATTTCATGTGCTTCCAGAAGGTAGTGTAGCCTCTTGGGTCACGTCCAAACTCCTCACAGATCACATGATACAGTTTCAATGCATCTCCACTCGTTATGGCCTCTTCTTTTTTCAAACGCCTGCAGATCCCGAGGAGGATAAGCTTCTGGTGATCCGGGAGGCCATCAACCAAGTTGGGCTCCAGCGCAGCATTTCTTGCCTCACTTGGCTTTACGTCTTTGACGAGAACATTGCTTCGTCCGTGCCCCTCAGCTCTTATCACGGCGGCTTCCAGCAGTTCAATCGCCATTCTGGCATCTCCTGTGCTGGCAGCGTAGTTAGCGATTTTTGATATGACCTCGTCTCCGACAGAGCCTTTGAGGCAGGAAGCCTCGGAACGTTGGAGCGCTATGGCCCTCAATTCAGATTCAGTATATGCGCCTAAATTCAACATGTTGCTTGCACCAAGTCTTGATATTATGGCGGGTTCAAACAACTTCAGAAGAGAGGGATCTTGGCTTACGAGTATGATCGATATCGTCCCTGACTCATTCTTGCCTTCATCTATCCTCAAAAGTCGATAGATTATGTCTGAACTATCTCGCCTAATCATGACATCAACTTCGTCCAGCACTAACAGCATGTGAGTTTCACGTGCATTGAGGAAGCGCCTGATTGATTGAATGACTTCACCGGGACTCAAGCCTCGCTCAGGGTGCCTCTCATCGAGGCTGAGTGCAATTTGCTGGAGCACTTGAGAGCCCGATGGATGATTGCGGCAGTTTATGTGCGTGTGAACGATCCTTCTCTTCCCGTCCAGATGCCTCTTCAAATCGTTGCAAAAGACTTGAGTCAACACGGTTTTTCCTGATCCAACCGGCCCAGTAATCACTGTCTTGCAACTAATCGAAGGACTGGAGATCTGTGAAAATATCGAAGCCATCTGGGACAATGCACCATCTCGCCCGACGAGGGTGTTTGGTATCCAATCATAGGTAAGAGGAGTGCGGTCAATCAGGATCTTGCCCGCTCCGATACGATTCAGGTACTCTGCCATTTGATGTCTGTTCCGAGACACCGCTCTTAGAGATATCCAGAGCCAGTCTCAGTCAAGGGATCTCGTCGAATTGATAGCCATGCTCCCATTTCTTCTCCCCCAATGAGACTTCCAACTCGTAAGGTGTGACCAACGGCTTGGCATACTTCACAGCATCATCGATAGCGATTCGGGGGCATGCTGTATTCACAAAGGCGTCTACAGGGTAGAAATCAATTAGATCAGGGCCGACATGGTCCATTGCCAAGAGGTACCCCTTCTTTCCATGGCTCTCAAGCATCCTCTTCATCCTCAATGCTAGGTTCCTCCTCATTTGTCCTGGCTTCTCCCCTATCAAGATGCCAAAAGTCTTGCAATCGGCTATTTGCATGATGTATCCGAAACGTTGCCTAAGTATCCTTTCGATCCTCTCAAAGGACATCTCAGTAGCCTCGCCAGTATACGGGTCAAACATCGCTAAAGGCTTCCCAGTGTGGAGTACGAGGCCGATGGGGTGAAAATCGCCGGATCCCAAGAACAAGTAGTGCCCGATTGAGGGATCGTCTCCGGAGTAATTGCAGCCAAGTACCTGTCCGGGGAAAGTCAGCCTCTCCCCGCCAATGGGTATCTCAACATCGAAACCTGCCTTTTCCAACCTCTTGACATAGTCTGGGAGGAGATGGAGATGCTGTATGGAACCCACGAGTCCTAGTTTGGCGCCCTCTAGCGGTGCTACCCTACCAACTGCGTCTAGAAATTTCTCTTTGGCCTGCTCTTCTGATTCAGGCAAGTCTGAGGAAGAGGCCAGCCGAGATTCCGCTATCGCCCTATGTTGAGTCAGTAGGGGGAGCACTGGGCTCAATTCGGGATCCCCGTCGTAGGTGACTGGAATGAAATGAGTTGGCATGCCGGAGTCTATGTTCATTTGGCTGTGACCCATGTGAGCAACTAGCTCAACACCCATCAATTTCATCTTGTCATGTACGAGGTCACACGCACCATAGCATGGATCTGCAGCAAGGACAACCTTGGCCGCGGAATCTGTCTCTATCGAGTCCATCATCTCTAGTGCCTGCATTTTCAGCCCTTCTGGGACTTGAAGAGCAACGAGCCGATGGTCGTTCTCTTTTATTTTGGCGACTAAATCGTCCAATTCGAAGTCATGACGATCGAGATCCATGGTATCAGCCTGTTCTCGGGGGTTCCAGCGTGTATTTCAGCGGTTGCATTGGACAAGGACGTCAACACGGCATCAATCTTGATGAAAATACGAGCCATTAAGGGTATGGTGGACCAGTAATCGTTATGCAGAGTCAGCGGAGCGTGGTTGATGTAGTGCCCACCCATGTCGTACGAGAGGGCGGGGGATTCAAGGTACGACGGCCATACAGGATGGGGAAAGTAAAGAGCCCATTCCTTTTGATTGATGAGATGGGCCCATCAGAATATGGCCCTGGCGAGGCATTAGGGGCACCATGGCACCCCCATCGCGGCTTTGAGACGGTCACCTATCTTCTAGATGGGAGGATGAGACACGAAGACAGTGCTGGAAACACCGGTGAACTGAATCCCGGCGATGTTCAATGGATGACTGCGGGCCGTGGCATAATCCACTGTGAGGAGCCGCACGAAGACTTCCTCCGGAGTGGTGGTAGGAGCCATGGATTCCAGATATGGGTCAATTTGCCCTCCTCTCACAAGATGATGGAGCCCAGATACCAAGAAGTCCCCTCCTCAGAATCTCCCATCGTGGAGAAAGATGGAATCTGGGCGAGGGTGATCGCAGGGGAGTGCATGGGAGTGACATCCTCAATCGATACTGTGATTCCGATCACACTAGTACACGTCAAGATGAATGCTGGCACCCGGTTGATTCAGGATTTCGAAAGCCAACTGAATGGGATGATCTATGTTTTCGGCGGTAAAATAAACCTAGAAAATAAGACTCAGGTGAAGATAAGTCCCATCGCCCATGGGATAACTGCCAGCCAACAAGTCCGAGATGGGGATCTAGCAATATTGTCAGATGGTACTCAAGCCCAGATATATTCCGAAAAAGGTGCAGAATTCCTGATTTTGGCAGGCCCAGAGTTGAATGAACCAATCGAAAGGTACGGCCCGTTTGTAATGAACACAAAGGAGGAAATTAATCAGGCGTTCCTAGACTACCGTTCAGGTAACTTTGCGAGATGAGATCAATTTGGGTGGATCGAAGATCTTGTGGAATAAACGTCATTACTCGGAAATCTCCACTTTGCCGTCGACGATTTCGATTCGCGCTAGAGACCTTACAGGCCAATCTGGGCGCTCCCGATTTAGCCTCTCTCGACCTTCGCCCTTCTCTATTGCAATAACGACATCGTGTAGAATGACTCCCATGTCTTCTAGCTTCTCTAGCAGCGGCTCTAACGTCCCCCCCGTAGAGATAACATCATCAACGATAACGATCCTTTCTCCAGGGAAAATGTCGTTGATGAATATGGTGGAGTTGGAATAGCCCGTTGATACGTCTACAGATACCTCACCATCCATCCCGTAGGATCTTTTCCTAATTACCACGGTTGGAATTCCCGTCGCATTCCCCACTGATGCCAACAAAGGAAGTCCCATGGCCTCGACACTCACAATGAGGTCAACCCCCTCCCAATCGGTGGTTCCAACAATCAACTCAGTAGCCGCTTTGAGTACCTCAGGATCCATCCTTGGAATGCCATCAGATATTGGGTGAATGAAGTAGGGGTAGTCACCCTTCCAGATAATTGGGGCCCCCCTCAACGAGTCCTCGAGAATCCTAAGAGCATCATTCATGGCAGCCATGGAGGGCGGTATCAGACGAGACCCTTCAATGTCTCGGCACCCTTGACGACTTTAATCGTGCAGGGAGTTGGCAACTTCATTCCTGCTTTGCGGAGAGCGTCTTTTGCTTGAAGGTAAAATTCAGGTCTGGTGTGTATCGACATTATGACCTCGCCACGCTTCACCCTGGCGGCAGTGCCAACGTTCTTGCCGAATGAGAGCCTCATCCCCTGTGAGACCCTGTCCGCACCGGCACCGGTAGCTTGCTTGTTCTCCCTGATGACATGGTGTGGATACTTGTGCACCCTGAGGGCATATCCTATCTCAGAGGCAGCGTTTCGGATGGTGGCGTTTGAGATCATCCTCGCAGCCTCAAGAGCGGTGTGCCTGATCTGTACTGAGTTGTCTACTGTGAGGTTCAGGACTACCTCAAACCCGTTGGCCTCGGCTACGGTTCTGTTACCCATGTGGTATCGAAGTATCCTGTTGTTTGGCACACCACCCGTGTATTGTCTTCGGGTGTAGGCTGGACCCTTGATTTGACGATACATCTTAGCAGGTTTCCGTGCCATTGACAACCCCTCGGTCTGCGGCGACTCGCCGTTCGTATTTAATCCTGAAGGGGCTACCTGCCAGACCTGCCAACAACGCTACTCTCTTTCTGGACGGCTCTGACGCCTCCAACGATCAAGAGGAAACCGATGATTAGTGAGACACCTAGGCGCTCATCCAAGAGTAGCCAGCCACCCAGAACTCCGAAGGGCGGAACAAGGAAGACGTAGGAGGATGCGGATGTCGCACCGATCCTTTCGACACCCACTACGAACCAGATGTATGCTAGGACTGTCGAGAGAATGCTGAGATACAGAATCGCAAGAAGGTCTTCGTTGCTCGGGACTAGAATCCCACCATGGTAGACTTCCAACAGCCACCATGGGGTCAACAGGATAGTGCCTACGAGGGAGTACCAGACTACGATCTCAGTCGAGGTGGCGCCATGCTCCCCCTCGGACTCAAGCATGATCCGAGTGAGGTTAGTCGCTGTGGCCCAACACAAAGCGGCGAGCATTATCATCAGGTCGCCCTTCAAACGTTCATCGAGTGGTATGTCGGTGTTTGGACTCCAACCCGTGACCACAACCACGCCGATGAATGAAAGGAGGAGCCCGTAGGTCATCTTCCGAGTTATCTTCTGACCTAGTATGGGCGCTGCGAGAAGTACTGTGAAGATCGGATTCATCGTTATTATCAAGGAGGCATCGCCGGCGGCGGTAAATCTCATCCCTTGCATGAATAGAAGTTGGTAGCCCATGACGGCGAAGAGGGCTATGACGGAAACGCGCCACCATGAGTCCTTCGACCCAGGTAGCCAGCGGACACTCTGACCGTTAGCAGCCTTGTAGAAGAACCATATGTAGAACGCAATCATGCAAGCGATGTACCTCATCCATGCGCCTGTGGCAGGGGGCAGGGATAGGGCGAGTAGGCGACCTACTGCCCATGAACCCCCCCAGATCATGGAGACCATCAGCATCAGGAAATGTACGTTGAGGCCACTCTTGATAGACACCTTCTCACCTCGTGACTCAAGATGAGATCGCCATCAGCATCTGGTGGAAACTGGGGTGGGTGGCTCCTATGCAACCCTCTCCCTCTATCGTAGCACCGACTAGGCTAGCAAGTGCCATCGCTGTCATTGCCACTCTGTGGTCACTGTAGGTTTTCACATCCCACTCAGGCCTCTTGGGGGATTGGCCGCCCGGTATGTCAATGACTCCCTCGGCCCTGACATGCGCTTTCAAACCGAAATCAAATAGGAGCTTCTCGGTGGTCGACAATCTCTTCGACTCCTTCCTCTGGGTGTGGCCGACACCCACGATCGTCCCCCCGCCCCCTATCGCCAACAACACCGCTGCAGGTGTGACTAGGTCGCTAGCTGCTGTGAGGTCTAAGAGACCAAAATCATTTGACTGCAGCCAGTTGACCTCAGGGGCAACGAGGTCCGAATCCACGAGGTTCCCACTGCCGAGATCCACCCCATGTAGCCGCTCCAACAACATGATCACTGGTGTGAGGCTACTCTCCGAGGGCACAGTCACCTCCTCCGGAATGATCACATCCCAAGGGGCAATTCTGACATTGTGTCCTGAGAACTCATTCTGAGATCCAGTCGACTTGCAAATGCCATAGGTCAGCTCCAAGTATCTCTGGCTGACTACCTCGCCCTGAATCTCGACTTCTATATCCACGCCCAAGGACGGCGCTGCGATCAGGAGTGCAGACAGCGGTTGGCTGCCCTTGGAGAGGTCTAGGGCCACCTTGCCGTGCACTGCGGGGCCAGATACCATGAAGTCGCCATCCTCCCCTCTGGAAACGCTGCATCCCAAGTCGCCTAATGCACCTGTGATGACCTCGAATGGGCGGCTTCTGAGGGAGATATCCCCAGTGATTCCTGAGATAGAGCCCATTGAGGATGCCAACGCCATCATGAATCTGCACCCCGTTCCCGAGTTGCCTATGTCTATTTGGTCGCTGGGAGAACGTGGGAATGTCCCATTTGATGCAGACACGCCTACCGTGCCATCAGATATCTGGATTTCAGCGCCGAGGAACTTGAGCCCGCGAATCATGTTGATGGAGTCCTCCCCGAGCTCGCCAACGTGATTGATTCGAATGGCCCCTCGGCTTTGGGACGCCAAGGCGATCCACCTGATGAGATGGCTCTTTGAGGCAGGGAGGACCCATTGCCTCCCTGATGACAGCCTACACGGCGGTATCTCGATCACGTTCTCCTCAGGAGGGGGGATCGATTGAACCCTCGCCTCTGATCCAGTCCCCGAAGTCTGCTACGCCATCCCATTTGTTGGCCCTCTCATCGATGATGCTGTTGCGAAGGGTCTCTTCCAGCGTACCGGTCATTTTGACGAGGTTGTTTCGACTCAGGAGCTTGGGGCTCAGGCCGGGCAGTAGAATCGATACCCCCCAAGGGACCCTGCCGGGGTAGACCTCGTTGACATGTCCGACTATGTTGGTCGTGCAGGTGTTGGTGATGGTGTTGTACCACTCTGGCTCTGAGCTCAGTTTGTTCGACCGTCGAAGGTACGATTCAAGCATCCTCCTCTCGTTTCCTGGTCCGAGCACCACGGCCTCGAACAGGTGGGTGACTGATTTCTTCCTGCATCTAGCCCTTACCCCGATGACGTCCCTTTCTGTCGCCCAGACGTAGATCAGCTCGTACTGCCGGAAGAGGCCCTTGATGGGGTGATACCTCTCGCCTTGCTCCCTCCTGACCTCAATGGAGCAGGCGATCCGCTGACCGTCATCGGTCTCGAAGCTCATGATGGTATGAGCCATCTGCTTCTTCGTAGGCTCGAAGTACTCCAATACGAACCATATCTTGGCCATTTTATCGAGACTCAACGTCACGTCTATCCAACGCTCGTCATAGTCCCTCGTGGACCTCCAAACGAAGTCTCTGACGTTGCGTATGGTGACCTTGTCGCCATCGAAATCGGCTACGGCCATCCTCGCGTTGTCGTTCACCCAAAACCTCTCGTTGGAAGGCCTGAGCCTCAGATGTCGAAACAGGACCCATGCGAGGACGAGTGACAGAAACCCCCCAATAGAAACACCAATGTTGAGCAGGATGGCTTCCACTGCGATCTCCAGTCGTCCACGAGTCGTGCCCTGCGAAAGACACTTTCTGTCCAATGGAGACAGGCCCGAGGCGCGACCCCGATCCCCAGAAATGGTTGGCGCGGCAGGGGAGATTCGAAC
>DAZE01000018.1:43935-44140 GCA_002507175.1 Euryarchaeota archaeon UBA558
GGCCAGGCTATGCGACTGCCGCAGGAATCCTGCCACCAAAGGTCCCGGCTTAAGCCGAGCGGTTCCTGTCACTCCTCCTCGCCTTCCGATTCGACATCCCCTCTCTCGACGAGGTCCGATGGAAGTCGGGCGACAAATACGATCTCGTCAGCATATGACTTCTTGTCCTTCGTTCGAAGCTCCATGATCCTAGTCCCTTTCGTCA
>DAZE01000018.1:44457-44670 GCA_002507175.1 Euryarchaeota archaeon UBA558
CTTGCCGAGGGTCTCCTTGGTCTGGGTTGCTGGCATGCGGATCATCATGCCCTTTTCTGTGAGCATGAACAATTGATCGGACAGGTCTGGGATCTGCCTAACTCCGATGATGGAGTCTCCGTCTGACAATGCCATGGTCCTCACCCCCTTTGTACCTCGGTTTGTTTTTCGGTATCCATCCCTCTCCATCATTGCCTCTCCGTCATCTCCTTG
>DAZE01000018.1:44986-45258 GCA_002507175.1 Euryarchaeota archaeon UBA558
GCTGTCGTTCCATCCTCAAGTTTGATCTCGACCATTGAACCGGAACCCAATCTACTGCGCTTTGCCATTCCATGCTTCGAAATCGTGAGCACGCTGGTGTCAAAGTCATCAGTGACGATCATCCCGACGACACGATCCCCGGACTGCAACTTCATGCCCGCGACTCCTTGGCTAACTCTCCCTTGGACTCTCACGGTGTGGGTTGTTGTCGACTCTCCCGTGGCTGCATCGACCCTCGTTTTGGCCTCGGAGGGCAGGAACCTACATGCATA
>DAZE01000018.1:45570-45896 GCA_002507175.1 Euryarchaeota archaeon UBA558
CCCATGGAGGAAACTAGGACTACGTGATCTTCTTCGGTAGCTGGCCTGACCTGCACCAGGGAATCGCTTTCCTTGGCGAATTTTAGTGCGTATTTTCCATTTCGGTTGATCTTCACATAATCTGAGAGATGGCTTCGCTTTATCCTTCCCTGGCTCGTGGCGAAGATGATGTAATGCCCCTCGGGGTTCTGAATTAATTCCCTGTCCAGGGGAAGGATCGAGACGACTTTCTCCCCCTCCCTTATCCCTTCTAACAGGTTTCGAATGTGTGTCCCCTTCCCGTAGCGGCTGGCGGAGGGGGTCTCCCAGGCTCTCAAGCCATAAAC
>DAZE01000018.1:46201-46380 GCA_002507175.1 Euryarchaeota archaeon UBA558
AAGCCATAAACACGACCTTGGTCCGTGAAAATCAACAACCGGTCTTTTGAAAAGCAGGTGACTATGGCCGCAGGAGCGTCCTCGTCCTTAGTTGAGACCCCTTTCATCCCCTTCCCCCCACGGTTCTGGAGTCTGAAGGCTTCTACTGGCAGGTGTCGTATGTAGTCCTCATGGGTCAG
>DAZE01000013.1 GCA_002507175.1 Euryarchaeota archaeon UBA558
ACGCCATTGGCAGGTCTGGTGAAACATCAGGGGTGAATAGAGTCGATCGCCTTGATTCAACTGGTTTGATTGAAGGTGGCTTCGATGAGCTTCTCATCCTGCCATCGGGAGATGTAGTCGAGTTTGTTTCCAATGGGGCGAATATTTGGGCAGCCGTTGGGACTTCAAACCAAGGGAATTGGCAAAGCAGCTCAGGATACGGTCGCACCGTTATGGAGGGCACGGTCGATCAAAACGGTACTCTCACTTGGTTGGACTCGTACGATTTCAATGACGATATCGTGGAAGACATTATTTTAGACGGGAATACGTTGTGGATTTCAACGACCTATCGAGGCATGATTGCTCTCGACACAAATACGAAGCAGACCCGAACGCACCCGGGTTCAATTCACAACTCAATGGACGGAATGTACTTAGAAAACGGTAATTTGTATGCCGGTCTGACCAGTGTTTTTGATGCCGCATCGGGCTTTCAAGTATTAGATACGACCTCGAGAATATGGAACGAGGCGGAATTGTTAGCAGCACTCCCTGCAAACGACATAGGGGACTTTTTGAGACTGGGGGACGTCACTCTGGTGACAACACCGGTCGGAATCGGAAGGTTCGACGAATCGGCACAAGAGTGGTTAGATCCAATCACAACCTATGATGGCCTGCCACCTGATTCTGATCGGATAGAAGTTGCATCGAGCAACCGAACGAGCAACTTGGTAGTCATCTCAAGTCCAAGCGGACTCTCTTTCATACAGAATCCAACACAAAATGCCTCTGTGAGTACTAGGGTGACTCAATCGAACGGACTCATTTCCTCGTTTATTGCGGACATCCAGATTCTTCCTGAAAGGAGCAAGAACATAACACTGCAAGATGGAACTACCCAAGAAATGCACCAACCAAAGGTCTTGATTGCATCGCACCCCGGAGTGGGAGCATCGCGACCATGGGTTTCATCTTGGGCAATAGATGATCAGGAAATCTTCACGGATTATCCACTTGACATGCTACCAAGCAACAGTGTGACAGCAATAGCCACTGATGGATGGGGAGTGCACATTGCCACTGACGTCGGTCCATTGTATCATTACAATTTCAGTTCATACTCTATGGAAATCGGGCCTGTATCTGGGTCACTACAAGCATGGCCCATCACAATCATGCAATCTGACGGCACGAGGGTGGTAGCAGCCGGAAGCGGATTCAACGTCATTGGCTCCCAAGATCATCAATCACGTGGCTATGATTCCGCCTTGGAATCCTCAATTAACGATATGGCGTTGTACGGCGACACACTCGTTCTGGCCACCGATCGTGGAACACTCTCCTACAGGCCCTATTGGGCATTGGAGAGAATCTACGTTGATGAATATGCCAGAGCAGAGAACCTCGACCTAACATTCCTTGGTCAGACCACAGACATCACAGAAACAGCAAGACCAGGCAACAAGATAACCATTCCCTCCAACGTCCCAATCACCGACTCGCCCCTTCAACTACAATCACAGAATTTTGGATCTATACCGTTTTCTTGGCATCCGACAATCTTCACGAGTTCAACCTCATCCCAACCAATATGGTCTGAGGTGTCAATTCTAAACTACACAGGAACGTGGAACCTATCAACGCAAACAGGCCTGCAACAACTCCTCCAAATGGCAGTGGACACCGCGGAGGCACCATCCTCGGCAAATTGGGAATTCGCATTGTCACCTTCTGAATCTGGATCAATCAACATGAGGATCACCTACGATTGGACAAGGCAAGAGATTCCAACACGGATAAGCTACTTCGATGATCGACCCAGGGATGGCGGCGATGGGTTAATCCTGAACTGGGATATGGCAGTCGACCCTAGCTTCATTTCCTATGACGTATTTGTCTGGAGCCCCACGACTGGATGGAGCGTCGATTTTGTTGAGACGGGGGATTTCTCACAAATTACCCCCATTGCCTCCATCTCAGACGTTCAGACATTAGGAGTCTCAATAGAAGAGGCGTATTCTGGCGATACGATTCAGACCATACAATCTGGCGAAGAGTACTATGCAGCCATTGCAATAAGGTATCCAGACGGCTCGTTGGGGCCCATGTCAGTCTACAACGGCTCTGCCATGGCGATTGACAATGTGCCTGAGCCACCATCCTCATTGTATGCTGAGCCAATCGGATTCTCAGGAGGCAGCCTTCAAGTCGAGTGGCAGCCTTGCACAGATATCGATAGGCACTCCACCAGACTTTGGTATTCAACCGTAGAGATTAATGATGTCGAAGTCATTCCCACCTACTTTGACGTCGCACAGTCACTCGGTAATCAGACTATTATAGATGTACCACAATCTACTCCAATTTGGCTGGCTGCATCGTGTGTTGACATGGCGGGTCAATACGAACGGGACAACCCCGCACTGTATGGGCCTGTAATCGCAGCCGGAGGCCTCGATGACTCCATCCCACCCGCAAGGGTGAGTAACGTAGAGGCTTCTGACCTTTCATTCGATGATGGTGGCTACCTGCAAATCACATGGACACCCAACAGCGAGGAAGATTGCGTGATGTATACCATACATGTTCTGCCAGCATCAGGTTTCTCACCTCCAACAAGTGCCGAAGGATGGCCTGTGGCCGAGATCGTCTCGGGCTGCGAAAATTCAGTCGCCATTATCGGTGGCGCAGATGGTACCCTACTGGAAAATGGTGTAAGATACTGGGTAGCGGTTGTGGCGTACGACGATTGGGGCAATGGCGATCTGAACAATGTACTGCCGGATGACGCAACGCCATTCGACAATCTCGCTGAAGAAGGACCAGAACCAGCTAGACTACTGGACATCAGCGCTTTTGACCACCCATCCGACGATGGCACGTCGATAGATGTAGTCTGGACTAGGAGCGACGCACCAGATTTCTCCTATTACACCATATGGGTAAGCGAGCATCCGTTAGAGGACGTCTCCTCGATGTGGTTCTTCTGTTCCGAGGAGCCTCAATCATGTGGTCTAACGACTATCCAACAGAGACAGATCGGAGGCTCTCCAAAAATAGAGATAGAGATTTCAGAGGCGCTCTACGGTACCACGCTTACAGACTCCGTCACTAACAGGATCATCCCAGAGGTACCATTGTACGTCGTAGTCACAGTACACGACATCGCTGGCAATGTCCACCTGGACAATCTAGAGACTGCGCTTGTCCTACCTCAATCGAACCTTGAGGACACAACGCCACCAGACCGAATACCAGCGCCAGATTTGGCAGATAGGGACCCAGATCACGGGGATGGAATGTTCGTCCTCTTTAATCCCAGCGAATCAGCAGACCTATCGTCCTACGAGATTTATGTGGTTCCCGACTCCCCGTTCCTACTCACAAACCTCGAGGCTCTGGATCCTTCACTTACCCTCCCTAGAGATTGGTCAGGACCTGCCTTGGTCGAGCTATCTACTGGTATCGAGGGCAAAACTGACCTTGCCCCTGATCGTAGATATTTCGTGGCAGTGGTTGCCAGAGACTCAAATGGAAATGCTTGGACGACCGACCTACAATCCAGTGACATAGTGCTGACTGATGAACTCGGTTTGGACCCCTGTCCCGCTTGTCCTGATGTCTCTGGACTAACCGCCGCTTGGAATCCATCCGGATCAAGGATCGTCTTGAATTGGGCAGAAAGTGACAATCCAGAAGTAATCGGATACCATGTTTTTGCATCTCGTACACCATTTAATGACGTAAGAGATGCAAGTGTCATCGCTCTGGATAGGACAACCACCGAGTTTGGATTTGACTTGATTGATGATCAGGCACTGGATAGGGATACCAATCACTATGTGGAAGTGGTCGCGTACGACGGGGAGAAATTCACTTATCGAGCGAGCCCAGTTCTCGTATTGCCATGGACGGAACAGTCCGGACCACTGGATTCCCAGGCATCAGAAGGATCATCTCTAGTGGATAGACTAGTCAGTGGAGATTTGAATATTCTACTTGGAACCATTATCTTCGGACTCGCCGCCCTGGGTGCTGCTGCAACCTTCAGGTCAAGGAGAGGAATGGATGATGACATATGGGAGATTTCCACGAGGGAAGTTGAGATAGACGCGCTGTTCGATGATGAGATCCAGTCTGATCTGAATACGGATGGGACCAGAGAAATCCCTGTCAAGAAACTGACTGAAACGAAAACCATCGCGGATTCCGCCGAGCAACTATCTTCAAATGACTATCTTGATGACCTGGAAAAGGACCTCGACGACCTCTTTTGACAGAGGCCTTCAAGGCTGGGACTGCATCTAGTTGACCGTGGAAATATCCGACCCGGTCTTCACGACCCTGAGATTGAATCCGAATGGACCTTTGTTCCTGGATTCACACGTCAATAGGTTGGAACGTGCCTATGCTGCCTTGTTTGATACTGCCCCGATGATAGATGTGGAAGATCTCGAGAGATCACTCTCAATCATATCCCAAAGCAGGGAATTACCGTGCTTAGTCAGAATCCAAGTTCATCGGGATGGGGAGGTTGCCATGATACCGAGGCCTTTGGAGACTTATGAGAGTTCGATACACCTAATCACCCAACCTCTACCAAGTGGAATTAAGGATCAAGCCAGATACAAACAGGGGGACTGGGAGGCCTATTCAAACACGAGGAAAAATGCAATTATGAACGGTGGCGACGCCGCTTTGCTTGTCGACCAAGGCTCGATAATTGATGGTGATACGTTTACCCCACTATTTGCCTTTGGTGATGGCGAATTCGTGATTCCTGATCCTATGATGGGGGCTGTTGAGTCCATAACTCTTGGAAGCTTAGCGCATTATTTTGGAAAAAGAATCAGGATAAATCAAAGGAAGGTAACAATGGCTGAACTACCCGTGTGCTTGGATGCTTTAGCCGTGGGAACCGGAATCGGTATCAGGAGAATCGCCTCTATCGACGGTACCACTCTACAATCTGACCTAGAGGCAGGATTAGAAGATATTCTTTGTGAGATTGAAGACAAGGGTTTCATTGAGGGACTATCGTGACGAAAAACACAATCACTGGCATCTTCAAGATGGAAGATGTGGGAGAATTGAACCCCCTTCTTCATGTTCTTGAGGAACTAAGGGTGGACCATACAAAAAATGATGAGATTTTGTTCCACTCTGGCGGTCCAATCGGAAAAACTAGTCGATTCTCCATGATTCCGGTGTTGGATGACCTCAGGGTGGTTTTCCGCCAACCTGATGATATCACTGCGCCGATTGAAAGAAACCCATTGATCGGCGAACTTGATTTGCGACTCACTCCCCCTGTACTCTTAGAATTCCAGGTTAGATCGGGCGCTGGTTGGACAACAACACGTAATGAATCTCATGTTAAGTTAGAGGCTGCACTACAATCAGTAAGTGAATTGGAGGTACTAGGATCAGTAGATCCATCCTCAGGCTTGTCACCCGGCGGTTTTGTCGGGGTCCTTGGCTATGATTTGGGACAATGGACCAGTCAAATGCGGATGAAGAACACGCCTGAACACAATGAAGTTCTGGGCGTCCTTTGGAGGACCAAGGGTTGGATCATTCATGATAGGAAGGAGAGTTCGATAACCACTTTGGGACACTCTCCCATGTCAGCGGAGGAGGTCCGCCTGAGTGTAAGGGGCATCACTGAAACAATGCGGTTTGATGCCCCCTCCACATTGGAGTCGGAGAATAGAGAAAACCACAAGCAAAAAATTATGGAAATAATTGAGTCGATAAAGGACGGCCATGTTTACCAAGTTAACTATGGTAGAAACTGGAAAGGAGAATTAGACCAAGACCCATGGGATTGCTTCCTAAATTTGGTCGAGGCAAACCCCGCTCCATATTCAACATGGATGAGGTCACCTGATCTGGGTTGGACAATAGTATCTGCCAGCCCAGAACAACTCCTCAGTTTCCGAAATGGAAAAATAACCACATCACCGATCAAGGGCACAGCTCCAAGGCGTGCCTTGGAAACCGAGGACCAACGCGGGAAAGAAGACCTAATAGAATCAAAAAAGGACCTTGCTGAACATATGATGCTTGTTGATTTAGAGAGGCACGACCTGTCCTCAGTCTGCATACCAGGCTCTGTGAAATGGGCGGAATTCAGAATTGAATCGCATCCGAATGTTCACCATCTTGTATCAGAGGTCAGCGGAGAACTCAAACCCTCATGTTGTGTGACTTCGGCAATATCTTCCTTGTTCCCCGGTGGATCAATAACTGGCTGTCCGAAGGTGATGAGTATGGCGATAATCAATCACCTAGAAAGAATGCCGAGGGGCGCTTGGACTGGATCAATAGGCCACATCCACAAGCTCAACAATCTTGTTGAGTTGAACATACTAATACGAACTCTGGAGGTCCATGAAAAGGCGGGAGTGAGGACTGGAAGAGTTATGGCTGGAGGGGGAATAGTTCACTCCTCGAATCCTGAGTTGGAGGCCCAAGAGGCGGAGTGGAAGGCAGATGCGGTATTGAGGGCCGCGTGGAATGTCCCAGCGTCCATTTCCAACGACACGCTGCCGAGCCTATCAATGAGTTCCAAAACACTGGCCAGACAATCCGAGGTCCGGCCGAATATCTTGAAGAAGGAAAAATCCAGGAAAAAGAAAATCATACTTATTGACAATATGGACTCATTTACGTACAATATCAGAGATGCAATGGTGAAATTGGGATGCGACGTGATAATCGTGAACGGTTGGAGTGAACACCCAGATGAGGATGTAGCCATGTGGGTCTCGGACGTTATTGGCAAGCACTCACCCGACGGAATAGTCATCGGACCGGGCCCCTCGAGACCAGAATCATACAACAGGACCACTGCACTAGCCAATATGGGAATCAACGGAGAATTGATTTCCGGGAGAGGACAAATACCACTTCTCGGGATATGCCTTGGACATCAGGCGATCTGCCTAGCTGACGGATCAAACCTAACCAGGTCACCAAATGGTCCCGTCCATGGGTCCCCAGTTAGTGTAGAGAACGATGGAACAGGACTATTCTCAGAACTCGCTGAGGAGCATAGCATGATGAGGTACAATAGTTTGGTAATCTTGGATGAAGGTGAAAGCATGGTTCCCAACGCATGGGAGGGGGGAACTGGTCTGATAATGGGGGCCAGGCACCGATACTACCCAATTCACGGAGTCCAATTCCACCCAGAATCTGCGGGGAGTCCTGATGGAATGGCCATAATAGAAAATTTCCTGTCCCTGTGCGATTAACCGCAGTGTTGAAGAAAAGGCTCGTAATGGTCGGGTCGATCACGATGCCGACCTGCCGGATGTGCACTCAAAACTACCCCAACGACCAATTCGCGAAAGGCAATGGCCCAAGGTACCTAGTATGTGCCAGATGCGCATTAGAACACGATATGATGGCCCCCGGGGAGGAGTCACCATTGTACTCTGATGAGGTCGCGAGTGCTAGACTCTCGTTATTCTCACGTCGATATCGACCCTGGGCACTTATCATCATTGGATGGACTTTGTTCCTCAACATGGGCCAAGGAATACCTCCTTGGTCGACTCTGTTCCTTGGAGCATTGGTACTTCTCACCATAATCACTCCCGTGAGGCACTTTATGACACGAACTAAATTTAGATCAGACCTTGCAAGATTAACCCCATGAATAAGAAGCGGAAGTCCGAGTGATTCATATACTAAACACAACCAAATTAGCCGTAGAGGAGACGGTGGGTCTCCTAAGAATGCCAGCCAAAACGGATGAGAAAAAATAGGAGGAGAGATTTAAAATTTAGAAAAACACTGTATTGAACGTTTACTATTCACTTCGATCAATGCACATTCTCTCCTTCCGTTTCCAATGCTCATCACCTCCCAGACATTGCTATCGACACTGTCGAAGCAACGCTGGAAAGAGGGAGCGGCGGGTTCCCTGGACAACCAATAAAACACACAAAATAGGAAAGTGATGAATGATGGAGATAAGAAAGAACGCAAGCATACTAACAGCCTTTCTGCTAGTGACGATGGCCGGAGCCGCAGGGGTATCTGCTGATGGTTCGGATCCCCTGGATCCTAACGACGGTGGAGCCGACTGGGATGGCGATGGATTAACCAACGCTCAAGAGCAGGCTGCTGGAACTGACATGAACAACCCCGATTCAGATGGCGACGGACTGCCGGACGGGTGGGAAGTTGGCTATGGACTAAACCCCAATTCAGCAACGGACGCAAATGCGGACCCAGATGGAGACGGACTCACGAATTCTCAAGAGTACGCCACAGGAACCAACCCTAATGCAGCTGACACCGATGGCGATGGTCAAGACGATGGCAGCGATCCATACCCAAATGATCCCGCTAATGGCGAAATGAGCGACTCTGATGGCGATGGAATACCCGACGCTTACGACCCAGACTTCCAAGGAGACGGCTCCGGCGACGGAGGTACTCAAGGCGGAGGAGGCTCTGAGGAAGATGGACAGGGCCAAGGACAGGGCCAA
>DAZE01000006.1 GCA_002507175.1 Euryarchaeota archaeon UBA558
CGCAGGCTCAATCGGAAAAATTGGAACAAGAGAACGCAAACGATTTCACAGAAATACCCCTCGAGGATGAGCCTGATCCAATACCGAATATGGATGAAGAGGAATTGCTTTCTTTGACTAACGCGGAACTGAGATCTATGCTTTCCAGTCTTGGCGCCTCCACTGATGGAAACAAAAAAGAATTAGTAGAGAGATTTCTTAATACAAAATTGCCCCATGAGGGCGGAGAAACTCCTGACATTGATGGAAACCCAGCTATTGAAAGCTTGACTGACATGGGTACTAGGGTTGACTCATCACAGACGCCGGGCGCCTCGGATGCACGACCGAGGATCTCACCCCCCAAAATCCCGGAAATAGATTCGATTCCAGAATCAGCAATCGAATCTGAATCCAAGAATCAAAACGAATCTATCATAAAGACAGTTGATGGTTTCCTTAATCATGATATTGAACGGGCTCAGAGACCTAGTTATTGGCCTTGGGCACAACAGATGCCCTGGATTGAGAGGGATATAGCTGTTAAACTCAAGCAAGCTATGGGCGAGGCCAAGGAAAAAAGAATGGGTCGCGCCCGTGAACTATTGGACGAAGCTGGACCGCATCTGGGTGAAAGGACGAGGCTGTTGTTCCCCGTCTGTCGATTATTGCAGGCGCTGGGAAGGGGCGATGAGGTACCCAAAATTATTGATGGTGCTGAGAAATATCACCCATCTGACCCTGCTGTGGCCGATGCTCGGTACCGGTTAGGGGTTTGACATGTCCAGAAGGGCTACTGTATCTATCCGCGTTGATGATGGCTTGGTGTTGAGACCTGCTAGTCCATCGGTGCTCACCGAGCTGCAAGAAGCATTTGAGGAGACTTGGCCAGAGGTCAGCAGGGCTATGCCTTGGATTAACATTGAGAGAGATTTGAAACAACAAATTCTATCTTTTTTGGACGAAACTCAAAGATTGGGAAGGTCGGGGCTTCTCCATCATTGGGTGATGATAGACCCAAGATCCGAGCGAATAATGGGGCTAATAGGGTTCGACCGAGTGACTCGCTCAACGAAGAGTGATTGGAATCTAGGATATTGGGTTAGGAGTCTAAACCAGAAATATGGGGTGGCAAAAAGATCAATCCGTGCTGTACTGGAGTGGCTTAGTCGTGGAAATAGCATTGTAGTTGAATTAAAGGTCGACCCCCATAACCTCCCAGGATTATCCACAGTCAAGCATGCAGTGCGAGAATGGGGTGGCACGAGAGCGCCTGACGGTGACTCTGCAATCACAGTTGCTGGCCTGAGGACTATTCATCATTGTTATCTGATCGAAATTGGAGATAAAGGATCAACAGATATGTCTTATCGACAAGTGCGAGGTTGAAAGGTGGGCCCCATCTCGAAGTAGCGAGGTAGTGTAATGGCACACAGATCGGTGCTACCAGACGAGGACCAATCCGAGACTAATGAATGGCTGCAAGCGCTTCGTGATGTCGTAGGCAACAGTGGAGCCTCAAGGGCACGTCTGCTGTTACATGAGATACTCGGAGAAGCCGTCGATCTTGATATCCCAATCTCTCCGATATCGAGGACTCCATACTTAAACACGATACCTACGGAGATGGAAGGAAGATATCCCGGAAATGAGGATCTTGAGGAAGAATTTCAGAACTACGTCCTATGGAATGCAGCGGCCATAGTATCTGATGCCAATCGAAGGGTGGATGGGATAGGTGGTCATATCTCGACATATGCCTCTTCATCTACGTTGTATGAGGTTGGGTTTAATCACGTTTTCAGGGGGAAGGATGAGGGGCTAGGGGATGCAATCTATATTCAAGGCCATGGAAGCCCCGGCATTTATGCCAGAGCCTTTCTAGAAGGGAGGCTTAGTCGTGAACAACTAAAGAAATTCCGACAGGAAGTTTCAGGAGAAGGGCTTTCATCGTATCCCCATCCTAGGTTGATGCCCGATTTTTGGGAATATCCTACCGTCTCCATGGGGTTGGGGCCATTGGCAGCAGTTCTTCACGCAAGATTCTGGAAATACCTACACAACAGAGGTTTGGCAGATACATCAGACTCCCGAGTGTTCTCGTTCCTTGGTGATGGAGAAATGGACGAGCCGGAGTCCATTGCCTCAATTGCGATAGCTGGTAGGGAAAGATTGGACAATCTGATCGTAGTTGTGAATTGCAATCTGCAAAGGCTAGACGGGCCAGTTCGAGGTAATGCGAAGATAATCCAAGAGTTGGAGGGATTGTATCGTGGGGCTGGTTGGAATGTCATCAAGGTGCTTTGGAACCACGCGTGGGACAAGTTATTGAGAGGTAGTAATGGACGTGCCCTTCTGGAGAGGTTAGAAGAGATAAACGACGGTGATTTTCAGAGGATGAGCACCCTTGATCCGCGTGCCTTCAGGGAGGAGTTTTTCGGCGCTACGAAAGAACTCCAAGATTTGGGTTCATCATTATCGGATTCCGACATCTCATCTCTTGGAAGAGGTGGGCATGATCGGAAGAAAGTACTGGCTGCCTACAGGGAGGCAGAGAATTCTGATCGGCCTTCCGTAATATTAGCACACACTGTGAAAGGATGGGGTATTGAATCATTCCTAGCAAGGAACTCCACACACCAGAAGAAAAAATTGGACAGGGAGTCTTTGATCGATTACAGGGACTACCTGAAGATTGAAATTGACGAAGACCGGGTCGAAGATGACCCATTCATGGAATTAGAGGAAGGGGCAGAGTCGTTGGAATATTCGAAGAACAGGAGGTCGTCCTTGGGTGGACCATTGCCCTTGAGAAAAGTGAATTTTGAGCCCATGTCCTTGCCCAATCCAATGGTATTCTCAGAGTTCGACTCTGGTACCCCCGAGAAGCAAAAAGTCTCAACAACCATGGCTTTTGTCAGGATGTTGCGAAATCTCATGAAATCCGAGATTGGGGACCACGTGGTTCCAATAATCCCAGACGAAGGTAGAACTTTCGGAATGGATCCGCTTTTCAGCGAGTTTGGGATTTACTCCCAGGTCGGCCAGAAATACACGCCGGTTGACCATAAGATGCTAATGAATTACAAGGAGGCCAGAACAGGTCAGATATTGCAAGAGGGGATCTCTGAGGCTGGTGCTATGGCCACATGGACCGCAGCGGCGACCTCTTATGCCCATGCGGGAGTTGCGACAATACCATTCTACACCTTCTATTCTATGTTCGGATTCCAGCGAATAGCGGATCAAGTGTGGGCTGCTGCTGACTCGCGAGCCAGGGGGTTCCTCATGGGAGCTACAGCAGGACGGACTACCCTGAATGGTGAGGGCTTGCAACATCAAGACGGGCACAGTCTCTTGCTAGCATCTACAGTACCCTCTGTCAGGGCGTGGGATCCAGCCTATGCATATGAGTTGGCTACAATTATCCAGTATGGCTTAAAGGATATGTTCGATGATGGAAATGATATGATCCATTATGTCATGCTGTACAACGACAATGAGCGTCAACCTGCAAAACCGGATGGGTGTGAGGCGGGGATTGTCCGTGGGGCTTATCGGCTCACTGGAAACGTAGACGATGATGCTCCGATGATAAGACTGCTTGGATCGGGACCGATTATGAAAAACGTAATTTCGGCCTCCGAAGACCTAAATGGGCGAGGAATTACTACCGAAATCTGGTCTGTGACCTCCTATGGAGAGTTGAGGAGAGAGGGTTTGGAATTCGAGCGTATCAAACGATTCGACCCTGAACACGACGGGGTTCCTTACGTTGAAGCTTGTTTCGGAGACGGGATTCCAACTGTGGCAGCCTCAGACTACATCGCCGCGGTCCCGGAAATGATACAAAGATGGACCAAAGGTGGGTTTCTCCCACTGGGAACTGACGGATTTGGGAGAAGCGACACTCGAAAGGAGTTGCGCCGCTTCTTTGAAGTGGATTCGGATAGCATTGTGTTAGCATCGTTATCATTGTTAGAGAGAGAGGGGGGCATTCCTCCAGGGTCTAGCGCTTCTTTTGCCAAAAAGGCTGGTTTAAGCTATGACAGAAAAGATGTGACCTTGTGACTCATCCATCCACGAATCCTTCCCATAATTGCATGTAATCTATGAATTTAGGGCTCAAATCTGCTTTGGACAAATGAAGTTTTGTGAATGGGGGCCGTCGATTGTCGGCACTGAAAACTCGTCGAGGCCAATCAGGGTGTGCTATGCCCGCTCGTCCGACTCCGATCAAATCTGCACCTTGATTGAATGCCTCGTTCACATCGCTGTCATCCCATATGGATCCGGTAGTAATCAGAGTAATCTTCTCCCCAAGTTGCTTTGAGAAAATCCTAGTGATCGGTAATTGTTCATTTTTATATTGAGTCTTGTTGTTTATGTCCCAGCAAGATAAATGTAAGATGTCAATACCTTCTTTCACTAATATTTTGGAAACTGTGATACTCTCATCCACTGTCACCCCACAAGATGGATATTCTGGAGATATTCTGACTGCCACCACGAAGTCCCGGGGGGTCGCTCTCCTAATTCCCCTCACAATTTCGATGAGGAATCTTGACCTGTTCCGAAGTGTTCCTCCCCACTCATCCGACCTTTTGTTTGTTTTCTTACCAAGAAATTGTGTTATCAAATAACCATGGGCTCCATGAATTTCCACGCCATCAAATCCAGCTTTGTGGCACCTGATGGCAGCGTCAACGTACCATCGGACTGCTTCTTTTATCTCTGGTTCCAGCATAGCTCTTGAAAAGTTCGTTGATGACTGATTAGTTCTATTCCTGCTGCTTGAAATCGGTGTCTTACCGGTAATTTCTGTGGGGGCTCTCATACCCCCATGGAAAATCTGAACTAGGCTAATTGCCCCATGGGAATTTATTCGGCCTGCGAGGTCTATCAAACCGGGTAGCATTTCGTCAGAATGAACACCGAGTTCTCCACTCCATGACTTTCCACTGGGATGCACGAATGCCGCTGCCGTTGTGATTATCGCAAAGCCATCATGGGCACGTCTCTCTAGCCATTTGATCTCCTCCTCCGTCAAACTGCCATCATCATTGCTCTGCTTATTGGTCAATGCCGCAAGTACGCTCCTGTTGCGTAGAACCTTGTTCGTTCCTGGAAGCAAAAACTCGCTATTGAAAATATCCTCGGACATTGTACCACTAGTGCAGGAAAAGTCTTCTATTTGTAAAGATCATCGACATATCGTGTTCATCAGCCGCCGAGATGGAATCTGAATCTCTCATTGATCCACCGGGTTGGACAATGGATTCAACGCCTATTTCGTTCGCAGTGTCTATTCCATCCCTGAATGGGAAAAATGCGTCAGATATCATCATTGAGCCCTTCGCCCTGTCTCCGGCTCTCCTCGCTGCGATCCTGACCGCTTCGACGCGGCTTGTTTGTCCGGGTCCGACGCCGACCGTCGCGAAGCCGGTTTTTGTGGTCGAAACAAGTAATATAGCATTAGATTTGACATCTGAAATAACCGCAGTTCCGAATTTAGCCAACATGATATCTGATTCTGTGAATTCCTTTTTTGTGACGCTCTCTATCGAATTCCAATCAATCATCGGAGGACCCTGTGTTTGAGCAAGCCATCCTCCCTCTATCTGTTTCATGTTGATTGAAGGTTGTCGCGGGGCCATCGTTGGCAGGGTCAGCATCCTACGATTCTTCTTGATTGAGAGGATTTCAATGGCCTCTTCATCGTAATCGGGCGCTAACAGGCACTCAAAAAAGTGGTCACCTATAACCTCAGCAGTAGTTTTCGTTACCTTTTTGTTAAAGGCGATGACGCATCCAAATGCGCTTTCTGGATCGCTGAGCAATGCATTTGCCCATGCACCATCTTGAGTTGCGTCAATCGAAGCCCCACATGGGTTTGTGTGTTTAATTATCACACAGGCATCCATTCCCTCGAACTCAGGCAACATTAGCGTGGTCACCAACCTCAATGCTGCATCGAGGTCGAGGTAATTGTTGAATGATAGCGGTTTACCCCCAAGTTGCTTGGCAGCCGCTAGACTGTTCTGAGAGTGCGAGTCGGGGTAAAATGCAGCCAATTGATGTGGATTTTCCCCATACCTCAATTCAACTCCATTTCCAGTGGAGATGTGACTCTGCGTGGGGATGATCTCACCGATAAAACGTGAGTCAAGCTCATTTGAAACTCCGGAATCATACGCAGAGGTCTCTTGAAAAGCCTGCAATGCCAGTTTTTTTCTTAGTTTCGAATCGATCTTGGTTGGTTCCCCTTTCGCTTCTCCTAGCGCAGCTAGGACCTCATCGTATTGATCTGGAGAGGTCACGACAATTACATCATCGTGATTCTTTGCTGCGGAGCGTATCATCGTAGGTCCGCCTATGTCAATCATTTCTATCAATGTAGGATCGTCAACAGGCGGTTCTATCGCGGCAGTCTCCTCGAAGGGGTAGAGATTTACGCAAACGAGGTCAATGGTCTGATATCCGAGCTCATTGAGAGTCTCTTGATCCTCTTTGTTTGCTCTTCTAGACAGTAATCCTGAATGGATAGCAGGATGGAGTGTTTTGACACGCCCATCAAAGCACTCTGGGTGCCCAGTGACTTCAGAGACGTCTTTGACCTCAAGTCCGGCACTCTTCAGCTCGCGTGATGTGCCCCCGGTTGAAATGAGGTTCCAACCCATGTCTGATATCGCTCTTGCAAAGTCTACAACACCTTCTTTCCGATAGACGCTGATAAGCGCAGTCCTGTTCTTCATGATGCTACTCATCCGACCAGGTCAATGACCATTGGGGAGGCTAATCTCCTCTGGCGCTGACCACCTGATCGATTCTCATCATGGCCACGGTCGTCTCAACTGCTGCCTCCAGGCTTGAAATCAAGCTGGAGGCAGGGTGCAAGACACCCTCCACGACGGAAATATATCCATCCAAGGAAATCCCATGATCTATCTTAGTCTCATCTCTGGACTTTGTTCTAAGTTCCAGCACTGCGTCCAGACCTTCTCTACCAGCGTTTGATGCCAACACGAAAGGTATCGTTTCAAGAGCTCTCGCGTAAGCCTCCATTGCCAACCTCTCCCTACCAGGTTCTGATAGACTTGCATTCCTGATATCATTGGCTATTCGAGCATAAATTGAGCCTGCGCCCTTGACGACTCGTGGGTCTTGCTCACAAACCAACATCGATCGAATCGCATCATGTAGGCTTCGAATCGTCTCCTCTGCAGATACGTCTGAGACTCCACCGATTAGGAACGAGACTAGTCTAGGGGAAGGGCAATTATCGATCTCAATGATATCCTCCACCTGATCGGATGATGGCCTCCTAGTCCAACTGACGGTCCCAGCATTCCCGATCATTGATTGATGGATATCCATGATGGAGTCAACTACCACGGAATTGGTGCATAGGGCTACTTGTTCTATCTCTGATGAGTCAAGGCCTTGAATGGCCAATACGCCTGATCTGGATAATTCATAGAGTATGTCTCGATCGATCTCCCCCCCACAAACCACAAAATTGGCTGATGTACTCATTATTTTGTCTGAGATCTTCGTTTTTCTCTCCTTTTCTGCCTCAATGAATGAGTCCAATTCATCAGAATTGCTTACTCGAACTTCCGCCGTTCTGGTCATTTTCCTAATTTTTATGTCTCCTCTGATTACCAACACATTTGGATTCTCAAGATTGTTCGGGGCACTTTCCGATGGGACTCTCTTCCTCATCTGGAAGCCCATGATCAGCCTCGATCGCTCTTGGGTCCCCATTCCTGTCTTGATCATACCGAAACTTTCAGTTGAAATATCTTGGTCTGCTCCTTTCAACACCTCGAGCGATCTAACCAGTAAAGGTGCGAAGTGATCTGGATTGGCGCTCTTTCCAGTCATAGCCGTGTATGCCACCCTTTCCATATCGCCACTTCTTATTGGCATTGATCTGTTTTCTATGGTTCTCTTGGAGATCTCAAGTGAGTTTCTATAGCCCTCTACTATTGTGAGTGGATGAAATCCTCGAGACAGCAGCCGTGAGGCTTCCTCTAACAATGATCCGCAAACAAGCAGGGTACCGGTGACGCCGTCCCCACTGACCTCCTCTTGAGTCTCACCCATCGAAACCATCATTTTTGCAGCTGGATGTTTCACTAACAACTCAGAAACGATTCTTGCGCCGTCGTTCGTTATGGCTCTGCTACCATCGGTTTTGTAGAGCATCTTGTCGAGTCCCCTCGGACCATAGGTTGGTCGAAGAATGTCTGAGAATACCCTAGCTGCTTCTATCATCTTCTCTTGGACTTGTGTACCGCTCGTGGTTTTGGTCTGTTCCTTGACGATCCTAACTGGACTTGATTTGTTTGCTTCCGACAAAAAGAAACCCCTCCTAATGTAATCCCGAATGCCGGCTCCGCCTAACGACGCCCCTTCCGGCCTCTTCTCCTTCTCGCCTTTTGACCCCCACCACGATCGTCTCTGGACCAATCGCGCCCAGATCTCGACTTCCATTCATCTTCATTGTAGTTCGTGTTGGATACCTCATCTATTCGTTTTCTTTGGTTGCGGGGTAATTCTCGAACTGATTTGACGTCCAACTTTATGCCGATTTGCCTCTCTAGTCTTCTGATGTTTTCGCCACCGGGTCCTACTACTGCACCAACTGCGGATTGGTCGACGTAGATTTCTGCAGAGGATTCTGTGAGGAATTTAGCATGTGCCACGGATATTCCAGTATGTCGGATAACTTGCCTCTTCAGCTCATCTGCAGCCATGATCATTGCCGGGCTTGCACCCCCATCTTCTCCACTAACGGGCACTACAGCGATCTCGCTGCCGAAGGCGAACATTTCATGGGTTAACTCCCCGCTCGGAAACCTTCTGATTTCTATCACAGGTCGAGATAGATCGGACTCCATTCCGGTCGGGGCACGAACCACCATTTTCAATTCCAATATCTCGTTTACCTTTCCTTTCTCTATATGGATAACTGTGTCCAACACTTGGGATATCAATCCGAGTTCGACCTTGCCCACCAGCCTCTGAACGGCCTCCAAAGCGCTGTTTGCGTGAGTGACTCCTAGCAAACCTACTCCTGCAAGTCTAACGTCCCCGAAAATTTCGAAATCTCTTGATCTTCTGACTTCGTCAAAGATGACGAAATCTGGTCTAACTAGGAAAATGACCTCTGCCGTCTTCTCTAAATCGCCCTCTAAAGGGGCATATTGAGTGACTCTTTCAGGTAGTTGTAGGTCTCTAGGGGCTTCCATAGTTTTGACCATCGCCCCAACTTCTTCATCGAGATATGCTGCAATAGCTTGGGCGAAAGTGGTTTTTCCAGAGCCGGGTTTTCCGACCACGAACACCCCTCTGTGATGATCGGATAGCCTACGCTTCAATTCAAGATCTATATCGTAATCCGAAAGCGAGAGATAGGCCACGGGGCGTACAACAGTGATTTCCCATGCATCAGAGAAAGGAGGCCACGCGCAAGTCACTCTCAGGTCTCCCACCTGCAGGATTCTGCACCCCTCCCGTTCTATCTCCACGAAACAATCAGATCTCTCCGAATGTTGTTCGACCAATACTAACATCTGGTCTGATAGCTCACTGACCTTCGCCTTAGTCCACGGTTTTTCTCCAATATCCTCAAGTTTAAGTTCGCTAATATGGCCTCTCTTGGCTCGAGGAGGGCAATCTGCTTTCAGGAAAACCGTGGAAGTAGTTTCATCTTCCAAGATCTCCCCCAGGTCCTTGGGAAGTGGTGGATGATCTCCAAAGGCTGCCATTCTTTCCACATCCAAGGTATTCCTTCACGATTCCCCTAATTCAGCACCTTTACGCACCAGCCAAGGGAAATTGTGAATGTTGAAGCAATGAGGATTGATGCGAATAGAGGCCAGCCTAAATCGCTAGAATAAATTTGGATTTGGAACCCTGTGACTATGGTAAACAGGAGGATGTCAACTGAATGCCCCTTTTCGAGTTTTGCCCCGTCTACTATTTGGGACCAATTCCTAGCAAGGGTGACCAGGCCGAACCCGACAGCGATAATGATAACGTGGCCCACCAGCCAAGCGATCTGATTGCCGAAAGCTCCTGAAAGCGTTTCGTACAGACCGCCCATCACCGGTTGTGCAAGATTGACCATAATTATGCGAGAGGCGCCTTCTTATTGAGCGTCTCCCTTCAGATGGACGAATCCATTTAGGAACTAGAACGTTAATTCATATCGTGTGATATTGTCAACAAAGCAATGATCGAGTCCTTGTCGCATCACCTGCTGGAGAGATGTTCTCTACGAACAGGGCCCAGCTGCGAAGACCCCAAATTCGTTCTTCATTGGATTCGGGCAGCCCTAAGATTCGAGGAGAATCCCACATTCGATGTCGCAAGACTCATTGCAAACCAAATGGGGCTGCCCCTGCTAGTATATCATGGGATAGATGAGAGGTATCCTCATGCATCTTATCGGCACCACAAGTTCTTGCTGGAGGGTGCTAGGGATCTTGAGAAGGAAGCGGCGGACATGGGTGTGGATTACCTACTGCATGTCTCGAGAAAGGGCCACAGACAACCAGTATTGAAACTGCTCTCGGAAGATGCCGCAGTGATAGTAACTGACCTCGTTGACCTGGATCCATGGTCGGATTGGTCTGATGCTATCGCCAAGATGCGCACCTTGATCGAAGTCGACGCCCACTGCGTTCTGCCAAGGCAGGTTTTCGGGCGCTCTGTAGATCGGCCGTTCAAATTCAAAAATTCCACAAAGCGAATGATAAATGCAAGGAAGGGGGTAAATTGGCCTGTTTGTGATGTGCCAATCACAAGGATATCAGAACTCTACGATCCTCCGTTTGCTCCCGTTTCGGCCCACAGGGAGTTAGAAAGGGATGGAGGGGTGCAGTTGCTGTCTCAATGTGAAATCGACCCGACGGTCATGCCGGTGACGGACGTATGTGGTGGAACTAAATTCGCAAAGAGGAAATGGGAAAATTACGTTGATAACGGTCTGAAAAGGTATCACAGGACACGAAATGATGCGTCTAACCGTGATGGAGTGAGCGGCATCTCTCCCTGGCTTCACTATGGCATGATCGCAGCCACGAAGGTGGTAAGAGAGGCCATTGACACAGGGGGAAAGGGCGCTGATAAGTTCCTAGATGAGATGCTCATATTCAGGGAACAAGCATACCATCACTGTCATGAGTTGCAGTCTCCGCGAGATTGGAGTTCTCTACCGGAATGGGCTCGCATTTCTTGGCGAGGAAGAATCCAGCCTACGGTCATCAAAAAAGAGCGTGACCTGGAAACAGGCGACACAGGGGATTCCCTGTGGGATTCCGCTCAGATGGGCCTGGTACGCCATGGAGTAATGCACAACAATGTGAGGATGACTTGGGGAAAGGGGGTTGCGAGATGGATACAGGATCCAAACTCCGCAATGAATATCACCCAATCTCTGAATGACAAATATGCACTTGATGGGAGAGACCCTAACTCGATTGCCGGGGTTATGTGGTGCTATGGCCTCTTTGACAGACCATTCGATCCTCCGTCCGACTACATGGGGAGGATCAGGCGACGTAGCACAGAGGGACATGCCTCGAGGCTTGACATGAAGCGGTACAGGGATTGGGTGGGGGCGCCAACCAATGGGGGAATGATGGACATAGGAATTGTGGGGTCCGGTATATCTGGAATGTTTGCGGGCCAGATCCTTAGTAGGCTTGGCCACAAAGTCACCATCTACGACAAGGGATGGAGGCCAAGTGGGAGATTGGCCTACAGACAGACTGACGATGGCTCAATGTTCAGTATTGGATCGATCAACATGGATGGCTCGAGGAATTGGATGGATAGATTCCAATGGGATCTGGGTAATTCTGCGAAACCATTCAAGAATTTCCTGGATGAACTCTCAACAGACCTAGAGGTGAGCTACAACACCCGAATAGTAGGGGCCAAGGAAGATGAACAAGGAGTTCTGTTGTGGGGATCATCAGATAGTCAAGAGGTACAGTTCAATCACTCAAGGGTGATTGTGGCCGTCCCGATCGAACAGGCGATGGGATTGTTCGAAGAGGGGGTGTTCTCGGGTGAGAGCGCTCCTTACTGGGTTGCTTGGGGCCCTGGTCACGAGGGGTCTGACTCGCTACCAGAGGGTTGGTCAATTCGCAACATCGGCAATGCCACCATCGAACTCAGGTTAGATTCAAACTCCTCGGAGGAACACATTAACAGAACTAAGGATGAAATGGCCTCTTTGATTCCTACTAAGGCTGGGTTTAGCCCGGTGGGATGGTCGTCACACTTGTGGAGGTACGGTCGACCAATCTCTGGGCCGGCTAGGGTCGTTCATCATGGCCGTATTGCATTCATTGGCGATGCTTTTGGAACGCCATTGGGAACGATTGGGGCTGCTCTTGACTCTGCAGCCAGAGCAGTAGCGGATCTCCATCTAATGAGGGGATGGAATGATGAAATAGATGCTGTAAAAAGTCGACAATCTAACCTAATGGATTGGTGACGAGCAATAGGGTAGTATAATGACAGCGCCCTATTCGGATCGGTTGTGAGGGATAGTCAACGGGCCACATTGATACTGTTCTCTGTAGCATTCATCTGGGGCATGACATTCATTTGGATGAAACAGGCCTTGGCCGCTGCCGATTCACATCTGATAGGTGTTGATGGACGCTGGGTAGCCATGCACTTTGTTGCCTTTAGATTTCTAATTGGCTCCGTATTCACAATAGTCCTCCTACGATCCTCTCGCTCAGGCTTCAACGATCCTGAGGTCTGGAGAGGAGGTTTCTCTCTAGGATTGATACTGATTCTCGGATTTCTAATCCAGATGGTGGGGTTGACCAACGTTACTCCTGCGGTCTCTGCCTTCCTGACGAGCCTCTATGTCGTATTCACTGCGATCATTGGCGTGGCCATTGGTAGGCAGCGTTTCACGCCATTCATGCTGCTTGGGGTTGTACTCGCTACATTCGGGGCTGGATGGATATCGGGACCTCCGCGGGTGGAGTTCGGAGTAGGGGAGTGGCTCAC
The DNA here is from genome assembly GCA_002507175.1 of Euryarchaeota archaeon UBA558. Lineage (GTDB taxonomy): Archaea > Thermoplasmatota > Poseidoniia > Poseidoniales > Thalassarchaeaceae > MGIIb-N1. Next base: position 13,027 of record DAZE01000006.1, read on the forward strand.
CGTATTGAGTGGTTTCCTCTTCGCCCTACACATAATCGTAACCGACAGCGTGACCAGAGTCGTGGACCCAATTCAATCGACGGGTACAATGATGGTTACGGTCATGTTGCTTGGCTTCTTGATTCTCTTAACCGACCCCCTAGGGTACGAAGGCAACAGTCCGGTTGGGGATTCTCTTGCTCTATTAGTCCATTTTGACTACCTAATACCGCTATCTCTGTGCGGTTTCTTCGGTTCTTTCACTGCCTTGGCACTTTTGATGAGGTACCAAAAGGAGATCTCTCCAGTAAGGGCCGCATTGGTCTATGCGTTTGAGCCAGTGTGGACTGCGATCATCAGCTTGGGTTTGGGGCTGGAGGGCGATCCGACGTTCTGGCTGTTCATTGGAGCGGGATCGCTACTTCTAGGTAACCTAATTATCGAGTTAGAACCTAGGAGTACAACGTGAGCGGCACCGTGATATCCATCAACTTGAGTCCCCAAGGAGGTGTTCCTAAGTTTCCGGTTCCAAGAGCCACTATCAAAATGGAGGGCATAGAGGGGGATTGCAACTGGTTCCGAGCAAACAAGCGAGACATGGACCCAGGAAGGGCTGTGAGCCTGTTCTCCCATGAGAGAATTATCGCCTTGAAGAAAGAGGGGCACCCCATCGAAATCGGATCAAGTGGTGAGAATCTGACAGTGGAGGGGATTCCTTGGGACGATCTGAATGTGGGTACTCGACTACAAGCAGGACCGGTTCTTCTGGAATTAAGCGAGCCTTGCGCCCCTTGTGGGAAGATAAGTGGGTCATTCATTGAAGGAAAGTTCTCCCGTATCGACCACGCCAAGGAAATAGGATGGTCAAGGTGGGTCGCTAGAGTTATTGAACCGGGTGTCTTGGAAGTAGGGGATTTGATCAGAATTCAAAATGCGTGATTCGCCATCGTGAAATACAATGTTGGATTCGGATCTGCTAGGCAGAGGTACCCGAGCGGTCAAAGGGGCTGGGATGAGGTCCCAGTGCGTAGTGCTTCGCAGGTTCGAATCCTGTCCTCTGCACCATTCAACTCTGAATAATCACTAGAATGAGCCCATGTCGGCCATGAATTTATTTGAGGATTGCCCAAGGAATCAATATGCGCGGAGTCACTTCAATATCGATCACATTACTGATTATCGCCTCGTCAATGGCAGGGTGCATCGAAGCACTGGAGGAAGTCACCGAGGTATTGGGATGCACGGACGAGGGCGCTGATAATTTCGATGCTGACGCTACATCTGGACTTGAGGAACTGTGTCTGTATCTCGAGAACGAGGTTCGGTTTATTGCTGCGATGACTGATGCCATGGCAGTGGATCCTTCGAGCTACCTGCTCGATCCAACCAGTGGCGTATCAGGGGTGCAATACAGCATGTCGATGGATGGGGTCGATGCAGAGTCTGGCATGTCTGTCTCAATGGAACTTCTGTCGGTTATCATGGTGGACTTAGAGTCACAGTCGATGTACAACCGCAGCAGGGTATCCTACATGGGAATGTTAGACGTCGACACTGAGATCGTCATGAGTGGTACTGACATAATGGTGACCAATAGTTTGGGCGGTCCAATGGCCTCTGAGTTAGGCGGGTCTGGTTCGGTGAGTTCGATTAGCAGGGATATGACTCCGAACCTTGAGGAGGCCGTGAGGGTCGCTTCAATGGGCTTCTCATCCATTATGGGTATGGAGGATATGATGGTGCTCGGGGAGATGGGCTCCGACGAAGAGGATGATCACCGAGATGATGCCGATGAGTCTGACGATGAGGAGCCCGACTGGGAGAACTTCGAACCATATTGCTATGATAGAGATGGTGAAATGGTGGTTCAGACTTGGGATTCTGACGATAGTCAACAGACCATGGAGCAGGAATGCTATGAGATGGGATATGAATGGGTCTACTCCCAGGAAAAGGAAGACGACTTGGATGAAGATTACGATTCAGTGCCAACGGAGGGAATGCTTCCAGAGGGTGCCAGTGTGGTAATTTCCCATGACCCTGAAACTGGTCTGCAGTCTATGTTCGCCAACAACACAGATGGAAATGGCGTGATGACCATGGTCATACGTCTCTTTGAGGACGGTTCGTTTCACTCCTATGACATGACCTTAGACGGTCACGATGCGGATATGTCGATGTCTTTCGCCTACCTATCCGTTGATATGATCTCGATACCAGAAATTGACTTCTCGATGGACAGGACGGCGACCCCGATCTTCACCGAGGTCGAGGTCATGATGGTCTGTGATGACGGGGGCCTCGTGCCCGAATGGTCCGTCATGGATGGGTGGGAAGACTGTGAAGATGGCTCAGACGAGCCGTATGAAGAGCCGACTGATGCTGACAACAGCGCCATTGATGCGAATGACTTGCATTGGAAACCGTACCTTGACGGGCACTGTGAGTGGGAGGGCAACCCAGATGACGTCGACGGGTGGTCCTGTGAGCAGGACATATCCCTTTCCGAGTGGGATACCTGGTGGTACTACTGTGAGAACCACCAAAAGGATTGGTTCTGTACGGATGAATACGGGCAAGATCCAGCCTACGAGTTCTCAGCGAATAGTGGGAACTACAACGAAAGCAATGCATCGGAGGAGGATCCAAGCTATGTGGATGGCATCAATTGGGAGTTGTACCCCCGTGGGCACTGTGAGTGGGAGGGCAACCCAGATGACGTCGACGAAGACAGGTGGTCCTGCAAAAGAGCAGAGTGGGATAACTGGTGGTACTACTGTGAGAACCACGATGAGGATTGGTTCTGTACGGATGGCTACGGGCAGGACCCTGAACACGAGTACTCAGCAGACAACGACAATTACGATGCAGTCGGTGACGATGATGAGGAAATTTGCATCTCGGAGGATGAGGATGGTGTGGTTCACTACGAATGTGACGAAGACGAGGATGATTGGGACTACCCTGTAGTCATGCATGCTCATGTCGTGAATCAGGTCTACAATGCCCCAATCACTGACTTCGAGCTTCGAGTTCTGGACTGCTCGGAGGATGATCCAGAAGATGATTCGGACCCAGAATGGGACGATTGCTTGGTAGTGATGACCTTCCCGCTCAACGGGGGGGAGATCGACAACGTGACCGTAGAGTACCTGGATAACGATGGCGATGGCATGGTATCGAGCGGCGACGCATCTGTCGTGAGTTACCCCTCTGATTTCGCTCATGGCTATGAGATTCAGCCATACGACACCTGGGCAGAGGAGTACTCCGCGGACTCGGCGCTCATAGGACCAGAGTTGCCTGGATTCGGTGCTTTCCTATCACTTATAGGGCTCCTTGGAGCGGCATTGATTGGACGGCGTCAAGAGGCATGATCCAGCGATAGGTTGACGTTGTATGTTTGGCATGGGGCCAACATGTCCATGACGCAACTCATCGGTAAGGGCCTATTGGCTGGAAGCATCGTAGTAGCTGCAAGTGAAATCGCGAAGAGGTCGGCATTGTTTGGTGCCCTGGTCGTCTCACTGCCGCTAACCAGCATCCTTGCGATGATGGCGCTGTACCAAGACACCCGTGATGCGGAGCTTGTGGCTGATTTCGCAGAGTCGGTCGTCTGGTTGGTAATACCCTCGCTCGCTCTTTTTGTTGTCCTGCCGGTGTTGTTAAGGAGGGGTTGGGGTTTTGAAGTGGCCCTTCTTGCTGGTATATTGGCTACTATCGCAGCATATGCCGTGGGTGTATGGTCGGCTCAATCTATCAGTGGGTTGGATTGAGGGCAAGTCTGTTGTAGACTATCCCATTCTTTGTTGGCTGGGGCGGAACATCCTCGATAATACCTCATAGGAACCCAAAACTACTCCTATGAATATGAAAAGCACCCCACAACAGACCATATCGAAATCTCCGAATAGCATCGCGACAAGTCCGATTCCAAATAGTGCCAAGGCAACCCCAGCGAGACTTGTGGACTCAGCCCCCATTCCCTTGGAGATCACTATCACGGGTGGGGGTTGGTCGTTCTTTGCCGGCACCTGAGAACCCACTAGATCCTGATGACGATGGCAAAAGCCGGTCTCTCTAAACTCCACAGCCGTGCAGGTCGGCTCAGCACAATTCCTGCTGCCCATGGGACTTCCATCTCATTTGGTATAATGAGTGATTTGGCTTCTTTATTCGTCAAATACTTGAATTTCGACCTTCTTCTTCACCATGTCAGTGAATTTATCACTGTACCTTGTGGCTCGTACTACATGGTTGTCGATCCAATGATAGTTCCCCCCTCTAGGTTTGCCCATCAACAGGGTGTGGTATCGGAAACCCTTCTCTAAGAGCCATTGCTCTGTGACTTCTCTATGGTCTTCCGTCCTAGCGGTGAAAAAGCAAATTCTGTGCCCTTGGTCGTGCCATAAATTAATCGTTCTGATTGCGTCAGGAAATGCCTCAGCTGTGGCCATCCTCTCTGGCTCCTCATTCGGTATATCCTCCCCCACAGTTCCATCAATGTCAATGAGGTAGTTCTTGACACCCTCTGGGAGTGATGGGCTGATTTTTTGCCCATCCTCGTACACATTCTCGACTAGCTCGTCCATAATACAGAATGCGCAATCGACTCTATCATAATTTCACTTGAGTGGCATGATGGCTGTATTTCGGGAACACCCTTCCGGATTCCGAACAATTAACACTCCTACCCCACCGGCTAGGAAAGGAGAACATGGGTGGTAGTCACAATCGGGTCAAAGGCTCGGCAATAGTTCGCGAGGTATCGAGGGACTTCGAAGCCGCCCTATCTTCCTATTTTGGAACGAATGCACCGGATTTTGTAGCGGCAACTGGATCTCATGCATCCTACGTTGCCGCGTTGCGTGCACATGGGACAGAGGTCGAGGTTCTCCCCGAGCTTCAGGGATACCCTGATTGCTGTTTCATCGAGGACACATCAGTTGTGATCGACGATAGCGCCATCATTCTAGCACCTGGACACCCTAGTAGGATCGGGGAAGTAGAGAGCGTGACAGAGCACCTCGCTAAAACAATGGAGATACAAAGATTGGACGGAGGGACTGTCGACGGGGGGGATATCGTCTTCATGGATGATGCATTCCTTGTAGGGAGGTCCAGGAGAACTAACCCTGAAGGGATAGAGTCGCTCTCTAAGATCATCAAGAGCCATGGCTACAACATTGAGGTCGTCGACGTACCAGAATCGACACTCCATCTGACAACAATTTGCTCATCACCAAGACCTGATACCCTCGTTTATTCAGAGAGGGACCTCAGTGCCGATGACATCATGGAGTTTGCTGAGGACCTTATCGGAGTGCCCCACAACGAAGCATATGCTGCGAACACATTGGGGTATCCAGATGACAAGATCATCATTGCAGCAGGGTTCCCAGAGACCCGAAGGAGACTGCTTGACTCGGGTTTTTCCATCACTTCCGTCGACATGGAGCCGATAATGCAAGCAGATGGGTCCTTGACTTGTCTTTCCGTATTTACGGGTTGAGCGAGGGGCGTATCCCGGAGATTTGGTATAGGCAAAAGGTGCTGCAACGTCACTCACCGTCTGTTTCGTCAGGGACGATAGGTTGTAGGAAACGGTATCTTTGAACGATAGTAGTGGTACTACAGCCCATGAAGGGACGGTCCGCAGTTGCGTTGGGCATAGTACTTGTACTGTGCACGGGCTCGATATCGGGCTGTTTCTCGGGAGATAGCGGGGAGTTGGATGCAGGGGATCTGGCCGTCGGAAACGACATGGTGGCTTCGGGATCCTTCCACACATTGGACCTCACAGCCACGAGCAGTCTGTCAGTTTACGTTCCATATCTGGTCCTTGACCCAACATCCGGTTATGTACAGAATTCCACAGTTGTCGATATCGAAAAGGGCGAAGCATTGAGTTTGGACGTTCTGATCCCACCGAGGACCGAGGGAATCTACCTTTTGATAGCCGAGTTTGGTCGAAGTCACTGGCCAGTCAGAGACCTCTCAGAGTCATGGTCATCATGGTACGAGAGGACCCAAGGCCGCAACCTAGGAGACTCCGGAGCAATCAGGGTCCCACTCAATGGCTCAATGTATGACAGTGTAGAGACAAAGCCGTTCGTCAGGCCCGGCAACGTTGCAATAAAGTACGTCCCTGCGGAAAGATCGCTCACAGTTCCAATAGCCGAAGGAGGAGCCCACTCCTCAGGTATGATGAATGGTAAAATTGTGTATGACCGGCTATTCGAATTATCAGATCCCACGGATACTCTGGATCCCGTGGATGGCAAGGCTGGGTATTTCGATAGGTGGGCAGGACAAGGCAACCCGGCTTACGAAGATGCTGCGCTATACATAATTGGGGAGTTGGAGAGTTTTGGGCTGGAGGTCATCGGCCATAGGTACGAGTACACCGACATCACTGGGGCGCAGAATCCTGAAGCTTACAACATCTGCGCCTACAAATGGGGTTCATTCGCTCCTGATGAGTGGATGGTTTTTGGTGCGCATTTCGATGTTGCTCCTCCGGTAAACGCCGTTCTGCTAGACCCTCATGTCGTAGGATTCAGGTCTTACGGTACTCGTGCCGGTGCTTACGACAACTCCGCGGGAACGGCCATGGTTATGGAAGCGGCTAGTGCGTTGGCCGATTTCGAGACCAGGAGGACAATGGTGTTCTGCCTCTGGTCTGGCGAAGAGGGAGGCAAAAGAGGTTCTGATTACTGGACAGAGTACTATGTCAAGGAGGACAATCCAGAAGTTACCATCATGAATTACATCAACTTAGACATGGCAGGTGTGAATTGGCCGGGTGGCGGGGGCGCCCCCCACGGGGATCCAGACCCCCAGATTGATGAGGATGGCTATCCAAAGGATAGCGAAATATGGCCACTCAGGGTGTACATAGGTCCAGGTCCCAACCACGATCGAATCGACCAGCCGGAGATGGTGGGGCTCTCCAACTGGATAGGTTCCGACGCGCTCGGATTAGAGGACCAGTTGGGAACCTTGGTAGGGACAAATTACTCAGCAGACACTTGGAAGACAGATGTCTGGCTGGATATGGATAGACCTGAAGTGATCATCTATGAGGACACTACAGCCCGAAGCGATCATGCGAGCTTCCAAGATAACCTGGGGACCGTGACGGTAGGATTCGGGGGCTTAGTGGATGGCTACTGGTGCTATCACCAGGTATGCGACACACTTGACGAGATGGAGGCTTGGATGGATACAACTGGCAAAAACTATGGTGAGGAAAACAGTGGTGTATCGAACATCGTGAATAGCCTTGATATGATAACTTGGTGGGCGATATTAACGTTCTTCCATTGCGACGAGGAGCCAATTTACAACGCTCTGAATTAGGCTTCCTCAGGCAAGTAGCGAACGCAGTACTGTGAGATTGGCATACACGGCACCAGCGGATATGGAGATCCAGATCCAGAATACTGTGTCAGACCAACTCTTGATCTTTCTCCCATCAAGGGGACCAAAAGGGAGCATGTTGAACAGGGCAAGTATCCCATTGCCCCAAACCCATGTCAATAGCAGAATGTCGGTCAGGTCTGTCCTTATGCCTGTAATGTGGCCAGACACAATCAAAATAGCCCCTATGAGCCAGAGTGCTATGTTTGTGACTGGGCCAGCGAGAGCTATACGGCCGAATTGGGCTGTGGTTGTCCTCCCTAGGACCATGACCGCTCCTGGTGCCATGAAAACAATGCCCGTCAGCGCAGAGAGGATGAGGCCGAACCTGAGTCCTGATGGGTCTGCCCTGAACTCAGCCCAACAACCGTACCTCTTTGCCATGAACTTGTGTGCTATCTCGTGAAGGACGAATGCTGGTGCCAGTGCTAGCAACGATCTGATTGCGCCAAGAATGAACTGGTTTGGATTATTCAACGCCCCGATTATACCGTTGGAGAACATGAATCCCAAAGCAGCAGTGAAAGCAACCGTGGCAATGGTAAGGTCCGAGATTTCCTTTTCTGAGAATTGCCATATTGACGCGTTCCGGGGTACGGTTGAGATTGAGATTTGGGGTTCTCTTCCGAAAATTCTACCGAATGGCATGCCTGTCGGATTCGACCGTAGCACACGAACTCCACTATTCCCTCTCTTCCACCTACCTTGGTCAGTGTCCGGTTCCTGGCTTTTCTTCCGTCGAAATTGTTCCATGATATCGTCATCTAGCCACCAGGCCCGAGGATCTCGCTGGCCTGTCATGGTGTTCAATCTAGTAAGGGCCCTGTTTCAAATGATTGTTCATCGGTTTGTTGCAGAGTTAAAAATCGTCTAGTCCGACTCACCCTCATCTAGGGAGTCGATATCTTCCTCTAACTCCGACCACCATGCGTTCCCCCTCCGGCCCGAATAGCTCAGTTTTTGCAGTGCTTCATTGATCTCCTTGTCGTCTGGTGGCCTCTTTGACCAGGGGTTCCGGTCGGAAAGAGATGCAGGGCCCATGTCCGCTTCCTTCCCCCTCTGTTGCCGGAATATTTCTTCAATCTCTTCCATGGTGTTTGCCTGTCTGGTGCCCTGGTGCTTGAGAAGAGCTTGATGATAGTTGGACATCCAAACCCCGTGAATGGCGTCAGAGGTGAAGCTTGCAGGGTCAGCGATCATTGATGCAAGTCTCCTCGCTAGCTGCTCCAGGCCGGTCTCAGCTCTATCCGAAAATAGCTCCTTGCGTGCGGAGGAATGACGGCTTATGCATTGCTTACACCTATTCGTACCGGGAATATCAGGGGCATCGCACATCAAGCAACAGATTGACATGCCCATCTCATCCATGGCTCTCCGGGGCAGTGACACGAATCAAGGACGTGTGAAGGGGTGAAATATCCTTCCTCATAATCCGATGGTTAGAGGCCCTAGCCATCGAACTTAGTCATCGGGTCGCTCATCTGAGAATTGCAGTCCGGCCAATGCACCTGCATCCTCAGGTGGTATGCCATGGTCTACTATGAGGTGCCTTACAAGGAGGTGCCTACGAACAGTTCCGTTGCAGATCTTGCATGTAGTGACAGGCATTGGTGATCGACCTTGAAATCTCTGGCGCCCCTCTGGCGTCATCAGGCGTCTGCCAGTCTTAACGGCCACGTTCGCGAATACAAGAATGAAGAACAGAGTCCCGCACACAAAGCCCGCAGACAAGGGAGATACGGGTGGATCTTGGTTCAATGTCAGGTTCAAGTTTGAGTAGTAGTCTCCTTCGCTCTGAGAGGCATTGTGTATGGAGATCTTGTGTTTGAAAGTCTCACCTTTCACCGAAAGTATCAGTTCTATTCCATCATCTCCCTCATCGTATGCTAACTCCAGACGATATCCTCCTCCGAAGTCGCTCATGGTGGATTCTCCTGAGAACTTCGCGCAGTCATAGGCGTGTGGCTCGCATTCTATGAGGATCTCCTCATACTGAACTGCAGTGTTGTTTGGATATTTCAGAGTGCCATAGATCGTGTACGCATCAGCAGCAACGATCGAGGAAGTCAAGACGATGATTATGACCGCGTTGAATATTCTCATTGTTCCAAGCCCTGTATTCTGTTTCGCTCAACTTGTAATATGGCATCTAACCCAAATTGGATAGCACCTCAGACCTTCTTCCCAAAGTTTGGGGACCACCAGTTGGCTTTCCCCATAAGCCTCATCGCTGATGGCACAACAATCGCTCGCACGATGGTCGCATCCACAAAGACAGCGATCGCGAGGGCAAACCCAATTGATTTGATTATCATTACATCTGCGAAAATGAAACCAGAAAATACGGCAATCATAATGGCTGCAGCCCCGGTAATCAAGCTACCAGAAGCTTGCAATCCTGTTGACACTGCGAGTGTATTGTCCCCAGTCTCATTCCAAGCCTCGTGTATCCTAGAGAGCATGAGCACCTCGTAGTCCATCGAAAGGCCAAAGGCAATCCCGAATACGAGGGGCGGAACCATAAGATCGAGAGGTTGTGGAGTGAAATTCAGTACGTCTGAGAGCAGGCCCTCTTGGAAAACCACGACGATCAACCCAAAGGAGGCAGAGACCGAGAGAATGTTCATCAGGACGGCTTTGACTGGCACGACGACAGATCTTACCTGCATCCAGACTAACACCATGGTCAACAACAACACGAATGCGAGGACTATTGGTATCCTGTCCGAGAGATGTTGTTTCATATCCACTTCAAATGAGGACCATCCGCCCACGAGAATCTCTTGGCTTGAGCCCTCAGTCTGAGTTCTGATGTCTTTGATGAGTTGTTCAGATTCGTCGGTTCCGCTCCCGAACGTGGTGGCAACGTCGAGCATAATGATGTTTTGAGAAACAGTCGTCTGCCACAGGAGCCTGTCATTATCTGACCACTGTTCGAGCTCTGTGGCAAATAGACCTGGATTGCAAATGGGATGTTCGAGTGAAATCACCCCCTGTATTTCTCTAATGCCTTCGCAAATTGCCTCCATCTCACTGGCGATCACCTGAGAATAGGGATCTTGTCCGTCATCGAACACGATAACCAGCGGGACAACCGATGCCGTAAAGGCTGGAAACTCGTCTTCTAAAATCTCTAGCGCCTGCCGGGATTCAAGATCTGGTGGCAGTGCCTCAACTCCTCCGGCGGTCAATTGCACGTTGAGGAAAGGAGAGCCTAGCAACAAGAGCAAGGCCATCGCCGGCAATAGCCATCGAACTGGATTCTTCATGACCTTGGTTGAAAATTTCTCCCAGAATCTGGTCTTTCGATTAGCACCGGGTATTGGAATCCTCAATGAGTTTATTCTGGGGCCGAGGTATGAAAGAAGGGCAGGAAGTAAGGTTAGGGAATACATTAGCGCACCTAGTACGGCTAAGAAGGCTCCCATGCCCATGGAAGGCATGTGTGTCTCCGTGAAGTAAAATAGACTGCAAAGGCCTACTGCGACTGTGGCTCCAGAGTACAATATGGCACGGCCTGCGGTGTGCATCATAGTTGCAATTGCATCTTCGGTAGAGGACCCGCCCTCCAATTCTTCGCGGAACCGACTAATCATGAAAAGACTGTAATCAATGGATACTGCAATCCCAATGAGTGAGATCATGCTCGTTGAGTATTGAGTCATTGAAAAGTAGCTGGAAATGAAAAAAGACAGGCCAATAGCAAGAGGGAGCATCAGGGCGACAATTGCCATTGGCAAAGCAGCCGCAGACAAGGTCCCGAAAACAAACAGTAGAATTAGGAACGACAGGGGGAGTCCAATTATCTCGGCTCTGACTTGGTCCTGTTCCAGTAGCCTGTCGAAATCATGACTGATAACCAAACTTCCAGTCACAAGCACCTCCAATTTCCCAGACTCAACGCTGTGTTTTATGTGATTCAACTCACTTTCTACCTCTTCATCGGTTCCTCCGAATTGTACGAAAACTGCAGTTCGCTTGCCATCCTCCGAGACATGTTGGGCTAGGTGTAAGGGATTCTCCCGGTCGTCATAGGCTGTGGAGATACTCAGAACCTCAAGCCCAATCTCTTCCAGTCCATCCAAGGATGTGTGGATTTCGTTTTCGAACACCTCGTCAGACCAATCCCAATCCTCACTTGAAAAGATGTAAGTCACCGTGTTAGTCGAAGTTACCGGAAGCTCTTCGCTAACTAATTGAAGGGCTCGCCCGGCCTCGATGCTCGACGGAGGTTGGTTTCCGTCCTCGAACTCGTTGCCTCCTGAGATCAGAACCCCCGAAAGTGCCAGTGTGGCTAATGAAAACGCTGTGACGAGTCCTCGCTTGTTGTGAGAGAACCGACCAAGCCTCGCAAGTAGCCCCTCACCCGTTGGTGGATCAAGTGTTCTCATAGTTGCAACCCAGATGGCCAAGGATATAATCGAGTGTTAACCTACTAAGTAGAAAATCGTTGAGAAGGTAGTTGCGACTAGCATCATCACAACTGGAATCGTCGTGGTCTCAAACGAAGATTCAGCCAGGGTAATATTGGTCAGTTCTGACCCTCTCCAGATCTTCGCCTTCATTGTCTCGGAGTCTTCCCCCAGCATTACGAGCCTAGAACAAGGCGGGTCTGTATTGGATATGCCATAGTTTTCGATTTGCTCGTTCGGCATGGTTTTCGCAGAGCCGTGTATCATACAAGGATCACCAAGACCGAGTCCCCACAGTCGCCATCTGTGTTGTTTCACAGTCCCTGATCCGTATGTTCTCACTGCCTTCCAGAGATTGAGCGACTTTAGTTGAGAGTAGCTTGCATGGCTGCAGGACCATGTTATCATGGGCTGACCGAGTGATTTCCTGGAAAATGAGCTGGTCTCAATAACGATGCCGCCAGTACCGTCGTGCAACACGAATTGCGATCCTCCGGCATCGCTGTCGATTGTTCTCCAATACCTCCTAGTCTGTCGGTTTCCTTCGGAATCCCTGTATTCCTCTTCGATTTCAACATCGTATAACCACTCCCACAACAACAGGTCCTCTGCTGATTTGGAAGGATCATTGTCTACAACAACTACGGGTATCTCTCCCAAATTTCTGACCTGGCCGACTAGTTCAGTATCACCAACCGCAACTGATCTGACCTTCTCCGTCACGTGTTCAATAGCCACCCTTCCAGAGGCTCCGACGAAGTGAGAAATCACGGCAAATATCAGAAAGAGGATGGGAATAATGATGAATGCAACTCTGGCTTCCGCCTCCACCATTGGAGGTACCGTCAGTCCAATCCCAATCAACGGCAGAGATGACATTATCACAAGAATGCCGTTGGTAGTAAAGTCTGGGGGGGTTGGAGTTCCTACGATGGAGGGGTGTTCCTTGATGAGGCCCGACTCATCTGCTTGGAAAATGCTCTTCGAGGCACTCCAATGTTCCATTTGAGGTGGGTCAAACACCCAACCAAGGTCGTCTGAGGAGGGTCTGTGAACATATGCGCCTCTCCAGAAACTCTGGAGCTCCACTCCTCCTGCCTCCATCCTGATCCTGGAGTCCCTAGTTGGGGCCTGTTCCTTTATTTTCCTTATATTTTCACGAATCGTCGTATCGGCCTTCTGACCCACGAATATTAGTGCGAGAAACAACAAGACTTGTGAGACAAGAAGAGTCTCTAAACCATCGTCTCGAGGGTAATTATCGTTATCAAAAATGTAATATGAAGCATGTAGATATGCTGCTGTAGCCAGAAAGGTCACATATCCAATTAAGATCGTTATGAATAAGATCGAATAATACCATGGCATTGGGATTTGGATATCGACCATCTTGCTCTGAAACATCGATGGGTCGGGTCTAACCATGGTTATCTCACGAGTTGCTAGATGTTATCTGTTGTGGGCGCCTGTTATCCAACTGTGGCAAAGTTCCTGATCGTCACGGAACACAACTTGGTGTTTGGGCTATATTCGCTCCGAGGGTCGACAACGACGTCTGAGCCATCAGGGAAATATTGCGATATTAGACTCCTGATATCTTCGATTTCCTTATTTCCACACACAAGCCTCCCACGTACCACATAGGGCTTTGAAGAATCCAATAATGGTAATATCAAGGGAAGAAAATCAATGAATTTGTGTGGTAAATTTATAATTAATAAATTCCAATATCCAATTGGAAGATCCGTTTCCAGAAGCTCTCTGGCATCCGCTACACCTGACCAAACCCCTTTTTTCCATTCTGTAATCCCGGTTACCTCGGTGTCGGATGGCATTCCTATCCACCTACTCAGGTTTTCATGAAGTAGCTTGATCGCCATGGGATTGAGGTCAGATGCTAGGATTGAAGAAACCAATCCGGGTATATTCACTAGGTGGGCAAGAGCAGGACCTACGCCGCAGAACGGATCGGCAACATTGATTTTGGTGCCTATGGTTTTTGAGAGTCTTCTCGCTTCAAATGCCGTTGATATTCTCTCGGTTTGAAGCCGTGTGGAATAGTAGGCTGAGGCTGGATCACAGACAATCATGTGGCCTGATTCCTTTACAATCACTTTTGTTGGGTATTCGGAGCCTATTGACGCTGGGGCTATCTTGCCATTTTCTCTGATACCTATTGGGCGCAAATCCCTTACTCTGTACTTCCCTTTGACGCCCCTGTCCTCTAACACGAGTCTGATATTGCGGTTAGCCGCCATCTTCGACCTAATGATCTGAGGTTGAAATTCTCTGACTGATTCCTCTATCTTCAGGATCATCATGTCGCCAATTAATTCATGAGAGGATGGCCAGGATTTTCGGTGTTTATCCACAAGTTGTTCTCCTATCATGTCTCGGAGCAGTTGAAGCCATGAGGGGCGCTTTCTATCTTCAACGATACCGGAAGTGATGATTATGGGAAACTCATTCAATGGCGGAGGTAGTGCCTGGGGGGCCTGAATACTCAGTGGAATCAGCCTAGTGTCTCTGTCTAGACTCGCGTGTATTCGCAAATTATCCCCCATCCACCCCTCGGCGGTGAGTAGGTCTATCGTATTCTGTACCTCAGAGTTGGGTACCACGAGGTGGGGGTGCACATGTGCCGGGCTAGTGGGCCATCCTTCACAATGACGGCTCTGAGTCCTCTCGATCTACTTCTTGAAGGGGGGGCGTGTCTGACAAGCATGGACGCGAAACTCTCTGGGTCTGGTTTGATTCTGATAGGGCTAGGGCCAGGAGACTTGGGTTTGATGACAAAGCATGCGATTGACGCGGCCCGAGACGCAGATTTTCGATTCTTGGAAGGATACACCGCAACTCTACCATCGGATCAAGAAAGTAGTCTGACTGAGTTCCTCGGAGAGTGGACAATGATGATGAGGCCGGATGTTGAAAATCCCACGAAACTGCTTGATCTCGCTGAGCGTTCTTCAGTGGCTTTGCTAGTTGTGGGCGATCCGATGCATGCGACGACCCACGTTGATCTGTTGTTGCGGGCGAAGGACAGAGGTATTCCCACGCTCGTCATCCCAGGCATCTCTGCGACGAGTCTAGCTGTGACTCGCAGCGGATTACAATCGTATCGCTTCGGCAGACAAATTACCCTGCCTTACTCGTATGGGGATTACCTGCCTACATCCCCCTTGGCTTTGTTGTTCAACAACCTCTCAAACAACCTGCACACTCTGGTACTCCTGGATTTAGACCCCACTGGCATGGGGGTGAAAACACCTGTTCCAATGAGCCCTGGGCAAGCGGTTGAGATACTCGGAAGAATGCATGATAGGATGGATGACAACGACAACACCAGTCTCCCCCCTGATACAGCCATTCTGGAGTGGGAGGCCATGTTGCTTAGCGATCTTGGAACCCCGGACCAGTCACTTTACTCCGGTAGTCTCAAGGACATAGCTAGGGTACAGTCAGGACGGATTCATTGTATGATAATTCCCGCTGCACTGAGTGAGATGGAGCGAGCGGCTTTTGAGAGATTCAGAATCTGATTTGTTCTTCAAATCTACCCGAGGGAATCAAGGGGAATAGGGTAGTCCGGAGGTCATGGCACGCCCACCTGCCCAGGTAAGGTTCCCCGGGGATAAGAACAGGAAACAGAGGGTGAAGGTCAGAGGAATAAAACAGGCATCAAAGGAGATTCAGAAGAGGTTGGAAAGAAACTTGGAGAAGCTACTTGAGGACCCCGAAGTGATTCTCCCCACGATTGACGCTGAACTTGGCAGGCCTTGGAAGGACCCTATGGCATACACCCTGCGATCGATAGACATCGTTTCAGCGAAGCGGTATAACAAAAGGTGGCTATCGAAGAAAATGGTGAAGCGACGGGGGGACGGAGTCTCCAGGGCTCTCGCTGGCTCTCTACTTGCTGCCTCTGAGGAGGATTGGAGTACAGTATCTGTTTTCAAGAACCCATTGTTCGGAAATGCAAGCTATCTCCGACGAGGAAACGGAAAACAAGGCCACCAAGCCGCGATTCAAAATCACAACAATCATCGATTGCGACTTCTCCTCTGGGATGATCATGCCAAGGCTGGCCACTACTTCTTTTCATGGGAGGGTGGCTTTGTCTACACTGGTACTAATGCCAAGGCCCCCAAAGAGTGGGTTGAATGGTCACTCGATTCGTGTCCACTGGACCTGAAGAAAGGCGAATCAGGCTACTTCAGCAAGTCGCTTCCAGAGGATGCATTGAGCTCAGGACTTGCCACAGAATCTGGCTGGATTAGCATATCACTTAACGATGGGACTGAATTAGGCATATCCTCAGAGGATCTGAATCTCAAGGATGGTGCGATCATACCGTCCATCGCACTCGGTATGTTACCTCCCAGAATACCAGCGATCGCTGAGGCCGAATGGAAATGGAAGCCTGATGGATGGCCAGATGGCTTGGACCTCCCAGAAAAGGGGCTAGAGGACGTCCAAGATGCCCTGAATGAGTGGATGTCTTCCAGAATATCTGATAATTTGATCGCAGAGGTCTGCAGAAGGCGGGTCCTCTCCTCCATAACCAGCGGATTCCTGAGTAGGAATGTCTGGTTTGATGAGGATGACAGGTCAGGATTCCTACAAAGCTTGGATGGGACTGCCCTCGAGAGGGACGCCTTGAGCACGGTTTTGGATAACATAGAGGGAGGGGTCCATGTAAAGGAAAATGGTACTTTGGAGATTCTTGACGATCTGGTGATCAGAGTAGATGAGGCGACATGTCATCCTGTTCTGATGACCCTTTGGAATGACTATGGGATTTCGCTTCTAAGCTCAATGTTCGGGGTCTCGGGATCAGAGGCTGAAGATATCCACGAGAGGCAATCGAGGAGGAAGCAGGGTTTCGGAGCCTTCCTCAGGCAAATGAAGGAGGAAAGGAGCGTCGAAGACAGGCTTCGGCTCTTACCATGGAACGAAGGGGACCTTCCGGAGCCTCTTGCTTTCGCTGACGGCTTGATCAGGGAGTCCTTTAGGTCGGGAATATCTGCCACGGTGTCTACGACATCGAAGCAGAGGGGGCTTCTCCAGGCAATGGGCTGGGCTTGGCTCGTAGTGCACAACAAAACGGAGTCTGATGCTTGGAGGTTCGACAAGGAAAGTCGAGACAAAGGTGGTGACTGGGTCCCCTATCTCTCGGCATTGTACGATGCCGGAATGTCAATTCTGAATACAGATGATGGGTCTGAACAAGAATACAGGGATGCAATGATCGCACTCGCATCTGCTTGTGGAGTTTCGATTGAGTGAAGTGCACGCGCTCCTACGGGGCTATTATCCATATCGAGACGCCTATTAGGGCAATGCCGAAGAAACCATTGAGGATTCTGGCAGATTGCTTTGTCGTGAACAGTTTGCCGAGATAATATCCAAATGCCGCCCATGTCATGACAGCAGGGAGTCCAAACAGGAGGTTTAGCATCACTAGAGCAACCTTACCGGGG
The DNA here is from genome assembly GCA_002507175.1 of Euryarchaeota archaeon UBA558. Classification (GTDB taxonomy): domain Archaea; phylum Thermoplasmatota; class Poseidoniia; order Poseidoniales; family Thalassarchaeaceae; genus MGIIb-N1. The sequence continues at coordinate 30,323 of DAZE01000006.1, forward strand.
TATTCATCTCCGAAAACACTGCCAAAGGTAGTCATCAGCACGAGGAAGTGAATCCATGCCTTACCATTCACCAATTGCAGTACTACCCCGGTCCGCACGCCCAATGAACCATTAATTTCCGCGTCCTTGGATGTGTCGGACATCGCGATTTTTACCCCTAGGTATGCAATATAAATGGCCCCTAGAACGGCTAAAGCCTCAAGTGCGGCCTCATTTCTTTCAATCATGGCTGTGGCGGCTCCAATCAATAGGCCCAACGATGACCACCCTATGGCCATACCAGATATCAGGGGCAGCGTTGCCTGGAATCCAAATCTTGATCCATGGGCAGCGCAAAGCACGTTATTGGGGCCCGGTGTAAAGCACATCGGTACTATGAATACTAGCGATGCGAGGAGGAGTTCAAGGTCCATAATCTCCTCATGTCATCTCAATCATCATTTGCTTGGCAGAGTTCAATCCAGAGTTAATGTCCTTCCAGAGATCCTCGACATCTTCGATGCCTATACTCATTCTGACAAAACCAGGTACGACCCCCGCTTCGTGCCTAACCTCCTCCGGGACAAACATGTGGCTTGAGTTGAATGGGCATTCGACAAGTGATTCAACCCCACCGAGGCTCGTAGCTTCGAATATGATGTCGAGTGACTTCATGAATTTGAGCGCGGCTTGGTCTCCTCCCTTGATAATGAAGGCAAGCATTCCACTGCCTTTTGGCATGACCTTCTGGGCAGTGTCATAATCCGGATGCGATTCTAGAGACGTGTGAATAACCTTCTCAATCATTTCGTGGGAAGACAATCGTTTTGCTAGTTCCGATGAGTTCGATGCATGGACTGGCATGCGGGTGTGAAGTGTCCTCATTCCCCTTTCTAGGAGGTAGCACATCTGCGGGTCTGCTGCCCCACCGAAGTATATCTTGTGATGAAATATCTGCTCAATAAGATCTTTCCTGCCTGCAGCGAAACCGGCCGTTAGGTCGGCGTGTCCACCGAGGTACTTGGTCCCCGAGTGAAGAACGATATCAAAGCCCATTTCAATTGGTCGGCAAGACCAAGGTGATGCAAACGTGTTGTCAACTACAGACACTAAGCCGTTCTTCTTAGCCACCTCGGCCATAGCTTCCAGATCACAGACCTTCAGTGTTGGATTAGTCATAGTCTCCACATAGAGGACCTTCGTGTTCTTTTGAACCGCATTCTGGTATGACTCAGGATCTCTGATATCTGCCATGGTCACCTCAATGCCCAATCTAGGGAGGATCTCAGTGAGTAGACCGTATGTGCCACCATAGCAGTCGGGTGTGGCAATTATGTGATCCCCCTTTGACAACAATGTCATCAGTGTAGTTGATATCGCTGCCATCCCGCTCGAAAATACCTCGGCATCTTCCGCACCTTCCAATGCTGCCAATTTTGCGGAGACCACTTCAGAATTAATGCTGGAAATCCTGCTGTAGACAACAGTGTGGTGTAGTCCCTCTGCCCAGCCTTGATACTTCTCGTCTGTCAACCTGTAGGTTGATGTTCTGAAAATGGGTGTCGTGGCCGATCCCTCTATCTCAATCATTCCCGAGTGGACGGCTTTTGTAGCGAACTCACCATTGTCTGCGTCGACGGCCATGGCCTTCGACATACGGTGGTCAAAATGAAGTATCCGTTGGGGAGTGATTTAATCCGAGCTCATCTTGGGGAATTCATGGCAGCCATCGAGGCGTCTCTGCAACCATTGGCTGCGGTGGGCATCGGCATCTACGTCATGGCGGTGTTATTCGGGACCAAGATCCCCTACGACATGATGGTTAACAGAGGTGTAGAGCACATCAGAGCAGTCTACTACAACAGAAAGATCGTCCACATGCTGGCCGGTGGAGTTGGATCCCTGTCTGTCCCGATCCTGTTTTCCAGCCTGTGGTATCCAGCCATCTGCGGTGGTCTGTTGATGGTATTCACATGGGTAGGGCACCTTTCTGGAAAGCGAATGTACTGGTTTCAGACGGACATGAATCAGAATGATGTGAAGTTCGCCTTCATGTGGTGGACTTCAATATCATTGATCTGGTGGTTGGTCGGGGATCCTTGGCTGGCCATCATGCCATCATTGTTCATGGCCTTTGGTGATGGGATAACCGGAGTTGTCAGAAACGCAGTGATTCGGAAAAGATCGAAGAGCGCCATTGGGAACGTCTTCATGTTCATTGTCAGCGCACCAATGGGGTGGTACGTTGGGATGGCGGGAGATCCTTCCATACCTCTGTGGGGCTTGATTTCCGCGGGAGTTGCCACGTTCGTCGAGAGGTATGAATTCGGCCCCATTGACGACAATATCCTAATCACGATCTTCGCGACCTTGGTGATACTGATAGGCGTTCATACTGGCCCTCTCCTCTGATGCTACCACTGCAGTCATTTTCAGACAAATGGCTACAGCGGGTCCTATCAACAAAGCAAATAGAACGGTCCCGATCCAAAGATCTCCGCCCATCAGCCAACCCATTAGAAGGACGGTCGTCTCAATGGACCCTCTAACCAACCCTATCGGCTTGCCGGTTGCTTTGTGCAATCCTGTCATCCAACCATCGCGAGGGCCAGGTCCAAGATTGCATGTCAGGTAGAGTGCGCTCCCTACGGCGATGAGGGTCGTTCCGACGACTATCCGAAATAGTGAGTTCGTCGCACTTGGGCTGATGCCAAGCTGCGGTTCGAAAATCTCAATGGTGCCCGCGATAATTATCACGTTCAGTATGGTTCCCACTCCTGGCCTCTCTTTGAGGGGGATCCAAAGCAGAAGTACAACCATACTGACCAAGAACGTGGCTGTTCCAATGCTCGTGCCCATCATGAATGAAATGCCATCGGCGAGAACAGTCCAGGGTGTGACCCCCCAATCAGCGCTGATTATCACAGCATCCCCCAAGCCAAACAGGAATAGGCCAAGCACGAGTATTGACAACGTACTCCCGTTCGGTCGAATAGAATGCATATCCGTGGAACTCCACCATGTGGTCGGTATGTCTCGGCCCATCCGGTTGCTGGCCATGTCATTCCCCTGCTTGATTCCACCACTCGGTGCCAGTAATGGAATCTTCTCCCAGTAGCGGGGGATCATCCCCTTCATTCAATGTTGCCAAATACTCGCTTGGATTATTGTGATATTCCACATGGCCATGACAGAAATGACTGTTGAACATCACCTCTCGGTTACATTCGTCAACCCGGCAAGTCGCGAACGGCTGAAACGGTCCCAATACAGATGTTTTATTCCTATCTTTTTCTTTATGAGCAAGTATTATTGACATTTCCATTAAATTCCATGGGTTGAGAAAATAAGCTAGAACAAGGGCAGCGACCCCCATACAAAGATCTGCACCGAGAGACATATCGATTTTCCCAGTTAGTATATGATTAGTAATTTCGGCTTATTTTGAGGTTTCTCTCTGAACCCAGGTATGATAGTCCTCTTCAACAGAGACTTGCCATGAAATTATCTCTGGTACCTCATTGGGATGGTTTTCCTTGAGCCATTCCACCAAATTCGATTTAGAGGACAAGGAGGTTTTCACTTGGATCGCCCATTCAGGGTTTGATGCCGTTTCTCCATTCCATTGATAGATGGAGTTAACCTTGGTAATCTTCAGGCACGCAGCGAGCCCCAGATGGATCATTTCATTGCACCAGTCGCCCACAATGGCCTGATTCAAGTGTCCGGGGAGAGTTGTCTGCAAGACGAGGATCGCGTCATTCATGAAGCAGCACGTACGCCTTCAGATGATCAATTAGGTGGTCAATGTTGAAGACTGGCGCCTCCATGGGTTGGCAAGGGTCATCATGCAGGAGTGGACCAATCCGATCGAATCGGGACCTATCCCTGCTTCTGATGAGGGCTATGACGTCATAGTGGTAGGTGGCGGCCCGGGTGGAGCCGCTGCTGCAGGCTATCACTCGATGGCCGGCTCCAAAGTGCTGCTTCTTGAGAAGGAGGTGTGGCCAAGGGACAAGATTTGTGGAGATGCTGTCGGTGGAAAATCACTATCCCACGTCGCTGAGTTGGGAGTAAAGTCGATGATTGAAAAGACTCCGCACTTTCGAGTTGACTCTATTGTGTTCTCCTCGTCAGACGGATCAGAAGTTCGTGTCATGCTACCGGAAGAGAGCTTCAACAGGCTGGAGGCAGGGTACGCCCTGCCTCGAATGCAGTTTGACTACATGATGTTCAAACAAGCAACAGAGCTTGTTCTGGCGAACGATGGAGCCGTCATTCAAGACTTCTCCGTGACCGAGGTCAATGTCGAAGACCGGCCGGATGGGCCGATGATTACAGGAGTGACTGGGCACCTCGGCCCGAAAAAAGACGGTAGGACCATGAGTTTCAAGGCACCACTTACTATTGGGGCCGCAGGGTATAATTGCCCGGTGTCAAAGAAAATCACTCAGTCCGTGTTCAATGAGCCCTTCCGTGATGATGAGCACTTCTGTGGAGGCTACAGAGAATACTGGACTGGCGTTAAGGGCTGTGAAGGTGGAACTGGTCCAATAGAGATTCATTTCATCGATGAGGTCAACCCGGGTTACTTCTGGATCTTCCCAGTTAGTGAGGACGTCGTGAATGTTGGTGTTGGAATGGTCATCTCCGAGCAGAGGAAGCAGAAGGACATGCGATCCTCCCTGAAAAAGATGCAGAAATGGATAACAAATGAGTCGCCTAGGTTCAGTCATCGTTTCAAGAATGCACAGATGGTCGACGGTACTGGGAAGGGGTGGCAGCTGCCATTTGGATCACCCAGGCTGAAACCCGCCTCCTTTCAACCGAGGAGGGGGGCGATGGCGGGAGCGATGTGTGTTGGTGACTCTGCCAGCTTGGTAGACCCATTCACAGGCGAAGGCATCGGCAATGCCCTCGTATCGGCAAAGATGACCGCGAAATTCTTCGATCGTAAGGAGCACACTAACGGCTTTCCGGCAGATCAAGCTGCCCACTACATGAAGTCCCTATGGGAGGAGTTGGGGAACGAGCTGAGCAACTCTTACCGTCTTCAAGGGCTGGTGAAGAGGAAACGTCTGATGAGCTGGTTCGTCCGGAGGGCCTCCAAGAAGCCAAAAATCGGGGAAATACTGACTGAGATGATCGCAAGCAAGGAAGCTCAAGGTCAATTATACAGTAAATGGTTCCTCTTCAAGACGATTGTATTGCCATGAGGGGTATTTTCAATGGGCCTAACAACCGAAATGGCGGATATAGAGGCTGTGTTCCTCGATTTAGACGGGACGATCTACCTTGGTAGTACCTTGATTGAGGGGGCTTCGGATTTTCTGAGTCGTCTAGATGAGCGGGGAATCAAGCGGTTCTTCCTCTCCAACAACTCAAGTCGATCCGTGGCCCAGTACCTCATGAAGCTGCACAAGCTGGGGATCGTGGCCTCCGAAGATGAGGTTCTTCTGTCGACTCACGATCTGCTTCGTTGGCTCAAGTCGCAGAACATAACTGAAACCTACCTTGTGGGTACCGAGGGAATGAGTGACATGCTCGCGTCTGCTGGAGTTTCTTGTGATAGCCAGACACCACAGGCAGTTGTATTGGGATACGATACCGAGGTGAGTTACGAGAAATTGAGTATCGCCTCAGGACACCTCCACTCAGGCGTACCACTAGTAGCGAGTCACCCTGACATGGTATGTCCATCTCCAACTGGTGGGCTCCCCGATGTTGGGGCCTACCTAGCTCTGTTCGAAGCTACAACGGGAGTTAGACCGATGAAGATCTGTGGGAAGCCAAGTGCCAGCATGATCACGGGAGTTTTGGATGAGTTGGGGCTCGAACCTGTAAAGTGCGCGATGATTGGAGACAGGATCTATACTGACATGGCGATGGCGCGGGCCTCCGGTGTTCATGGGGTGTTGGTGCTTTCTGGTGAGGCAACCCAAGATGACGCTGAGTCTTCAGATCTGGAGTTCAGTTTGGTTGTCCCATCGGTAGCCTCATTGATTAATTGAGTAATCCTGCGAACGAATAGGGGTTTCATTCAAGTGCCTTGAACGGTCTTTGTCAGGCCATGGACGATGACTGGGAGTCCATGGGTGCCGAGCGTATTAGCGAATTGCCCACTGTTAGGGAGTGGCCGAGGCTATCCAACCACACTCGCATGGTGGAGATATTCTCTGAAATGGGAGTCCTTGGGTCCGCGCCATTGCATGACGCCCTACTCAGATCATCACGGGGTTATCACTCCTTGCCCCTCCCTTCGGACATAGGAGATGTCAACATAGAGACTAGCGCACTACGTATGCCATGGTGGAAGGACGTCTCAGTGCATCAGTCATTGCTCCCGGGTCTCTACGAGACTATCCAGGTCCTTCAAGCACTGGACATACGTCAGGGAGATGATGTCCTGATAATTGGGCCACGAGGGAACTGGTGGACTGAGATAGCCATGCAGCTGGGGGCACGCAGAATCAGAGTCGTAGGGACCATCGAAGAACGATTGGCTGAACTTCGATCTAGGTGGGCTTCTCTGCGGCTCGACCAAGCGGCTGAGGCCCTCGGATGCGAAATTGAATGGCGGGTAGTTGGATCCCACAGAGACGCCCGGCCTCCAGCTGGATGGGATCGGATATTGATCACTGGAGGCTTATCTGAGGCCCCAATGTCAATCATGGAAACCATGGCGAGGGGAGGTTGTGCGATATTGCCAGTTCTCGAGGATTCCGGCACCATGCTTCAGTCTGTTAGGTGGAACGATGGGGGCTTCATGGCTCAGAGAATGGCAATCTGGAACGTAGATCTGCTTCCTGAGGCCATAGTGGAGTGTCTTTGTTCAGATGAGGACCTGCTCCCTCCAGAGACCGAGGCTTCTAGTGATGGCTGGACGGTTGACGATGCATGGAGGGCAGCTAACAGAGATCCCATCAGGGATAGGCTTGGCCCATTGATCCTATTGCAACTGATCCAATCTACGTGGGACTCCCTCGGGACGGGATTCAAATCATCGGACATAGAGGGCGATGCTCGATTATGCATTGCGGAGGATCTCTTTCGCATGGGTCATGTGCTCCAGAGGTTAGGGGTCAGGGGCCTAGCAGCAGAACATCATGGTTCTTCTTTCGACATGGCCCCGTCCTCTGAGGCTGCGAGTTTCCTTGGAATGACTTTCCGGGAGGATGACATGGATTACCTCGCTTGGCAACGCAAGGCCATTGAGACGGACCCCAGATTCGGCGGCTCCTGGAATGAGATCGGTGAGGCGATGCTCAACAGAGGTGATCCTAGATTCTCAATTCAGTGGTTTCGCGGGGCGATTAACTCTGAAAAATATGGGGAGAGGGGCGTGGCTTGGACCAATCTCGCGAGAGCCCATTTGGAGCTCGGTCAGATGAATTCAGCCTTATTCGCAGCACAGGAGGCGTCAACCCTAATCCCCGAGGATGAGGATCTCCAAGAGCTGCTAGAGAGGCTCAGTGAGGACCTGACCTAGAAAGGTTCTGAAGCGACCGACCCGCAGGAGCGGACATGTCTCGAGACAGATTGGTGGCGGTCACGGGGGCCAATGGATACATTGGCAGTCATGTTGTCAAGGTACTATTGGAGCGTGGCTTCCGAGTTAGGGCTGGGGTTCGATTGCCCCACACAGGAGAGCGGGTTCAACATCTGCAGGAAATGCCCGTTGCGAAAGGCGGCTCACTCGAAGTATTGGCCACGGATGTTCTTGATTCAAGTGACGTAAATGCACTGCTCGATGGTTGCACGGATCTGATACATACTGCTGCCACGGTGATGATTCGATCGTCTAATCCAGAGGAGAAGATCCTGAGCCCAAGTGTGGATGGAACCATGAACGTGGTATCAGCATTGGAGTTGCACCCCTCCGTTCGCAATATCATCCACACCTCCTCCACTGCGGCAATAAGACCGATGAAGTGGGAGAGTGGCGCGACTCTGTCTTCGGAGGTCTGGGCAGAGGATGCGACCATAGAAAACAATCCATATGGCCTCGCGAAGGTGTTGGCCGAACGTGAAATCAGGAAATGGCACGCTGATGTAGGCTCTAAGCAGGGAAGAACGCTGAAGACCATTCACCCTTGCATGGTTTTCGGCCCTCCACTCAGCAGCTACCATTTGAGGGGGTCTCTGACGATCTTGATGATGCTAGCAAGGAGGAGCATACCTGCCATAATCCCGATGAACATCAACATAGTAGATGTTCGGGACGTGGCTGAATCTCACGTTCGGGCTCTGGACAGGGGTGAAGACGGTGGTAGATACCTAGTCACCTCAGGCTCCATGTGGATGAAGGAAGTCGTGTCCCTCCTCAGAAAGGCGTATCCTAAACATAGATGGCCCAGGATACCCATACCATACCCCCTGGCAGTGTTGGCAGCAGGAGTTCACCCTGCTGCTAGTATCTCCTGGGCAAGGACCCATCTTGGAACCGTCCTAAACTGGGACTCTCGACCGGCACAGAATGACCTTGGCATGTCATGGATGCAGCCATCTTCCTCGGTTATTGACACATTCAAGCCGATCTTCGATTCCAAGTGGTTGTAAAGCGTACACCTCTTGAATGGCGGCGTCGTGGGACTACCGTGCGTCTGAGTGCGTCAGGTCTGGTATTTGTCGTATTGATGGGTAGTTTGAGTGGCTGCCTATCTTCGGATAGCAACGCAAAGACCGGGATGGGGCCCTCATTCACAGATCCTTGTGAAAGTGGCACATCAGACACCACATGGTATCATTTCAGCAACGCGACTCCTGCGGAAACCATGACATGGTCAGCGAACATGTCATCACCCATCTGTACGGTCGGAACCTACTATGGAATCGGTATGACAACATTCGAACCGACCATCGGTGTAACTTCCTCTGATAATCTGTACATGTCCAGTTATGGGAATGGACCGGCAGGCTCCACTGCCATCGTCCAGTGTAGCGGATTGGTCAATATGGTAAGCTTGGAAGAGTATTCCTGCGACAATGTGTATGACGCCATGGCCCCGGTGCCGAACAGCAACGATCCCTACGTATACGTGGATCCATGGACTGATCGAATAATGAAGTTCGACATGCATGCGCTTCTCGGCATGACTGTGGAGTGGTCTGATGATGAAGGTGGATCGTGGTTCGGTCCCTCCGTGGCAACAGGGTGGTCAGTACAGGATCACCAGACCATCGCATCATCGCCCTACCCAGCACTCGCACACCCGACTACCTGGGTCTTCTGCGTAAATGGGAACTACCCATATCCTGTGTGCTCGGCGAGCAACGATGGTGGATTGACGTGGGGTCCGGAGCTCCCAGGAACTCCTTCAGGTTGTGAGAGTGGTGGGTTGACCGGTCACATGGTCGGATCGAACAATGGTAATTTCTACAGAGGTCATAGGGGATGTAATGGTGGCGAGGGGTACTCGATCTACCGGAGCGTGGATGGGGGGATTTCTTGGTCCGAACACCCCCTTCCGACCGAGTCCTCAGGCACCGCTGAGACTTGGAACTTTGAGGAGGCACAGGTCTTCGCCGACGAAGATGACAATGTGCACGCCATGTGGATGGGTCTCGACAACATGCCCTACTACTCCTACTCCACTGACGAGGCGGAGACATGGAGCAACCCACTGATGATTGCGCCTCCGATAGGACTCAATGGCACTGGCTTCCCAGTCATAGCCGCTGGGGGATCCGGCCAGGTCGCAATGGGGTACATTGGAACCTACAACGGTGGCGATACGTGGAATGGGTACCTGAGTGTGATACAGGATGCCTTTTCCGATCAAGTGATGATTACCACAGTCCAGCTGAATGGACATGATGATCCATTGGAGAATAACTTCCAAGCCTGCGGCTACGAGAGGTGTGGGGGCTTCGGGGACTTCAACGACATAATCGTGGACCAACATGGCAGGGTATGGTTTGGATTGGCCCACAACGTCGCTGGAGAAATCGGTATCTTCGGCACCTTGGCCCAAGGGCCGAACCTAAGGGGTACGGGGGGATTGGTTCCCATTCCACTCGGTGGAAACTCGACCCTGTAAGTCTTAGATCAGTCACCCATCTTGCTCGCTGTCAGTAGGTTCCTGAATTTCCATATGGCCTTCTGAGTTCTGATTTTCAAAGGTGTCGCTCTCTGAAAAATCACTATTTCGGAGCATGACACCCACCAAAGTCAATACCGCCAAGAGTACGAAAACGAGTCCATTGAGTAGGATAATTATGAAGGTGGTGAGAGGGCTTTCAAACCCTCAATCTTCTTTCGCATCCGTTCTAGATTGACGTCGGGGGGGTTCTTCAGATCGATTGGTACTGAGACCATGCGAATGCCAAGTAGCCGAGTGCGAAGATAATCATGGCAACACCGCACAAGGACAGTATAGACTTGTAGATGTGGCGTGGGATGGCGTCCCTCATCCTGTGAAGCATGATGGCGATGAGGCATTTAACCAAAATAATGCCAATTATGAATGTGACAGCGTAGGCCAGTGGTGCTAGCGGATCTAATGCCACCGCTGAGGCCATGATCGGCCCTCCGATTAAGAACCAGAAAACATAGACATTGGGATTCAGGAGGTTCGTCAACACTCCCCTCCCGAATGCCATCTTGCTAGATGCCGGCTCAAGAATGTTCGACAACGTCGGTGGCTCAATTGAGAAGCACTCGACGCCCATTTTGAACATGAACAGGGCCCCCAATATCGAGATCGGGACTAGGATAGATGGTTTGTCCACGAGTATGGAGGCGAAGAGGTAGCTAACAACGATGAGTGGCCCGTCAGTGAAGATCGGGGCGGCTGCTGTCCATATTCCCGCTCTAAGGTCGCCCGACAGGGTCTCCCTCACCACCATTGTGAGTAGTGGGCCCGGCTTGATTCCCTCGATCATCGCTAGCGTGAGTCCTGCTAGGGCGTAGGCGAGAATGAGTTCGATGTCCATCTGAGTCACCACGGGTAGAGCGGAACATGCTGTCCGTCTTGGGCTTCAGCGCCTCTGTTGGAGTTTCATCAACAGATTAAGGACTTCCAAATATATCCAAATCAAAGTCACCGTCAAGCCGAATACTGCTCTCCATTCAAGCTCCTTGGGGGCTCCATTCTCTACTCCCCTCTCGATGAAATCGAAGTCAGAGGCGAGCATTCCTGCTCCCAGCGCGATGACGAATAAGGAGAAGATGATGCCAATCGGACCGGATCCGTGGATAAGTGGAATGCTCACCCCAAACAGCAACAGGATGAATGAGAGGAGGTACACCATCATGATTCCAAATACGGCACTGTAGAGGGCAATTCGGAAATTGTGGTTGACGTTTATGAGTCCTGATCGATATACCCCCAACATGGCCCCGAAGATCATTCCAGTGATTAGGAATGCTTGGATGGTGATGCCCTGAAAGCCGGACTCGGGGCCTCCGAAGTGCTCTATAGCGTAGGTAATTCCACCGATAAAAAGGCCTTGTGAAGTCGCATATGTTAGCACAAACAGGGGATTTGCAAACCAGCCTTGGAAGGAGGATGTAAACCAGGACAGAAATAGGATTAGGCTAAAGACGGCATTCAAAATGAAGCCGGCAAAAAACAGTGTTATTGCGACTTCTGGCTGGCCGGTGAGCCCGAGGCCCCAAATTGTCATCCCTGACGTTATGAAGAGGAGGAAGGTCACGGCGCCTTTCTCAGTCACCCCCTCTATTGTCATCCCAGGGTTCCGCACAGACGTGTTCCCGGCCTCCCACCATGGTTTGTCTGGGTAAGAGCTCTTTTGGAAGGTGGATTCGTTCAAAGCGACGTTGCCCGATCGATACATGGTTCTCCGATAGGGAATGTATTTTCAATTACGCTGTCGATTTGTCTGGGATTTGGTTAGATTCAGAGTAAATCGGCCAGGTGTCGGCCAGTATGGCTCTCTTCCACTGCGGTGATGTCCTCTGGGGTGCCTTGGGCGACTAGTCTTCCTCCCCTCGAGCCGCCCTCTGGCCCTAAGTCGATAACCCAATCACAGGACTTCACTACATCCAGATGATGCTCGACAATTACGACGGTGTGGCCATTTGACCTTATTCTGAGAAGGACATCGACCAGTTGGTGGACGTCGAACAACGAAAGGCCTGTCGTTGGCTCATCGAGGATGTAGAACGTGTGCTTCTTTGGTGGCCGATGGAGCTCAGTGGCAAGCTTAACTCTCTGTGCCTCTCCCCCTGAGAGGGTTGTTGCGGGTTGGCCGAGTCGTATGTATCCAAGGCCAACGTCCTGCAATGTTGTGAGTATTCTGCTTATTTTACCTTGATTCTCAAATAGCTTGCAGGCCTCGTCGACCGACATCTCCAACACGTCGTGGATCGTTCTACCCTTCCACTCTACTTCCAGCGTTTCCCTGGTGTATCTCTTCCCCTTACAGATCTCGCATGTCACCCATACGTCCGGGAGGAAATTCATCTCCAGGACCGATGATCCCGCGCCCTTGCACGACTCACACCTCCCGCCTCGGACGTTGAAGGAGAAGTGGCCGGGTTTGTATCCCCGCTCTTTAGAGAGGGTGGTTTCGGCAAATAGTGCTCTAATCAGATCGAAGACTCCCGTGTAGGTCGCAGCGTTGGATCGGGGTGTACGACCTATGGGCGACTGGTCAATGACGATCGCTTTGTCCACATGCTCCATGCCTTCGATCCCGTCATGGCGGCCCGGGGTGGTGTCCGATCGATGCAATGACCTGAGGAGCGCAGGAGCGAGGGTCTCTGTGACGAGGGAGGACTTCCCACTCCCGGAAACCCCCGTCACCGCGATCATGCAGCCAAGGGGGAAGGCGACGTCAAGGCTCTGGAGGTTGTTCTGTTTCGCATTCTTCACCACCAGCCATCCGCCTTGGGTAGGCTTTCGCTGGCTCGGAACTGGTATGGTCTTCCTTCCTGACAAGTAGGCCCCGGTCTCAGATCTCGAATTGTCGATCAGATCATCAATTTGGCCGCTTACTATCACCTCGCCACCTTCCTTTCCCGCTCCAGGGCCTAGGTCTACAAGCCAATCTGCCTGCATCAAGGTGGACTCGTCATGCTCGACGACGATCAAGGTATTGCCCAGGTCGGTGAGTTCCCGTAGAGTGTCCAACAAGCGGGAGTTGTCTCTGGGGTGGAGGCCGATGCTTGGCTCATCCAAGACGTACATGACGCCCGTAAGCCTCGTTCCGATTTGGGTTGCAAGCCTTATTCTCTGTGACTCGCCACCAGAAAGGGTGTTGGCTCTTCGGTCCATGGTGAGGTAGTCGAGGCCGACGAGGGCGAGAAAGCGCAACCTGGATTCTATCTCCTTGATCACGTCATTCCCTATGTAGAGGGATCGGTCGTCCAAGATCTCTGTCTTGTCGAGGGTCTCGCCGCTCGGGCGGTCCCTCTCCAGATCCTCCCATATGGGGTCCAACTCTGTCGTTTTCCATGCTTGTACTATCGCGAGTGCCTCCATGACGGTCGATGCGGAGAAATCTGGCAGTGAAATACCGCCTACTGAGACCATCGAAACTGCAGTATTCAACTTCTTGCCCTCGCAAGAAGAGCATGGCTCGTCGGTCATGTAGGCCGAGAGTCTTGACCTCGTTCGATCGGAGCTAGTGTCAGTCAGAGTTCTTCGAAGCCTGGCGAAGACGCCTTCCCATGGCCTGTTCATTCGATATGAAGATCCCCTATCGGATTCGAAATGGAACCCTATGGTCGTCGACCCCGTTCCATACAGAAGTATGTCCTTATGGTCGTCGTTCAACGCATGGAATGGGACGTCTGTTGGTATCGAGTAATGGTTTGATACCTGAATCATCTGGCTTTTGTACCAACCTGACATCATCGACCTTCGAAAGGGCTTGATACAACCCTCTTCTATGGTGGAATTCTGGTCGATGACCAGTTCAGGGGAGAATTCTCTCTGCACCCCCAGCCCTTGGCAAGCCGGGCAGGCGCCAAGCGGATTGTTGAACGAGAAAACTCGCGGTGACATCTCGGGTAGGAAAGAGCCGTGGACAGGGCATGCGAATTCCTCCGAATATGCGACTATCTCCCCCTCTTCGAATTCGCATTCCGAGTCTGCTGGTACCTCTATGTTTTCGATCGCGACAGTTCCTCCGCCCAACCTTAGTGCAATTTCTATCGCCTCAGTCAATCTTTGTCTGTTGGATCTTGAGATACGGACCCGGTCTATCCTGACGTCGATGTCGTGACGGAGGTTCTTCTCGAGTTCCGGTGGATTTTCGAAGTCAGCATCTCGACCATTCACACGGCCTGCGAGGTATCCTTGTTCCACCATGGCTTGGAATAGTTCCGCATGGGTTCCCTTTCTGTTCCTGACGACGGGGGACCAGACTGCGATTCCGTGATTTGAAAATTTCCACAGGACGTCATCCACGATCTCCTGAACTGTTCTCCTTGCCACCTCATTGCCGCACTCCGGGCAGTGTGGGACGCCGATCCTAGCCCATAGTAGCCTGAGGTGGTCCATTATCTCGGTCACGGTTGCTACGGTAGACCGAGGGTTGTGGCTACCTTGCTTCTGATCTATGCTGATTGCAGGGGAGAGTCCCTCGATGCTGTCACAGTCTGGCTTCTTCATCTGACCGAGGAATTGTCTCGCGTATGAGGAGAGGCTCTCGATGTATCGACGTTGCCCCTCGGCGTAAAGCGTATCAAATGCAAGGCTGGATTTTCCACTCCCTGATACGCCCGAGAAGACCACGAACTTGCCTCTGGGCACCTTTACGTCCACGTTCTTCAGGTTGTGAGTCCTAGCCCCCCTGACCTCGATCCACCCATCTACTGGTTGTAGATCCTGATGGTTAGCCATGTCGGTCATTGAGCTGCTTCCGACTCTCATGGCCCTTGAACTCATGCTCGCACCCATGAAGAAAATATCTCCATTTTTCCCGTAATATTGTTTAATTTTGACAAATTCACTACTAAGTGCTATGAGTTCGGGGAACGATGCCATGCGGAACGCCGTAAACGCCGGTTTTGAGGTGATGATGGGACCCGATGCCGATGATAATGTCCGAAAGGTAGCCATCGCTGCTGCGGTCATCGGCTTCGCTTCCCACCTCCTTCTGTGGGCGTTGCACAACTCCGGACAACTGACGATTGAGGGTGACTCGATGGAGTTGGTTAAATCGCCTCTATCTGCACTATACACCCCGTTTTCTATCTTGTTGGCTTATGAGGTTTACCAACTCATCAGAACCATACCAGAGTCGTTCTCTTCCTCGGTGGGGAAGCAATATGAAATCGCTACGCTCCTAGTCGTAAGGGACATTCTGAAGAGGCTCTCTGATGTAAACAGCTCCGAGGGGTGGGAAATAAGCAGCGACGTCGGCTTCCTGCTGGTTGAGTGCGCTGCCTTCCTAGCGTTGTTCTACACCTCCCTCGCCTATCACAACATAAAGAAGAGCGCTGATGACTCAGTGACTCTCAGCGAAGAGGTCTCGATATTCATACTGACCAAGAAGGCAATTGCAAACCTCATGCTGGTCGTCTTCGCAGTGATTGCACTTTCCTCGTTTACCAGTTGGATTGCAGCGGTACAGGACGGTGGGGGGTCCGTCGACCGAACCATCTTCTTCCTGGACTTCTTCACGTTCCTCATCCTCGCGGACATCCTGATCCTCCTTATCTCGTATTGGTTCTACACGGACTTCCGAAACCTCGCTCGTAACACCGGGTTCGTACTGTCCACCGTGATAATCAGGGTTGCGATATCCGCTGCAGGGGTCTCATCGATGGTGCTCTTCACCCTCAGTGGGGTCCTCGGCATCGCGATTCTAAGGATGTTCGCTACTAACCAGCCTGTGGGCGATTCATCATGAGAAGCGGCACCCGGCTACCTTGGCTCGAGGACGAGGACGGTCCCGGCCCACCGAAGTCGCCGTTATCGATCTGGTACCACGACCTCTACACGATGGGTATCGACCCCACCGCAAGATTCCCCCGCGATCGATACAAGATGCTGAAGGAGCGAATAAGGGATGCGCAACTCCCATCTCGCATCGTGTTCCGCGAGCCAGGGCCCGCCTCCGCGGATGATCTTCTGAGAGTACACGGGTCCGACTATGTCGACCGTTTCCTTGGTGGTCGGCTAAGCGACAGAGAAATCAACAGGATCGGGTTAAAGCCCTGGAGGAGCTCATTCGCACAGCGAACGCTCCTGATCATGGGAGGGAGCATATCTGCGTTGGAGCACGTTTTCCAGCATGGGGGAATATCCGGGAACATGGCGGGAGGGACCCATCACTCCCATGCTGACTTTGGGTCTGGCTACTGCGTCTTCAACGACATCGCGATCTGTGCCAAAATCGCATTGGAAAGAGAGGATGTCGAACGGGTCGCAGTCCTCGACCTCGATGTGCATCAAGGCGACGGGACCGCCGCCACTCTCCGGGATGCCCCGGGGACCCTCACAGTCTCTGTCCACTGTGAAGCGAACTTCCCGTTCAGAAAGGTAGCCAGTGACTTCGACCTGCCGCTGCCAGCCGGGGCAGGGGACTCGGAGTATCTTGACCGGGTGCAGGAGGGGCTGGACATTGTTAGGGGCTTCTCACCGGACGTCTTGCTGTTCCAGGCCGGCGTCGACGCTCTTGCAAGCGATGCTCTGGGGAAACTCAAAGTATCGAGGTCTGGGATGAGGCTTCGAAACCAAATGGTCCTATCGCACGTGGTAGACCAAAGGCTGCCCTGTGTCATCTTCATGGGAGGGGGGTACTCCGACCCGATCAAGCACACCGTGGATGCCTTCCTCGACCTCTTTACAGACGCTGCGATCGCAAATGGCCGGATGCAACGAACGACTGGACTGGAAGGACGGCATCGTGAAAGTGAGGCGGTCTGATGCCGGAGGGGCCCGAGATCAGGCGGGCTGCGGACAAAGTCGCGCGCAGGCTCGTTGGAAGCACACTGACATCGGTCAGACTACCTTACCCCCCAATCTCAGAGTTTGGTGAAGTCATCGGGAATGCGAACGTTGAGTCAGTCACATCCCGTGGCAAAGCCCTCCTGATACGGTTCGACAACGGGCTGACCCTATACAGCCACAGCCAGTTGTATGGAAGATGGACGGTCAACAGGGTCACCACCAAGGTAAGATGGAACAGGTCGCTCAGGGCCGAATTCATCTCGAAGGGCTATGCAGTGAGGCTATGGTCTGCAACGGACGTCGAGGTCGTCCCCACGAGGGACGAGGAGGCCCACCCATACATCGCCAAACTGGGCCCCGACGTACTGGACAAAACAACAACCTCGGATGTGATCAAGAACAGATTAGAGAGCCCTCGGTTCAACGCTAGGAGCGCTGCATCGCTGATGCTAGACCAGTCGTTCGTGGCCGGCCTAGGAAACTACCTGAGAAGCGAGATACTTCATCAGGCTGGTGTGCATCCCAAAACGAGGCCTAAGGATCTGGACTCAGAGAACATCACCAAGTGGGGATCGCTAACGAAAAGCATCAGCATCAGGTCGTATGAGAGCAACGGGCTGACCGTGAGTGACGGGCTTGCTTTGAAGCGGAAGGAGATGGGTGAGCGACGGCGATCGTACAGGCACTCGGCATTCTGCAGGGTTGGGAGGGATTGCCACGTCTGTGGGGCCACAATCATTCGGATCAGGGTCTCAGGCAGACGCCTGGACATGTGCCCAGAATGCCAGGTGGAGTCCTGAAAGAACGTCTCTACTGGCCTCTAAAACGACGTGGACCTAGGAAATATCGGCCTCCATTCCGCGAGTTGCATGATGATTAAATGCCTGAGTGCAGTTTGCGTATCATGAGTAGGAACCTCACATCTATCATGCTTGTTGCTGGACCGGTATTATTCTTGGGTGCCTTCTTCCGATGGCCGATCACAAACGAGGTTGGCATGGAAGCTGTGAACCTCTTAGACGACAGGGGCTTGCTCATGCTTGCCGTAGGGGGCATCCTCGGCATGTCTCTGACGTTTGCAGGACTCCACCTCCTTTCCATGGACATGAAGAAGGGTGCTAATCGGTGCTCGACCCAACTTCTCAACATGGCAGACCTTTTCATCTTCGGCACCTTTGGGCTCTTCCTAGCGGGTCTAGGAGCCCAGGTGGCTGTGATCTTGACCATGACGGACACCAGCGCTGTGTTCGAAAGCGACGCGGCGCGTGAGGCAGTGGCCGTGACCGTATACAACGCCGGCAATGGGATATGGGCGTTGACACCCGTCGTATGGGGCTTGGGGATGATCAGCATGGGCCTAGCCCACGTAGGTCTGAAGATGCCTGCGAACATGACCGAGGGCATGTTCTTCATGCTGATGCCAATCGGATTTGTGAACACACTGCTACCCCTGATACAGGATGGGGAGCAGGCTGAACTCCAGCTCGTCTTCCCGCTGACCATGCTGCTCTACATCGCACTGGGCGGGCTGATGCTCTCAGGTAATATCGAGGAGCCTGGCGGGGAGTAAGTCGGTCAGCCTTCTCTTGACAATGCTTATCGGTGCCCTCGGTCGGGGGGCGCTGTGAGGGGCCTGAATCCAATCACCCTATCCATGTTGCTGATCGGCTCGATGGCCGTAGGGTGCATCGAGGTCGGGGAACCAGACCTTGATGGGGATATCCTTGTGATCGGGGACAGCCTCCTTGACTACCACGCCCCGGACGCCGATGTCGGCACGGTCGCCGGGGAGAGGCTGGGCCTGGAGGTCGACATGCTCGCGAGTGGCGGGGCCTCCATGCTTGATCGCCATGGGATCGCGGACACCTATGTCGACGAGGGTCACATCCTCGTCATCGCGAATGGAGGTGGGAACGACCTGGAGGGCTGTGTTTGCGGTGACGACTGTTGGGGGGTGATCGACCTACTGATCTCTGAGAACGGCAGCGATGGCGCCATCCCCGATCTGGTACGCCGTATCCTCGACGACGGCGCATACGTCGCATGGGTGGGTTACATGCGCCCGATGGAGTATGCCGATGAGTATGCGGACTGCGGGGGGGAGGTCGACCTCCTGCGCGAGCGCCTCCAGCGCCTCGACGATTCTGAGCCTCGCATGGTCTTCGTGGACGGGGCCCTGATCGGCACGGGTGTCGAGGAGCACCTGTACGACCCAGATGGCTACCACCCATCGCCCGAGGGCTGCGCCGTACTGGGCGAGGAGGTCGTTCAACGCATTGACGATGCCTTTGGGCTGAGTGCCCTTGGGTGACCATCCGGAGAACGTTTATCGAGAATGACCCGTGTCAAAACGCATGCAGAAGACCCGTTCCGCCTTGCTTGTGATACTGATGATGACCGCCGCCCTCGCTGGGTGCACCAGCGAGGACACCTCGGACCTAGACACCCGGATCGAGGACCTAGACACCCAGAACACAGAGCTCACCCAGACCATCGCGGAAAGGGACCTGGCGATCTCGGAGCTCGAGGCCACCATCGCGGGCCTCGAGGCCAACGTGGCGGGCCTCGAGGCCAGCATACCCCTGATGGAGGAGCAGCGGGACGCGCTGCTTGCCTTGCTCAGCGAATCGCAGGAGTTCGCCAACCAGACGCTCGAGCTCGCCGAGGCGATGAACGAGACGATAGCCGCCCTCCACGTCATGCTTGGAGAGAACGCGACCCAGGTCCTCCAGCTACAGATCGATGTACACGAATGGCAGCAGACGGCTGAGAGCAACCGCGCTGTCATTAATGATGAACTGAGAGGCGACCCCGATCCTTCGGGCTTTCCCACTATTATGTTTTATAGTCAGTTCCGCAATGCTGATTTTCGGACCCTTGATATGAGTTTCATTCATTGGCGACATGGTAATTTTTCTGGGGCGAATTTTTCAGACGCTCATGTGTTTGATGTCTCTTTCCGTAATACGGACTTACAGCGTGTCGATTTTTCGCACACGAGTTTCAATTATGTAAATATCATTGATACTAACTTACAGGGAGTCGATTTCAGAAGCGCCTCCCTCCGTAATGTGGATTTCGTGGACTCAGATCTCAATGGGGCTGATCTAACTGATATTTCTCATTTGGGGGTAACATGGGCAAACACGATCTGTCCAGATGGAACCAACTCGGATGACAACGGTGGTACCTGCTGGAACAACATCTAGAGAATCCACATCGCCTCAATGATGTCGCCCCTCCTGCCGTCGGTATCCGGGGGGAGGAGCGTGAGGCCGTTGTGGGCGACCATGCTGTGCATGTTGCCGCTGCCCTGATGGGTGTGCGTGGTGGCGAGCAAACGACCGTCCTCAGATCTTATCCTGATTCTCCTCATGCAGAGCTTTCCGGGCGCCCCTAGGATGTCCTCCTCGAGGGTGACCGAGACCCTCCGACTGAGCCTCGGGCCCATCTCCTCGTGGTACCCTAGGGACTTCGCGATCCACGGCGCAACGAGGACGTGGAAGACCACGAGGCTGCTCACGGGGTTGCCGGGGAGGCCGAAGAGGGGGGTTCCCCTCCATGTCCCGAAGAGTGGTGGGCCTCCGGGCCTGAGCCTCACCCTCCAGAAGGAGATCTCCCCCTCCTCCTCCATGATCCTGCGAACGAGGTCCCAATCGCCCATGCTGACGCCTCCGCTGGTCAAAATGGCATCACAGCCTGCGAGGGTGTCGAGCGTGTCCCTCAGCTCGTCAAGGGAGTCGTTGGCGGACTCGTGTCTCACGGCCTCGCACCCCATGGCCTCGACCAGTGATGCGAGTGCGTGGGAGTTCGACTCGTAGATTTGCCCCGCCTCAAGCCTGACCCCTGGCTGGACCAACTCGTCGCCCGTGGACAGGATGGCGATCCTCGGCTTCTGGATGACCCTGACGACCCCATGCCCCATGGTCCCAGCCAGGGCTATGCACGCCGGTGAAAGGAGGGCGCCTGTTGGGAGTGCCTCCTGCCCGATGGAAAGGTTCTCCGCCCTTTTCCTGATGTAGCCCATCCTCGCAGGGCCATTGATCGTTACCCTATCTCCGCGGACCTCGGTGTCCTCGACCATGACGATCGCATCCGACCCCTCGGGTAGCGGGGCCCCTGTCATGATCCTGCATGCCTCACCGGCGCTGATCCCAGGGGGTGGATCCCCTCCGGCTTGGCTGGTTCCGACGATGCTCAGCTCGACCTTCGGGGTGATGCAGTCAGAGGCCCTCACGGCGAAGCCGTCCATGGCGGAATTGTCGAACCTCGGGTCGTCGACCAGCGACTCAAGGGAATGGGATAGCACGCGGTTCCTCGCAGAATCGAGGTCGACGTCATGGGACGATCTCCGCAGCGGGTGTCTCATCGCCAGCTCCAAGGCCCTGTCAAGGTACACACCGTGCTCCACGCCCCCACGAGATTGTCGATGATTGAAGTCGGTTTCCCTCATAGCAAACGAAGGTCGCGGATGGGTTAAACCACCTGCCATGGAGCAACCTACACTGCGTGGTGGGGTCATTGATAGGCATGGAAGTGGCATTGGTATCATTCGCCCTTCTTGTCGTCGCGACGCTGTACTCGTCTGTGGGCCATGGCGGGGCCTCGGGGTATCTGGCCGTCATGTCGCTAGCGACAATCGCCACCATGGAATCTGCATGGCTGAAGCAGCATGCCTGGTCATTGAACCTGGTAGTCTCCGCCATCGCATTCTATCACTTCAGGAAAGAGGGTCACCATGTCATCAAGCTCAGTGCCCCATTCGTGTTGGGAGGGGTTCCATTCGCCTTCCTGGGCGGCTACCTCGCCATCGATGGCGCGCCCTATGACAGTGTCCTTTCCGTGGTGCTGCTGTTGGCCGCAGTTAGGCTAGTGATGCCAACAGGGATGGAGACACGTGGTGGTAGTGGAGGTATCGGGTTCCTGCCATGCACTTTGATGGGGATGGGGATCGGCCTTGTGAGCGGAGTAGTGGGGATCGGTGGAGGGGTCCTCCTTTCCCCCCTCCTGATCGTCTCCTCTTTGGGAACACCTAAGGAGGCGGCTGCCACATCAGCCCTTTTCATCTGGCTAAACAGCCTGGCTGGCATTCTTGGATCCGTGACCACCAGTGGACTGGCCTTGGAGGGTTGGACAATTGCCCCGTTCGCTGCGGCGGTGTTCGCAGGAGGGTGGCTCGGATCGAAGTATGGTTCCAAAACCGCGAGCGAGCGGGGGGTCAGCCTGATCCTATCTGCTGTCCTCGTGGTTGCGGCATCAAAGAGAGTTCTCACCTTGCTCTGAGGTGTAGGTTCGATCAGATGCCGACGGTGTCTGAGTGGCCGCATTGAGGGTATGAGCAGACGATCCTGTACCGCTCCCTCTTGGGCTTGGGGATAGTCATCATCGACCCGCACATGGAGCATTGATGGGTGATGGTCTTTGGCTCCTCGACGATTTCCTCGTTGTCCTCGAGCACTGTCCCGATGGATGCGTTCCATCCTATCCTGTCGGTGTAGGAGTCTTCTTCCTCCGCGATGGTCTTGGACTTCATTCTGAGTCGTAGTCGCCTTCTTCGCTTCGGTCTGGCCTTGGGGAGTCCCTTGGGCCTACCCTTCGGGGGTGGTGCCTTCTTGCCCTTCTTC
>DAZE01000009.1 GCA_002507175.1 Euryarchaeota archaeon UBA558
GGGGCAGATGGGGCAGATGGGGCACAGGGCCCCCAAGGCCCAGCCGGATCCATGCCTGTTGTAATGGAAATGACTGTTACCGTATCGAGTATGGACTATTACGTAAATGGGATCCAACAAGGAACAATAGTACTTTATCGTGGATTCACATACAACTTCGATCTTAGCTCCTCCACGCTGGCCTATCATCCATTCAAGATTGGGACAAGCTCTGAAGGCAACGAATACACCTCCGGCATGAGCACCACTGGGAGCATTCTGTCATTCACAGTCCCCTTGGATGCACCTAGTTCGCTCTACTACTACTGTGACGTCCATTCGGGCATGGGCGGAAGTGTTTCCATCGAAAGCCTAGGATCGGTTAGTTGAGCATCAACCTCTCCCTGGGGGTCGCGAAGACCAGCCAGATCCCCCCCATCCCAATCTGGATGATGGCGGTCAGGGCAATCGTCTCCCTCAGTGTCAGGTAATCACCTTCAAGGATCAAGCCAGCAGCAAGAGCAGAGAAACCCATCATAGAGGTCAATAGGAGGTAGTCCGTTCCGGCGACTCTACCCCGCCATTCGTCATCGGTCCGCTCCTGTAGCAGGGTAGTGCTCATGACCCAGTTGATGCCGCTGCTGCCATGGGATATGAATACCAGGAGGAGGATCACCCAACTCCAATCGACAGCCGATATCGCGAGGTAGAAGACCCCTGCAAAGAATATCGACCATCCCAGTAGGGACGGCTTGAGCTTGTCTGATCGCATCAGGCGTCTCCCGATGACCGGTCCAGTCCCGGATCCGAAACCACGAGCCATGTACAGGATACCGATCGATCCTGCAGCTACAGACCCGAATCCTGCTTCCATCCCTATCAGGATCAACAGGAACACTTGGGCACCTCCTCCAGCAGCCCACATCGCTTTTGCAAAGACTACCCTCCTAATTGGCGCATTGTCCTTGATGTGAATCCAACCGTCTCCAATCTCACGAAGGGCCATTTTGATCCCACCTTCTCGGCTCTTGTCCTTCTCAGGTCCCCCTGGCGGTAAGCTCGCGAATATCAGTGCTGACACTAGAAAGGTCAGCGTGTCAATCCAAAGGGCCTCGTAGACACCTAGCTCAGAGATGGTCAAACCACCTAAACCAGCTCCAATTCCCAAAGAGACCGACCATCCAGCACTCCCCATCGCGTTTGCAGTCAATAGCTCGTCTTCGTTGCATATGTTGGGGAGATAGGCGTACTCAGCCGGATCAAAGAGGACCCTCGCAAGGACCAACACAGATGTGAGGGCATACACCGACCATAGGCTACCGAGTAGGTCAAACGTGAGGAATCCGACAAGAATCACAAATGATCCTCCATTTGCCAATACCATCAACCCCTTTCTCGAGTACCTGTCTGCCAACATGCCAGTCAGGGGCTCGAGTGGGGCGTGAGTCAGGCTCCTGACTGCGAGCACCCCTGCTATCGCCAAGGGGGAGTCATCACTGACCTCGCCGGCGATCAGGAACATGGATATGATTGTGAACCAGTCACCGATGAATGAGATCATGTTAGCAGCGAAAAGCCTCCTGAATGGAGAATTGTTTCGCAGGATCTCGATATAGCCGACGTTAGACACAACGCGACCCAGTAGACCTAGGTTATGATTGGTTGCCAAAAGCCAATGGCTATGTGACTCCTTCATCACAGTGTGATTATGAGAGAAAGGCGCCTTGTGTGGATCGATCTAGAGATGACTGGATTGCATCCTGATGAAGGGGATTGCATCATTGAGATAGCCACAATAGTGACAGAGGCTGACCTGTCGATCGTTGAAGAGGGCCCAGTTTTCGCAATAACTCCAAACGACGTCTCCAGGCTTGATAACATGGACGAATGGAATACAAGGACGCATACTGCTTCCGGGTTGGTTGACAGGGTGCGTAATGAAGGGGTAAGCGTCTTAGAAGCTGAGGAAATGACCTTGAATTTCTTGAAGGAGCATTGTCCTCCGAACCTGCCTCTGGCTGGGTCCTCGGTTCATCATGATCGCCGGTTCATAAGGAGGGAGATGCCGAGACTCGACGAATTCCTGTCTTATCGCATCGTCGACGTTTCCTCATTCAAGGAGATGGTAAGGAGGTGGTACCCTGACCTCCCAAGGCATCTGAAACCTCCGAACCACAAGGCTCTCGAGGACATACGGGGATCAATTTCAGAATTGGAGTACTACAGGGAGAACATCTTCAAGATGTGACTTTTTTTCATTATTTTTTCCCAATTTCTATTTGTTTAATATTCTATACTGACCGACAAGTTATGGCATTTTTTACTTCTCGTTATCACACGGAAAGCCCTCTAGTCGCCGTGGTTGCGACATCATTGTTTTTTTCGCCTTTCTGGCATGGTCGGCCAGGTCCCACTCCAAGGGGGAGATCGAAAACACACTGAGATAGGCCAACCTATTCGATCGGAAATCCATCGTTGTGGCAAATTACAACGTTGACCCCGAAACCTCGTTTGTGGAAAGCGATCAACTCGACTCCGTGAATCAGGTGTCCTGTGCTGGCGACGCCGAGAACTCGCCTCTCCGAGAAGGTCGGTATATCAGTCAGGGGTCTCCTTGTCCCTTCAGCATCCTCGTACCATGGTGCAGAACCCTCAGGGGAGAACCAGACCCCGAGGATCATGTCGACCCCGTCCGTGAATTGCGCTGCTTCAGCATCGGCTTCGCTTGGGATGGCTGGTGCGTTGGGGTGAGTATGTAGCCAATGGGTGAACCGCCCTCCTCTCGGCCCACGGTCCTCAGAGAAGAGGCCATCTACCCATTCCTCTGGAACATGATGTACTTCGTATGAGTCACCACGATTGACTAGATGTGGCTCACCGACAAACATGCCTTGGCCAGCGAAGAGAGATGGTTCAAACATCGATCCAGTGTATTTGGATATCAATTCTCTGTCAAAGGCCTTCGATGTATCGATGTCCAAGCCTACAAGAATCTCATCCGGGAGGGATTGGAACGACCAATCGAGAACTTGTGAGAGGGTTCCGACGGGAATGAAAACAACGCCTGCGTAGGAGTCCCTCTGTTCGAGGGATTGCAGGTTGTACTCTCTTGAAGCATCAATTAGCCAATCTGACATAAAGGTCATTCCCCCTGTGTCATAGAGGCCTCTCGCCCTTCCAAGACAATGTCATAAACTACGTGATCCCATTTAGGAGCATAACTCTTTACTCGCACGACATCCAAACTTCCAATTGTAAATTCTCGAGAACAATCTAGGATCTTTCTCTCTATTTCCTCAGACTGAGAATCATAATCTTTCGAACTGGAAAGTGCGTGTAGGTGTAGCATACCCCCCTTGGGACCAAAGGCCTCAATGGCAGTGGGTATAGCAAATGTGGAATCTGGTAGAAGTCCAAGTACAGCCCTGTCAACTTGTAATGATAACTTTGGAACCGTCTTCGTGCAGTCACCTTCTATTACATTACATTGATGTTCGAGACCATTCTCAGACAGGTTCCAACGCAGGGATTCAATCGAGGCCTGATTCCACTCGCAAGCAATCACATTAATGCCACTGGATGACTTCAAGATCGGCAAGGTGTAATACCCTATTCCTGCGAACAAATCGAGAACAGTCTCCCCCGGCTTGGCGACTTCCCCCATCCTCCTCCTCTCATTCACGTTACCTGCACTCCACATGCAGTTGGTTATGTCGTATCCATATCGAATGCCGTTCTCCTTGCGAATTACCCAGGATCCTCTCGAGGAGCCAGTCAGCAACTCGATTTCGGGCTTCCTCTTTGGACCATCAACCTCCCCTTTGCGGTATAGGCGCTGAACACCAATTGCGATCGCTACCTCCCTCCATAGCACATCGCTTGGAACCTCATCCCAATATCCATCTCTGAAGGACTTGTTAGGTATGATGGCGACATCATCAAATTTTTCCCACTTTGAGGGGACATCGTTAGGCATCTCCCTGGACTTCAGTGAATCGATATCCGAGGCTAGAGACCTCAATCTATGGTCGAGAGATTCCTTTGGGCTGAGCCTCCGCATGGTGACCCGTAAAGGCGTGATGATAAAGACGGTCACCCGACCCAGTAGGGTCGTGAGCGGAAAACTAATTCCGATTTTCATGGTTTTCATGATCTCCTTCTCGGTTGTTAGCGCAGACCCCCCTCCCGGATCCCCTGAGGTTGAGAATTCGGTGTGCGACACAAATTCCACGCCGGGTGGAATCTGTGATGATTACGACTCTGCGTTGGACCAAACCTCAGGCGATCACTGGTCCAAGATTTCAGTCATACTCAAGATGGAAAGTGCGGAACAGATTAGCATAGAGGTCTTTGTCGCGTTGCATGAGCTAGAAAGAGACCAACTCGGGCTACAACAAATTGATCTCGAGGGGGATTCGACCGAACAAGATGGAATACCAGCCGATCACATCAGGAACTTCTTCGATGAACAAACAGGCAATGGCGAGACGGTAAGTGAGAGGATGTTTTCACAGGTAGATGAGATGGTGATGAACGTGTTGGGGGAAAACTTCCAATCAATAGGCATCCCTGTGACGAACACCGTCAGCGACGTCCCCAGAACATTAAACGAAGACATAACCTGTACTGCCGACGCATCGAGCGATTCTGCGGACGAGGTTCTGGAGAGGGGGAACAACCCGTTCCATCCCCCAATTTGTATCAGGTCGGCATTATCCGTGACAATTAACGCCTCCTCGATTGGAATGGATGATACCCGCGGGGACTTGGACAGGACTTTGATTGGGTTGCTGGTGATGGGGGCGAAGGTTGACTTGGTATTCGAGCTGATCGTCGAAGAGGGCCAGTCGATGGAGATGTCCTTGATCCCTCCTGAGTATTCGGAGAGTTTCACCTCTCGACAAGGAACCTCGCTTGCCACCAGATCAACCTTGGGGGGACTTACTCAGAGGTTCGCGGTTGTTAGCATGGACAGGACCAATGACATCGATACCCCCAACCCATCCTCCCTCAGTTTGGATACCAGTATCCAACATCTGCAGGACGATACTGAGACGGTAGACCTAACTTCAGCAGAACTGCCAGGGGTATCGATCGAGCTAATCGTAGATGCCAAGGACACAAATAGAGCCAGATTCGGTTTGGACATCTCACTCTACCATCTGGATGCGTCGACACTTGAGGCATGGTCTGTGGATCTAGAACAAGACGGAGTAGAGATGCCATGGATAACCGCGGATGGGTTCAGACTCTTGGATGAAGAGACAGATATAGGCCTTGAGAGACTCTTGGATGGTTTGCCTATGGAGCAGATTTCTGAGTCATTGAGCGACATTTTGGGCAATGAGATCGAGTTAGGGAATCCGTTCTTCACACCTTCAACCGAAAATGGAGGTTTGCAATTCCTTCACACTGAAAATACGGGTTGTGAGGAGGAAGCAGCAAGTCGGTACTGCATATCAGGCCCGATTGCAATGAATAACACCTACCCCATCCTCATCTCGGCATTGAGCAACCCAACCCCTGTGGAACTTTCAGACACACTCCAGCGCCTAGTTGAAAACAGTGATTTGGACATCCCCCT
>DAZE01000019.1 GCA_002507175.1 Euryarchaeota archaeon UBA558
ATGACAACCATGACGACCATGACGACCATGAAGAACACGGTCATGCAGAACCAGAGAAGGAATTCACCAACCCCTCTGAGTGCCCTGCTGAAACCACTATTCAGGTGTTCCACATGGAAAAAGGAGAGCATGTTTTAGAGTTTGAGTCAGATCACGAGGAAGATTTCAACATGGCAGCCCTGAAGATGTTGGGCGGGCATGCCCATCATCACCACCACGGAGATGGCCACGACGACCACGGCGATGAAGATGGACACGACGACCACGATGGTCACGATGAGGGCTTCTGTCACAACCCGGATACCCATGAAAACTACGAGTCAACCGAAGAGGACTGTGCAAGCGCAGGCCACATGTGGACCGAGGGAGAAGGCCATGACGATCATGAAGGTGACATGTGTCACAACACAACTACCCATGAAAACTACGAGTCAACCGAAGAGGAGTGTGCAAACGCAGGCCACGTTTGGATGGAGCATGAAGATCATGACCACGGTCTCCCCGAAATCCATGCCGACCGCGTAGTTCACACTCTATCCTTCCCAGAGGACATGGTCTGCTACGACATGAGCACTCATACAATCAACCAGACCCTCGACAACGAGGCAGATTGTACGGGAGCCGGTCTCATGTGGACGGCGGCTAACAGTGGACCAGGCGGCCACGGCGACGAGGAGCACCACACGGGATACCTCTCAATCCACATAGAAGAAGAGGGAGACTATGGCTTTGCATTCCCAAACGATATAGATTTCTTCATCCTCACTGAGCCAGCCGCGCCCTTTGAGTGGGCTGGTATCTTTGAATTAAGCGACAGCACGCACAATTGGAACATGCAGGCAGTCGCTGGAGAGGACGGAACGTTGGTCTACGCGGATCCTTCTATGAGAGTAGTCGTGATACCCACCCAGTCACCAAATGAACCAATTATGCACTCGCTAGAGGGCTCGGCGGGAGATATGATCGAAGGAGACTCCTGCATCATACTCGAGGACGGAGGTACCATGACCCCTATCGCTGAGAATGGAAGCTGCTTCGAGCTTCACGTAGGACTAGGCGACGACTCATCCTGGACCATGGACACGCAAGGCATGGCAGGGTTCGCAGTCTTCACGGCTCACAGCCCATACGAGTTCGAGAGGGACATGCACTACCTCCAAGACTCAGCTGGCGCAGATGTAGAACCTATTGCTGAGGAATCATCCGGTTCCCACGACCATGATCATGGTGGTCACGGCGATGACCACGGAGATGAGGGGGAGAGCGAGATTGAAGCGGGGGAAGATGAGGAAGCATTCGACTACGATCCGCACAGCTGGCTTGACCCACTTTCCTTCAACGAACAGCTGAACCTAGTCAAAGAGAAACTTACCATGACTTTCCCAGAGGGTGCAGAGATTTTCGCAACCAATGCGGCTGCATATTCAATGGAACTCGTTCAACTGCACACAGAGTTCGTAGACGCATTCGGAGACCAAGGAACATGTGTGGCAGCAGGTCTGAACCCCTCCTTTGTCGCAAACCATAATGCCTACTCATACATCTCCAAGAGGTATGGTGTGGACATCATGACCGTTCACGGCTTGGATCCAGAAGGAGAACCTTCACCTGCCGAGGTTGCAGAAGTCATAGATCACATTAAGGAAGAGGGGATAACTGTTCTTTACGTCGAGGAATTTACTGACCAGACTGCGGTCCAGAGCATAGTGGAAGAAACAGGAGTCCAGATCAAGATCCTCTACACAATGGAAATGAGGCCCAGTGACAGCGATGATGACTACATCTCAATGATGAATAAGAATGTCCAGAATATGATTTCGGGTATTGGTTGTTAATTGGCAACCTTTCGGATGAATTGGTATGGAGGGGTGAAAAATGCACGCAGTTGACTTCCTACCAATCGCATTCTCAGCAATTGTTTTTGGCGTACTTGTTTTGAACCTAGGCTATAGCTACCTCAGAGCCAAGTTTCAAAATTAGGCTATATCCAACCTGCCCGATACCTTCTTCCTGAGTAGAGACATGGAACTCCGGGTGATGGCATGGCTGGATTGGTACTCGACGTCTGTGATTTGTCTGTCATTCGATCTGGAAAGGTAGTAATCAAGGATGTATGTCTGACGGTAGACGAAGGAGAGTTCCTAGGAATTGTAGGCCCAAATGGTTCCGGGAAATCCACATTCCTGCTGGCCGTCCTCGGGCTGCTTAAGTCCAATTCTGGGACGGTCAGAATCTACGGCCATCCACCCTTGTCAAGGGAACTACATCAAAAGATCGGATGGGTCTCTCAGGCCGCGTCGTACTTGCCCAGGAATCTTAGGTTGACTGTTAGGGAGCTCGTTAGATTAGGAACTCTTCACTCTGGAAATCTTTATGATTTTGACAGTCAGAATAGACGGAATAGAACGACTCAGGCAATACTGATGACTGGTTTAGAGAATGTTCAAAACACGGAGATTGCAAGACTTTCAGGAGGTCAGAGGCAGAGAGCGGTGATCGCAAGAGCTCTCGCCACAGAAGCTGATCTCATACTATTGGACGAACCCCTCGTCGGGATAGACCGAGAATCAAGAAATTCTTTGCTTAAGCTACTAGACAATCTATGCCACGAGGAAGGAAAAACAATCATCATGGTATCTCATGATCTTACCGCGATTAGCCAAACTGCCCACAGAATTGTATTTTTGGAGGAAACAATAAGATTCGACGGTCCTACAAGCAAGCTTCCGGATCTTGGAAAGCTCGCCAGTCTGAGGGGAATCGAACATGTACACCAAGATTGAATTAATTTAGGAGGGGGATGAATGGTGCAATTTTTCGATTTCGCGGGAATTGGGGTGGTGATGTTAGACTTGATTTCGCCTTACCTAGTTATATTCGGAAAATACGCACCTGGAGAGGTTTTTCCGTACTTCTTCACGATGAAAATGTTCCAGAGAGCTTTGTTGGCATCAGTAATTGTCACGGTGGTAGCGGGCTTTTTGGGTTCCTTTCTCCTAATCCGAAATTTATCACTGATCGGGGATGGCTTGGCTCACGTTTCGTTTGGCGGAATAGCTGTGGGAATAGTTCTCGGTGCCACTTCCCCTATGTACTACGCCCTATTTTTCAGCATGATCGCATCCATTATGATTTACGAGTTACAATCAAGAGAAATATTGACTGGCGACGCATCTATAGCGATATTCTTGACAGGCATGCTCGCTTTTGGCCTCGTTGTGTTGAGATTATCAGGTGGCGGGATAACGACAGATATCGAGGGATACCTATTCGGAAACCTGCTTCTAATCGACAGTAGTGATCTGAATTTTATTACAACAGTAGGCATAGTTTCGCTGTTTGTGTTAGGGGTGATATCACAACCCCTACTCGCGATAAGCGTCGATCCCCTTGCCGCCTTGATTCAAGGTATTCCAGTTAGAGCCGTAGGACTGTTGTTCAGTGTCATTACAGCATCAGTTGTGGTCATGATGGTTCAGGTTGTGGGAACGCTTCTCGTCACGGCTCTGTTAGTCACACCAGCAGCGACCGCACAGTTAGTCGGCAGAAGCTTCAGATCTTGCTTGCTGTGGACCCAGTTCTTTGGATTAACATCTGTGTTGATCGGCTTGTACCTCTCAGCTGAAATGAATACTGGCAGTGGTTCAATGATAGCCCTCGTCACCGCATGCATCTTTGCCATAGTTGCCACATTGAAGCCTGTTCTTCCCAGAATTTTCTCCGAGAGTATTAATGTTAATCAACGCTAGTTGCTTTTGTCCGGTAGGAATGGAATAATCGATGATGCGAATGCCTCGATGTTCCTCGTCTGGATCCAGACCTTGCCAGATCCCTGTATCTGCAACACCAAAGCCTCCCCTCCAAAAAGAGAGGTCTTCAGGCCGCCGGACGGGACAACGTCGTACTGCACGCCGTCAGTAAAAGCGACCAAGTGACCATTGTCAACTTTCAATGGGGTCGAGGGAGTGACATCAATCTCTTTGATAGCACCATACGCAGAATACAAAATCTGCCCTGGACCCTCTTCTGAGAAGGCTCTCAGGAAGAACATGCTCTCTCTCGAAAAGAGGGACTTAGCTCCCTGGAACTTGAGATCATAACTTACATTGGGGGATGAGGCTAGAAACGCTCCACCCTGCATAAATATGTTTGACCCTGGTTCGATATCCAGGGTTTTGATGTCCCCTGGAGATGATGGCGCCACGGAGATCCAACCCCCTCCGGAGCCTGCGGTAAATGTGTTCAGAAAGAACGATTCCCCTCCGAAAACACTCTTTGCCATGCTCTTCAGAAATCCACCTAGGCCGCCCCCCTTTCCACTCATCCCTGTCTTCATCTCAAGACCCATGGATTGCGAAACCATTGCTCCCGGCTCAACTTTGATTGAATCACCGGGTTTTAGGTGTGCAGTTGCCATCGTAAATGAAGGTCCGAATTCAAGAGATACGTCCATAGACAAACCTTACGACCACTTGCTTATCATTGTGTAGGGTCAAATCACACACCTACCAATCATCTTGCTTACCATTAAACCGGCAGTGTTTTCCATTGTGCATTCAATCAAGTCACCAGGCTCCATTTTTCCAACTCCCACGGGAGTTCCTGTCCATAGATAATCTCCCGGGGATGCCCCGTACCAACTTGCTAGCGTGCCGATCAGAACATCCACAGGGTGAACCATGAGGCCGGTGTTAGAGTCTTGCCTTAGCTCACCGTTGACTGACAAAGTGATTCTTTTGGGTTTAGGGTCATATTCAGTCCATGTCCCTAGAACAGCAGATCCAACGAAGGATTTTCCCTCCAGCCAAGGCCATGAATTTTGTTTGGCTAGGCCCTGTCGAGTTCTATTGGTGGTATCACAACCCACGCACATTAGATCTGGCCTGAGTCCTTCTCCCAGCCTGACAACCAATTCAACCTCATGGTCAACGTGGTCAGTGGGATGACCTAAGCGTATCACGTTCATCCCATTGGAATCAGATTCAGAATGGCACGATTCAGGCATTAGGAAGAATCGAGGATAATCCGTCACATCCCCGCCGATTTCCTTGGCATGTGCATCATAGTTTCTGAAAACAGCCCAACTCAATGGCATAGTCGAACGGAAAAGCGTGTGGTTTTCACGTCTTTGCCTTGGAGAGAATTCAAGAGACAAACAGAGACAGAGGAACTCTATGTCTGAGGACCCCTACAAGGTTCTCGGCGTCGGCCGAGATGCCACAGATGCGGAAATAAAACGTGTGTATAGGAAACTCGCAAGACAATATCATCCTGATAGGAACCCCGGTGATGAAGCCGCCGAGGAGAGATTCAAGTCTATCCAATCCTCTTATGACGCGATAGGCACCAAGGATGCACGTCGGAAATACGATGAATCCAGAAGGATGGAAGATTTCTTCAGCAGCAACCCAAATCAAAGGAACACGAGGTTTTCAGGCTTTGATATTCCAGATATTTTCTCTCAGATGTTCGGAGGACCACAAAACAGCAGCCAGAGTGTTAACAGACGACAACAAAGAGATGCCTATCGAGGCTCAGACATAACCTCAGGTATTGATATGGACTACTCGGATGCTGACATGGGATGCAAACTAGAATTTGACCACAGAAGACTCAGAACATGTACGAAATGTGAAGGCTCATCATTCGGCTCCACGCGCTCATGCACGACCTGTGATGGCAGAGGCGTGACATCGAGAACCTCGACAATAGTCGTCAAGATACCACCAAAGTCGAAACACGGTCAGAAAATTCGAATGAGAGGCTTGGGGCATGACCACCCTAGAGGAGAATCGGGAGACCTCATACTGACGATAAGAGTGGACGCCAAGGAAGGAAGGCGTTGGGAAGATGGAAGGCTTATCCAATCTGTGAAGATACCCTACAGCACACTCATGCTGGGTGGGAAATGCAACATCCGCACCCCCTCCGGTGATTCAATCAGGATCGACGTGAAGGCTGGGACACAAATAGGCGATAGGAGGAGAATTCCAAAAATGAGTTTCGGGGGAGCAGACCTTGATATCGAGTTCGTCCTGGAGGACAACACTGACCTCACAGAGTCACAGAAAGATGTACTTGAGCGTCTCAGGGAAGAGGGCCTTTGACATCCTTACAACTCCTCATAAGAGTCGATCCGCGCTAGTGGGCCGTGCGTGACTTCTCTAAGATCGCGGATGCCATGATCAACCACAATAAACGCGTCCACGCTGCAGTAATCGTAATCACCGCGTTCATGATCCCAGGCTTTTTGTCATCACTTACTCCAATCGACATAGAAGCCTACAACATGGACTCTCCTGAATTAGAAGCCAATGACGTGATGAGGGAGGAGTTCTCTGGCGCCGGCAATATCTGGGGATTCGGCATATTCGTCCGTGATCCCGTCCACATAGACGAGGATCCATCGAGAATATCAATGATAGAGCCATTTCCCGGAGAATCAAGGGGGCTGAAGGATCCAATCGGCGGAGTTCTGAACTTGTCGATTTTGAGAGAGGTCGATTCGAAGGCCGAGATCTTGAAGAGTCACGACGTTTCGATGTACTACCTCAACTTCTCGTCCGACATTTCTGGGATACCCCTGAGGGGGGTGTTAGATCTCCCGAATGAGTTTCGAGTATTCATGGACAACCGATCGCTCGTCACTCGCGATCGAATTAACCCCTTCACCCTGCAGTGGGAACTTGCACCCACCAACTGGACCGATTGCGGGGTATTGGAATGTCTTTCTTTCGATGATCCCGAATTGACGCAAGCTCACATTGATCTCGCCGCACACAGAATGGCAAACCATACACGAGGATCGTTTCTGCGATACCTCTCTGTCGACCGAGCTTTCCTCCCTGACCCAACCAGCCCCGTGATTGGCCCATATGGTGGGACTTTGCAGGAGGATGGCACAATAATTGCTGATCAATGGGGCCCAGGAAGATGGACAGCGACCTCTGTTTGGATGATATTGAACTTGGACAGGCAGGCAATGGTGGACAATGGTTGGACCTTTGCATGGATCGATGCTAGGCCTGAATTTGGTTTTGAGAGGGACGGCTTGTCATTCTCAACAGACCCGATAGAATATACCATGGAGCAATGCCAACAGGAATCCCAGCGCGGCTTAGCACCCTGCTCCGTTGAATGGTTATATCTTGCAATCGAGGAGGAGCTGAGGGCCACAGATGAGCAAGTTGTTACGGTATTACTGGGCGAGGGGCCGAATGTAGAAATCAACCGAGAATTACTCTCGAGCTCCTTCCTTGTTGGTATCATGGGCGTAGTCGTCGTTTTCCTGCTGTGGATGAGCCTTCGGCGAGTTTCAGACGTCTTGATCGTCGGTGCCGGCCTCTCATTGGCATTGCTGTGGATGCAAGGTTCAATCGGATGGATTTGGATAATCGGTGACCGGACAGGATACCAGATAATTGCACGCTCCCAGTTCTCAAATCTACTGCCGATCCTAGTCCTAGCACTTGGCATCGATGATTCCCTCCATGCCCTGCATAGGTACAAGGAGGAGAGAAGGAATGGCGCCGATCTCCTATTATCTGCTCACATGTCAATATCAAAGGTCGGGAGAGCCATAATGCTAACCAGCCTAACAACCATAGTGGCCTTCCTGGCAAATTTGTCATCGAATATAGCCGCATTGAGGTCATTTGGCGTAGAGGCAGGCCTCGGCGTGTTCTCGGCATTTGTACTTACAGGGCTGTGGGTCCCATTGCTAAGATTGGACTATGACAGGTACTTAGATAGAAAGGGGAAATTGATGGAGGAAAAGAAAGATTTGGTACATCTGGTCCCGAGCAAATGGCTGTCTGATACAACTTCCTATTCGTTTGAAAAGGCCCCTCTAGTTGCAGGGATCACTTTGATTCTGACAGTGATGGCGATAAGCCCTATGGCAGCCTTAGAAGGTGATTTCCAAATCGATGATTTCCTTGATCCCGAATCCGATTTCGCTAGGGGAGTCAACCTTGCCAGCGAGAGATTTGCAGATGGTGAGCCAGGGTACATTCTCGTTGAAGGCGACATCGCAAACCCCCGGGTGTTGGAGGCGATAGAAGAATTGAGACGTAACATAAACTCGCATGGTGAGGGTGACCCCGATCAGATCTCTAGAACTCCAACAGGCCAAGTGGAACTTCTGGGGTTGGACCAGATAGTTCTTGGAACGAAGGCCGCGATGGCATGGAATATCACCCCCTACCAAGAAAAGGGGTGGGATCCGGCATTAGAGGACGGAGGAGTGGGTTGCAACACATCATTTGTCTACAATCCATTTGAGGGTAAGTCAGTCAGGCTACCTGAGCTCGACGATCGTGAATGTCTTATTTTCATATATGGGTATGTGCTAAACTATGGCGTCCCTGCGAGTGGAGGGTACCCCGAGATACCAGCCCCATTAGTGACGGAGTTCATTCAGACGGAAGATGAACTGGATCCCAATGCCCATTGGCGGACAAAGGAGGGGGGTGCCCCCAACTATGTTCGAATGTCCATGAGATTTGGACTATCAGACCCCGAACAGTTCCCCTTGATAGAGCCAGCATTGGAACAATTAGTTCTGGACATGGAGCCTCTGGCTAACTTATCCTCAACCCCTCTTCACGTTAGAGCCTCGATTTCTGATGCTCTGAATGATGAATTGCATCCCATATCTTGGGCGATACCTACGGGCGATCCAGTGGTTCGCTTCGTAGCTGCAGATGGAATGCAAGATCAGATGCAGGGAACATTAGCCCTAGGGCTCATAGCTTGCATGGCAACTTTATGGTGGGGCTACAGGCCGGATGGTGGGATCAGAGAAAGGGCAAAGGTCAGACCCAAAATCAAGGATCTGGTGTACTCAGTAATTGCATCAGGCGCGTTTACGATGATATCCTCATGGATCATAGGATGGAATTACATTCCAGTTATTTTCCCCCTCTCGTTGATCGCTAGCTTACTTTGGGGCCGCACTGCATTCCTACTCTCATGTATCACAACCATCCCAATTGCAGTCGTCATCGTTTGGCTCTATGCATTGATTCAATTGACTGGCTATGGGCTGAATATGATCACTGTTTCAATAGCGGCGATATCACTCGGAGTAGGGATTGACTATGTGATTCACGTCATAGAGAGGTTCAGGGAAGAAATGGAGCAATCATCGAACCCCTCTGCATCAATAAAAGCAGTAGGGGGAGCCTCCGGACTCGCGCTCG
This sequence comes from Euryarchaeota archaeon UBA558, assembly GCA_002507175.1. Classification (GTDB taxonomy): domain Archaea; phylum Thermoplasmatota; class Poseidoniia; order Poseidoniales; family Thalassarchaeaceae; genus MGIIb-N1. The sequence continues at coordinate 9,204 of DAZE01000019.1, forward strand.
TCGGAAGCGCTCTGTCTGACATCGCCGGCTTCTTGGTGATCATGCAATCTTCCATGGGCTTCTTCTCCACATTTGGCTTGTTCTGCGCTGTAATGATCGGTCTAGCACTTGTGGCAAGCATGGTGCTAGCGCCTGCAGCACTGAGGACCATGTCGATGACGTCCAGCCAGGCTGTAACCCATGAATCAAGCAATTTCTCCCTCTAGGAGTTTGGCATACAAAGGGGTTAGCACGAAAAGGCTGGATATCAAGGCAAGCGTTATGGCCACCACGAATGCCTGTCCAAAGAGTTGCAGAGGCACAAGAGATGATAAATTCAGTACGGAGAACCCGCCGGCGGTTGTGATAGCTGCGGCTCCCATGGCCCTACCGGTCGTGGAAACCGCCCTGGATACCCAGACCTCTGGACCAGCCAGCGGATCATGCTCCGCCTCCTCCTCGAGCCTAGTTGCAATATGTATCGCGTAATCTACGCCCAAGCCCAGTGTGAGAGCTCCTATTGTCACAGTCTGGGAATTGAGTTGGAACCCAGTGTAACCCATAATTCCGAAGACCCACGCGACTACCGCCATCAAAGGAAGCCATGCCACAAAACCCCGCTTAACCCCCCTCATGGGGTCACCAGTCCTGCCGGTTTGAATCACTAACAACATCAAGAGTATGACGCCTGCCACTACACTGGTGGAAACCACTGCGGCTTCGGCTACATCTGCTGTGATTTGAGCTAGTATCAATGACCTTCCACTAAGACTCGCCTCAAAGGCAGAACCATAGGTAGCTTGGTCAATACTCTCCGTCATGTCAGCTTGGAACACAGTTGTAGCAGTCCAGTCCAACGTTGAGGCTTGAAAGGAAATTACAGTTTGATCACCAGAACTTGAAAACAAACCTGAGCTCAATTCTCGTCCCTTATCAGTGCTCAAAAGCCAATTGGAGAGCTCCTCCCATCCACTAGGACTACCAGAATCAATTAGATGCATTTTCATATCGAGCTCAGGTTCATATGCTCTCTCGGATTCTAATGTAGACCACAGATCAGATGTGACTAATGCGACACGATCATCTTCCCTTAGTTTCTGTATCACTTTCTCAACCATCTCTCTGCCTTCGAGGGAGATTACGTCGCCATCAAGCACGACATACAACGGAGAGGGACTACTCTGGAACTGCTCTGAGATCAGAATGAAGTCAGAAACTACGGGCACACTTTCATCGAAGTTATCTCGTGTATCGAATCCGACTTCGAGCTTTTGAATTCCCATGACTGCAGGCAGGGAAACTAGGATTGCTACGGAGACAACCCCTATGGGCAATCTTGTCAATGCGCCAATCTTCTTCGAAAGCCAGCTTTCATCGATCTTTACGGTCTTCTTGATCGGCATGTCCTTTGGTGGGAATAGTGCCATCAAAGCGGGTAGGGCAGTGATGCTTAGCACGTATATGTAAAACAAGCCAATCGCAATTACTGTCCCAAATACCACAAGAAATTCCTGACTCGATAGCCTAAACGAAAGGAATCCAACCATGTCAGTGAAAATAGCGATTAATAAGGCGATGGAAGTAAATTTTGTGCCCCTGAGTATTGCAGCCCTTCTGCTTGTTTGGTCCATTGCACCCACAGATTCCACACTCCTATCTGTGGATGATGAGATTACTTGGTATTCCTCCCTAACCCGCTTTACTACGTGCAAGCCATAGTCAACACCTATCGCTAGAAGTAGAACTGGAATTGAGTTCATAGCGGCATTGAACGTCATCGGCACCCCAATCGCCGTCAGAGCACCCGAGGTCCCGTAGGTCGCACCGATTCCTAAGACAGTCAAACCCAACACATAACCTGTATCTCGTTTGCTCCTGAACGAAAACCAAAGGATAGTTCCCAGGATGAGCAATGAGACCGAGTTTAGAATCCCCAGTTCACGTCCTAGGTTCTCATTTTGACCAAGCAGGAGTTGGGAATATGAAAACACACTAGAGGTCTCATCACCGGTTTCGGAGATCTCAACTTCAATCGAGCCTGTCCACGTGTTCACCTTTGATTGGATTTCACCCAATGCAACACCACCGTGTGCATCAGATTCCGTGGTTACCACAAACGAGATCAGCATTGGTCCATCCGCTGACGACAAATCCCCATGGTCTGCGACAGGGAGAGTACTCCGGAGTGCAGATGCGTAGTCGACTTCCTGCATTCCAGCCAAGGCACCTAGTTTGGCCATCGAAGCATCGCGAGTATTGTTGAAATTCTCATCCCCAAGGTCAATGGTTGAGATCGATAACATCGTTCTTTCAATTATTCCAGTTGAGTTTTGTCCCGATACCAGTCTGTCTAACCAGATTGTAGGATCGGAAGGTTCCCATCCTCTGAGCATAACAGAGTCAATAACCGCTGGGCTGGGTATTCTTTGCATCGCAAAAATCAATGAATCCAAGGCATCTTGTGTCTCATTTTGGCTATTGGATGAATCTAATTGTCCCAGAGCAATTTCAATAGGGTCGGACCAAACTTCAGTCACAAGTGGGTCACTGTGTCTTTCCCATGAGAGTGCGATGCTAGCCGGACCATTGTTGGGTGCTGAGCCAAACAAAGGATATGCATACTCACTAAGATTCTGGTCTTCAAGTAGTATTGATTCCAGTGCAGCAAGGTGTACCCAGTTATCAGAACTGTCTAACCCCCCATCTGGCATTCTTGCGATTATTCTGACGAAATCTAAACTAGCCTGATACTCGCCTTCGACTTCGTCCAGTAATCTGACAGTTTCATTGTCCGGGAAGAAGGCATCTTCCGAATTGTCGAATTCAATGAACATCGCCATCGAACTGATCGTGAGTATCCCAATTAATCCGATTGAGAGGCATATCTTGGGCCTATCGATGAAGATTGATGTCAGTATGTCAAAAGGGTTCTTCATTCCTTTTTCCACATCCCAAGGGTGTCACGTAGAGCCCCCTCAAGATCCGGATGAGTGAACTCGTACCCCATATCCTGTAGCCGAGAAGGGATAACATGTTGCCCTTCTGTGAGTAGGGTTACCCCCATTTTTCCGAACAATATTCGAACCACGAAGGTTGGAAGTGGGGCTATGGCCAGCCTATTGAGGACCCTTCCAAGAGTCTTGGCGAACTCTTTCTGACTCGCTGGATTGGGAGCAGTGAGGTTGTAGGGGCCAGATGCGCTCTCATTCATCAGGAGTTCATGCATAGAGTAGATCTGATCATCCATCGAAATCCATGGCATCCATTGTTTGCCGGAGGCCACTGGACCACCTGCATTCATCTTGAAGGGAAGTAGCATCTTTCCCAATGCCCCACCGATTCCAGATAGCACTATTCCGGTTCTCAACCAAATCGTCCTGATGCCTGCATCAACCGCAGGTTGAGCTGATTTTTCCCAGGCTGAGCAGACATCAGAGAGATACCCTGAGCCCAATTCAGAGTCTTCAGTCAGGTTCTCCTCTTGGCTGTGCCCATAATACCCAACTGCACTAGCTACCATGAAAACTTCTGGGGGATTTTCAATCTGAGACAGAGTTTTTGCGAGAAGAGCAGTGCTTCCTGTTCTTGAGGTGAGTATTTTTTCTTTTCTCTTCTTGGACCAACGCTTATCTCCGATCCCCTCTCCACCTAGGTGTATTACGGCATCAAAGCCCTCTATGTCGCTTGCATTGATAACTCCATTATCGGGATCCCATTCAATCTCGAAGTCTTTCTCTACCTTTCTCCTAACCAACCGGTAAACATCGTGTCCACCGGTGTCTAAGAATGCGACAAGCTGGGTACCGATGAGACCACTAGAACCGGCAATCAATATTTTCTTCCTCGGCATGGATCTATATTTCCCATGCGCTTGAAGGTCCCTTTGCAATCTGATCTCCCTAGCTTTGAACATCCTGTCGATCCTCTGTTTTACTAGGCGTCCACCGAGGACCTTATCCACGATCTCTCCGAGGAACCCAAATGGAACTTTGTAGTCTATCTGGTCGATCACGGTCGTTATTCCATCCTTCTCCTCGAAGATGTGTTCGTGATCCCATTTCCAAAAAGGCCCTTTGAGCATGGTTTCCCCAAATGAGTGAGGTGGGTCGTAAATCGTGTGCCTAGCGTGCCAGGTCATCTTAGCGGGACCCATCACGAATTTCATCACCCTCTCCGAGCCTACTGCTGGTATGTCCGGATCAGCCCTTTTTTCTAACACCATTTCCCAGGGAGGTGTCAAGCGGTGAAACGCCCCGCGCCTTTCATGCCAATTGAAGACTGTGTTTATGGGGGCTTTTGTTTCTGTCCTGTGCGTGTAAGTGCTCATCTTTTTCCGCTCCATGCGCTGGTGTCTACCGACCACTGTTCAAGATAGCCATCAAGCTTCAATTTTCGCTTGGTGTTCGCAGAGGACATATACCTGACACTTCCAAAAACCGGTCTCTTGGGGCCCCATGGCCTGTCATGTCGGCCCATGACCCAGAATATTCCGGTGTAGCTGTTTGGGTCTCTGCCATCAAGGGCCCATCTATCATTCAGTTTGATCATCCAATCCGCAGCATCGCTGGGGGATGGAGCCCACTCTAGGATACGCTTCCCCCAAAGCATCCTGAGGTAGTTGTGGATGAGGCCCTCTTCTTTCAATTGTCTTTGTGCCGCATTCCACACTTCGTCTTCGGTTTCAGCGGCTTCAATCTCCTCGAAAGTGTACGATTGCCTCCTGTCATCCGTGTGATCTGATAGTGTGTTGCTCGCCCATTCTGGAATAGAATCAATCGAGTAGTGATCTTCTCGATGAAAGGCGAAGTTATACCCCAGCTCTCTCCATGTGATCAACTGATCGACAAATGCTTCGGCGCCCGGAGAAAGTCCCCACCACCCTGCTCTCGATCCTCGACCGGTAGATTCCTCATCCAAGTCACCGGGAGTCCAACCCTCCCTTTCAAGGATGGAGTACAGAATCTCATATGGTGAGATGTGTCCAAAGTGTATCCAAGGTGAAAGGCCGCTAGCTGCTCCATCATCAGTGTCGTTCCTACCGACGTCATATCGACCCAATTTCGTACGCAGGAACGAATCCAAGCGTATTCTGGCTTCTCTGGACCCTCCAACTTTCGTTCGGATTGCTCTGACTTCATGGTCAATATCAAGGGGAGCCAATGCATTCCTTCCAATCGAACCACCTTGGGCGACCCTCCACATCCACTCCAATGGGGTGCTGTCGAAATTGGTATCTTTCTGAATCTCAGCCAGACGATCATCATCCACCTCAAGATTTTTCTCGACTCCTTCAAGCGGGTTCTCCTTAGGTGACGATTCAAATGCTTTCAAGAGGTTTTTCTGGATGAACCTCCTGAACGAATGTGCTGTTGAGAATTCCTTTTCTGACATCTGCATAGGTAAGATGCCCGTTGAATCTACCGCCTCCAGCCAAACAGAGGTGGTTTTTGCAGCACGCTTCTGGACCCAGAGGGGCAGGTAGGTTGGATAGTCGTCGATAATCATAGCTGCAGCCCTTCCGGAGATCCTCCTTAGCAAGCCATCTCCCGAATCCTTGTGGTTTTCAACCCAAGGCAGGTAGCTCACAGGAAGATCCCTGAAGGTTTCTATGTTCTCGACCAGCCCTTGAACCATAAATGTGACAACGCGCTCAGATGTCCACCTATGTCTGATAGAAACTCCCTCGACCACAAGTAGTGGTTTGTTTATTTCCAGTGCCACTTCGACTGCCCTTTCTAGGGCCGCATTGTATCTGTACCGCCTCGTCGCAGTCATCCAGTAAACTACGAAGTCGCCGTCGAGATTCACCGGCAGATCCCTGAGGACTCGGATCCTTGGCCCCAGGCGAGATTCTTTTGCCTTCGGCATGTAGGTCACGGGGAATTACAACCGCATCTTAGATATGAACGGCTGTTCTGAGAATGTGAATTTTCCAAACACCGTTTCATAACCTACTTTCGTAGGGGTGTCGATTGGATGACGATACAAATAGACTCTAATGAAGACCTGATCAAGTCAGATGCCGAACTTCCCACAGAATACGGGAATTTCAGAATTCGCGCCTTTGTGGGACCAGACGGAAAAGAACATGCCACACTTTACACAGGGGATCTTTCAGATTCCGACAAGCCTCCTCTAGTTAGAATTCATTCTGAATGCCTAACAGGAGATGCGTTTGGCTCATTGAAATGCGACTGTGGCCCTCAACTAGAGGCTTCGTTGAAGAGAATACAAGAGGAGGGCAATGGAGCGCTGGTGTACATGAGGCAAGAGGGGCGCGGCATAGGGCTGTATTCTAAGATCCAGGCCTACGCGCTGCAGGACCAAGGTCATGATACACTTGATGCTAATCTTCTTCTTGGACTTCCCGCGGATGGCCGCGAGTACGACATCGCTGCGGAAATGTTGAAGGATCTGGGGCTCACTAAAATTAGACTTATGACCAACAACCCTCTAAAAATCAAGGGCCTGAAAGAGAATGGGATTATCGTCAAGCAAAGACTACAGCACCAAAGCGGCGTAGGCCCCCGGAATGTAGACTACCTTTCGACTAAAAGACATCGAATGGGACATCTACTTAATGTCGAATGAACCATATGCTACATCCCTTTAGGTGCAAACAATGGCTACTTCTACGATGATTGGTACCAAGGCTCCAGAGTTCTCTTTGGACTCGAGTGAGGGTACGAAATTCTCTTCCTCAGATATGTTAGGAAGTTGGTATGTCTTGTTCTTCTACGCAAAAGACGGCAGCCCAACGTGTAAGAGAGGTTGCCTAAGTTTCAAGGAGCAATACAACCTATTCAAATCACTGGAACCTCCTGTTGAGATAGTTGGCGTCAGTCAAGACACAGCAGAAGACCACAAGAAATTCAAAGAAGAGCTGAAATTGCCTTTCGCCCTACTGTCAGATGAGGACAGAAAGGTCGCAGACTCCTTCGGTGTACCGGTCCATCTTGGCAGATTTCCCGCCAAGTCGTCATTCGTAATAGACCCAGAGGGAGTAATCAGGCATGTCTACGATTGGCAATTCAGGCCAAGGCACCACGTTGCTAAAATCCTGGACTCATTGTCATCAATCACGGAGTAGATCACATGCAGTGGAGGCAAGTTCTGTCCGATGCGGGCCTGTCTGATCGCGAGGTCAATGCAGTTATGGTTCTCTCAACCAAATCTAGCCTCAAGGCTAGTGAGTTGGCCAAAGAACTAGGAACAACAAGGCTGGACGCATACAATTCTCTCGAGAGACTTCAATCCATTGGGCTTGTCAAAACAATAGCAGACAGACCAATGAGATTCTCCTGTCCTCCCGTCCACGAAGCAGTGTCACATCTCATTGATATCCGTAGGGAACAGCTACAGAAAATAGAGACAGGCTACGAAGATCTGAAACAATCAGTCAACCCGGGGGAGGATCAGACGAATGATGAAACATCCGATTTCTCCAACCCTAAATTTGCGGTTCTAAAAGAAAGGACTCACATAATGAACAGGATCGACAAAATGGCTAATGAGGCAGAGAGTGAACTAACATTAGTTCTAGGTAGGTTTGGAATATTGCACCTATGCCGAAGCTCAGCGCTCAACAGCGTGAATGATGCGTCGGAGAGGGGCGTCAGAATCCGTGTTTTGGCCCAGTTGGACCGAAGGACAATCAGGTTCTTCTCGCAACTGCATGAGGACGTCGAGGTCAGACACACGAAGGACCTTGAGGCCCAAGGGGCGATAATGGATTCCAGTGAGTCAATACAATATCTTCACATGGAAGAAAATCCTGTCGGGAGAGGTAAGAATGACGCTGCTTTAATTGTGGAATCGGAGCCATTCGGCGTCTCCCAAAGGAATTTGGTGGACTCTATTTGGGACGAGGCAATTTCCTTCGAAGCAGCATCAAAGCGCTTCACGGAAGACCGAATCGTAGATCCCCTGAGAGTCACCTTGGAGGGGGGCTCATTCCTTGATAGGTTCAGAGAAGTCCTTGAGATCGACGAGAATTTGCCCGAAGAGGACACTCCGTTCAACCCGGATGCTTTCCTAGCCTCAAGTGGTGAGATCAACAAAGCGAGGAAGAAACTTCTTGCCGGGGGGATTTTGGAAATCTCCTCCTTTGGAATTAACCTTTCAGATATTCTCAATCAGGTAGGAATGAGAATCGGCGAAGAACTTTCGTTTTCATTGAGGTCTATCGAAGGCGACATCGAATTTCTAAACGAGATGATGGATTGGTGGGAGCACGCTGGCCTTGGAGAGTTGTCATATGGTATAGATCCGAATTTCCACATCAAGGCAATTCTGCTTCAAGACTCGACTTCGCAGGACTCCTTGCCTCTCGATGAGTTGGACGGTGGCATAATTGAGGGCGCTCTGAGGGCAAGGTTTGAGGGTACAACAGGCGCCTCTGTACACAGGGAAATGGACTCAGAGGGGAACCTAATTTATACCCTGAAAATGTCGAATTGAAGCATAACTTCCTCGCGATGATGAACGGTGAATTATATCATCAAGCGTAGCCCCTCGGCCCATGAGGGTCTTCACCTTTCTCAGGTTCATGAGGCAGATACTAAAATCTAGCCCCGCTGATCTGGACTGGATCCAATCCCAAGGCCTCCTTGCAGTAAAACTCGCACAGATATTTGCACTCAGAAGTGATCTGATATCCGTCGAGAAATGCAGGCAGCTGCAACAGCTGTACCAACATGCATCGAGCATCCCATCTGAAGATGTATTTCGAAACATAGAGCAAAGGGCACCAGAGGGTTTCTTGGACGCGTTCGACCACATCGACGATGTCCCATTGGCCGCTGCTTCAGTCGGGCAAGTGCACAGAGCACGACTCAAGGACGGTCAAGAAGTAGTGATCAAGGTAATCAAAGCTCAGAACGAGAAGACGTTTAGGCGTGACGTGAATCGAATGCGTAGGTGGCTGAGGGTCTTCCTCATCTTCATGCCAAAGCTCAGGAAGGTTGGAAATCCAGTTGCCTTGTTGAATCACGTTGCTGACTACACCACCAGGGAGCTGGATTTACGGAACGAGATCAAAGGTGCAGAGGAACTATCGAGAATCAAAGAGGAGGTGAGTGGAAACTTCCAAATGGATTTACTTCGATTCCCAAAATATTATGAAAAATTATCCAATAAGGACATACTTGTGTCAGAATTCGTGAGAGGGGACTCGTTGGAAGACGGAATTGAGGCTGGATCATTATCATGGTCAATCCTGCTGGAGCTATTCAGGATCCATGGAGCCTACATGTTTGGCATCGGCACCTTCCATGGAGACCTACACCCGGGGAACTGCATAATCGACGAAGATGGAAAGTTTGTTTTCATCGACAATGGTGCTATATGCCATGCCCCAAAACATGTGAATAGGTCCCTATTCACATTCTTCAGACACCTCTCAGATCACGATTTTGAACAGGCTTTCACTTCTCTTCTAGGTCTCTCTGAAAAGGAACTGCATCAGAAAGACACAACTGCATACATGAGCCAGATGGCGAGGATATACCATGACTTCGAAATGAAGACTGTGGGGGAACAGAGTCTAACACAGATAATGATGAAAACAGTGAGATGCGCCGTGGAAAAGGCCGGTGCGGAATTCGGAGAGGAGGCCTTCCCAATAATCCGGGCTCTGATGTACCTAGATGGACTGGTCATCAGGACCCATCCACAAGTCCGCTTAATATCCTCAATGGGCCCGTATCTAGATGAGTTCCAAAGGGGGCTACCCATAGACAAAGGAGTCATGGTCGCATGAAAATCCCAGAATTTGCAGAAAAACCAGAACTTGATCCATGGATATGGCTCCAAAAGTGGTTAATTGATGCTGAGGATGAGGGGGAAAATGAACCAACAGCCATGGCACTATCGACCTTGAGTAAAGAAGGAAGCCCCAGAACGCGGTTCGTTCTTTGCAAGGGTGTCAGCAAAGCGGGCATCAGATTTTTTACGAATCTAAACTCGGCAAAGGGAGATGAGATTTCTAGAAATCCAATTGCTTCGGTAGCCTTCCACTGGCCAAAATTAAATCGGCAAGTTAGAGCCCAAGGAAAGCTGAATAGAGTATCTGAGGACGATGCCAATGAGTATTTTCACTCAAGAAACAGACTATCCAAAATCGGTGCATGGGCCTCTAAACAGAGTCAGCCTCTGGAATCGAGGGATGTTTTGCTGAAGTCTGTGGAAGAATTTTCTGACAAGTTCAAATCTGATGTACCGAGGCCCCCCCATTGGTCTGGTTTTCACCTCGTTCCCGATTACTGGGAGTTCTGGCAGGGGCACGAAGGGCGATTGCATGATAGATGGGCCATCCATCCTGAGGGAGAAAGCTGGATTTCTTGGAGGCTTTTTCCATGAGTCAAGTAGTGTGGATCACAGGGGCATCAGGAGGCATAGGGGTTGAAGTTGCGAAGCTACTTGACCATCAAGGTTGGACCATCGTTGCCTCTGCAAGAGATGGTGAGAAGTTGGAACGGATAACCTCTGAGATTGAGGGCATCCATATTTTACCTGTTGATGTGACTGATGAGATTGAAATGAGGAATGTGGCAAATCAAATAAAGTCCGAATACGGTCGCCTCGACGGGTTGGTTCATGCTGTGGGATCGATCCTACTCAGGCCCCTCCATGCAACAAGCCTAGACCAATTTCAAGACACTGTCAACCTAAACTTGACCTCTGCATTCATCGCAATGAAATACAGCATCCCCATAATGATGAGGTCTGGAGGAGGAAGGATCGTGCTTTTTTCATCAGTAGCCGCGAAAGTTGGCATGCCTAACCACTCGTCTATCGGTTCTGCTAAAGCCGGCCTAGAGGGTTTGGCCATGGCAGCGGCTGCCGATTACGCGAAGAGAGGTATCAGGGTAAATGTCGTGGCTCCCGGTTTAACTGAAACTCCCCTATCAGCCCATCTGTTGGCGAATGAGAATTCAAGGGCCATATCCGAAAACATGCATCCAGTTGGACGGGTTGGCATGCCAAAGGAGGTTGCATCGACCGCAACTTGGATGGTATCCGCGGCTCCTGATTGGCTGACGGGTACGGTGATACCTGTGGACGGCGGACTAAGCAATATCCGACCACAGGAGACTAGGAAAGCATGACAAAACCCACTGTCCACATAATCGGGTCAGGAATATCCGGCCTCAGATGTGCTGAGAACCTACTTCAATGTGGCATCGAGGTAAAGATAGTTGAGAGGTCTGACTCGATTGGCGGAAGAATGCGAACAACGGAAAAAAATGGGTTTCTTTTGGATCATGGGTTTCATGTGATGCAAACAGGCTATCCTCACAGCAGGGCGGAGATCGATTTCAAAGAACTGGGTGCCAGAAGATTTAGCCCTGGAGCTAAGATCGTCAAATCAAGTGGGGGGAAAGCCAAACAATACGTGCTGTCAGATCCATTTCGAAGCCCTGTTTCATCAATATCGGCCCTATTCACCCAGAAATGGTCAGACCTGTACAATATTGCAAAACTGAGACTCTCCCTTGGTTTTGAGAGCCCCGACCGAATCTTCGAAGGAAGCGATGGAACTACGGAGTCCTATCTCAAAAAATCTGGATTCTCAGAACCATTCATTAATGAATTCCTAAGGCCACTCTTCTCTGGAATTTTCCTTGAATCAAAACTTGAAACAAGTGAGAGGATGTTTAAATTTGTATTCGCCTCGATGGCGAGGGGGGACATGGTTCTACCAAAAGGTGGAATTCAGGCGTACCCAAATCTAATCGCAGATAGAATCGGAAGGGACAGAATTGAACTCTCAACCCTCGCGACTCCCGTCGATACTACCACTCTTGTTCTTGGAGGTAGAGAGGTTAAGACTGACCAAGTGGTTGTTGCACACCCCCAGAGAGAGGCCGCGGATTGTATGAACTCAGTGTGGACAGTGTATTTCAGCGCCCCAGATAAATCGATTAAAGGAAATTATATCCTACTAAACGGGAACTATGAGGTCGGGAAGAATGCCATAGCCCACATTGCTGTACCATCGAACATCCAACCCACATACTCTCCGAGTGGAAAATCCCTCGTGGCAGTAACTATTGTGGGCGATGCAGCGAATGCATTGGACTTAGACTCAGATGAATCAATTGAAAATCAAGCCAGATTGGAGCTGAGGGACTTATTCGAGAAATCTGATACCTGGGAAACGATTGAAGTCTTTCACACCAAACATGCCCTGCCACTAACTGAAAGCCAATCCAACGCATCAAGCACAGTAAATTTCAACCAAGATGAAATCATTTGTTGTGGAGATCACACAACACATGGAAGCATGGAGGGCGCCATCAAGTCTGCCGACCATGCTGCTGGGGAAGTCGTTCGAAGACTCGGAATCAGCGCGTAAAGTCTAATTGAAAATCAAACCTAATTACAATCATGGGCAATAGAGCCGTATTGACTACCGGAGCGGTATTATGCGTACTATCGTTAGTTTTCTTGATACCTACGGCGCTGATGGCAAATGAGGGGGCGGAGAATCTTGAGGGACTCGAGTTTGACACTTCAGTTTTCTATTTCGACTCAATAATTTCGAAAAACAGCACCCATGAATTTACGTTGGAATACATCGATGAGGATGGTGAAGGCAGCCTACCGTGGATATTGATGGTCCCTGGAGATTATTCCGATGAGGATGGGGACGGCTTCCTGGATGCATGTCAGGATCTAGTGCTAGTTGTTCATAACGAAGAGGGCCAGAATCTATCAGAGTCCGATGTCGGAAAGATTTACTGCAGCTCTGAGAAGAACCTCTCATCAGAAGAGGTTGATTCCAGTGATGGGCTAGTGGACATTGGTCATATCTGTCATACGTTCAGAGACGATCCCCAAAATTGTCAAGTCGGAATGAGATACACGATCGCTTTGTACAATGGGAGCGGGAATCAAGTTCCCTTTACATTGTACGACAGCGACGCGTCAACCATTGCATTAATCGGTTCCCTTGCCGGGGGACTATCTTCTCTGTCAATAGCAGGATTGGGTGGATTGCTATCATGTTGTGGGTTTCTGGTAGGTACAATAGTCTTCATCTTTGGACTATTCATAGGCACCCCCTTGCCCGAGGAGAGTGTGTTTGTCTACGAGCCACCTAATTCTAATCTAAATAATCATGCTCGAGAATCGGCTCGACCCGAATCCAAATCGACAGGATCTTCTGATATGGGAGAGTGGTGGGATGATAGCGAAAACATCGATTGATCACGAACTTTGCTTCTCGCTCCTTGATTGGTACGACAGGGAGAAGAGGGATTTGCCATGGAGGAATACGAAGGACCCATGGTTGATTTTGCTCTCTGAAGTCATTCTCCAACAGACACAGGTGTCTCGCGGTATTCTGTATTGGAAGCGGATTTCAGAAAGATTTCCGACAGTGAAGTCCATGGCGAGATCCGACGTCGATGAGTTGCTTCTGTTATGGCAGGGTGCAGGCTATTACTCCCGTGCTCGAAGGCTACATGCACTTGCAGTGATAGTGTCAACGAATGAGGCCGAGGGGGGGTATGACGGAATCATACCACGCGAGTACGAAGAGTTGGTCAAGCTCCCGGGAATAGGGCCGTATACTGCTGCTGCAGTGGCCTCAATAGCCTTTAACACCCCAGTCCCGGTAGTCGATGGGAATGTGAACAGAGTAGCCTCGCGGCTCTTGGCAGACCCCAATCCCTCGCTCAAGGCCATACGCTCATGGGGTCAGTCACTACTGCACAGAGACAGACCCGGCGACTCGAATCAGGCCCTAATGGAATTAGGAGCATTGGTTTGCAAGCCAAGAAAACCGAAATGCGAATCCTGCCCACTCAGCAGTAAGTGTTCAGGACGCGGAAACGCAGAATCCTTCCCTGAGAGGAAAAAGAACAGGAAGAAAATCGAATACATTAATGCATTAGTCATGGTTGATCCTTCGGGATTGCCTTTTCTTACAAGGAGGGACGATAACGGCAGATTTGGAGGGCTATGGGGGCCACCAATGGGGGATGTAGATACCGAGGCAAAGGAGAAAATCGGCGAGATATCACACCAATTGTCTCATAGAGAACTTCGTGTATCCGTCTGGAGAGGGACCTGTTCAGAGGGAATAGACCCAAAATCCGTTCCAATCTCAAATCTCGATAGTAAAATACTAGCCATGGTGTTGGGCTCCTGACAGTCCAACATTGATTAATATCCTATACAATGGTAGGTCAAATGTGTCTCCAGAAGAAAACAGTCCATGGTCAAAGGTAATCAAGAGTTCGAGATTGAGGATCGGCCAGAAGAAAATGAGGTCGGTCAAAGAGGTGACAGGCCTGAAAAGACGTAGAAACGTCATGATCGCGAGAACTGAAACCGGTCTACATGCCACCGGGGCACTATGCAAGCACATGGCATGGCCACTGGCTTGGGGCGGAAAGATAGAAGGAGACTGCATAACTTGCCCGTTGCACCAATCAAAGTATGACATCTGTTCCGGCGATGTGAAAGACTGGTCCCCATTTCCACTCCTGCCCCTGTATGGGAGGATACTCGCAAAAATGCGAAAGGAAAGGCCGCTGGAGATCCATGAGGTCAGAGATTCTGAGGGATGGATAGAAGTGAGACTCTCAATGTGAAGTCGTTCTTCCAGCCTTTCTAGTCAATATCAGGTGAAGCATCACTCCCACCGGCATTAACATAACACCGAAGAATACCGACAGAAATCGGGTACGTGCATGCACATTCATGTCGAGACACCTCTTCCACATCCACCTCGTCACCACTATATCACCTGCAACAAAATGAGCCCATGCCGCCGAGGCCCCTCCGCGCGTAGCCAGGAGATCAGCCAAGCTTGCAAGGACGTTCGTGGGGTCCAGAGAGTCGACTCCAAACTCGACAAGAGACATGGGATTTGAAATCATGATCGCCCACCAAATGAAAATCGGGCCGATGAAAAACCACGGTGTGTCCATAAACTTGTGAGTCAAGTGGTGGTTCGGATAAACAAGCATCGCAAACCAGAATGGGCCGACCCAGAAAGTGGACAGAAAGAAACTCAAATCGTAGACATCCATCTAGCGACCACCACCGTTCAGGAGCCCCATCTGTGTAGAGATGTCTTGCAACTCCTCCCAACTAGCCCAGTATGAATGATCGATTGGGACTATAGACCCGTCTGCGTGATAAATTTGGAGCGTGGGCGTAGAGGGATTCAGGAAAGCTTCATACAGGTCAGAATCAGATCTCAACCCAGAGTCTAGGTTGATCACATCCACATCCTCACTTGGCAGCATCATGGGCCATTTGATTGGGTATTCAGAATCATTGCCAACGTAGCGAGCCAGAACATCATCAGTCTGCTCGAATGCCGAATATCTGTGAATGCTTACAACGGAAATACCCTCAAGCGAGCCATTCTCAATCCCTTCTCGCAACATGTCTGTCCAGTCATGACACCCTCTGCAAGATGCTCCTACCCACAACAGGAGGGTCGATTGATTGCCGGATATCGCATTGAGGTCGGAGACACTGGAACTCTCATCCCAAGTGTAGGTTAGGCTTTGGAAAGTGAGCCTTTCGATAGGCTGCTCGTCGATGGTGGAACTCTCAATGGCCCTGTTTGGGGCTACGCATCCAGATAACAGACAGAGGATGGAGATGAGCAGTATTCCATTTTTGATCATGATATCGACCCAGAGAGAGATGTTGGAACTCTATTTGCTGTCTTCTTAACCGGGTGCTTGGAGTATGGAAACCAATTGTCCACTCCATTCCACTCTGGATGTATCCCCATGTCGGCGAGCAGTATCTTGCTTGTGATCCTGCCAGACTCGAAGATGGTGGGGAGACCACTGCCTGGGTGAGTGCCCCCACCAACTAGATACAAGCCCGGGAACTCTTCGAACTTGTTTCTCGGCCTCAGGAAGAGCATCTGATCCAAGCCATGTGCGAGATTGAAAACAGCCCCTCTGTAGATGTCGGAGGATCCCCAGTCGTCGGGAGTGACCATGGATTCACTCACAATGTGATTCCTCACATCTTCATAGCCCATCTTCTCCATTTGATCCAAGACGACCTCCCTAAAGTCGTCTTTGATTTCGTTCCAGTTAATGGAGTCGTGAACGTTGGGTACAGGTACTAGGACATAGAGTGTAGAGCAGCCTTCGGGCGCTAACGAGGGATCTGTGACGCATGCGTTCTGAACGTAGACAGAGGGATCCTCCCAAGTGATTCTGTGCTTTGTGATGTCTTCTAGGTTCGACTCATACTCTGACGAAGCATAGATCTGGTGGTGCGGCTGGTCCCATGTACGATCTGTGCCCAAATAAAGCATGTAGGTCGAGCATGAGTATGATTTCTTCGCGAGTTTCTCGTCGCTCCACTTCTTCCTTTTTCGATTTGGGACGAGAGTAGTCATGGCATTGGCGAAGTCTGCGTTCATCACAACCTTATCACAAAGGATGTCACCATGATTGGTCCTGACACCTAGCACCTTCTTACCATCGAGCAAAAGCTCCTCAACCGAGGTTTCCAGTCTGATGTCCACCCCGAGGTCGGTTGCGATTTCTGCCATGCGATTTGTTATGCTCCCCAGGCCTCCTTTGGCATGGAAAATCCCATGTTCATACTCTAAGAACGCCAGGATCGTGAATAGGGAAGGTGCATGGAACGGACTCATCCCTAGGTATTTCGTTTGGAACGACATTGCTAATCTAACCCGCTCATCTGTAAACAATCGCTCAAGGTCTCCTGCCACGGAAGACCAAGGCCTCAGCACACTTACAGCCTCCATAGCCTTCCTGCTCAGAAGATCAAGTGGTCCCTTCCAAGGCGATTGGAGGCTGGACTTGCTTCGTAATAGTTTGCGCCGGTTTTCCTTGACGTATTTTCGGAAACCCTCGGCGTTCTCATCACCAGACAGCTCCCTGACTCGCTCTGTCATCTCATCGAGGTCTGAGGTCGCTTCAATGGAACCTCCCTGTCCGAAAATTAATTTGTATGATGGATCAAGAGGTATCAGACCTAGTTCTTTGTGGGCATCTAAGCCAATGGCTTGGAAAATCTCCTCAATGACTTCCGGATAGTGGAAAAATGTCGGACCGCGGTCGAACTTGAATCCGTCCTGCTCGATTATTTTCGTCCTTCCTCCGACCTCACTTGATTTCTCGACAATGACTACATTGAGTCCAGAGTAAGCTAACAGCAAAGCACTTGCTAGTCCCCCTGGGCCGGCACCAACGATGGTGACGTCAGGATCCGAGTTTTCAGGACGAGCGAGGGCCATTCAGTGATCCCTCCCGATGGACCAGACGCCCAGCGTCGAAAGGGCGAAACCAATCTTCCGGAAGAAACCAAGACTCAGGCGGCGTGAAAGTACATCACCATTCCTTCTTTCAGCCTCCGCAAGGATTTCACCGTATACCGATGCCATAACCGAGGGACTCGATCTTGAGTCCATGCTTATGAGCGGCAAGAGCCTCATGGCGTTCTTCTGGTGGGTCCTGGCCCTTGATATGTAGTGCCTCATGAACTCCTTCCAATTCGAAGTGGAAGGTAGGCTGGGATCTGATAGGTCCAACTGTGATATCCCAAAAAGATGCATCTCATCTCTAGGTAGGTACACACGACCGTGTTCGAGGTCCTCTTGTATGTCCCTTAGTATGTTGACCATCTGAAGGAAAATTCCCATTTCTTCGGCATGTTCTCTAGCATCGGGATTCTCATAGCCATAGATTTCGATTAGAGCAAGGCCAACAGTAGAAGCGACCTTGTAGCAGTAGCCCCTCATGTCCTCAAAAGAGGAATAGTTCGTTGGATAAAGATCGTCCTCCATGCCGTCGATGAGTTGATGGAGGTCGCTGAGCCTAATTGGAAATTTGGCGAAAACGTCTTTGAGTGCGATGAAAATCGGATCATTGGTGTCCTGTCCCCTGGATGCCTTGGTCAACATCTCCCTGTAATAGACCAACCCTCGGAGCTTCAGAGTGTGATCAGGCTCTGGGTTCGATGCCTCGGATTGCTTGTCGATTGAGAGCAGGATAGACCTGTCTTCTGCCCTGTCGTTCAACTCCTCGATGTGTTCAGAAGTCAAACTGGATAGGTCTGGTAACCAGTCCCCATCGGCAATGTCATCAACTCTGCGACAAAATGCATAGAGGGCGTAAACGGCGTTTCGTTTCTCATGGGGTAAGTGCCTGAAGGATCTCATGAAGGAGGTAGATGCTGACTTAGTGATTTCTCTGCATATGGCGTATGAGTCCTCCAGACTCGGAACCAATTTTTGTTTACCTCCCATCAAGACCATAGTGTTATCTTGGAACCAGTTGTAATATGAATGGATGTTTAATTCATCAGCACATTTAGGTCAATTTGAATAGAGTGGACGGAACCCAACGGACGGGTCAAAACATGACGTTGGTTGACTTGCTGAGGAGAGAAGAGAGTTGCGAGATGACTTTCAGTGATGAGGCAAAATTCAATCTTGACTACCTAAACTTGAGGCTAAACTGCCCATGCGCAAATTGCAAACCCAGAAGGGAAAACAACCAGAGGATGCTTGAATTCAAGCAAGAAATCGAAAGGCTCAGGATGGAGAAACCAGGCGTGGAGGTAGTAGGTCACTATGGCTTGAAGTTCCTCTGGCCTTCTGGCTGCTCAAGCGGCATTTTTAGTTTTGAAATCCTTCGTGAAATTGCCGAGAAAGAATTACAGCAATGAGAGGGAAGAATGATATTTGCCCTACTCCGCGTTAGACTCACGTGTCAAGGGTCTAGCCGACCCTAGTCAGGTGATCGTATGAGTGGGGATCGCAACGAAGATGAAGATGATGTTGCATGGGTATCTTTCTCGTCTGCTGGATACGGCTCAGCAGAGGATGATCCGTGGGACGACGTGGTGCCAGTGGAGAATCCAGATTCTGACTTGGACTGGTACGATGACAGCCCTATCGACGAGGATCCATCCACACAGTGGGATGCTCCACCGTGTCCTGCGCCGCTTGGTGTGGCGCATCTCATACGCATTGGGTGTTGCGATCACTGTTTGTGCAGACTTGCAGGCAAAAAAACAAAGAATTCCGGCTCATTGGGTGGAGAAGAATTGCGCAAACAGGCAATCGAGTTGAATTCAGACCTGCAAGAGATAGAGTCAATGGATCACTGTCCAACTTGTGAAGACCTAATGGATGATGTCAATAATATCTCGGAAATCATATCCGATGCTTGCCAAGGGATTGATTTCAAAACAATGCAAATCGGGGTCCACATTCCTAAGGACCTCATGGAGGAAGAGGATGTGGTCAGGTCAAGATATGGTGCTCCCAGTAGCAGTCCGTTGAAAGCCACCTTTGTCGATGAGATACAAGCCACATTACAAGCGGGCAGTACTGACATCGAATTCGTAAAAGAGAGGCCCGACATTATGATACTGATTGACACACTGACGCTCAGGGTGGAAGTGGACGTCAGGCCCGTGTTCATTTATGGCAGATACATCAAGAACACGAGGGAGATTCCCCAAACGAGATGGCCTTGCAGGTCCTGCAGAGGACGCAAAGGCGGGTGCGAGGCCTGCGAATCAAGCGGATTACAATATCCGGACTCAGTCCAAGACCTGATCGGCAGACCCCTAGCTACAGGAATGGGGGCTTTTGACACAGCATTCCACGGCATGGGGAGGGAAGATATTGACGTTAGATGCCTCGGAGAGGGGAGACCATTCGTGTTGGAGGTAAAATCACCTAGATCTAGATCGCCTGAACTCGTTGACTACGAATCAATAATATCCTCAACATCCGATGGGAGAGTGGAAGTAAATTCACTCAGGTTCTCAGATAGGAAGGAGGTGGCAAGGATAAAACAGACAAGGTCAGAAAAGACCTACACAATTCGATTCAAGACAAAAGAACCAATTGACAAGGAAAAGGCAAAGTCACTCATACTCTCTCTTTCGGGAGAGATTGTCGAACAACAAACTCCCAAACGAGTAAGTCATCGAAGAGCGGACAAAAATCGGAAAAGGCGAATAATCTCGGTAGATGAAGTAAGTTCTGAGGGGGAAGAGATAGAGGTGACACTCAGATGCGAGGCTGGAACATACATCAAGGAACTCATTCATTCTGACGAGGGGAGAACCAACCCATCGGTAGCCGGCGTCCTAGAGACCGCATGCGAAGTAATATGGCTAGATGTTGAAAATGTTCATGCGGACTGAATATCTTGGCGGGAGATGCACTTAAACGCAACAGGCAGGTCGCTTGCCCGCCGATTAGGCTGTCAGGGAGGGGACAGACATGAAGAGAAGCCATGGAACGCGACAAGGAACCCGCTCGATTCTATCTAAGAGCAAATCCCAGCGAAGCCGACTAAACATCTCAAAAATAATGCACTCTTACTCCGACGGTGACAAAGTTTCCATCGTAATAGACGGCGCACAACAAAAGGGAATGCCACATCGAAGATTTCAAGGTGCTACCGGCACGGTGAAAGCTCGCCAAGGACGAGCATATGTCGTCAGTGTGAAGGATAAGAATATGGCCAAGACACTCGTCGTCCGACCAGAACACATGAGGCCAGCAGATGGCAGGCCGAAACCAGAGTTCGTCCAAAGACAGCTCCAAAAGTCAAAGCAAGAGGAGGAGTGAGTTAATTGTCCGATCAATCCGAGTATGTTGATTATGCCAAAGTCAGGGACCTGCTTCTTTCGGCCCAGGAAAGGAGGCATGAGCTGTCCTATGAACAGCAAATGGCTCTGCAGCACTCCGAGTGGGCAGCAAGTGCGCAGCGAGGTGGAATCAAAACTAACTCTGAGGTATTCCAGAGCCTATCCGAAGCACTCCAATCAAACGATAAACTCGCCGACCATCCAGATGTCTGTGCTAAGATTGCCGAACTCATGCCTATGAGTGTTCAATCAATGCGTGTCATCATCGCCTCAAAGAGAATAGCGATGGATACATCGGAAATCGAAGAAATTATTGATATCGTTCGGCAACATGTCCTTTGATCATTCTCACAGAGCGATTCATCAACTGAACACCTATTCCGCAATCAGAGGTAGAGCCATGCGCGAGAACAAGGATGAACAGGAACACCACGAATTGATGGCCGAGCAAGCTGTCCGCGTGATCTCAATCATGGACAGAAGGCCTACTGGAAAGGAGATTCACGGAATAACGCATCCCGGCCTTTTCCTCATTAGGTCAAAGTTGCTGGACCCCGCACTACATGAAAAAGAAGGTTGGATTGGGGCAGACGATCCTCGAATGGGCCCATTATCCCCAATCAGAAAGAAGGACCTATCTGCGGAAGCACAAGAATCGCTTGTCGTGATAGTGAGAGAATCCATATCGATGGACGAGGCAATACATCTGTCCTTTTTCAACCGGGCCCAGCCCATCACGTTGAAGATGCACTCATACCAACTACTGCCAGGCATAGGAAAGTCATCAGCCCAACAATGGGTGCAGAAAAGAGGCTCAATGGGTTGGCATGATCTACAAGGCGTCACTGATGCCATAGGTCAAGATGCAGCCTCCTTGCTCGCAGAGCGATACGTCCAGGAAATGGACGATCCGATGCAATCTCCAAGATTGATCGACTTGGTTGTCAGGGCTGGGGTTTGAGCTTGAGCATTGCCTGTGGAAAACCCGAGCCGCCATCAAAGATCGTTCAAAGGTATCTCTCTGCCATCAAAACTGACAGATCACTGGGGCAAAACTTCCTGATCAACGAGACTCCAATAAAAAAGTCAGTGGAGTTCTCCGAGACATTGGGCTTGGGAAAAATATCCAATGTCCTTGAGGTAGGTCCTGGGCCCGGAACCCTAACGAGTGCGATATTGAACACAGGGGCAGATGTCACTGCAATCGAGATATCTTCTGATGCCTGTGATTTCCTCGCTACGGAGTTAACTCACCCTAACTTGCGCCTCGTGAATGGTGATGCCCTAGCCCTCCATTGGCCAGATAATTTAACACACGTTATCGCCAACATACCGTATGGAATATCCAGTCCAATCCTATCAAAAATCCAAGATTACCATCAGAACTCTCCGCTGCAAGGAATTTGTCTTTTAGTTCAGCGGGAGTTTGGTAACAGGATGGCTATGAAGACGCCCCCCAAAGATCGAGGCCCGCTGGGAATCTCTCTGTGGTTAGATTTCGACTGCAGCATCGTTATGGAAGTCCCTCGCTCTTGCTTTCGTCCACAGCCAGAGGTAGATTCCTCCGTCATAGGTCTGAAACCGATCTCCAGGGATCACATCAATGAGAAAGAACGCCTTTCAATCAAAGGATTGGCCTCATGGTGCTTTGGCAGGAGAAGGAGGAAAATCAGAAATTCATTGAGGTCGGCCCCAAATCACGTACACAGGACATGGGCAGTCTCAAGATCGGACTGGATTGGAAGATTAGCGACACTAGAGGGAAAATCGAGGGACTTCACGGAGATGGGTCAGAAGAGGCCTGAAGAGTTAGACCCTGAAAGTTGGGTCTTGCTTACTAGGATGATTGCCCATGAAGATGAACTTCCAGTATGACCGTGACTTGAAATCTGGACCCCCACTCGGAGAACTCGTCGACGCGGCGGTTGCGCTTCTTCGGTGAGGGGATAAAATGGCAAAGAAGGACACTTATCTGGCACTACTCAGGCGAGGTATTGATGAAACCACGTCACAGTTGCTGTCAGAGTCCGGTCTTAAAATCGGGGACCTCAAGAAACTCGACGAAGAAAAGCTGGTCAGCAACTACGGAATAAAGAAAGAAATTGCAAAGTCGGTCATTGAATCAGTGAAATCCGGCCCTAGGGCCTCCAGTAGACAGAGATTCATCGCAGACGTAATTACCAAAGGAGCTCCAAAGAAAGTTGATAGGATTCAAGAGCAGCGATTCAAGAGGGAGCAAAAGGACCTTCTTCAGCAGCTAAATGAGAAGAGGGAGGAACAAAGGGTCGCAAGAGTAGAGTCTTTCAGAAACAAGAAGCTCGTCATGAATAGGCTCGGCAAGACGGTTGAATTAATCGTGAAATTGGAGACAATTTTCGATGAAGAAGCTAAAGACGAGCAGCGATCCAAGCTCAAAGACCAATTAGAAACGAGGGGACTTGAAGCGGCCCGTGATCACGAGATGCTTGAACTGGATGGGACCCCACAGGACATAGTGGACTTCAGAAGGAAGATAGCTCCGATCCTGTGTCTTCATGCCTGCCCGCACTGCGGAGATGAGATGGATCCTAGGGGATCGTCTGTTATTGAGGACGCCCGAGATTACAAATTTGTGTGTTGGGAATGCGAAGAGGAGTTTCATGCCGGCCTCGCTACCGTTGTCGCTGAAAGGATATCCGACACGGATTCTACATCATGGATCACCATCGATCCAAAGAGGGGGCCCAGAGATCCAATCGTGGCACCTCCATCCAAATCAAGTGCTGATTCCGTGGCTGAGTCCGTGACCAGGGAAATCGAGGCAACCGGTGCCTCTGCGAGTCAGATCTCGGCTTCTATGGAGTCCAGCAAGCTTTCCGGTACCCTGATGGAGATCGATGATTGGATTGAGAAGACACTCAAAGAAAAGGGGTACATACAAGCCCAGGAGCACCGTGAGAATTTCATTATCGCCACGGGAGCAGGCGCAACGAAATTTAACAAGTGGATGAAGAAGGCTGGGCTATATTTCAATAAACAGTCCGGGAAGTGGACCAGATGGGAGGACCGCTGAAAAGGGAAAGAGCCGTTGATTTAGACAAATCAACGACGGTTCGCTTCTTCCGCGGATCCCTGCCGATCGGCACTTCCCAATCAGATACTATCGATGTAATCACAGAACATGCAATTGAAGCCGAGGTGACCATTCCTACGAATTGCACATCTGGTACCTGCGGGACATGCCTAGTTAGACTGATTTCAGGAGAGGTCGAGATTCCAGAGTCACTTCCACCGGGAATCGATGATTTCCTTGTTAGTCAAGGAGGAATTCTAGCCTGTTGCATGCCCCCTATCGGAGATATCGAGATCGACATAATCCCACCCTTGTGAGGCATAATAATGGTTGATTTACAGGATCCAAATCTGATCGCGATTATCATCATAGACATAGTAGGAATTTCAATTTTCATTTGGTTCCTAGCCAGTCGACTTTCAATGAAATTCAAGGTCATCGAGGAAAGGAAATCCAGGAAAAAGAACAACAATCCTAAGATCGACGATGGCAATTCAAATCAGGACCCTCTAAGAGGTCAGGATTGAATCATAGCCCACTCCTTCTGATGGAAAGGGCGTTATTCCAATCCGCAGCGCCGGGTATCTCAACCACTAATATCTCCACTGACTTGATCGCATCACTCGATAGAAACTCCTTACTCAACAAGGATAAATCAAAGAGACAACAAGGGCAGTGTGGCATCCTCGGCCTTACTCTCAGACTTACCTCCCCCTCATCTGTGATGACTATGCTCTTGAGCATGTCTTCAGATTTAATCGGGTAGCCATGAGGATCTGTCCTGTCCTTAAGTAGGCGATGAGCCTCCTTCATCGCATTCCTTTTGGCTTTGGAATTCAAATCACCACTCCATATGTGAGGGAAGTCCGGTGCCTCCTGTCAAGCACTTCAGACCGTCCTTGGTAGCCACCCAAGTGTCTTCTATTCCAACGGCGCCATCACCAAATACAACCTTTGGTTCTATAGCCATGGTGCAGCCAGTATGCATCGGTCTGTCAAAACCACCTGCAACGACAGGTGACTCGTCCAACTCCAATCCGACGGAATGACCAAGGAACCTAGCCTGATGGGGGGGCATCCCCATGAGGTGATGGTCATAACCTAACTCTGCGGACAGGGACTTACCCTCATACCAAGCCTCCGAGCAAGAGCCCCCTGCCCCCAACTTCGATACTACTAAATCGCCGATTTGAGCCATGTCCTCCAACCTCTGCGCCCACTCCTTTGACATCGCACCTGAACTGAACATACGTGTGCAATCTGATACGTATCCACGATGGACATGAACTAAATCAACCAAGACCGGCTCACCATCGCGAATCTTCCTGTGGCCCGCCCCCAATGGTGAGGTGGGGCTGGATCCCGACCCGCCCACTGCTGAATCGAAGAAAGAGGGGATGCCACCCGAACGTCCGGATACAACGACAGCTCTGTCACAGTCCATTGGCCATCTCCTCATTCTTATCCTGCCCCCAAATCCATCTATCCGACTTACTTTTTCTGCAATGGAGGCAATTTCCAATTCTGACATTCCGCTTCCTCCTCCTTCCAGTATTCCTCTGAACATTCTCTCATTTATCCGTCCAGATTCTTCCATCATGGAGATCTCCCAATCAGATTTTGTCTCTCGGAGTCCATGAATCAATCCAGAGACGTCTCGAACTGGATCAGAAAACCCAGAGAGACGGGTCGAAAGGAAATCCCTACGAGACGCAGGGAGGGTGTTGCAGAGCATGCCGGGCATCTCAGTGACTCCTATTTTCCTCAATGCTTCTTCGATGTCTGATGATCGCGGTTGACTCGACACGACATGAGGGGCGTCAGATCCACCGGATTCCCACCTCGCTCGCGACAGAGACTTTCTCACCCAGTGCGTCGTCTCGACCCCAGAATCTCTCGCTCCAAGGACCAACATACCATTCTGGCGTCCTCCTGTGAGCCAATACAACTCAACTGGGTCCTCGATTATCACACTCTCGACATCTAAGTCCAACAATGCATCAGAGAGCCTTTCCCTGCGGGTCTCTAATTCCGATACAGGCACCCGCCAATCTCGACTATCCGGACCATCGCCCCCGAAGTCCATAACTCCTCGACAGAGTGGTTGCGAATAGATGGTTCGTTGACCCGAATCACACCACATAGTCAAAACCAAGACTCCACACGGTTGAAACGTGCCAGAGGTCCTGGGGCTTGATCAGGTTCGCCTTGAAGGTCTCAAGGTCCTCCTTCGTGGGGATCTGAATTTACCAATTGATCCAATCAGTAAGAAGTTTCTCGATGACTCAAGATTACAGAAGATGGCCCCTTCTCTTCGAAAGCTAGAGGGATCCTCGGTTGTGATCATGGCTCATCAATCAAGGCCTGGAAGAGCTGATTTCACAGACCTAAGTCAACATGCCATCAGGCTTTCCGAGATACTTGGCAGGCCTGTTGAATTTGTGAATGACATATGCGGACCAGTTGCAGTGGATGCAATCAAATCATTGCAGCCCGGGGGCGTACTCGTGCTGGATAATGTCAGGATGCATCCCGACGAGATCAATTTGAAAGGAGAAATCAAATCCCAGGAAGAATCTGAGATTGTCAGAGTGCTGGGTCCACATTTCGACCTCTTCGTAAACGATGCATTCGGAGCCGCACACAGATCCTCCCCGAGCCTGACAGGCTTCACCCGGGTGCTGCCATCGGTGGCTGGATCATTGATGAAGGATGAGATCGATGCCCTCTCGATTGCCATTGAGAACCCTCCTAGGCCCTATGTTGCGATTCTCGGAGGGGCAAAGGCGGACGACTCCCTACGCGTCGCATCTAACTTGCTGGAGAAAAACTTGGTTGATTGTGTGGCTTTCCTCGGAGTGGTGGGTAATTTCATGTTGGTCGCTGATGGGTACGATATCGGTAAGATCAACACGGATTTCGCTATGAACCAGGCTCAACCCAACGCGGAAGAGGCACTTGAGATCGCCAAGGAGATGCTCCGAAATTTCAGGGAGAGAATAATGTTGCCCGAAGACATCGCAATCGAGGTCAACAACTCCAGGGAGCAGATCTCATTGAGGGATCTGCCGACAGAATATCCGATTTACGATGTCGGGCTAAGCACGCTCAGAACATTGCGACCGATCATCATGGGGGCATCCTGTGTGCTGTGGAACGGCCCAGCATCCTACTTCGAGAGGCAGAACTTTGCGTTTGGAACCATCGAGGTGCTGAACATGTGCGTCGAGACCACTGCCATGACGATAATCGGCGGGGGCCATACTAGCGCATTGGTGGAGGCACGGGGGGTCGTTGGGAAAGTCACGCACAACAGCACAGGGGGCGGTGCAACCTTGACGATGCTTTCTGATGGAGAGATGCCGGTGATCAGATCATTGGTTGAGTCATATGGAATCAGTCAAACAACCCTCTCCGACAAAGGCCTCCTGTGCTGATGGAGCCACTGGGGAGATTCGAACTCCCGATCTTCTGATTACGAATCAGACGCTATACCAGGCTAAGCTACAGTGGCGACGATATTCCCAAATCACTGGATGGAATAAGGAGATCGGTGACTGATGTTGACCAGAGAATCATATATTCGATATTTCCAAGTTAATTTAGGCATCAAATTTAACATGTTGAATTTGTTGAAAGGATTATGACCCTCGAGGGAGATGCTTCACTTCCACCCGCTACAACGACGATTGTATATGCAAACCAAAAGAGCGGGGGACCCAGAGTTTTCGGGGCTCTTGCGATGCTACTTGGAGGCATTTGGATAATCATGTCATTTCTAAGCCTATTAGGCGCTGGTGACACGATCGAGCTTTATAGGGCCGATGAGACAGCATTTTCCTTCTGGTTCTATGTCTCTCCACTCCTGTCTATTGCTGCAGGTTCTATGATTACGTACGCTGGCTTTTTACTCTGGAATTACAAGAAGAAAGGAGTTTGGATAGGTTTTGGCGCAGTTGGAGTATATGCGCTTCAAGGAATACTTCAGTCAGTAATTACCGGAATAGTAATTGAAGAGGTCGGCGATTCAGCAGGGCTAGATGGACTAGGAGGCATTATTGCCGGAGCAGGATTATTTTTCACTGCGGTAGGTGCGGTTTGTTGTTTATTGATAGTCGCACTGCCTCTTCTGATGAATGGCAATGACCTTGATGATGAGTAATCAATTCAATTCGCTAACATCGACTACTCCAATCATACGGCTGACGACGTCTGATAATAGGGCTCTCAGTGATTGGTTGGTGTGAGCTTCAGCACGCATTATGAGGACTGGTTCGGTGTTGGAAGGCCTGCAAAGGAACCATCCGTCCGGATACACCACTCTGACCCCATCGATTTTGAGACACTCCATGTCAGAGAACGCCTCCTCAACCAACATCATGATTGCCATTCTGTCGCCAGAATAGGGTATCTTGTTCTCTCCAGTGGCAGGAAATGAGGGAACAATGGATATCAGGTCACTGAAATTTTCGAATCCGTGTGTTGATGCGACCCTCCTGGCGACAAGTTCTATCAAACGGGCGCTGTTATACAAAGAGCAGTCGTGACCGTTCCAGCGATCGTTAAAAAATAGGTGACCTGACATCTCCCCTGCGAACATTATGTCCGGGCTTTCTGACAACTCCCTCTTCATGAAAGAATGACCGGTCCTCACCATTCTCGGAATTCCTCCAGAAGCCTCTATGGCTTGTTGGATGCCCATGCTGCACTTCACATCGAAGAGTATTGTTCGCCCCTCCTCGGATGAGGCCCCTTTCCGATTTGCGAGTACATCATTTGCGAAGATCCCAATAAGCCTGTCAGGGTGGATGAAATCACCATTCTCATCCACGACACCGATCCTATCACCGTCTCCATCGACGCCTATGCCAAACTCACACTCGGAACTAGCCACCAAATCCGATAGTTGAGTCATGTTCTCAGGCCTAGTTGGGTCAGCTGGGTGCGCTGGGCTCCCATGGTCCCATGAACAGTTCAATTCCACCAAGTCGACCCCCAGCTTGTCACACAGCTCTACCATGAATGGCCCAGGGACGGCATTCGCGGAGTCGACAGCGACCTTGACCCTTCGAGCTAGTGGGCCAACGTCCTGCACAATCGCGTCGATCACAGAGTGGTGGTACTCTGACTTACTGATGATGGCCCCGGAGGAATTGGCTTTGCCTTGACCGGGGGAATCGAAGACCGCCTTGAGCCGCTGGAGATCTTCACCTGCGACTGGCAACCCTTCATGCACGATCTTGAATCCGTTGTATTCAGGCGGGTTGTGACTTGCAGTAATCGCTATTGCGGAGTCGACATCCAGATCAACGGTTGACCTGTAGACAACCCCTGTTGGCACAACCCCCAGATCGAAAACAGTACAACCCGACTCGACTATCCCTTGGATTAATGCGACCTTGAGGGACTCCCCTGATGATCTGATGTCCCTTCCCACCGCAATGGACGTCGACTGTGTAAATTCGACTATCGCACGGCCTAGCCTCCGGCTGAAATCGGTGGTGATATCCTGGCCCACGATCCCTCGGATGTCATAGGCTTTGAAGGCGCTCACAGCCTCCACAATGTGGAGGCATTCCTAAGCCTTGTTGAACATGTTGCTCTTAGGCGATAGCCTAGCCTCCTCTCGGATTGGCAGGTGGATCAATGAGGAGAAGACACCAACGGCTATCCCGATCCACCATACGGTCGTGTAGCTCCCATACATGTCGTAGAGAACCCCTCCAAGGTATACGCCAACGAAACTTCCAACTTGATGGGAGAAGAACACAATCCCGTATAGAGTGGCCATGTATCTGATCCCATAGATGTGAGCGACTAGGCCACTGGTTAGTGGGACAGTCGCCAACCACAGGAACCCCATGGCAAATGAGAAGATCAACACCGTGTTGGCCGTGATCGGGGTGAGGATGAACCAGGCCGCGGCAATTGAGCGGCCTGCATAGATCCCGGATAGGAGCCACTTCTTCCCGAACCTCTTCCCGGCCCAACCGGCCATGAGAGTTCCAACGATGTTGGCCGCCCCGATGACAGAGATTGCGAAGCCGCCCAAAGCCGCTGTGGTCTCTATGCCTAGATCGCCACACCATCCGAGCGGATCAATCGGGGCACTCATCTCTGTCACGAGGGCGGGAAAATGAGCAGTGATGAACGCAAGTTGGTACCCACACGAGAAGAATCCCGCGAAGATCATCATGTACGATGGGTCTCTCACAGCCAATCTCAATATCTCTCCTAGGCTTTCCTCCAACTCCTCCCTCGGGGCTCGTTCGGGGGCCCTCATCAACGGCAACAGACTGAGCACTAGGATTATTGAAATCGCAAAGACCATGAAGACAGATTGCCAAGTCATGCTCTGCAATAGGAAGACCGCAACGGTCGGCCCGACGATTTGGCCTGCGGAACCCGATGCAGTAGCAATGGCGAGGCTCATGGACCTGTTCTCTGGTTTGCTTGCTCTTCCCACTACTGCGAGAATCACCCCGAATCCTGTCCCCGCAATTCCAAATCCTATCAGAACCTCGTACAGCTGTATTGCGAGCGGGGATGTAGCGGTTGTCGTCAATACCAAGCCAGCCGCATAGAGTACAGCACCCAGAACAATGGCCTTTCGATCTCCAATCTTTTCTGCGAACGCACCGAATATAGGCGCACCAAAGCCCCAAGCAAGGTTCTGAATTGCGATTGCTAGGCTGAACTCAGATCTTGGCCAGCCAAACTCTTCCTCTATAGGAATCTGGAAGACGCCGAAGGAGGCCCTTATCGCAAACCCAACAAGTACTATTATGCATCCTACAATTAAGACAGGGGTGAACAAAGACCCTTTTTCAGCTACGGCCTTTGCATTCAAATTCCACCACTTCCAAGGACCGCCTCAGCTACGACCTCGACCTTGGCCTGACCAGGCAATTCCTTTACGGCGAATGCGGCTCTGGCAGGCAAAACCGTTCCTTCTAGCCATTTACCGTAGATTTCATTGAAATCGGAGAAATCCTTCATATCGATGAGCAGAACGGTGACCTTTACCAAATCACTCTTAGAGGACCCGGCTTGGACCAGCAACTCC
This sequence comes from Euryarchaeota archaeon UBA558, assembly GCA_002507175.1. Classification (GTDB taxonomy): domain Archaea; phylum Thermoplasmatota; class Poseidoniia; order Poseidoniales; family Thalassarchaeaceae; genus MGIIb-N1. Next base: position 39,932 of record DAZE01000019.1, read on the forward strand.
TCAATCTTGTCCAGAGCTCTTTTCGCTTGCTCCCGGAGGGTCTCTCCGCCATCAGTTCCTATCTGTCCAGCCACCCAAATCTGATCGCCCACCACAATACAAGGGCTGTAGGGGGCCAATCGCATACCACCAAGATCGATTGATTGTTTCACACGCACATTACCACTGTATCCCTACATTAAACCGGATTCCTAATCCTTTCTATTATCTCAATGTGGTCTCCGGCTACGTTTTTTCTATTCAATTCTTCAATTCTAACCCATTCTGAGTGAACCGCATCGTCTCCCGCAAGAGGATCCATTTCCATGTCCACATCAACGGTGTAGAATAGACCGACGCAATGCTTGCGTGGATCCCTCCCAGGAGAGCCCAGCACACTGAAGAGAACTGGGTTCCAACCAATTATGCCAGTTTCTTCCACAAGTTCCCTGATGACCGCGTCGAGTGGGTCTTCCCCATAATCCACGAAACCCCCAGGAAATGCCCAGAGATTTTCCCACTCTGGTGGACTATGACCTCTCTTTATCATTAAAACCTCTTTACCACGTTCTGTCGTTCGCGTTGCTATTGCATCTACGGTCAACGAAGGAGATCTGTAACCATCATGGCCACATGCAGAGCATCTCTCAGGAACCATATCTTCGCCCTCTCGACACATAATCCTCTATTGCCCAGTATAGGTCTTGCCTAGTGAAAGAGGGCCAATGAACGTCGGTGAAGTAGAATTCGGAGTATGCGATCTGCCATAGAAGGAAATTGGATATGCGTTCCTCACCACTGGTGCGGATCACGAGGTCGGGGTCCGGGAGTGACGACGTGTAAAGCCTAGATGAAATTGCATTTACATCTATGGAGTCAAGCTCCAACCCCCCCTTTGCATGCTCCTTGGCCAGTGACTTGACCGCATCGATTATTTCTTCCCTGCCACCATAGGCGAGACAGATCGTAAACGTGAACAGTTCGTACCTCTGTGTTGCCATCTCTGCCACCTCTATCGCTTCTCTGACTTTTGCGGGTAAGAGATCGAGCCTCCCTACGACATTCACACGAACCCTGTTCTCGTGGATCAGCGGATCAAGCGCGATCTCATTCAACCCCTCAATGTATAGATCATAGAGGGCATCGATTTCATCATCAGGCCTACTGGAGATATTTTCACTTGATAATGCATAGACGGTGAGGTAAGGCACATCAAGGTCCAACACCCACCTCATTACCTGTTTCAACTTCTCCTTTCCTGCCGAATGCCCATGAACAGTATTCATGGAATTCGACCAAGCAAACCTTCTGTTTCCATCCATGATTATCGAGATGTGACTTGGCAATCTAGACCTATCAAATGAAAGTAGCCTTGATTTTGCCCTGACACCCCTTACTCTGTCGATCCGACTGACAACGCTCCATGCAAGTCCAGAATTTGCCAGATACTTCGCTGGGCCCCTGAATAACCTGAATCTAAGCAATATTTTCGCTGTGCGATCCAGTACTCGACCTAGCCAACGCCTTCTCCCGACCAAATAAGACACCTCAGGTGAAGATAATATCTGCAGAGTCTCCTACCTTGTCCTCAAGACCCCGCTCTGGATTCACCACAATCACTTGTCCTGCAGATTCCCAGACCGGCAGATCAACATGACTATTTCCGGCATAGCCGAACTTTCCGCTACCGAATCTAGCGACGAGGGCCTCAGCCTTTTTCGCGCCTCTGAGGTTGACCTCTCCGTCTGATGCCATAACATCATTGAAAATTCCCACATGTGCTGCAATCGACTCTGCAATTAGACGATCTGATGCCGTCACAAGGTATAATTTCCTGCCTCGAGCGTACTCGCCAGTTAACCAATCCATGAAAGAGGCATGATACAATAGATCCGCAGGGTCAAAGGTCAGTAATTTGCCTAAATTTTGTTTCCAAACTGCTCTACGACCTGTCAACTCAAGCCACAGAAATCCTAGAATCCTCCATGGCCTGGGTAGAATCACTCTCCTGATAGAAACCCAACTCATGTCAGTTAGTATCAAAGTACCGTCGAGATCGACAGCCAATGGATATGATTGGGCCTCGTTATCCATGATCGTTCCAGTGGTTCAACATGATTGAATCTTCTGACCGTTCGTATGATACGGGTGGACCTGATCAGCATATCATGACCGTTGACAGTGGAGGGGGCACTGAAGATCCAGCATGGTCACTAACTAGTATCGAGGTCTTGGGAGCGGAGATCCAGGAATTTGTCATACATGGGGAAAAATTCGGCAATAATGAATGGACCAAACTCGTTGACAGCTTTGAGCAATGGGGCGAGTTACCAAGAGTGGTAGAAAAAGTGGAGTGGAACGGGAATACGGTCACCATCGAAACAAAGTCTTCTGGATACGTTGGTGAGGCCATAAAGCATCCATTCTCGAGCATGAGGGCACTAGCAAGGTCCGAAGGCGACGATGTGGAATGGCCCATCGGGGGGCTATCTAGCGACGGCTTGGATCTATTGTTGATATGGCCGCTTGAAAAAGAACGAATCAACGCCGACGAGGTGCTGAGAAGCCATCTATCCTCCGGAGATCTAGAATCCGCAGAAGCACTCCTGACGAGATGCGCATCCGCTCTTGGCTCCGCTCATGAGGCGTTGTCGAGTGTGTGGAGTGGCCCCCCAAACTCAAAATCATGGAACTCCCTTCTGGCGAAGATGGAGGAGAGGATAGATAGCAGAACCCTTTGGAGGGCGCCCTTCAAGCCGGGGATGAATACGATCCTCTCTTTTGGAAATATGCCAATCAAGTGTTTTTCTGAATCATCCGACGGTAAAATCCGGATCAGACCAACTTCTTCAGGGCAGATCAACGCGGTCGCCAAATCCAAAGGCATAGAATGGCCTGCAATCAGGGATCTGGCCTCGTTACTCCGAGATTTGAGCCGGATTTCCGAGGGCAAAATCGATGATCTCGTCAAGACTAGCCTTAGAGCGGTCATAATCAGCAGCTGGGTAAGCGTTCAAGGAAAACTCAGGACTGATGGGACGAGGCCGAGGAGGAGCTTGGAAATTATTGGCGGTGGTTTGGCGATATGGGAATACGAGCAAGCCCTCTCGAGCAACATACCAAGAGATGGCGCTGGGACTCAATCATCACGGCATTCCAACAAAATTCTGAGCAGAGTCTCTTCGATACAGAGGAGACTATTCACCATCCGAATCTTCTCCTTGTTATCGATCATCGGCTTGTTCGTAGGCTCAATATGCCTGGTTGCCGGGACGTATGATCCTGACCAATTAAGCCCATTTATTGGTATATTTGGCCTGATCCTCTCCCTTGGTATGAGGTTGCTTTACTTCGCGATGGCACCTCGGCCCGAGACCGTTTTCAGTTGAGGTCCAATCTAGACCAGACACCTGATGTCAACGAATAGGCCATTGGAGTTCCAGTGGGAATCTCCCGCTTAACAATGGCTTCGGGAGACAATCCTTCGATCTCCATCACCAGCGATCTAAGGGAGTTCCCATGAGCTGCGACTAATACCGTCTTACCAACTTCCAAAAGAGGAACGATGTCCTCTAACAGGCAAGGCAAGGCCCTGTTTGCAGTCATCTCTAGGCTCTCCCCACCCGGAGGCTTGCCATCGAAACTCCGTCTCCATAACCTAACCTGTTCATCACCAAATTGTTCCCGGCATTTCTGTTTGTTTCGTCCTTGGAGGTCCCCGTAATTCCTCTCATTCAGTCTAATGTCATGGCGGACCTGTTCCCCATCCCATGATTTGTTTTTTTCGAGGATTATGTCTGCAGTTCTTTGAGCCCTGATCAGCCCGCTCGCGAATACGGCGTCGAACTGAACATCCTGCAACAACCTCCCTGCGTCTTTTGCTTCCTCAATCCCTTTTTCAGAAAGGCCGACATCAACCCAGCCTGTGAACCTATTTTCTGCGTTCCAGATTGATTGGCCGTGCCGAATCAACACCAGCGTTCCCATCGACACCATCTCAGGACCGTCTCAATCTTGGCTCATGGAATCTTAAACCCAGTTTACTAGACAAATTTCTGGCATTAACGAGCGTGAACTCACTCATCGCCCTTTGTACGTCTGAGGATTGCTGAGTGTAGAAGTTTGCTTGGACTAATATGCTAGAAGATCCCATCGATTGGATCTTGACCCATGAAGATTCTTCATTCACTGTGCGGTCATCCGACTTGATAATCTCAAGCATTTGATCGCAAAATTGCCGCAGAGAGTCGGTGTCGCTCTCACCTTCAAATTCGAAGGGCATCACCACTCTTCTGAATCTCCTCTGAGAGAAATTCTCGATCGGGGAATTTACCAAATTGGCATTTGGGACAGTAATTATGGTATCCTGCCCGGTTCTCAATACAGTCATCCTCAATCCAATATCGACTACCTCCCCCTCGATTCCATCAACCTTAATCCAATCACCTAAATTAAACGGTCTATCGATGATTATGGACACTGCGCCGAACATGTTCGAAACCGTATCCTTTGCAGCGAGGGCCAGAGCAAGTCCTGTTATCCCCAGACCAGCGATTATCCCGTTTAGATCAAACCCGACCACGCCAGCAATCACAAAGGCCCCAATTACGAAGACGGCCATCCTACCCAGTGATTCAGCCATACTGGCCAGAGATCTCTGTGAAGCCGGGCTCTCCCCATCATCAGAGAGCACCCTTCCTATTGAACCGACGAGCCTGTAAGAAGCAAAGAGGAAGATCAGGATGTAAAGCGAGGTGAGCAGTGAGAGCAAGGTTTGAACCAGGTCTTCATCCCACACCATTACAACAACCGTGTCGTCTATTGTCCTGATCATCTCAACAAACAGGACAAGTGAGATACCCAAAGAGAGGGCTTTGGACCCCTTCACCCCTTCTGATTCTTCTATTTCTCCTAGAAAATGAGAGGCCAAGGCTGGTAGAATAACAGCCCTGACAAATCTTCCAAGGAGTAGAGAAACAAAGCCAATGAGAACCACCAAAACGAGTGTTCCCAATGAGAATCCGATGATCTCGGCTTCAACTCCAAAATCTGAGAAGGGCCCTTCGTCCATGACCTGCAGCCCCATAACAGGACCCTGAATGTCGTTCTTCATAAAAGCGCCTCCCTCCATAAGCAGCAGCAAAGTTGACGCATATCCGAGGGATTGAAGGACATTGGCCCGTTCGTTATGTCATGACCAGCGCGTCAAGAGTTAGGCTTCGTAGGTCGAATCGTCGCCTGAAAACTCGTTTAGCGGTTGTGTTGATGCCATTCCTCCTATCAGTTCTGGCTCCAGTATCTGTCATCACACCCGTCACAGCCCAGGATCCAGGAACAGAGAATTCCCCAGAGGATATTTGGTCACAGGAGTACATTTCGCAAACTTTCCCATGGTCACCCGAATCAAACGATAAATTACAGTTCCGCGAATACCATGACTATTTCTCAATGAAGAACAGGATGCAATTCCTAGCGGACAGCAATCCGGACATTCTATCTTTTCACGAAGGGCTTCTGGGGGGGGTAAATGCAAGAGGAAACCAAATGACCCTCGACGATTACAAGGGATGGCATTACAGACATCCCAGCCCATGGGTAAAGATTACCGCAAATGTACAAGGTGGCGACTATAACGAGTTCAACGATGACTCAGGTAACTACCCTGACAGACCAGATGTCATGCTGGTTGGCGCGCACCACTCAAGAGAATGGATGTCATATGAAGTCCCAATGTTTTTCCTCGAGACAGTGGTTCACTATTATGGAGAAGCCGGTATCGACAACGACGGTGACGGACTTGTTGACGAGGATGGCTGGGACGGTGTTGACAACGACGGCGACTGCACCTCGCTCAACGCTTCATTCCAAGACTCCAATGGAGATGGGACTCCATGCGGCCCAGGCGATCTCGGGGTGGATGAGGACTTCAGCGAGCAATTCATCACAGACATGATCGATACTCGTGAAATTTACCTCATCCCAATGCTTAACGTGGATGGGGTGAGGTACGACAGAGAGGAGTTCTGTGGCGAACAGGCATACGACGGTTGTGACTCAGGTTCCCCAGGATGGAGGAAGAATCTAAGGGACAATACGATCACTGGGGTTACTCCAATTCCAGATACCGACGAAGAGGTCAACGAGGGGTGCGATGGAGTAGACCTGAATAGGAACTACCAGTTCGAATGGGGACTCCTGATTGGAGTTTCGCCGGTTCCTGGGGTCTGTACCTTTGGAGATCCGGACCTCGTGCAGACTTACCCCGGCCCTCTTGATACCGTTGATAACGACGGAGATGGAAGAATCAATGAGGACCACGTTGACGGAGTCGACGATGATGGAGATGGCTTGATAGACGAGGATTGGATAGGGGGAAACAGCGAACCAGAGACCAAATTCATCCAAGACCTAACTGAGATGAACGATGATAACGGAGACGGAGCTTCTGACTTCAAGGCCACACTGTCATGGCATTCATATTCCGAGCTCGTTCTTTGGCCATGGGGCCATTGCAACGATTGCCAAACGGTAGATGACGAGTACCTAGTATACCATGGGTTTGTGATGGGGGAGATGACAGACTACGAACCCATGCAATCGTCGGACCTTTACCCAACACAGGGTGATTTCTGCGATTGGCACTACGGCGTTCACCAGTCCTACTGCTACACGATAGAGATTGGTAATACCTTCCACGAACAGCCTGATGACATCGCTCACATCGCAGTTCGGAACCTCGGCATTCCATTCTACATGGTTGAAATCGCGGATGATCCACGTTTCAGAGCCGTACATGGAATAGAGAATATGAGCGCTAGGCATTGGATACAAACCCCGTCCGAGGTGAATGTGCCTGAGAAGGGAGACATACACATCGACCTGTGCCTTGACCCGTACTTTCCATTCTCTACCCAGGAAGACAGGTCGCATTTGTCATGGCGTTTCGTCGAGCCGAACCGCCAGCAAGATGACTACGGTCCGACGGAATGGAGACTGGTGCCTTGGGAGAAAGCACCCTTCACAGCCTCGGGAGCCGATTGCCAGTTGAAGGATGGCACAAATGGCACGGTCCTGACCAGCACCGTTCCGATACCTGATACGTCTGTGGGGAAACTCCAGTATCGCGCACAGCTTGGGACCACCAATGGCGCATTCCCATTCACATACCCGACTATCGAGGACGGAGGGAACTATTACGAGCTCACAATGCCCTACAGGGCAGGATTCGGATCAGCGATTATGTCAGTCCTCATGTTCGCATTCATCGCAACCATCGTCTGGGGTGGACTAGCCTTCCTGCTCAGGGTAATGCTGGATGAAGACGCTCCAGTACTCTCCCTTCCCCCGGAGGACGCTGAATGAGCGGATCCTCCGATGAGTTCAGTGGCCGACTCGGGCTAATTTTCGCGACTATTGGGGCTGCCATAGGTACTGGCAACATATGGCGATTTCCGAGGATGGTCGGGGCAAACGGCGGGGGTTCTTTCCTTGTTCCGTGGCTGATCTTCCTCTTCCTGTGGTCCATACCCCTTGTGATAGCAGAGTTTGCGATGGGCAAGAGGTCCAGAACTGGGACAGTGGGTACGTTTCGAATCTTCAATGGCCCTAAATTTGCGTGGATGGGCCTTTGGACCGCATGGATTTCAACCGCGATAGGGTTCTACTACGCTGTAGTCACGGGATGGTGCATCAACTACTTCCAGACCGCACTCCGAGGAGGCCTGGGATCCGACGTCGATACCACCGAGGTCTGGAACAACTTCCTCCAAGCCCCTGGTGAGGTTGTCATGTTCCAAGCACTAGCGGTGGTTATCACTATGGGAGCCATTTGGAAGGGTGCGAAGGCAATAGAGAAAGTAAATGTGATCCTAATGGTCTCTTTGTTTGTTCTACTATTCTCGGCGCTGTTCTTGGCGTTCATAATGGACCTCAGTGACGGTACTCTCGATGGCTTCGTGTACATGTTTAGCATACAGCCTGAGTACCTAGTCCAACCAGAGACGTGGATCAACGGCCTCTCCCAATCAGCATGGTCCTGCTCTGCGGGAATGGGGATGGCCATCACATACTCTGTCTACATGAGAAAGGATGAGGACACGACCTTGAATGCGGCAACCATGTGCCTAGCAAATAACAGCATATCCATCATAGCAGGCCTCACCGTGATGATGGCTGTGTTTTCTGTCGTGGATGACCCATTGTCGGCAGTCAGCGGGGGAAGCAGTGCAATTACATTCCTGGTTCTACCGGAGGTATTCGCTCAGGCGCCTGGCGGCCCCTTCGTCCAGCTCGCAATGGTAGCGATGTTCTTCCTTGCACTCTCCTTCGCCGCGCTGACCTCAATGATCTCCACCGTTGAGTTGTGTGTCAGGAACTTCGTGGATCACGGAGTCGACAGGGAGAAAGCGGTCGGATTCACTAGCATTGCGATATTCTTGTTCGGCATCCCAAGTGCTGCGACCTGGATCCTAGTTGATGACTCAACTGGCGTGGCCTTCCCCCAGTTCTTGGAGGTGCAGGATCACATCTGGGGGTACGGACTGATGTTCAGTGGACTATTCATCGCGTTTGCGATTTGGAAATATGGATGGTTGAGGTACAAGGTCTGGCAGGCCCAGAATGGAATTGGAGGATTCTCATTCAGGGATTACCTTGACCACGGAGTCTCCTCCTTCCGAGATGACTTCATCAACACAGGGGACAACGACTGGTGGATTGGAAAATGGTGGGATTACATCCTATACCTCGGCTTCCCATTGATGTTCGTGACGCTCATGGGAAGCTTCTTCATCGATCTACTTGCAACTGTGGAAGACCCATGGAACCCAACGAACCCCAAGGGCATCACAATCATCCTAATCTTCTGGGGAATAACTGCGGGCTTATTCATGAGTATGAACAGACTGATGCTGGTTAACAGGGTGGTGCCAACCGGAAACTCTGGATTCCCCCTCTGCCTGTTAACCCAAGAATACATACTTGAGCCGAGGCCGTTGTTCAGGAACGTGCCTGATGGAGCCGAAGTACCAATCGACACGCTACCCGGAGGAATAGATCCATACATCGTCAAAGTAGGCGAAAGTCCACCTGATCCCGCCCCTCAAAATTTCGGCGTGCACCATGCCAATGTGATGGACGCTGAGATTGCATGACAAATGATCCGAATCACGGGCACCAAGTCAAGACGCTCTTCAGGGAGTATGTTCTTTTTTGCGTAGTTGGAACCTTCAATCTCGCTATCTTCTTCCTGATGTACGTAGCAACATATTCCATGTTTGAGGGCATCCAGTACAGAGCAGCCTCCTCGTGGTCGATCTCATATCTGCTTAGCTCTGTTCTGTCGCATACAATGCATAGGTGGTTTACCTTCAAGTCCCTGTCTCCATACGGAAAGAGCTTGGTGTTGACAATGGCAATCTATTCGATTATGTTGGTGATATCCACAGCGTCCCAAGCCCTCCTCGCAGATACAATGGGGTACAACCATATCCTAGTGTGGGCGATGAACACACTCGCCTTCGGATTCGCCTCATTCGTCGCATTGAGATTCGTAGCCTTCCCAGCCTCAGATGGCTCGATATCCGTAAAAGAACGCATGGAACTATACAGAATCCGGCGTAGGTCTTGAAGTGCTTTGACGGAGACCAGAGGGCGTGTCTGGTGGGGTGCGCGGTACTCGAGACTTCTACCCCGAGGACATGAGGACCAGAAATTGGCTATTTGGAAAATTCCACGAGGCAGCCAAAGCACACGGATTTGAAGAATACGATGCACCTGTTCTGGAGACCGAGGAAATCTACACCCGAAAAGCTGGCGACGAGATCATCTCTCAGCTGTACAGCTTCGAGGACAAAGGCGGCCGTCGCGTATCGCTGAGACCCGAGATGACACCGTCACTAGCCCGCATGGTGATGGCCAAGTCGGGCACTCTGCCCACTCCGATAAAGTGGTACTCAATACCCCAATGCTGGCGATATGAGAGGACCCAGAGGGGGCGTGGAAGGGAGCATTACCAATGGAACGTGGACATCTGGGGAATGAGCGACGTCAGAGCCGATGTCGAACTCCTTTCTGTTATGATCCACCTTTTGAGATCCCTCGGCTTGGACGAAAACGACATAATTGTACGAATCAGCAACAGGAAGGTGCTTGAGCAGGCACTGGGGGACCTCGGGATAAGAGGTGAAGAATTCACAAAGACATGCGTCATTATCGATAAAATTGACAAGATCCCAGAGGAAAAAATCAAGCAAATGCTGGCAGATTCGGGAATCAACCTCGAGGCTATTTCGAGGATATTATCCATAATGGGGGTAAACGACCTCGACGATTTGGCATCGGTATTGGGTGACGAGAGTCCAGCTGTCAAAGAATTGAGGTCGCTCTTCGGCTTGTGTGCATCGTATGGGATTGAAGAATGGATACAGTTGGATGTCTCTGTCGTGAGAGGCCTCTCATACTACACAGGGACCGTTTTCGAGGCCCATGATCGAGAGGGTGAACTCAGAGCCGTATGTGGAGGCGGTCGTTATGACAAATTGATCGGAACCTTGGGTGGAAAGGACATGCCTGCGACCGGATTCGGATTTGGAGATATGGTAATCATGGAATTGTTGAGGAAGAAGGAGATTCTACCAAACCTAGAGCCCGATATTGAAGACGTTGTATTCTGCCTCCAAGAAGAAAATCGGATTGATGCCATGGCGATAGCTTCGAGACTAAGGTCGTCTGGAAGGAAAGTCGACCTCATACTCGAGGAAAAGAGAATGAAGTGGGTGCTGAAACACGCAGATAGAGTTGGTGCAGAGAGACTTGTGATGATCCTCCCCGAAGAATGGTCTCGTGGCAAGGTGAAGGTAAGGGATGTTTCAACGGGAATCGAGACTGAGTGTTTATCGAAGGATTTCTGAGCTCAATCTCTAATTCATATTCTTACACATTGCGTTTTCTCGACGCAATAGCCCCTGCCGCCATTGCACCCAATCCACCTAGTAGACCAAACCCTGGAAGGAGTCCTGAGTCAGTCGATGAAGGGGGAGGGTTGTCGCCCCCAACGGCTATTGGATCTGTTGCATTGATTACGGGAAACAGGATCTCCGTGTTCATTCCATCTGTATTGTCAGAGTAATAGACCCTGAAAACTCCAGAACAGTCTATCAGTATACCACATCCCAACCCGCTAGGGTTCGGTTTGGAGTATTCAAACTGAATTTGGGGCTCTTCAAAGCTCTTGTTCCATCTGGTCATATTGTCCGAAACCGGTATCTCCCAGATTATCTGGTTATCATCATAGGTGCTTGTAGCAAACTCTTGTGAGGCGACAATCGTGCTGCCCTTGAGGAGAGAGATTCGCAGCTCTTGGCATTCTGAAGTGTCGTCACAATCTCCAGATACAATGTAGATACCCAAGTCCATTCTTATGGTTCCGTTGGGGTTTAGGTACATGTCACTCTTGAAAGAATCAGACATGGCGCAGTTGAAATTGACATCCACCTGCTGGTTTTGGGCAAACTCCTTCTCGCCATAGCCATCAACTGCGGATGTGGTTTCATTCGCATCGAAATGAGTCCAACATTGTCCTATGTTATCCGTCCCCCAGAGATGCATGTGAGGGTTATCCACGGAGGGCTGTTTGGCATCTGCTTCTTGGGCTGAGGCAGGAGCACCAGTAACCGAGGTCAGCAGAATCACCAGTAGAGCAATTCCAGAGGCTTTCCTACCTATCATATTCTTATTGGTAAGCGTGAAGAATTTCAACCTATGGGGGCATTGTGCACTCTAGGCGTCAAATCTGTGAAGTCCGTCCTCATCACGAGATCCCTTTCTCGCGATATTGAGCGCATCTCCGAGTAGGTCGGCGGCCATTGACCCACCAGATAGCCTGTCTCCCGCAACACCAGTGATTATCGACATAACTTTGATGGTGTCGCCAAAGGCGGGGTCCTGCCTAGCTCCCACGATGACTTGGGCATCAGGTGCTAATTCTGCGGTCATCAACTCCACAACTTGATTCGCTTGTTCCAAAGTCATGTATGATCCACCAGTCACGTGGATCAGGGCACCAGTTGCACCCACAATGTCGACATCAAGAAGTGGATGGTTCATGGCCTCATGTACGACTTCCTCTGGACCTTTGTCACTTTCACCATACAACATCATAGTGACCCCACCGCCCCTCATGATAGACCGCACATCTGCAAAATCTAGGTTGATGAGGCTTGGTACTGTGATAGTCTCCACAATCCCCTTGATTATCTCGGCGATCAGTTGATCCATTATGCTGAATGCTTCCTCCAAAGGGAGATTAGGTACGAACTGCAAGAGGCGATTATTATCTAAAACCAAAACTGCATCGGCTGCCCCCCTGACAAGATCAAGTCCTTCTAGCGCACGCTGCATCCTCATCTTCCTCTCAACGGCAAACGGGGTTGTGACTATCGCAACGACCAACGCCCCGACTCGTTTCGCCTCAGCTGCCACCACTGGTGCAATACCGGTTCCAGTGCCACCACCTAGGCCCGCTGTCACGAAAACCAGATCAGCGCCATTGACGATTTTGGTGATAACGCTCCTGCCTGCTTCTGCAGCCTTCCTCCCCATCCTGGGGTCGCCGCCAGCACCAAGTCCCCTAGTGATGTGCCTGCCTACGAGAAGTTTCTGTTGAGCCCTTGTGTTGTCTAAGTGTTGCTTGTCCGTGTTAATGGCTACTGTTATCGCACCTTCCACTCCGATGTGCGTGATCCTGTTCATGGTGTTGTTTCCTGAGCCACCACAACCACAAACCAATATTCGAGGGTCGGGGGGGCCGAATGACTCAAGTTGTTCATCAGTGAGTGCTGTAGAGGCCCCTTGCTGACCCAAGACCCCCCACACTGGCACACCACTGCTAGTCATCAAACACCTCTCCTACCAAAGGAATACTGCGCAATCGCTTTGCTGGGCTTCTTAATGCTTGAGGGGCCGGGCTTGCCTTAGAGCCCGATTGTCAGGAGAAACCGGGCATTCCGATGATGTCTCTTTCCGGAAACGGAGATAAGGCTTAGGCGACTCCGGTGACACAAGCCGCGCTTAGCTCAGTTGGCTAGAGCACCTGACTGTAGACTGGAAACACTTGGTTGTAGGCAGCCATCAGGGGGTCCCCGGTTCAAGTCCGGGAGCGCGGACCAAAAATCAGATTCTCGAACTGGGGCGATCCCTAAAGGCAATCGAATCATAAACCCCTGAAGTTGAACATCGCTCCATGGCAAACAACGAGGGTAAGAAAGCATCAAACCGTTCTATGACAGGCAGAGCGTTGGTACTGGCCGTCATCATGCTGACCATGGGGCAGACAGGTTACCTCGGCTCCGCACAGCAGTCGACATCTCAGACCGCGGATGGTGCACACCTCTCGCTCGGGGAGGCCATGACCAACATCACATTCCAGTACAACCCCGGTGCGGCAAGCGGACCAAGCAGCAGCACATGCATCGGAA
>DAZE01000014.1 GCA_002507175.1 Euryarchaeota archaeon UBA558
CGCCGCAGCCGAGGCCAAGAGGCAACAAGATGAAAGGAAATCAGCCGAGATTGAGGCGAAGAAGAGGATGGAGGCCATCGATGCCGAGATTGAGGCCCGCAGGAAGGCCCTCGAGGAGATGGACGCCAAGCAGCGCGAGAAGGAGGAGGAGCTCATACGCGTCTCCGAGCGCGCCAAGGAGATCGACTTCGGGACCCTCGGCGTGGCCGCGCAGTCCACCGCCTCGGCCCCCATCGAGGCCGGATCGGACGAGCTCTCGCTCGGCGACACCTCGGCCTTCGAGGAGTCCGGCAGCGCGTGGGTCGCCGACGGCCAGGGCGGCCTGAGCATCTCGTGGACCGGCAAGACGGCCAGCGCGCTCATCGGCGTGACCGGCCTCAAGCGCGCCTTCGCGGCCGCGGCCGTGGTCACGGCCCGCGACGACCTCCAGACCATCAAGGGCGTGGGCCCCTTCATCGAGGAGAAGCTGAACGCGCTGGGCATCACCACCTTCAGGCAGGTCGCCAACATGACCCCGGAGCTCGAGGACCAGGTCAACACGGCCATAGAGTTCTTCCCGGGCAGGGTGCGAAGGGACAAGTGGGCGAAGCAGGCGGAGGATCTCGATAAATGAGCCTACAGTCTCCGAAAACCGACTACTGTTTCCTCTTTATCTTCCTGCTCCGATGACAAAACTCCAATTTCCCTTAGCCCAGTGGTAATCTCAGCAATTGGAGACGACTCGTTAATACTCCCGTTCGGCTTTCTGTTCTTGCAGACCAGATAAACTTCAGATGATGCATTACGACTTGCAATTGGGGAAAACCTCCTTACGAATGAAAAACGGCCCCTACATGCCTTTACTAACAACTCAATTCCGGTACCTTGGAACGCCTTCGTCACGAATGACCCCCCGGGCGCGAGAATCTTGACGGCCACATCCAGTGCCATCGTAGAGAGCTCCAATGAGATGGCCTGGTCTGTATCGTACCTTCCAGTCAGGTTAGGGGATATGTCCGAGATAACAGAATTGAAGGCATTGCCTTCATTTTCACTTAAGATTCTGTCCAATGTTAGTGGATCCATGACGTCCCCGACCATTAGTGCAGCCCCTGGTATGGGCTCGGTTGTGCGTAAGTCTACCCCTACTACCTTGCCACCCATACCTACGACTTCGATTGCTACTTGAGTCCATCCGCCAGGGTGGCAGCCTATGTCCAAAACTGAGTCTCCTTGTCGCATAAGGTTGTATTTGTCTTGTATTTGTTTAAGCTTGAATGCGGACCTCGCCCTGTACCCGTTGTTTTTGGCTTGGCGCCTCCAAGGATCACGTTGATGTTCTTGGTACCATCGCTTTGCCATGGACTTGGACCCATGCACTCCGTTATGAAGGGTCGACGCGTCGGAGCAATAGATGCGACGATTTTTGATGGCTGTTTTAATCGCCACCTTAGTTGGACTCCCCTCGCTTGCCAGCACTGAACCTGATTCAAGATTTCATTCAAATGGGTCGGGTGCAACGGTCCTGATTGAGGAGCACACGGCTACATATTGCCAGACATGCGCACAAATTGACCCCATGGTTCTTGATTTCTTGCGGGATAATGGCAATCGAGCCATTAGAGTAGCACTCCACCCACCGGCCGACGAACTCTTGGGAACTGAGATTTCAACGCATAGGCTTTCCCTTTCGAAAGACAATTTATCCGTCACACCGACATTTATCATGGACGGCAATATTGTCTCACAGGGATACGTGGATAGGACGGACTTGCAGCTTAACCTACGATCAGCGGAGCTAGATAAGAGAGGCATATTGTCATTAGAGGCTGAAGTGTTGATTTCAGGGAATGCCATTCAAGTGTCATCCCCGAGCTTAAGTTTAGACCAGAATCAGACACTTACGGTATTCCTTGTTGAGAGGGTTGTAGTCCATGATTATGGGACAAGTCCCAATGGCCTCGATCAGAACCATGACGTAGCCAGGGCGATGATTTCGATTGATCATGAAAATGATGTAAAGGCCCAATTCATCCCAGACAAATGGAATTCATCAGTGCCTCAAAGCGCGAATCACAGCGTTAGATTTCTACTTAGCGATGATGAGAGCCCACTCTCTTTCGATGTGGTGTTGGCTGTGGAGTCTTGGGAAGAGGGGCCAAACAAAATTCTCTCCTCAACAATAGTCCGTCTTTCAGAGGAAACTGGGGATGAATCCAGAATTAGCCCATTGGTTCTAGTCCTCGCCATTGGAATGATGTCAACGATGGCGTTCACAATCCAATCTCGGAAATGAGGGAATTGGCACACCATCTCACGGCTTCTTCAGAAGTCATTTCTGGTTGGAAGCCAGAGGAATACAATTTGTCAACATCGAGCCATGTCTTGGGCACATCTCCAGCCCAGCCCCTGTCGCCGCCCGTGTAGTTTATCGCTACGTCCTGTAGGCCGGTGGCTTCTATCACTATTTCCGCTATTCTGGATACTGAAACTGTCTGATGAGTTCCAAGGTTGTATAGAGCCGCTCTCCCGTTATCGAGACCGATGACATGAAGCATTGCTTCGACTGTGTCTACGACGCCCATGTAGGACTTTTCCTGCCTACCATCCCCGAGGACTTCCAGTGTAGTCGGGTCTTTTTGCAGTTTGTGCACGAAATCGTAGATTACCCCATGTGTCCCCCTCGGGCCCACGATGTTGGCGAATCTATGTATCCAAGCCCTAGCGCCAAATGTGCCCGCCCAGGCTGAGATTAATGCCTCTGAGGCCAACTTCGAAGCACCATACAATGATATTGGCAGAGTTGGGCCGTAAGACTCGGGAGTTGGCATTTCATCGGCCTCGCCATATACTGCGCTTGAGCTAGAGAAGGAAATCTTGGTGACGCCCGATTTCCTCATTCCCTCTAGTACATTGTAAGTCGCTAATGTTCCCTGTTTGAGGTCGGTGTCCGTGACCTCGATTCCCAACCGGATATCCGGATTTGCCGCCAAATGGTGCACAAGATCAACTCCATCCATTACGCTGCTGACTATATCCAAGTCCAGTAAGTCTCCCACTACGATCTCAACGTCTCTATCGGAGTGGTGTTTCAGGAATTCAATGCGCCCAGAAGAAAGATTGTCCAACACTCTGACTCTTTCGCCCCTTGAGACGAGGGCGTCAACCAGGTGACTACCAATGAAACCCGCTCCTCCTGTGACCAAGTGCATGTCTATGCGAGGGGGATTCTTTGTTTGACACCTTCGGGTGCCGGGAGTTTGTTTGGATGCCAATATTCCCACCATTGCCTCCACATCGATCCGAACTCTTCATTGGCATCTCCCTTCCAAGTAAGATCGTGGAAGAGCCCGCAGACGAAGAAGCAGAATTCTGGAAGAGGTTTTTTGAGTCCATCCAACCCGTCAGGATAGCCATATCTGGGGCGTTGTCAAATCTAGCCGATACGCCTCCTTTCAAGGCAATCAAGAAAACGACGACCATAGTCGAGGCGGGCACTGAGAAGGCTGGTAATGTTGGAAAAAGAATTTCGGAGTATAGCTATGCTGCGATACTCAGGTCCCCGGGCATAGTTGTTGCACTCTTGCTCTTGTCAACCGCTCTCATCGGCAGAGATGCACTAGAATTCGAGCACCAAATAAACGGGGATGTTGAGATCTACCTCCCGGATGGTGCCGATTCAACAGAATTGTTGAAGCAAGTTAGAGAACAATGGGCGACGGACATAGTAATCCTCTACGTGCAGACGAACAACGCTGCAACCGCATCTGGAGAAAGGGGGAGTGAGAACATTACTGATCAGGATATACTGAGACAGATCTCATGGATCGAAGGGGACGACCTAACGTTCGACCTCGGGGGATACAGGTCCGGACTGGACAGATACAAAGACGACCGCGGGGCGAGGGACGGAGTGGTCTGGGTCCTTTCGCCGGCTCAGATAATCAAAGAGGCAAACTCCTCTTCATACCGATTTAATTGTGCCCTGGAAAGGTACGCTCTTCCTACAGGCCAACAGGAGAACTGCGCTCTTGCATCGTTGAATCCATACACGGGATACTCGATACCTCAAGGGTCAGGGGCCCAAGAAAGAATCGACCAGTATGTAGAGAATGCCGGCCAACTGATGGAATCCTTCGTCAGGGACACCGACGGGGATGGAATTTGGGATACAGGGGTCGTGATAATGGGCATTACATTCGACATGTCCGATACGGAGATACCCCCTCGTGACGATCCCAAGGGAATAACCGAGGAGAATCCGTCTGGTCAGATAAAGGACCACAAGGCATTCCTCTCTTACGCCGACTTATTGATTCACGAAGAATCGAGACCTGAAGACTGCGAGCTTTGTCACAGGGTGTATGGCTCCCCCACCCATTCATGGGACATAGAAAGGGTTGATGTGATACCGAATAGAGAGGCAGTGACAATCACGGGTTTGACTCCAGTTCTGCATGACGTCTCGGACGCCATTTACGATGAATTGATGGACGTAATGCTTCCGTTGAGCCTTCTCTTCGTCGGAATAATGATGTTCGCCCTCCACAGGAACGCCAAGGTCATCCTCATCTGTGGCACGCCCATAATCATGACACTGTTCATCTCGTTTGGCACCATTGTCATAACAGATAGGATGCTGACTCCGATGATCATCTCCGCTGGACCGATATTGGTCGGCTTGGGAGTCGACTATGCACTCCATCTAACCAACAGGATAGAAGAGAACAGAGTCAGGATATTGGAACAGAGGGCCGAGCGAAACTGGGCTCGTCGAAGGGACGGCCAACCAGAGGATGATCTTGATCCTTGGGACCCATCCATAAGCCTCGATGCAACGGTCTCCGCAGCATTGACGACAGGTCATGCAATACTATTGTCGGCACTAACGACGATAATCGGTTTCAGCGTTTTGATGTGGCCATCGATCGTCCCAATAGCGCCCATGAGGACTGTGGGTCTGACACTACTGCTGGGTATATTCACCACCTTTATTGTATCAATGGTCATGGTGCCTGCATTGGTGCAACTTCTCAGATACCGGAAAACCCCCTCTGTCGCATTTGACTCCCTCTGGGACAAGATAGGCGAGGTGCCCGTACGAGTGTATTTGTTGGTCTTGATCATCGCCGGGGCATTCACAGCCTATGGGGTAATGATTCTCGATGATGAGTTGGGGAAGGAAATAACCGGTTCCGCAGATGAGGTCCCCCCTGGGTTAGCATCCTACGAAGCACTCAGAGAGTACAGCACAGAATTCCAAGGAGGGCAGACAAACATGTTCATCGTTGACGCCGAGGCAAGGGGCGAATTGAATGGCACCGCACCCATAAGGGACCTTCCCATACTGGATGCTATTGAGAGGATGCAGATCGAGGTCAATAATGTCCCAAACACCACATCAATCTCACTCGTGGATATCCTGAAGGCCATACACGTCGACTCCCAATCACTGGGATTCAACCTGGTCTCAACCAGCCTCTGGGACCTCATCCATGACGAATGCTGGGATGAATCACAGAACCCCTTCCGTCCAGATTGCCTGCCCTATGCCATAACATCCAGAGAGGCCATGGTGAACGTTGCCTTTGACACACTCTCCCCCGAGATACGATCCATGCTGATGAATGCCGATCAGGCTGGCGTGTGCCAGCAATCCTCGCCGTGCGAGACAAAGACACTGGTGTATGTCAACCAGCCGTACATAGCACTGAAGGAGGCCGGTGTCCTCAGAGAAGCGATCGATGACCATCTCAGGGGCGAGTCAAGCTGCAAAGGACCACTCTCGTGTTCAGCGCTCGGCCTAGATGGTGCGGTCAATAGCTTGCTCACAGGGGGCCTACCAGTCTCTCTGGACATAAACGAGGGAATCCATGATGCCCAAAGAGATACCACCCTATCCACGATCCTCATGCTCCTAGTGGTGATGTCAATACTCTTCAGGTCTCCTAGGTTGGCCGTCTTTACGATGGCTGCCGTCGGGGTCGTTGTCCTCTGGCAACCTATCTTGATGAGATTCGGGGGAGTCAACGTCAATGTCTTCACCGCTATGATCGGCACAATTGTATTTGGGATTGGGGTGGATGATTCAATACACATCGTTGACAGGATAAAGGACGAGGGCGAGAGCCCAGCTGGAATTGCAAAGTCAGTCGCCAGATGTGGTCAGACAGTTTTCGAGACCACTGCCACTACGTGCGCTGGTTTGGCAGCTGGTTTGTTCGTGGCCATTCCGGGGCTGCGAAATTTCTTCGTGCTGATGATGGCATTGTTGTTCCTGGCACTGGTCGCGAGTTCGATTGTGCTGCCAAGCATAGTGGTGGCATACCGTGATTTGACCTCGAGAGTCATGGGGAGGGGCCCATGGCTGGACTATGAGGAATCTGGCTCACTATCCGCCGGATTCGAGTCGAATTGATCCAGGCCCCAATAACAAATATGTGAGGGTGCAGGGAGTAAGCCCCTTTCTGTTCACCTTGCGGCTGGTTGCATTCAACTTAGCATCCTACCCGGCCCTAGCAGATGCTGCTTGACGGGCCTGCTTGGACTTGCTCCAGCGGGGGTGGCCGTTTCATCCATGTTGGCGGAACCTCCTCCTTTGGGATTCACCGTTAACACGCCACACGGTTCGTTTCTGTTCCAGAGCCGACCCTCCCGGGCCCCTGGCGTTAACCAGGCCGCTTGCATCTTGGAGAGGGGACTTTCCTCAGTGTCGAACACTGTCAGCAACCCTCCTGCTCCCTCATGTCGCCCAACACCCCAATAGACATCAAACGTTCGGTCAACGCTTAGAGCCTGAGAAACTTTTCATTTCAACCCGAGGTCGCTGGCACATGGACACCGAAGATAGGAAGAGGCTGGCAGGCATCGAGGCATGTAATTGGGTCAAGGATGGAATGTCACTGGGTCTTGGTACGGGGTCCACGGTATCCCACACGGTCCTTGAGATAGGAAGGATGATTTCAGAGGGCTCAATATCTGTTGTCGGGGTCCCAACCAGTCTCGCAACACGTGAACTGGCATTGCGCGTTGGCATACCCTTAGTCACCCTGTCCGAGGTCGGTGCAATCGACTTGGTTATCGATGGAACGGATGAGTTCGATCCAGAATTCTCACTCATCAAGGGTGGAGGAGGTGCTCTCACCAGAGAGAAGATAGTTGCCCAGTCCTCGAAAGCCATGATCGTCGTCGCCGACGACAGGAAGCGAGTTGATGTCTTGGGGAAGTTCCACCTTCCTGTGGAGGTACTGCAGTTCGAGTGGGAAGCCACGAGAGGACTGTTGTCAGCTCTGTGTCCTGGGGCGGTGAAGATTCGGGGGGGCGAACGACCCTTCGTCACAGACAACGGCGGTTACATACTTGATTGTGACTTTGGAGAAACCATCACGGACCCAAAGTCACTAGAGTTGGAGATTCTTTCGATAGCAGGAGTCGTGGAAGTTGGGCTTTTCTGCGACATGTGTGATGCGGTAGTCTTAGCAGGCGAGGGCAATGTCGAGACGATCGTCAAAGAAGGCGGAAGACTTAGCTAGCCAATCGCTGTTGTTATAGAGGAATCCCCGAACCGACAGTTGGGTCTGTAGCTTAGTCAGGTAGAGCGACGGGCTCTTAACCCGTAGGCCGCGGGTTCGAACCCCGTCAGACCCGCCAAAGATCGAATCGATCGCAGCGTTGAAACGCGGGGCGGACCGCCCGGTCCCAAGGGTGAGGTCATGAAGGCTCAGTGGGTAGGTGACGTCTTGAACGGCTCATTGGACCACAAGGAGGTCCATCTAAAGGGATGGATTCACAGGTCAAGGGGGTCCAAGGCAATCAGGTTCGTCGTACTCAGAGATTCGACAGGAACCCTACAGTGCGTCGTGAAGAGGGAAAAGGTGGGGGATGCTTCCTTCGAGGAAGTCGCTTCAGCGCTGATCGAGTCGAGCTTGGAGATCAAGGGAACGGCCATACCAACTGACAGGGAGCATGGGTACGAAATCCAAGTGACCGAGGCCAAAGTTATCGGGCCAGTGGACCCATTGAGCCCATTTCCAATCACGGAGTCTGCTATGGAGGAGGCTGATGGCGGCGAGACGGAGTTCTTGTTGGACAACAGACACCTCTACCTGAGGACCGGTAGGATGACAACTATGCTGAAGATAAGATCATCAATCTTCGGTGCTATACACTCGTTCTTCCGTGATCGTGACTTCATAGAATACCAAGCCCCAAACTTCGTCGCCGGAGCCGTGGAGGGAGGTAGCACCTTGTTTGAGGTTCCATATTTTGGGAGGAAGGCCTACCTCACTCAGTCTTGGCAACTCTACGCAGAAGCCGCCATGCCCGCACTCGAGCGACTCTACACCATCGCACCATCATTCAGGGCAGAAAAGAGTCGAACAAGAAGGCACCTGACGGAGTTCTGGCACGCTGAGATGGAAATAGCATGGGCCGACAACAACGACGTAATGGACCACGGAGAGGCGCTCGTGAGGCATATAGCACGGACTCTGCTGTCTGAGAGGCCTGCGGAGTTGGAAAGTCTGGGGAGGGATCTGGAGGCCATCAGAAGATTTGCAGATTCGGATTACCCCAGAATCCGGTATGACGATGCCATAGAGCGACTGAAGTCCAAGGGAGTGGAGATAGAGTGGGGGCAGGACCTAGACTACAGCAAGGAGAAGATCCTCACAGCAGACTTTGACGTCCCGCACTTTCTAACCCACTATCCCAAGGTTGCCAAGCCCTTCTATCACAGGCAGGACCCGGATAACCAGGAATACGTCCTTTGCCACGACCTGCTAGCTCCGGAGGGTTACGGCGAGATAATAGGCGGAGGTGAGAGGACATGGTCCGAGTCTGAAATCCTGAAGAGGATCGACGATGAGGGAACTCCCAGAGACCCCTACGAGTTCTACATTGACATCAGGAGATACGGAGGGGTTCCACACGGGGGCTTTGGACTGGGAGTGGACAGAGTCTGCGCGTGGCTCGCCGGCGCCGACCACATCCGGGAGACGATCCCATTCCCTCGTGATTCCCGTAGGGTCACCCCCTGAGCCCTAATAATCCTCATACGGACCCACCCCGCCCACCCGCCATGGACCCAGGGCTCGACCTAGCTAACCCAACCGAGGAGCACAGGATGCTGAGGGACATGGTGCGAAACTTCGTCCAGCAGGAAGTCGAGCCCCAAGCCCATGAGCATGACAGGCATGAGAAGTTCAATGCCGTACTTTTCCGCAAACTAGGCGATCTAGGCCTGCTTGGCATCACCGTAGGAGAAGAACACGGGGGCGTTGGCATGGACGCCACCGCAGTGGCAATAGTCAACGAGGAACTCTCCTATTCGGATCCCGGTTTCTGCCTGGCATATCTCGCCCATGCGCAGTTGATGGTCAACAACTTGGCATTCAACGGGGACGAGGACCAGAAGGGCCGTATACTCCCACTCGTATGCAGCGGGGAGTGGATAGGGTGCATGGGCATGAGCGAGCCTGGCCATGGGACCGACGTCCTGGGGATGACCACCTCCGCGAGTCCCCAGGAGGATGGGACATGGTTGCTGAATGGCAGGAAGATGTGGATCACCAACGGGGTCATTGATGATGGCAGCACCCCTGCCGACGTGTGCATGGTCTATGCCAATACCGGTCAGGACGATGACGGTAGGCAACAGATCACCACCTTCATCGTAGAGAGGGGGATGGAGGGGTATTCGGTCGGCCAAAAGATAACCGACAAACTCGGGATGAGAGCCTCGAACACCGCTGAGCTGGTGTTCGACGACGTCAGGATCCCAAGCGAGAACGTCGTAGGCAATCCCGGTGAGTCCACAGTTCACATGATGCGAAATTTGGAAATTGAGAGGATAGCCCTCGCCGCCATGGCAGTGGGGATCTCCAGAAGGTGCCTCTCGATAATGAACCAGTACGCCTCGGAGAGAGAAGCCTTCGGAAGGAGGATCAGGGAGTTCGGCCAGATCCAGAGGCACATAGCGGAGTCATGGGCCGAGTATAGGGCGATGAGGGCATATGTTTACGACACCGCCTTGAACACAAAGCTGTTCGAATCAGGCAACAGGCTTGACAGCGACGGTGTCAAGCTCTATTCGACGACGGCCGCGAAAAACATCGCAGACAGGGCCATCCAAGTCCTTGGGGGGTATGGCTACGTGGGGGAGTACGTCGTTGAGAGGCTTTGGCGAGACTCTAAGCTACTTGAGATCGGGGGAGGGACCCTCGAGAGCCATCAGAAGAACATAGCAAGGGACCTGGGTCGGGACAGTAGCCCAATCAACAATTGAGGAGACACCGAGTCAACATAGTAGCTCGTGTTTTGCATCATTCGATGTCTTCTATGAGAGTCATCCTCAAGGTCTTCCCATCGTAGGAGAGGGACTTGAAGGCCACCTTCAGATTTCCCTGACCGAATGGATCCTGGATCATGGGCGAGGAGCCCCTGAATAGGTCCAAGACTTCCTTGTAAACGGTCGTCCCAACAATGGCTACCGCCTCGTAGACCGCGGACTCAGCACCCTCATCGAGCAGGTCGTCGCCCTCCCCGCCGCGTATCACCGTCCTCTGGATTCTCCGCTCTATCGAAACAGTGAGCGTATTGCATTCGATCTCTAGCGTGGTCCTCTGGGCGCTGGTCAGCGCCAAGGGGTCGCTGCCCGCTTCCTGGTTGATGCCGGAAAGCCTTAGTTTCATGGAGCCCGCACAGAGCCGCCGTTTTTCCGTATTCCGCCTGTATGGTGATTGTGGTAGTCCCGCCAGGACTCGAACCTGGGTCCCCGGGACCAAAACCCGAGATGATGGACCACTACACTACGGGACTCTAGGCGACCCTCGAGGGTTGATGGTTTAGGACTTGTCGACATATCCCCCGCAATAATCATGCGTAGGGACACAACCCGAGGGGCATGAAGCAATTATCGATAGGCGTAGTTGGAGCAGGGCAGATGGGCGCTGGAATAGCACAGGTATCATCATGCGCGGGATTCCCGGTGACCATGGTTGACATCGACGCTGACTTCATCGAGAGTGGAATGGGGTCGATCAGGTCGTCGTTGGCAAGGATGACATCCAAGGGAAAAATGGACAATGAGGCCTCTTTGGAGGCAATACGCAGGATCCGAACTTCTGTGGATCTGGGGGACCTTGCAGACTGCGACCTAGTCGTTGAGGCCATTCCAGAGGTGTTGAAGCTTAAGACCAGTACCTTCACAAAGTTGGACGAGATATGCAAGCCAACCACCATCTTGGCGAGTAACACCTCCTCGATCTCAATCAACGCGATCGCTGAATCCACATCGAGGCCCGAGAGAGT
>DAZE01000004.1:0-878 GCA_002507175.1 Euryarchaeota archaeon UBA558
GCTGGTTCTCGGCCGCGTTGGCGGTGGCCGTGTCGCCGTCTGTGAATTCGGGCGCGGCCTCGTTGACGTCTTCAACAGTGACAGTGTAGGTTATTGTGTTTCCATTTTGCTCCCCGTCATTGATTGTGACTGACACGACGTAAATGTTGTTTAAATCGTGATCCGCAGGGGTTTCATGGTCAGGCGTGGAAGCGAAAGCTAGTGTGTAGGTTGTCGATGTGACTGTACATGTGAAATCGCCGCTATCAGTTCCACCTAGGATGCAGCTGTTGGAGTTGACGGTATCCGCATCAGTGATTCCTATGTTTTCATCTACGGTGTCGATGCCCTCATTCACACTTGGTGTTGTGTCAAGAGTAGCATAGACGGGGATAACGTCGTTCACATCATTTACTGTGACTGTGATGAATGCGATATCAGCGGAGGAGGCATCGTTTACGTGTATTCTGAGAGTGTATGATGTGGCGTGATTCTCATAGTCGAAATCGTCTTGATCATTGACGGTTATCACACAATTTGTGGCGATTGCGAACGGAAGATTGCCGTCGTTATCTTGATCCGCGTTTCCATCCCCGATGTTGCATCCAGTGGGCGTCCCCGTAACGACAGTGTTCAAGACTACAGTGCCGACGTCAGAATTCTCGTCTATGTTTGCAGATTGGTCATTTACCGTGACGTAGTGTTTTGTATTCGTATCTGAGAGTTCATACCTATCGGTATCGAGTGACGTAGCGCCTGCTAGGACGAGAACGAGTGTTGCAAGTGCAAGTACGGTCCAAGGCTTGGGTAGGGTCGTTCGGCTAAGCGTGGCTACGCGCATGTATAGGAAGGGCCGAAGATTGTTATTAAAACAAATCGCCGATTAGTCGAATTTTGAT
>DAZE01000004.1:1282-51172 GCA_002507175.1 Euryarchaeota archaeon UBA558
TTTTTGGTTGTAAAACAGATAAATCTTGTTTATATAGAACAATTCTAGAATTAGTTCAGTTGCACATAAAAACTCTCTTCAAAATTATAAATAAATTGACAGAAAGAAAATGAATGTGTACGTGGACGGGGGTCATAGGCCGCTTGGGCAAATGCTCACGAACACTAGATTGAAGCGTACCACGCAAATTGATGTGATCAAGACAGGTCTCGGTGCATACCACACTACAGGCTCTTGTTGGCTGAATTCGATAGTTTCCGAATTCATAGTTTCAACCAACCTCCGCGCTGCATTGGACCCTTTCGCTGGGAAGGGCGACATGCTGAATTTGGTAGGGTCAGAGCTATCCATGCAGAAATCTGGCTATGACATCGACGAGGGCGCTGGCTGGGGGGTAAATGATAGCCTGGTCTCAATACCCAGGAGTTCGGGGTCGATCTGCATCACCAACCCGCCATTTTTGGCGAAGTACAGCGCAAGGCGGAAGTCCATCTGGCCAATGGTTGGTGGATACTACGAGAGGTACGGCAGGAATGACCTCTACGAGATCGCACTGGATAGGTGCCTTGACTCATTCGGACATGTTGTTGCGATATTGCCTGAGACCTTCCTGCATTCGGCCTACTCCAAGGACCGTTGCGAGAGGATCGTGGTACTGGAGGAGAATCCCTTCAATGACACGACTTTTCCCGTGTGCGTCACTTGCTGGTCGCCTGCCACTGGTCAAGATCCCGACATCTACGTTGGAGAAGACAAGGTCGCCCAGTACTCCGACATCGTTCGTCTCAGAAGGAGCGTTGGCCGAAGCGGCAGGGTCGTGTTCAACCACCCTAAAGGGAACATAGGACTTAGGGCGGTAGACGGTACCAAGGAAGGGGATAGGGTCGGATTTTTCCCAGGAAATGTGTTCGACTATCCCCGCTCTAGGATCAAAACCTCATCGAGGCTGATGACATACATCATGGTGGGAGAACTCAACAATGAAAAGGCTATACAAGAATTCTGCGATGCCTCAAATGAGATTCTGGAGAAGTATCGCGACGAAACCAGCGACACCATATTATCCGGTTTCAAGGGAAACAACCGGCTCGGGAAAAGGAGGAGGAGGCTGGATTACGGATTAGCAAGAAAAGTGGTGACTGAGGCTTTGGAGGCCATGGGCAGCATTCCGGCCAGTTAGTGGACTCTTGGAGGGAGTTTGACTCCTAGCCCTGTGTTGCACATAAATTTCTCTTACGATCTGGGATTAACATTCTTTCTACCAGCAAGTTGGTCGACGAGTGTAATATACGTGCGCGCAGTGTATAGGTTTAGGGAACCCTAAACTTTAGAAGACCTCGGAACTACAGCACTCCAGCCATGGGACAACCGGGAGCGACCAGAGTGGTCATAGCCCTCATCATAGCGTCGCTATTCTCAGGATATTCTCATGCCCAAACCGGTCAACAGGAGTCGTTTACTCTGTCCGGCAACGTCTACGCGTCCGAGGGAGAATTGGCTGGCTCCACCTCAGTCAAGGTCTCGTCGATGGACTCGGTTTGGTCCGAAGGGGGGTCCTACTCCATCTCGGGCATCGATGGTGGCGAGGTGACGGCACGAGCTTACTTCATGAATGACGGGCACACGGTGGTTTACAGGAAGGTGATCATCGAGTCCGACATGAGCCTAGATTGGTATAAGGACAAGAACTGGGCCACCTTCGACCTTCACGAGGATAGTGCTGCATCGCCTCAATCAATACGGATGGAGGAGGGTCAGGAGGCAACATACCAGCCATCAACGCTAGGTGAGTTTGGACCCCTCGACATCGGAATCTACTACACCATGACTGCGGACTACGAGGATGACCAATCAGAGCAGATTGTCCACTTCAGGATGGAGGCTGGATCATCCTCGGACCCGGCCCCGAATCATTTCACATTCAACCATGGCCATAACAGCATATTTGGGTTCCTGACAGACTCTGAAGGCGCAGCATTGGCAGATGTCGTCGTGGGTGTAGGAGAAGCGAACACGGTAACGAACGATGATGGTTTTTACTTGCTTCAAAATCTCTTGATTGGGTCAAGCGTGACCCTCAATGCCTCATACTGGGGCAACCAAATAATCGAGCCCCTCACATTGGAGGTCCCCACGGGCGAGGGCTGGCTCAACCTGACTGCTGAGATCGAGAAGAGCATCCCGGAGGTCGCAGAATTTAATACGCAGATCATCACAACATCGATTGGTCCCACCCAGATAGAGTGGTCTGGAGGGAACTTCACTGACTACTATTCGCTCTACATGGATGGCGATCTAGTCTACAGGGGCTACAGCCACACCTATTTGTTCCTGCCACAGGTCCCGGGAAGTTTCCAATTCTCAATAGAGGCCTCTAACCCCAACGGATCGATTGCAAATCCCCGGGAGTTGAAGGTCATAGTGCTGCCGGGCCAGGACAGCTCAGACTTATGGTCCACAGGAATGGTTTGGAACTACACATTGACTCACACGCCTTATTTCCAACAGAACAAGAGCTACACCACAATTGGCTCTGAACCAGTGGAGGATGCATTCGGCAACCCTGTCGATAGTTATCTGCTCAGGGTCACAGACACGGAGTACGAGGAGGGTGAAAAAGCATTCAAATGGGTTGATGCTGACAACCTAATGACAGTCCACACACATTGGGTTGATTCGCCGCTGGTCTCATCTTACTACCAGGAGGGCTTTCTCGGCTGGAGGTTCACAGATTCGGAGGGGAACGCTGTGAACCCACTCGCTGCGCAGAGTGATGAGCAGCTTTTCTTACACTTCAACAGAACGAACGTAATCGGTGTGCCAGGTCACCCCAACGGCTATGACGATACCACAAACACAGTAAGGGTTGTCCATGGAGTGCAGATAACCACAATTGCTGGTGACTTTACAACCACGTACCTTGAGATCACCGATCAAAGTGATGGTGTAATCTCATGGGAGATGTGGTACAACGAGACTGTCAGGAACTGGGTCAAGGTCGTCGACAGGATACCAGGCTCTCACTCTGACATGGTAGAATGGGAGTTAACCTCATTCAACGTCCCCCTGACCCCTCAGTTCATAACGCAGGGGGACATCAAATTGACCGATGATGACTTCACCGTGGAATGGGCGGTCTTCCAGGGTGCTGAGATCTATGAACTCCGTGAAAATGGAGAGTTGATTTACACAGGAGGGGCTACTTCGTTTGAGATCAATGACAGGCCCGACGGGACATACACCTATGGCTTAACCGCCGTCATGGAAACAGGAACTGAGATAGCCGGGGACTCGGTGAGCTTGCAGGTCTCATTCGTGCTAGAGCCCCCGGTGTTCGAAACAGATCCGCTCTCCGTTGATTTTGGGCCTACGATGGTGAGGTGGGCTCCTGTCGAGGATGCCTATCACTACTCAGTGATCGTGATTGACTCGAATGGCAATATGGAGGTCGCCTATGAGGGCCCCTCGACCGAGGCCCAACTAGACTTGCGCCACCCAGGGATCAACAGAATCAGGGTAATGGCTACGATGGCCGATGGCACTAATTCAGATTATTCCGATTCAATATTCATCACAGTAAGCGATACGCAGCAAACGGAATCCACACCCATCGCGTCCATGGTCATCGCATTGGGCCTGATGCTATTCACAGCTGCTGTAATCTGGAGGAGGGCCGTGAGATGATCGACAGAAAGTGGTTGGCCCTCATGCAAGTCTCGGTTCTTATGATCGCCGGAGGTGCTGC
This sequence comes from Euryarchaeota archaeon UBA558, assembly GCA_002507175.1. Taxonomy (GTDB): domain Archaea; phylum Thermoplasmatota; class Poseidoniia; order Poseidoniales; family Thalassarchaeaceae; genus MGIIb-N1. Next base: position 5,028 of record DAZE01000004.1, read on the forward strand.
TTGGGAGGTCTCGAATAGGATTGGGGATACGATCGAAGAGGGAGGGATCACTGTTGTAGATTCCAACGACAAGACGCATACTTTCCCTAAGTCACCGGAGAGGGTGGTCCTCACCAACACCTATGCTGCGACGGTTATGAGGATGCTCGGCATCAGTAACTCCGTGGTCGTAGGCGTCTCGGGCGATTTCAACGACGATTTGATGTGGCCAGAGCTATCAAAGAAGGACAGGGTCCAACAATCCGCTCATTCGGAGATAGATTTCGAATCGCTCCTGGACACCATGCCCGAGGTTTACATCGTCTTCGCGACCAACGGGATGGTCGACACAAACGCGATCCGGGACAAGCTGGAGCCAGTGGGCGTCAGCGTAGTTGCACTTGACTTCTACAAATACGACTCACTGGAGAGGGAGATCGGCGTGTTGGCGGATATTTTCGGCAAGCGATCAGAGGCCGGAGAGTTGTTTGCTGAGTTCGCGGCCTTGGAGTCTCTGGTATCTGATCGCCTCACAACCCTCAATGACGCTGACAGGCCTTCGGTGGTGATTGAACATCACGCATCGTTGATGAGGGATCCCGTGGTGTTGACCGGCACATCACAGTGGACCGACCTCGTGCATTTGGCAGGGGGGAACAACGTGTTCTCGGAATTGCCCGGTCACACTACACATGTAGACATGGAGGCGATACTGGATGAAAACCCAGATGTCCTGATGTTCGACGGCATAGTCTTCGACATCGGTTTCAATTCGTTTGATGACGAAGGAAGGTGTGAGACTCATTTTGGTTACATTGAAGATCGGACGGGTTTTGAAAATATGGATGCCGTTGCCAATCGAAGAATGGCAATAATGTCCGGTGAATTCGCCGGTCCGATGATGATACACGGCCTGCCAACCCTAGCCAAAATCATGCATCCAAGCCTGTTCGAGGACGTCGACGCGGAGTCAATCTTGGATGGCTATTTCTCGAAATACCACAACGTGGAAAGGATCGGGAAATTCGTCTGCACGCCGTGATAAGGGAGGTCACCAATGGATCTGATAACAAAGTCCCACATAGAGAAAACTGGGCGCCAGATCAGGCTATTGGCAGGACTTCTTTTTTTGACCCTGTCTTTCGCATTGTTCTCACTCGGGACCGGATCATCGAATAACCTGGGGCTGGTTCCGACGATGAAAATCATCTTCGGCCTCACTGAGCCGACGGGCCTCCAATCCGACATAATCTGGAGGTTGAGGTTTCCCCGGGTTTTGATGGCGATAGTGGGTGGCGTTGCATTGGCGACTGCAGGTGCCCTCATGCAGGGATGCCTTGGGAACCCCTTGGTTTCTCCATTGACACTCGGTGTCGCATCTGGGGCTGCGCTTGGGGCAGCATTCGCAATTATCCTCGATTTCTCCTTCATACCCGAGGTCGCGATAGTCGCGAACGCCTTCCTGTTCTCATTGATAGTAGTAGGCGTGATAATTCGCTTGGGGAGCATGAGATCTGTCTCGGCAGAATCCTACATACTCGTCGGCATTGCGATTACCTTCATCGCCGGTGCGATAGTTTCGACCATGACCTACTTCGCGAGTGACGCCCAGTTATCCCAACTCACGCATTGGTCCTTCGGTAGCCTTTCCAGGCCGACATTAACCGACTCGGCGATCATAGGATTTTTGGTCCTCTCTTTGCTTCCCATGGGGCTCTTCTTTGCCTGGGACCTCAATGCCATGGCGCTGGGCGGTGATGACTTCGCTATTTCGACTGGAGTAGATCCTAGAATCACTAGGAGGAACATACTAATCCTATCTGCGTTGCTGACCTCCATCATAATATCATTCACTGGCCTAATCGGTTTCGTAGGCCTTGCCGCACCACACATGAGTCGGTTGATCATCGGCAACGATTACAGGAAACTGATTCCTTGCTCGGCCGTGGCAGGCGCCCTCCTCATGCTGTTTGCCGACACTGTGGGAAGAACCCTCTTTGCCCCAGTTGTGATACCAGTGGGGATCATGCTCTCTGTGATAGGCGGGCCGATCTTCATGTATTTGCTCATGAAGCACAAGGGAGGCATGGGCGTATGATGGATACTCATGAGGAGCTTATTCGGGGCGGGGATTCGTCTGTCATCCTAAAGGTTGAGAATCTGCATTTCAGATGGGGGGCCAATGAGGTCCTGAAGAACATCAACTTCGATGTCAGTGGCAATGAAATGGTTGCAATCCTCGGGAAAAACGGTGCTGGTAAGACAACCCTGATAAAATGCCTCAACAGGATAAACCAAGTAAACGAGGGCAAGGTTACAATCGCGTCAAAAGACGTTTCCAAGATGCCCTTGTTAGACCTCTCAAAATCGATCTCATATGTCCCACAAACCGTCAGAACAAGTTTCCCCATGGAGGTATTTGACGTGCTCATGCTGGGAAGGAGGCCTCACGTCTCTTGGAGGACATCCCCCCTCGACAAAGACGTGGTTAGCCAGACACTACGTCAATTCGGCCTGGAGGAATTGGCCTTCAGAAGATTCGACCGCCTCTCTGGGGGAGAGAGGCAGCGAGTGGTGATAGCGAAGGCCGTGGTTCAGGACCCATCCATCTACCTCTTGGACGAGCCCACGAGTGACCTAGATCTGTGGACCCAACTTCTCACGATGGAAACCATTCGTAATATCGTTAATGATAGCCGGTCAGAGAAATCGGCCATTTTCGCAATTCACGACATCAACATCGCCGCACGTTATTCCGATAGGGTGATGCTATTGCATGAGGGAGAGATACTAGCTGACGGCCCACCAGAGGATGTCATCACAAGGAGCAACATTGCGAAGGTGTTTGGGGTTGAATGCGACATTACGCAGGCAACGAACGACCGGAGTATGAACGTAGTCATTGGGAAACCAATTACCAAAAGGATGTGAGAAAAATGAGTGACAAGAGCATATTGATATTGTACGGAACAGAGACAGGGAACGCAAAGGCACTGGGAGAGGACGCCGAGATTATGGCCTCGAAGATGGGTTTCGAGGCCAAGCTCGAAGACATGGAGTACTTCGAGGCCGGGGAAATCTCCGACTACGAGAGGCTGCTAATCATTTGCAGCACATGGGGTGACGGCGAACAGCCTTACAGTGCTCAGGACCTATACGACAGTGTCTGCAGCCTAAGTGGAGGGGCGTTGCAGGGTGTCAATTTCAGCGTCCTTGCCTTGGGGGATACCTCATACGAGCTGTTTTGCGAGTCAGGCAAGGAGTGGGACAAGGTCATAGAGGAGAAGGGCGGCACTCGAGTGAAGGACCGCGTGGATCTGGACACTGACTATGACGACTACGCAGATGATTGGATCATGGACACGCTGGAGTTGATGTTTCAGATCCCAACAGGAGAGTGAGAAGATGTCCGAGGATAAGGGGGCAGATGGCGGAATTCCAAGGCACTTACCCCCCAAGGGATCGGATACTCGTAGTCAGGAGCTCCTCTACGACCCGAACATACCCACTCCCAGCCACTCGGAGCATGCAAGGACCATGGTTAGCAAGATAGGGACTGGTACACTCTGCACGCTATCCAGCGAGCCCGAAGGATATCCATATGGGTCCTTCGTCACGTATGCCATCCACGATGGCAATCCGATATTCCTCATCAGCGGGCTGGCCGAGCATACAAAGAATCTGCAGAATTTCCCACAATCATCGCTGCTCGTCGCAGAAGCCGGGGAGGGGAATCCCCTTGCGCTCGGTAGGACCACTCTGATCGGAGATTGTGAAAGAATGTCCGATGAAGAACGAGAAAGTGCCAAACAGGTCTTCCTCGCTTCCCACCCGGACGCTACCTTCTACGTGGATTTCAAAGATTTCTACTTCTACAAGTTGATTGTCCAGTCAGCCAGGTACATAGGTGGATTCGGCAGGATGTCATGGATCGGGGGGGACGATTGGATGGCCGCGGAGCCCGACCCCCTCGCAAACGCTGCAGCTGACATCATAGAACACATGAACGATGACCACAGGGACGCGATGATCGAGTGTTGCAAGAAACTCTCGAAGGCCACGGACACGAGTGACGCCACCATGACAGGTATCGACAGGTATGGGTTCGAGATGTCGGCAATGACGGAGCAGGGGCCAAGGCCAATAAGACTGGCTTTCAAAGATCAGGCGCACACTTCCGAGGATGCGAGAATGGAGATAATCGCACTTGTTAAGAAGGCGAGATCCCAGAAATGATGCTTGCCGAAACCTTTCGAACGGCCTTCCAATCACTCTAGTAGCAGCAGGGACATTTGCATCAATGCGGCACCGAAAATCATCCCCACTACCATGTAATTCGTCCTATTCTGGCTGTAGGCCTGGGGGATAAGTTCCTTGAGGCTGACTACCGCCATTATGCCCCCGACGAACGAAAGAGAAAGGGCGACCATCAAAGGGGTCAGAACAGAGCCAAGAACGATCAGTGCGAAAAACGCGCCCAAGGGCTCGGTGAGGCCCGTCGCGAATGCGATTGCCATGGCCTTGAGGCTCCCACCATTTCCTGCCTTGATTGGTGCCGCGACGGCGATCCCCTCTGGGATGTTATGGAGGCCAATGGCAATCATGATTACAAGCCCGTATTGCGCAGATTCCATCACAGCGACGCCTATTGCCAGCCCCTCTGGGAAATTGTGGACGCCTAGCGCCACTGCAGTGAGTATGCCGGACTTGTAGAGTCGCCTCTCTTCAGACATCTCCAACAGGTCGTCCTCACGGCCAAGGTAGAAACCGGCGGCGTATATTCCCGCCCCCCCTGCTATGAAAGACATTGATACCAGCAGGAATCCGAAATCCCTTGCCTGTCCTAGCCATAGGTCTAGGATGGATATCAGGAGCATCACACCAGCCGCCATTCCCAACATGAAAGCCATCAACTCTCGGCTGATTTCCTTGATAACCAGGACTATCAAACCGCCGATGCCAGTCGCTAGTCCGGCTAATAGGGCGATGGTGAAGGGGAATAACCAGCTATCCGCTCCCCCCTCCAAGCCCTCGATTTTTACGATTGGCCCCCCTTCGCCGATTGCTCCTGTATACGCCAATAGGTTCAACACAAATTCTGGGGTGAGTTCCAGACCTTCCTCATCATAGTCGTAGTTTGGGTAATAAGATTCAAGATATTCCCGGTAATGACTGCAAATATCACTCCTAACTGGTTCGGATACATGCTTTCCGGGGCCGATACCGATTGATCTGATCCCATGTAATTCGAAGTTTCTATGGCTGCCGCATCCTCGAGGCTCGCCCTCATGATCGTAATGAGTTGAAACAGTCGCTGAATGGACTTCGTTCTCTCCGAACACCTCACTCGCCAAATCCATCGAGATTCTTGCAATATCAGGATCGGACGTCTCAATATCTATCTCCAGAAGTCCCGATGAGGTGCTGAAGACTGCAGAATCGATATTTATGTACATCATTACATCATCCGGGAACGCTTCGCTTTCTAGGTAGGCTTGACTGCTGAGCAGCCCTATTTCTTCCCCGCCATATGAAACAAATTTGACCGTATTCTCCAATTCATGTTTCTTGAGTTCTCTTGCGATCTCCAGAATTTGAGCGACAGCCGCAGCGTCTTTTTTTCCCCCATTGCTGAGGTATGCCGTATCATGATGAGAACCAATCATCACTGAGGACGAAGACCTACCAGAGATCTCCCCCGTCACGACGTGCACAGTACGTGGGCCAGTCCTTGCCGCTCCCCAATTGCCATCCAGAATAGCATATTTGTTATCATCACTACTAGCCTCCTGGATGTAATCCATGAAGATTTCAGCCGTATCCTCCGTGATGAAGATGAAAGGGATGATATCCAATTCAGGGTATGCAACAGGAAATGGGATTATGCGCCCGTCATCGTCTTGTACAACTATCGGTTCGTAATAGGGAGACCTGCCCCCCTGTTCATACACCATCAAGACGGAAGCCCCTGAAATGATAGCATCTCTATAGTAGTCCGAAAATGACCTGTTTGTCTTGGTTGGATTGTGTTGAACCAAGACCGCCTTGTCAACGAGGTCGCCTGCGTCGTTAAATTCGTGGGAATCCCCAGTTCCGACATCAACCAATTCACTGTCATGCTTGTGTACCCCGCCTGAGTATCCGAAGAAACTGAACGACGTCATGTGGTTCAAGTCCCCCGAGGAAGATAATTGAATTCGACCGGATCCGGCGGAGCCATCGGGCAAACCAGGAATATTACCTATTCCTTGTTCGACCTGCGCGTGCATATGCGTCTCCTCCTCCCCCTCCTGTGGCTCTTCCAACCAAGACCCCAGAAGCTCAAATTCATTGATCTGAACATTCGACATTCCGGCCTGAATGAACATCTCTGAAATTATCGTGGAGGCAAGCTCCTCTCCGGGAGATCCAGCCACACGGGAGGTTATGTTGCTGATATCGTCTGAATCGCTTGATATCCTTGCACCATCTGGATTGAATGTGATTTCTGATTCTTCCAAGAGGATGGCGGCTGACAATGAGCATATCAGGACGAAGGTGGACACGATACCAAGAATATTGATCCTGGAGGCCAAATCTACAACCATGCTAATCCAACGGCAGACAACGATGTATTTTTAGGTCACCCTAAACCTTGGTCATTAAGATCATAAAAGATCGAATTTAGGTGGAAAAATGGTGATAATGTGAATCTGAATGAAGAGCATTTAATGCTGCAGGATCTTGCTAGAGAATTTGCAGATCGAGAATTAATACCAAACGCCGAGGATTGGGACAGAAACGGAACTTTCCCGGCCGAGGCAATAAAGAAGGCCCGTGATTTAGGCATTCTCAACTGCACGATCCCAGAAAAGTACGGGGGAATGGGACTGAGCTTCATGGACGAGGTCATAATAAACGAGGAACTGGGCAGGGGAGACCCAGGATTTGCAACGATCACTGGAGTTACTATGCTTGCCTGTCATCCAGTGATATATGCGGGGACTGAAGAGCAAAAGAATGAATTTCTCGGAAGAATTTGTGATGGCCAGATATCGGCCTACTGCGTCACCGAACCTGGTGCAGGGTCAGATGTGAAGGCAATACAAACCACTGCGAAATTGGAAGATGACCATTACAGGATCAACGGTTCAAAGATGTGGATAGGCGGTGCTGGATACGCAGACTGGTTCTACGTCCTCGCCAAAACTGGTGGAAGCGATCCAATCAAATCTCTCAGCGGTTTCATCGTAGAGTCCGATACGCCTGGCGTCATTATAGGCAAGAAAGAAGACAAAATGGGTCAAAGGTGCTCGGATACGAGATCAGTTGTCTTCAATGACGTTGTGATCCCAAAATCAAACCTCCTCGGGGGGCAAGAGGGCGGAGGTTGGATGCAGGCAATGGTGGCATTCGACAGATCAAGGCCAATGCTTGCGTCACACGCAGTTGGCAACGCCAGGGGGGCGATGGAGGAAGCATGGGCCTACGCAAATCAGAGACATGCCTTCTCAAAGCCGATAATAGAGCATCAGTCAATATCCTTCATGTTGGCTGACATGGCGACAAAAATAGAGGCAGCCAGGCTTCTGGTCCATAAGTCAGCTTCCAAACTTGATTTTGGAGAGAGGGCAACGCTTGAATCTGCTCACGCGAAAAGATTCGCCGCAGACATTGGGATGGAGGTAGCCACCGATGCCGTCCAGATATTCGGGGGGTACGGGTATTCTGAGGAATTCCCCGCTGCACGTCGAATGAGGGGGGCTAAAATCTACCAGATATTCGGAGGGACCAGCCAGATTCAAAGAATGATCATAACTCGAGAGATACAGAAATCTAGGGGGGAAACAAAGTGATGGATTATTTTCCCGGAATGGCCGTTGGTCTAATTCTGATGCAGACTGCGATTGTTGCGCCCATCCTATTCAGGACATTGGATTTGGAAAGTTTTGGGAGATCTATCCGGGAAATCTGGCCTAAGTTTTTCCTAGCCCTTGGAACTATTGGAGTTCTCTCCCTAATATCGGTTTACTTGGACCAGGGTTCGGACGACATACACCTCGTATTATCTGGAATCACCGTATCTCTTTCTCTAATGTGCTACCTGATAATACCGGCGACCAACAGGGCGACGGATAGCGGCAATCACGGAAGGTTCAACATACTTCACAAGTTGAGCGTCTATTCTACATTAGCCATATTAGTCTCGAATATTGCTTTCATCTTTGTCTAGGTTCCCTCTCTCAATCGCTTGTTTATTCCGGAGTGTTCTCTTCGTTTCAAAGCTCCACAATCTGCACTTCAACAGAGTGTCCGTCCCCGATAACAAACGATTAAGAAGAAAGTTTCAATGATCCTAGACATGGCAAACAGGGGGGTTTTGATGATCAATGTCGGAACTCCCGATGAGCCCACAGTCGAGTCTGTAAGGGACTATCTGCGAGAATTCCTTTTGGATCCCGACGTCATTGATGCTCCCTACTTGATCCGCCAGATACTCGTACGGGGGATCATACTCAGGGTGAGGCCGGGCAAAGTAGCACCCCTGTACGAAAAAATATGGATGGACGAGGGCTCGCCACTGAGAGTTTACTCAGAGCGGATCACAGAATCTGTGAGCAAGCACGTGGATGGGATTCATATCGAACACGCTATGAGGTATGGGAATCCAAGCATCAGGAAGGGGCTGGAGAACCTAAGAGAGGCAGGTGTCACTGAACTTTTGCTGCTCCCGATGTTCCCACACCATGCTCAAGCTACCACCGAAACGGCCCTAAAGCACGCATACAAAGAAATGAAGGCAATGTCGTGGCAACCCAAAACCATTGAAATGGGGCACTTTCCAACTGATGAGAACTACATCAACCCCCTTGCAAAGTCCATCGAATCCCACCTTACCGAGGGCACGCATCTCCTATACTCATACCACGGCCTTCCTGTATCCCACGTGAAACGAATCGACGCCTCGAAGAAACATTGTCAAAAAGCCGCTGATTGTTGCAGTGTGTCGTGCTCTGCCAACGAGTTGTGCTACGGACGCCATTGCATGGAGACCAGCATAGCCGTGTCAGAAAAATTAGGCTTGCCAGCTGATAGGTGGTCTCTGAGCTTCCAAAGCCGTCTAGGCCCGGTGAAGTGGCTAACCCCCTCGACAACGGACAAGGTGAAAGAACTCGTCGAGCGTGGGGTCCGGGACCTTGCCATAGTCGCTCCCGCGTTCTTGGCCGATGGGCTTGAGACGCTGGAGGAATTGGACATTGGCATCAGAGAGGAGTTTGAGGAGATGGGGGGAGAGAGGCTGACTGTAATCAAGTGCCTCAATGACGATCCAGACTGGATCCTGGGGTTATCAGAAATGGTTGAGGGGAAATTCAGGGCTTCGGCCCCTGCCTGAACAACTCAGAAATCCTCTCAGCCTCGTCAACCACATGTGTGACTGACACTCCGCTGCCAGTCCATCCAGCAACAGAAAAATCGTATTTTTTCTCCGCGATTGACTTCATATATCCGGGTGGAAAACGGGGAATCCTTCTGGTCCCGATCTTCTCAAACAAAGCAGGCCTCTCAACTGTTTTCAACAGTCTACCTACAGATTCAACTACCTCGCCCTCATTTCCCCCCCATCTTTGATGTGGGACCATCAACCTAAACAGCCTATGTCCATTAGGCGCCCTTTGCGATGAGTGAATGTCAGACTCATGTAGGATTCCACTCACAGGGGTCTCAATATTTGGGATCAAGGTTCCATATCCAACCCCGATATGGTTGACATCAGATGATTCATACCCGGCTGCAAACACACTGATCTCAGTTTCACCATGGGGTCCGGTGGGCATTCCAGTTGACCAGATGATCGAGGACAGGGGTACGTTTTGGGACTTTGAGACCTCATCTGGATTCTCTGCTTTGGATTCGAGGACTATCTCGATGTTTTTCATTTGATTCAGCCTTGATTCCAGAGCCTCGATTATACTATACATGCCACTGTCTAGGGAAGCCAGACTGCCCCTTTTGGGTGTGAAAATGGGGTAAGAGGCCGATATCATATTTCTCAGGCGTCTCTTTCTCACGGGAGGTTTCGGACCGAACCCGGTGAATGACGGAAATAGGAAATTCGCGTCGACCTCCTTGGCGGAATCGTTCAATATACCGAGAGTGAGGGCGTCAGAGATTGGACCGTTTTGAATCACATCAAAAACTGATTTCCCCGGAACTTTCGAGTTCAGATAACCTTTCAGGATCCCCAAGGGTCCTATTTTGGCTGCCGTAAACATGGAAATCCTGTGCTTTCTCTCCCCGATCATAATCCATCTGGACCTCGCATTTTCATTCGATTGTTTGAACTCATCATCGATCCCTAGGTCGTGAACGAGCCTCCAGAAGGCTGGATGTGGCCTTGCGGCATTTACCGAAACATCGCATATCCAGCCTCCTCTCTTCCAAGTCTCTATCACTCCTCCGAGTCTTGTGGTCTTTTCAATCAAAGTCACAAAGATATCTGGCCTTTCTGTTCCGATTCTATAAGCCAGTGAAAGCCCTGACAAGCCCCCGCCGACAATTACAACCCTGTTAGATTCTGCGAGGGCTTGATTGACTAACAGGGGCCTCCTGAGCTCATTCCCGTGTCGAATCCAATCCTCTAGCGAGTACATGGTAAATCAAAGCCTATGCCCAATCTCTTGGTTCTCTTAGAACCTGCAGTAATTTTTCTTCTTCACTTCCTTTGGATACCTCATGACAGTACTCCCAGCGAGCTTCGAGTGGGAGTGACATCAATATGCTCTCTATCCTACCGTTTGTCCTCAGGCCAAATTTCGTACCTCTATCGTGGATGAGGTTGAACTCGACGTATCTTCCTCTCCTAATCTTCTGCCACGTCTTCTGATCTTCGTCAAATGGCATATTGACCCTGCGCAGAAGAATTGGCATGTATGAGTCCAAGAAACCCTCTGCACAGTCCTCCACAAATCTGAAGCATTCGTTTTTGCTTTCACTCCTGAGATTGTCGAAGAATATGCCTCCAACGCCCCTAGCCTCTCCTCGATGGGCGTTGTGGAAGTATTCGTCACACCATCGTTTGAATTTGCCATAATCTGCAACTATGTGTCTCTCACATATATCCCTGTAAGTAGAGTGGAAGTGGGTTGAATCCTCCTCAAATAGGTATGATGGTGTGAGGTCAGCACCTCCTCCGAACCACCATGACCCGTTTCCCTCGCCTGTGCCTCTCTCAAAGTAGCGATAGTTTGAATGGACGGTGGGCGCCATCGGATTCTTTGGGTGTAGGACGAGACTGATTCCCGTAGCGAAGAATTCCAATCCGTCATTGGGGTTGCCGCCCCCCATTCTCCCGGCCGCCTCCTCACTCAATGTCCCATGGACCACACTGACGTTCACGCCTGCCTTGTCGAAAACCTCTCCAGAGGAGAAAACACGGCTTCTGCCGCCACCGCCCTCTTCTCTCGTCCAGACGTCTTCGCGATACTCTGTTCTGTCTGTTTCTCCAATTGCTTCGCAGATCTGGTCTTGAATTCGGTGGACCATGCTCACCATATCTTCCCTCATCTGATTCCTCCTGTGACAGTGTGGAGGACTGCCTTGACGTTCTCTATCTTTGAGTTGGGTGCCATTCCATGGCCAAGGTTGAAGATGTGGCCGGGCCCATCTCCCGCCTGTCTGAGGACTTCCTTCGTGGCTAGGACTGCTTCATGTTGTGATCCATGCAGGTATGATGGATCGAGGTTTCCTTGTATAGCGATGCGATGGCCATGGTTTACCCTGTTCAGATTGATGTCGTCCCTCCAGTCGAGGGAAATTGCATCGATGTCCAGGCTTCGTATTTGTTCGTGGAGGTGCCCCGAGCCCTTGGCGTAATGGATTAGCGGCACATCTCTTGCACTCCTCTCGCGGAAAATCCTAATCGCGGTTTCGGTGGGTCCTCGCGCGAATCCCTCATACTGAGTGGGAGATAGGAGTCCCGCCCATGTGTCAAACAACTGGACTGCATCAGCGCCGCCATAATTCACCTGATCGGCCAGTAAGCCGCCTACTATCTCCGCCATTTTGGTCAGCAGGTTCGAGGAAAGCTCTGGATTCGAGAAAACTGCGGACCTGGCTCCATGGAAGTCCTTGTCTCCCGTACCTCCTGAGAGGAGGTACATTGAGATGGTCCATGGGCAGCCCGCGAAACCCAACCGAGCCTTGTTTTCTTCTTGTAGCCCGATTTCTGCCAGGGCATCTCCTGCCCATGGGGCATGATCCCTAGCTCGAAATTCAGGCCATGAATCTACATCCTCAAATTCGAAAGGATCAATTTTAATCCCTCCGCCGTATTTAACCTCATATCCCAAGCTGGGCAGGGGAGTCAATATGTCACTGAATACGATGGTGGCGTCAATGCCGGGATACCTCTCGATTGGCTGGAGGCTGATCCTACTGCAGATGTCAGTATCTTTGCACCTCTCCCAGAAGTCATGCTCTTTGGCCAACTTACGATACTCGGGCAGATGTCTGCCGGCCTGACGCATGAACCAAACTGGGGTGCGGTCAACCTCCTTCCTGTCTAGTGCGCGAGTTATTCTTTCCTTGCCTTCCATCTCATAACACCATATCGCTGAGGGCTTCCTCCAGTGCAGAGGCCATGTTTTCGATGTGACCTTCGTCATGAGAGGTCGAGAGAAATCCTATTTCGTACGCGGAGGGGGCTAGCATGAATCCCCGGTCCAACATTCCCTTGTGCAGGTCTGCGTATTTTTCCCCAGCATCTGATGGGATCATGTCCGCTCTTCTGGGTGGATCCTCGTTCCCGGGTGAGAACCAAAACAGGCTCTCCAGTCTAACCAATCTGAATGGATTGTCGAATTTTTCTAGGATTGGGCATACAAGCTGCTCTAATCTCTCTCCCATCGAGTCGAGTCTTGCATAAGCGGCATCGTCCAGCATTGAAAGGGTAGATTTCCCGGCAGCCATCGCCAGGGGGTTCCCTGACAAGGTGCCAGCCTGGTAAACCGGGCCGAGAGGTGACAGATGCTGCATTACCTCTTTGCAGGCGCCGTACGCACCAACCGGCAATCCTCCGCCGATTATCTTGCCAAGTGCAGTTATATCCGGGGTGATTCCACAGAATCCCCCGTAGCTTCCCTCTCTAAATCTAAACCCCGAGATCACCTCGTCAAAGACAAGTAGTGTTCCATTATCAGTGCAGAGTTCCCTTAGTTCACGGAGGAACTCGTCCCGTTGAATCAGGAGGCCGTTGTTTGCCGGGAGAGGTTCGATGAGGACTGCAGCAATTTTCTGCGGGTATTCCTCGAAGAGATATCTTACTGCATCAATGTCATCCAATGGGCTGACCAACGTAGTGGATATGGTGTCCTTGGGTATGCCGGGGCTGCTCGCGATGCCAAACGTAGCCAGGCCGCTACCGGAATTTACCAATAGGGCATCAATGTGTCCATGATAACAACCATCAAATTTCACTATGTGGTCTCTGCCAGTATAACCGCGCGCAAGTCTAACAGCGCTCATTGCAGCTTCAGTCCCAGAGGAGGTGAAGCGGACCATATCGACGTGGGAGAATCTCTCTTTTACCATTCTCGCCAACTCTATCTCTCCAAGATGTGGTGCACCGAATGAGGTCCCTCGCGACATAACCTCAGAAATATCCGCGATGATCTTAGGATGGGAATGGCCATGGATGAGGGGGCCCCATGATTGCACGAAGTCAACGTACTCGTTGCCGTCGACGTCAGTCACGATCGCTCCATTGGCCTGTTGAAAGTAAACGGGACTTCCATGTACTGACTTGAATGCCCGTACGGGGGAGTTGACGCCTCCAACCAAATGGTCCTGTGCCTCAGTGTGGAGTATCGTGGAGTTGTGCCTTGATATGTGAACAACCCCCCTAGACCCAACCCCGACCGACAGCTTCTCTGGTGTGGTAGCTGACGATTATGTCCGCACCTGCTCTTTTGAATGATCCGAGTATCTCGACCACCATTTTGCGTCGATTTTCAACATCTGTGGCATGATCCATGACCATGGAATACTCGCCGCTGACGTTGTAGACGGCAACAGGCCTGTTGACCTTGGATGAGACTTCCCTTAGGACGTCCAGATAAGCCAGTCCAGGTTTTATCATCAAAATGTCAGATCCTTCTTGAACGTCCATCTCCGCCTCTAGAATCGCCTCTTTGTAATCTGACCGGGGATCCATTTGGTGGCTAGATCGGTCCCCAAACGTGGGCGCTGATGAAGCAGCGCCCCGGAAGGGGCCGTAGAAGGACGAGGCATACTTCACGGAGTAGCTTAGCACACCGGTGGATCTCATCCCTTTCTCCTCAAATGCCCGGCGGACGGATATCACGCGGCCATCCATCATGTCTGACAGGCAGACATAGTCCGCACCTGAGTTTGCGTGAGAGAGTGATATCTTAACCAGCATGTCGACTGATGCGTCGTTCACTATCACGCCATCTTGGACTAGTCCACAATGTCCATGGTCCGTTGAAGTGCATAGGCAGGAGTCCGTCATCACTACAATTTGGTCTCCGAATTTTTCTTTCAATTTGCGTACAGTTTGTTGCAGGGGCATCTGATCGTCAGCTGCAGATGTTCCATTTTCGTCCTTGTGGTGGTCTTCTAGGACGCCGAAGATCATGTGCGATGTAATGCCAATGGATAGGTCGTCTGATATTTGTTTGATTAGGACGTCACTAGACTGCCTGTTAATGCCGGGCATTCCGGGGATTTGCTCGTTCACTCCCTCGCCGTCCACGACGAAGTGGGGCTGGACGAGTGATTCAGCGATCGATTGGCCAAAAACCAAATTCCTCCTGGAGTGTGTCCATCTGTTTATTCTGGGCCTAATTTCCAATGTCAACCCTCCTCTGATCTTGATTCCCAGAAGGCGAGGATGTACTCAACCGTGGGGCCATCTAAGGTCAAAATGGCAGAGTCTTGGAAATAAGGTGTTGTTTCCAATGCCGTTGTGGTGGATTTTCCCATTGAAAGAATGGTACTCGGCGATGGCAATTGGTTTTTGGCCCACGATTCTGCTGATGAGGGGGATGAAACCAATAGGACGTCGTTCTCAGCCATGGAGAATCCTTCGACCTCTGTCTGCGTGTTTTCATATCCAATCCATTGCCTGACCAAAAACCCCATTTTGGCGAGAGAGGTGCAGAAGGATTGGTCAGAGCTCGATGACCTCGGGACGAACAATGTGGACCCGGGGGGGAGGGAGTCCCGAATGTAGGTCACAAGGTTCTCGCTATTAATTGCCATTCCGCAGTAAGCAGCCGTAATGCCTGCTTGGAAACACGCTTTGTGTGTACCCTCGCCTAAAGTCAGCCAAGGTATCTTGGCGACCTCGGGATTCGATTCGGACACCAAAGCCGCACATTTGGCCGCGAAGGGAGAGGTCAACACGAGTATCGGCCAACTAGATTTCCTACTTTCAACGCTCAGGAAGTCCCTTGGCCATGCCTCTGCCAATGGGCTTAGTTTGACAACGGGCTTGTCTATGGTGGGAATCCCTTTTTTCCTCAGCTGGGTTGAAATTCGGTCTGAAGTCAAGGTGGTTATCAGAGTTGGCTTATTGCGTTCTATTTTCTCAGACATCTTGTCCAGTGATTTATCTTCGAAAATAAAACTTTCAAAATCACCCTTATATCTAGCTATTTCGAAGGTCTCGCCCCGGGCGTACTTAGACCTCCAGTCACTGGGGGATACCGCGGTTGTAATCATAGATCCCGTGGACAGGACGCCGGCGGGGTAGAGGCACCCGCCGCCAAGTCTCTTTAGGACGCCGCGCTCCCTCTCCACTTCTTTGAATGTCGGTTCATGGTTGAGAATTGTTCTTATTTTTTCAGTCAAACTAGAGTCTTCATCGCGACAGTGGACGGCTATTGCTCCCTGCCCTGGTGCAGTGGGCCAATCTTCCTCTCTGATCCTGATTGCATCCAGGCCAAGATGCCGTTTTGAGATCTCATTCGACTCATGTAGTCGTTTCAAACCAATCTCGGCCAATATGAGAAAACTGACTCGTCCGTCTAACAATCCGTCCAACCTTGTTTCGATATGGCCTCGCACAGAAATGGGAATGATATCTGGCCGGGAACTCAACAAAAATGATTGCCTCCTACCTGAAACTGTCCCGACTTTCGATTTCATGGGCAGATCCTCAAGTACGTCCATGAGGCGTTTCGAGGACTTGTTCTGGAGTACTTTAGTGAGGTTTTTCCATCCATTCATTTCTTTGGATAGTACGAAATCTGAGGTTGCGCCCCTAGCGAGATATGCAAGTGCCCTAATACCGCTTTTGGAATCCACTGGAACGTCCTTGGCCGAATGTACCGTGATATCTGCCTCACCTGAAATTAACAATCGGTCTATCCCATCGACAAATTGGCCCACTTTGGCGGACAAATCTCCTCCCAATGACCTATCACCATGGCTGCTAATGGGAATCAGGACGCATTGCAGCCCAGCATTCTCTAACGCTTGTCTGACTTTAATTGCTTGAATGATTGCGAGTTTTGATTTTCTCGTCCCTATACGGATCGGCCTCACCATCATACCCCCGGCTCAGCGGAAGCATCAATCGAGGTCACCAACTGAGTTACGTCAATGGCTATATTTTGAAGGAGAATCGAGTCGATTTCCCGGTTAGTTCCGATGACATATTTATGTAAATCCCCCAAGTCAAAAATGCCGTCTTTTTGGCATATCCAACTCGCAATCTCTTTGGAGAAGGCTTCCAACTGTGGTTTTTCGTCATCTTCGAGGTCGTACTTTTCAGCCCATGTTGTTGGTTTGTCATTGAAGGCAGCGTATATCCTGGATCTAAATTTAGCTTTAGACACGTTCTTCAGTGACATCTTGAAATTCTCCTCAATCTCACTTATGATTTCCACACCCTGTCTGGTGGTATTTTCATAGTTCCAGTCAATTCCAAGTTTCCTAGATCTTCGTATCCAGTACTCCATGTCATAAAGCAGATCTCCTTTACGAATGCCGCCCTGTGTAAAGGAGGATGGCCAAGAAAAATCCATAATCACTGTGTTTCCATCGCATGGGAAGGGTGATTCTTTTGTGAAGGTCGGCTTCTTATTCCTTAGTGTTGATATCACTAGGTCAGCATTCCCTCCAGAGATGGCCCATTCTTCAAAGGACATAATTTTTACTTTCTCAGTGAGGTCAGGGTATCGTAAGGCGGCATTCACAGGGTCACTGGAGATAACAGATATTCTCTCTTGGTTGAATTCGATCAGCGCCTCGACCGCTTTGGCGCCCATCTCACCAAAGCCAAGCACCAATGTATCTAGTTGCCCATTGCCTCTGATCATTTCTTTCATCGCGTTTGTTGCCAAGTTTAACATCGACTCGGCTGTCTTGTCGAAGCCTAGTTCCTTCCTGACTGTGCGATTAGCGGCTATGACGTGATCGAAAAGTACGGAATTCGAGTGAGATATGTATTCATTCTCCTTGTGCCATGAAACTGTGTCCCTGAACTGGCCCATGACCTGTAGCTCTCCTAGGATAAATGAGTCGAGGCCACTGCATATTTTCACCAGTCCTCTCCATACCTCCATACCGGTTGAGATCTGAAAAGGGCATCCACGTACACCCGTGACGTTCTCTATGGCTGTGACCAATTCAGTTTCGTTCATCGAAAATCCGACATACAGAACCCTGTTGCAGGTGGAGAATTCCAACACCTCCCCCCCAGCTGCAAGTTTCAGGTTGGCCAGATATTCTACCTTTTCTTGATTCGAGAGGCCTTCTGAGGTCAGTGCCTCGACGAAGTCTTTGGTGTCTGAATCAAGTTTCATGGAAGCCATTACAACTCCGTCCATCGGGGAGTGCGGACGAGGGTGATTCATGGCGTTCCTACTGGATTCGATATGGGTGAGGTTGGATAAGTTCACAAGACCACTGGGTCGTCTTAGCATATTTATCACCACGGTATTTTGCAATCCCCGACAAACGAAACTTTGTTGTTCCGGTGTCAATTACTCCAAATTTTGCCTATCGGTGCACAAGGTCTGCCCGATTTGATTTCCCGCGACAACGGACCTTAATTAACGCCAGCATAACATGGGACAGAATTTCCACTAAGAAGGACTCCAAGAAAGGCCTGTAAAACGAACATGATTCTTGAGTGGTAGAGATTGACTAAACAACACTCTGCGGTGCATAAAGAGGGTGTTGAATTGTGTCATGGTGGTGGACGCTGGGGGATTTGAACCCCCGGCCCCCTGGTTGCAAACCAGGTGCTCTTCCAAGCTGAGCTAAGCGCCCTATGGGGGGCCGAGACTGGCATGGGTCTTGAGTGCATCCCCTCTGGAGTTGCTCACTCCCTTCCTTGCCTGATCAACGCGACTGTGAACAGTAGCGCAAACAAGGCACCGATGGCTAAGCCTGCCCTAGCGACTACCTCCCTGGAGCTGGAATCGGTCACTTCCTCAGTTGGCTGGATCAGTATGCCCTCCTCAATGTGATTGTCCTCGGAGAAGTGGGCCGTGAACGACACGTTGTCGGACACATCTGTGCCATTCATGTGCTGAATCATGAACGAGACCGTGCCGGGGAGCAGTCCATTCGAGGGGCCCATCTCGAGCGTGTACGTTACGGCGCACTCTGGATCCGACTTGTTCCCTTCATTGTCCAGAGCGCAGGAACTCGTCAGAATAGGTGAGTGAATGTCGTCCGATCCAGAGAAGTTGCCATCCCCATCGACGTCGACTAGGATTTGTTGGCTCTTGTTACCTCCAGCATCGACCATCATGAAGAAGATTCGGTCAGTTGTGACGAGGACCCCGTCTGGTATGCTGGCAGGCGAGGTGCCATCCGATCTCAACAGCACTGTGTAGTCCTTCGCCTCGTGGGCCGATGCGATAGGGCAGAGCACAATGACAACAATGACGATCAGGGCCCTCCCGCGCACGACAGTCGGAAGGGGGCCGAGTGTTTGAAGGTGATAGGCCTCAGTACCTGTAGGAATCGGACTTGAAGGGGCCTTCCTGGGTCACGCCGATGTAATCGGCCTGGTCTTTCGTCAAGCTGGTCAGCTTGGCTCCTATTCGGTTGAGGTGGAGCATGGCCACTTCCTCGTCAAGTTCCTTGGGTAGCATGTAGACCTGCTTGCCATAGAGGCCTTGGCTGGCCCAAAGGTCCATCTGCGCTAGCACCTGATTGCAGAAGCTTGTGGACATGACGAAACTTGGATGGCCTGTCCCGCAACCGAGGTTCACGAGGCGCCCCTCAGCCAGCAGGTAGACCGAATGACCCTCCGGGAAATCGTACCTGTCGACCTGCGGCTTGATGTTTTCATGCGCAATGCTAGCCTCGCCTTGCAGGCGCTCGACCTGTATCTCGTTGTCGAAATGACCGATGTTGCACACTATGGCTTGGTCCTTCATCCTGCTGAGGTGTTCCAGGGTGATGATGTCCTTGTTGCCTGTTGCTGTCACGTAGATATCGGCGGATCCCAACGTATCCTCCAGCGTTGTGACTGTGTACCCCTCCATAGCAGCCTGTAGAGCGCAGATGGGGTCGATCTCGGTCACGGAGACCCTAGCGCCTTGCGCCTTTAGCGCAGCCGCCGAGCCCTTGCCAACATCGCCATAACCACAGACGACTGCATGTTTCCCGGAGATCATCACATCGGTAGCCCTCTTGATTCCGTCCACGAGGGACTCTCTGCAGCCATAGAGGTTGTCGAACTTGGATTTGGTGACGGAGTCGTTAACGTTGATTGCCGGGAATAGGAGCGTGCCATCCTCAACCCTCTGATTCAATCGGAGGACGCCGGTCGTGGTTTCCTCTGATACACCGACGATGGATTCCACCATGTTTGTCCATCTCCTTGGGTCTGCATTATGGATATCCTTGAGGAGGGTTTTGATGGCAGCCTCTTCTGCAGATGTGGGTGGCTCATGAACCCAGTCGCTGCCTCCCTCCAATTCGAAGCCCTTGTGGATGAGGAGGGTCGCGTCGCCACCATCATCCACGATCAGTTGGGGGCCTGCATGGCCTTCGTGGGATAATGCGAGGTATGTGCACTCCCAGTACTCTTCAAGGCTCATCCCCTTCCATGCGAATACAGGGACGCCGGCTTCAGCGATGGCCGCAGCCGCGTGATCCTGGGTGGAGAAGATGTTGCAGCTTGCCCATCTAACCTCCGCGCCCAAATCAACTAGAGTTTCAATCAGAACTGCCGTCTGGATCGTCATGTGAAGGGACCCGCTGATCCTAACGCCGGCCAAGGGTTTTGATTTGGCGTACTTCGCTCTTATCTGCATCAGCCCGGGCATCTCGTGTTCTGCGACCGAGATCTCCTTCCTCCCAAAGTCAGCGAGGCCCGGGTCCGAAACCAGGAAGTGCGGGGGATCGGCCAGGGTTTGATTCATGTGCCGACGAGCAAAGGGGTCTAAATTAGGGTATGTACTGCAACCATCAACCGGACATCAGCATTACCCATTTTCACATTGACTAGATTTTTTGATGTACTGTATTCCCCCATTGAGGTAATTAGACAAAGGCCAACAGAGGCAATGTTGAAGTACGTTAAAAGAAGGCGTGCATACTATGTTTCCCTTCAGTCGATGGGGGAGAAAACGGGGAAGATTTGCCTTCGATCACCATGGAACAAACGTACTAAATTGCACGGTTTCATACAACAGATATGGTGCTTATTGCGTGCCGTCATCGTCATCCCATAGGCCCGCCGCCCAGAAGGTATTGTCAGGAGGCGTCCATGAACCCGACACAATCAATTTCATCCGTGCAAATTGGAGGGGTGGGGACTTGGTTCAGGCAGGGGCATATTTCGGAGATTTCCTTCCAGCGTTATCGGAGTCCTGCGACGAGAATGCCAAGATCTGGTCGTTCGAACCAAATTGGGAGAACTACAAGTGCGCTAAGATTACTATCGAGCTGAATGGTATCGAAAATGTCGAGCTGCACAACATCGGATTAGGTTCGGAGGAGTCCGAAGTTGATCTCAGAGTAAGGTTTGGTGACGGATCTGCCTCGGGAGGGGCGTCCAGGATCCTGGATTCATCAGTCTCAGAGGGTAAGTTCGAGAGGGTCAGAATAAGGCCAATCGACAAGATAATAGGAGACGAGCGACACCTATCAATAATCCAATTGGACGTAGAGGGTTATGAGATGAGTGTCCTGTCGGGGGGCATAAAGACCATCTCGCGTTGCAAGCCAATTTTGATAATCGAAGTCAACCCAGGAAGCGAGGCCATAGAAAGCCCCTGGTTCAAGGAGAATATCCTAGGCCTAGGATATTCGCAAATCGATGTCGTACATGATAATCTAGTCTTCTCTGCCGAGTAGATTATCCCCAAAGTCCACATCCCAAGGATTTCTTGATGCTTAATGAATGAAAATCAGTCTGGAAAGGAGGATTGAATATTCCTGATGGGTATGCTGCACGGAGCGTTGATCCCCTCAAACCATAATTCGTCACCTGTGGGAACTGCTATGACTTGATTTCTTAGCATATCCTGACTCCTTTCATGGGTTCTGGTTCAGGCCTTTGTCTCCACTGGTGGCGACCGCGGGATTGAAGTTTGTTGTCACCTTGGGGAATATCATGTCACGCACCTTCACTTCCGAATCCGTGTCATCCGGACATCCAGACAAGCTGTGCGATGCAATATCAGATGCCATCTTGGACGAGTGCATCTCGAATGATCCAAATGCGAGGGTGGCTGTTGAGACCCTGGTCAAAGGCACCTCACATTCAAGCAACATCGTTCTCGCAGGAGAGGTTTCGCTAGCAGGAAATCCAGAGATCGCGTTTGAGGAAATCGCCAGAAAAGTGGCGGCTGACATAGGTTACACCAACATGGAAGTCGGCATGGATGCCCTGAGTAAGGATAACTGTGAGGTACGATGCTTGATCGGGAGGCAATCGGCGAACATCGCCCAGGGGGTTGACTCAGGCTCTGGAATCGACCACGAACAAGGGGCAGGGGATCAAGGCATAATGTTCGGCTATGCTACCAGTGAGTCCAATTTCGTAAAAGGTGCTGAGGGGCTGTTTATGCCTGTTCCCATATTGCTCTCCCACAGACTCACCAATGCCACCACAGAGGCGATGCGTAATCAGGAGTTACCTTGGCTGAGACCCGATGCAAAGAGCCAGGTCTCCGTAAAATACAATGGACCGGAACCAATGGAGATAACAAGCCTAGTCTTGGCTGTCCAACATGACGACCTTGCAACTGACATGTTCGGAGGCGACATCTCGAAAGAGCATTCATTCATCCGGTCAGAGGTCATAAAGAAGATCATACATAAGTGCATGCCAGAACATATGCTCTCCGATAACACAAGGATCGTGATCAACGGAACCGGTAGATTCCTACTCGGCGGGCCACATGCTGATGCAGGAATAACAGGGCGAAAGGTCATCGTGGACTCCTATGGCGGCATGGGCCGCCATGGAGGGGGAGCGTTCAGCGGAAAGGACCCTAGCAAAGTCGACAGGTCTGCGTCCTACGCAGCGAGATGGGCTGCCAAGCATGTTGTCGCAGCAGGCTTGGCTGATAAGTGCGAGATCCAAGTCTCCTACGCTATTGGCGTGGCAGAGCCAACGGCCATTCACGTTGACACACAGGGGTCAGGTGCAAATGGCATATCTGACGCCGAGATTGAACGGCGTGTTAGAGATGCTTTTGACTTCAGGCCATCATCAATAATCGAGAGGCTCGGTCTAAAGCGACCGATTTACAGGAGGACGGCTGCCGGAGGTCATTTTGGAAGGAAACCCGATGATGATGGGGGGTTCTCATGGGAGAGTCTGGACGACTCCATCCTCTCGTCACTGGCTTGATGCGACTTGCCGTTTGTGGCACAGAAAGCAGCGATGGCTTCAACACGATCCGCCTGCACGGTGCGCCATGAGCAGGCAACGTGCCGGTACCGTCGCAGGCCTCTTAGTCTCAATCCTCCTATTGACAGGCTCAGCTGGAATCCTGCTTCTGGGAGAGGATGATAGCGCGGATATCGAATTCTCCAGCAGCGTCATCGATCCGTTGCTGCAAGACGAAGGCCATGACCATAGAAACGCTAGCCAGCACGTACTCTCGACGCCCAACATAAGGCCCCTAGGCTATAATCCGCTGACTGAGCCAGGGAATGCCGAGGTTCAAGTTGCTGAGTCCCCAGACGGTAGAATATATGCCTACATCGCTGGGTGGACAGAGATGCACATAGTTGACGTCACAGACCCCGAGAACACAACATGGATGGGAGAATACTACGACCCCAACACGCAGGTTCTGGATGTCAAGTACATCCAATACGATGGACGCGAGTACGTCGTGCTCCAGAACCAATTGGTCGATCCGGGGGCTGCAGACCCGAATGTGGGGGCGTGGGAAGATCCCACCCAGGTGACGGTCACACTCGTAGAGGTGACTGACAAGGAGGATCCTCAGTGGGTCGGTGCCTGGTATGACGCCGACCACCCCAGCGGCCCGCACAACCTCTACACCCATGTCATCGATGGAGAGTGGTACATCTTCGTCGCCAACCCAGACTACGACTCATGCGATGTCGGACAGGGAGACGCATGCGGGGGCATAACCATCGCACATCTGAACTTCGACGGGCCCAGCGACCAACCAGTCATCCTCAAGGTCGGCGAAGCCGAGGTGAACTGGGAGACAACTCTGGGTGGGTGGATATACATCCACGACATGACCGTGCAGACCTGGCCTGGGGACGATCCAAATGACCCTCGCTTCGGCAAGACCTACGTGTATGGGGCCTATTGGGAGGCTGGACTGAGAATCTTTGACGTGAGCGACGTCCCGCATCCAACGAACACCCCTCTTGAGTACGCCTTCATCGCAGGGGGGTGCGTCGTGACAATTGGAACCCAGTTGGGTTGCAACTGGAGGGCCCCCGAGGTCGGCCTCTGGATGGAGTATGCTGACTTGGACGGAGATGGCTCGCCCGATAGTGGCTACAATGGGAATGAAAACGGGGGGAGGGCCTCTTACATCCATTACGCCGAGCCAGTGGATGAAATGGTGGATGCAAGCCATCTCGGTTATCCCAAGGGGAAAATGCATCTGACGATTCTGTCAACAGAGGTGCTCGAGACCTCTGTCGGCACCGGCATGTCATATCTCCTCGACACCACCAATTACGAGGAGGTTAACGGCCAAGTCAGGTTCCTCCCGGAGCTCATTCACGACTACGAGATTCCATTTGCGGAGGACCACTTCATACCCGGAGGAGAAGAGTGGTTGCTATTTAGCCCGCACAATGCAGACACGCAGATCTTCTCCACAACCGGCAGCTTCCAGGACACGAGCCACGGCGGAACATGGGATGGAAGGATCTACCTCTCAAGCTACCACGCTGGGCTGTGGATCGTGGACATCGAGAGCCTGATGAAGGCGGGCTTGGAGGAGGGTAACTCAACAGACGCGTATTTCGACGCTACTGTTGGCTACCACTTGCCACACGGTGCCGATGGACAGCCATTGGAGAGCGCCTTCTACGACTTCGGTTGGACCCCCTTCCTCTGGGCAGCTGAGTATCACGAGGGATACACGTACCTATCCTGCATCACCTCTGGCCTGTACATTGTCCAACTCGATATCGATGCACCCTACGCCACGAGATGAGGGGACATCTGACCATCATCTTCAACAGCCTTGCCACCTCCGGATGAGATGAGGCCACCTCATGCGAAACCACTTCCTGCCTGCCTTGTCGATTACTCTGCTACTCCTCACGTCTTTTGCATCCGGGTGCTTCGGCAGTGAGGAAGAAGGCTCTGAGATGGACAACTGGGAGTGGGTGGACCCAGTCGAGGAGATAGAGGATGAGAACCACTCCCATAGCGACCTAATGGCACACAGGCTCAAGACCCCCAATGCTAGAATGATAGACTATCACAACCTAAATTGCGATGGCGAGGTAACGCCCCCTGCTGATCTCGACAACGTTGCAGGTCGCCCCTGCTATGACCAATACAAGAACGTGGGCCCGACTCCTGGCGACAACTCGGAGATCGCGATAGAGGGCAACTTCCTCGAAGATTGCGAGATCTACGGAGACGGGTCGGGAGGATGCTTCGCCTACGTCTCGTCATACAACCAATTCGAGATACTCGACATAAGCAAGCCGAACGAGATTCGCTTGCTATCAACCTACTACGCGGAAATAGCACGAATCATCGATATCAAGGCGACGCAGGACAACAACTGGGTCCTCATCAACCACGAGTTGACAAACTCGGAGTTGGATCCGATACCCAACGACGACGATGCAAACAGCGGTGCGAACCGACTTGACCTGATCTACGTGGGCGACAAGACCAGCCCCATCAAGGTGGCAGAGTGGGACAACCCTCCGGCTGGATTCCACAACCAAGACCTCCACGTTTACTGCGATTGGTCTCCTGCCAACCCAGTCTGGGCCCAAGAGGACTGCCACCTCTTCCTCTTTGGTGCAGACCCGTACCCAGAGATGGTTGAGGGCTCCAGCGGCACCTTCTACAAAGGCACTCAGGTGTTCTACGCCCTCATAGACTTCGAGGGGCTCAACCCATTCAATAACCAAGAGCAGCAAAACGCCAGTCGCGAGATCCTTAGATGGGGCGGATATACGCCAGAGCCCGAAACCACGTGCGGTGGGTCGATCTTCAACCACGACAACGTCTTCTTCATTCACCCCATAACCAAGCAGAAGATGCTCGCGATATCTTACTGGGGCGCTGGCCTGAGGCTTGTGGACGTCTCTGAGCCGCCACAGGTCGCCGATCCACTCGGGATTTCATGGCCACCGGAAACAGGAAGGTGGCTTGGATGCGCTACCGACGACTCAGGGTGGTACGGCCCCGATGGAGGGGGACATGCGAACATGGAGCCAGAAGTATGGTTGGATGCGGAGCAGGGCAACGACAACATACACTATGCTGTGCCCAACGACTACCTCGTCTGCAGCGGCATAAGCCAACTCGACCCAATGGACGAATGGCCCAGCCAATGTGGGACAGGGCCTGATGACTCTGCATACGGCGTCAATTGGCGACACTACACCTACATCGCACCTGAATATGGAACGAACGCAAACCACACTGGCTTCATATGGACCATAGACACCACAGATCCCGCCAAGCCCTTCCTGGTTTCCAAGTGGAAGCTCCCTGGCACCAGCATGAAGGACGGGGAGGTGCATCCCCACCACTACATCCCCGGGGGATACATCTACAGCCCACACAATGGCGACACCGCAGCCAATGGGATGGTCTACTGGACCCATTACCACGCAGGGGTGTGGGCAACGGACCACGGAAAAATCTGGGATGAGATTGAGTGGAAAAACGGAGTACCGGCGCCTGAGCTGGGGTTCCAGGGCATCGAGAGCCTCGCCCCCACGCACACTGTTGGGTACTACCTGCCAGCTGGACCAGAGTGGTCAGACAACGCCTCGGCAGACATGGGCTACGACATGGCAGACTGCTGGGCGTCATGCATGATTCCTTTCGACTGGGGGCTCCAATTCGACCCAAGAGGATTCGTCTTCATCTCAGAGATGGTGAGTGGGGTCTACGTTGTTCAGTTCGACGAGGACCACGACCCGAGGTTCGACTACCCTCCGCTATGGGAAGATGACTTGTGAGTGCTGAGAATGTCTCGTATCATCGCGATCCTAATGATTCTGGCAATATCAGGCCAAGTCGCCGCACATGGTGCAAACAGCTACGCCATAATCGTCAGGAACGAGAGCGTTATGCCTGAGTCGGCGGATCTGATCGTCAATGACACACTCGTCCTCTACAACACTGCAGCCTGGGAGAGGACCGCAGGGATCGACCTCGATGGAGATGGGTCATTCGAACACTCTTGCACCTTGAGCGCGAGGAACACGACATCGAACGAAGACGAATGCCAGTTCCCCTTCTGGTCGAACCAGTCATGGGTGGCAGGGGACTACGTGGTCGAAGTTCATCAGAATGGTTCGTTTTGGAAGGAAATATTGGTCGAACTCCTGCCCGACAACCATAGCGAGCCAGCGGCCTCGGGGCCGTATGTCCTCCTCCCTGCCTTCGACCCCATGGCTGAGAACATGGCCATGATCGGAGAGGATGGATCATCATTCAGCAGATCCGAGATCACCTTGCCACCCGGCGGGAACGCCTATCTTTACTCATCCAATGCTGGAGATTTCACCATCCTCTCCGAGAATGGCGATTCCCTCTGCAACATATCCGGTCCCGCAGGCTCTGGCTGCAAGATATGGTTTCGAGGCAATGAATGGAGCATTGGCGAGCATGAATTGACAATCTCCCAACCTGACGGAGGCCCATCGCAATCCCTCACCATCAATATCCAGAGCAGTGGGGACGAGGACACGCGAGCGGGAATGGTTCAAATGATCTCTGCGACGGGGGTAGTATTGTGCCTACTATCATTCGCC
The DNA here is from genome assembly GCA_002507175.1 of Euryarchaeota archaeon UBA558. Classification (GTDB taxonomy): domain Archaea; phylum Thermoplasmatota; class Poseidoniia; order Poseidoniales; family Thalassarchaeaceae; genus MGIIb-N1. Next base: position 32,445 of record DAZE01000004.1, read on the forward strand.
TTGCTGCGATCTCGGGGATCGCCAGGAAAAGAATGATTTCCTTTGCGTTGGTTTCATCCCTGCTGGCAGCTGGATGTCTGGGGTCAGACGGAGAATCGGACATCTTCTACGGTGAGGACATAAATCCCCCCAGGCCGACCGCTGACTTCGTTCTCTTCGACCAAAATGGGGAGCCTGTTGCGTTCAACGACTATCTCGGTGACGTCGTCGTGGTTGCCTTCCTGTTCACAAGGTGCCCTGACGTCTGCCCCCAGGTCAGTGCGAACATGGCATGGATAGGGGAAGCGTTGGGAGAAGAACTGGGGGAGGAGGTGCATCTACTCTCAATCACCGTCGACCCCTGGTACGACAATTCCAGCGTACTGTGGAACTATGCATACGACAGGGGCCTCGAATGGCCCCACCTCTCTTCTGAACTGGAGATCATGGAACCTGTATGGAGATCATTCGAAGTTGGCCTTGAGACCTATGCAAACGACTCAGATGGAGATGGGACCGTAGATGGCTTCGACCTGTGCCCAGACACCCCCGAGGGCGAGGAGACTGACGCCGATGGGTGTGGCGTGGAGACCCAACAGCCGGAGGATGAGGTCCAAACCATGCACCACCCCCTCTATTACATCGATCACACCACAGGCACCATAATTGTGGACAGGCAAGGCTACCAGAGGGTGTACTGGGGGGATTTCGTCTGGAATGCGGACATGGTCCTTGATGACATCAGATACCTCATGGAGGAGAGCGCTTGAGGCCTAGGGCGCTGATCCTGACAGCGGTCCTCCTCGCAGCCCCCCTGGCTGGTTGCCTCGAAACAGTCGGTGAAGGGAGCTTCAATGGGATAGAATACCGGAATCCGTCCGAGGCGCCCGACTTCACCCTCTTGGATCAAAATGGCCAGAACGTCTCCCTCTCAGACTACGATGGGAAGGTCGTGGTCTTGGCGTTCATCTACACATCCTGCCCCGACGTGTGTCTGATTATCTCCTCGAACCTCCAATGGGCAAAGATGAACCTACCTGAGGACATGGCCAGTGACGTAGCATTCCTGTCGGTGACAATCGATCCAGCAAAGGATACCGTCGATCGGCTCTCCCGCTGGACAGAGGCAACCGGATACGATTGGCCGCACCTGACGTCAAACGACATAGACGAGCTCGTTGGCGTGTGGTCGGACTGGAACGTCGTGGTCGACAATGACCACATTAATGCCAGCACGCCGCCAGAGGACAGCTCAAACAGAATCGTTGTGCTGGGGGGCGATGGCTCAATCACGTCCTTCGACACGCCGTGGAGCGAGGTCGAGTTCCGACCCGATGTACAAGGAATGGCGGAAGTGGCCTTCGAGAGAGAGAATCTCACTTTTGATTATGAAAATGGGACGATCATTGAATGGACTGAGAACGAGAGCCTCCGCTGGTCTACTGCAGTTTGGGACTCGGTCTCATGGGCATGGATCGGCACGAATACCTCATTGGGCGACATCCCGTTGACACCCGACACCCACCTAGCCTTCATACCCAGTGATGCTAATCTAAGTCTGCTTCCGCCCGGAGTGGATTGCAACGGACATGGCTGGGTCATGGGCAAGGGAAGTGGGGCGCACTGCATGTGCGACGAGGGATGGAAGCGCCCCGGTGGCGATTGGTTGAGCTGCGTATCGGAAGATGGCGAAAATAATACAAATGGGACTGACCCGCATGAAGCGTCCCTCGGCGAATACCAGGTCGGCCATACGACTGCCACATTCATCATCGACAAGGACGGTGACAAGCGGATAGCATGGGGTGGCGTGACATGGGATCCAAGCCTCTTCCTGATGGACATTGAGAAGCTCGTTGAAGAGTGATCACCTACGATATCAAAGCCCATTGCATCGATGACATAAAATGTCCTTGATCAGGTCCTAGGACCATGGGACAGAGGACACAGAGCCTGACACTTGCAGGAATAATGTTCCTCAGCGTGCTCGCTGGCATGCTCATGTTTGATCTGGACAGCACCACAGAGGAGCTCCCCAACATCAAGCCCTCGATAGCGGGCGACTCGGGCGAGACGTTGCAAGCCGGCCTGGAGCCGCGTGTGATGCTCCTCGTCTCTGACGAGAATCTCGACAGCGTCACATTGGAGATCCTGATCGACGGTGCCAGAACCGAGGACTACACATTGAGTGAAAATGGCGAGGTTTGGATCGAAATTCCGCCTGACAAAAGGGGTGTCGTCTTGATTGAAGCGTCGGTCATCGACGATGAGGGGCTATCAGATGATTGGGCCGGGACGTTCACAATGTCAGCTGCGAGCCCAATACTGGTCATCGGCGATCCGATTCCAGTCGAGGAAGGAGAGAAACTGGCCTTCGGGGGGACGCTTTTCTTCGAAGAGATATCCGCCTGCACCGCAAGGTGGGAGGAACCAGGGGGGAGCGGGGGGTCCCTGCCGATCGACTTGGACGCTGACGGGAGGTTCAGCCATGAGATTGCCGGGGAGGTTGGGGCTGTGACCATCCGCGTCATCGCCGACTGCGGATCCGATACAACACAAACAGAATTCCTCGCCACATGGCTCGAAGGCGACAATGCGGGGTGCACTGACCCTGCGGCCTCCAACTACGACTCCTCATCCCAGACAGATGATGGGAGTTGCGAATACTCGCCGGACAGCGACGGGGATGGGACCAATGATGACCAAGACCTCTGTGAGGGGCATGACGATTCTGCCGATGCGGATGGCGATGGGATTCCGGACGGTTGCGACGACATACAATCGAAATACGACTCATCAGACATGCTGGAGTTCTGGCAGGACAAATTCCTCTGCCAAAATAACTCTGGACTAGAGGTCGATGACTACAACACTACAGGACACGATGCCCATATGTGCTCTGTGAGACTCAACTCGGAAGACGGGAACATCTCGATCACCATGAATGGCCTGCCGAACCATGACTTCGAATCTGGACCGGGCTGCTGTGCCTCTCCTCAGACCCACGTCATCATGATACCCCGCGCCCCGGCGAATGACACGCTGGGGGGGCATGATACCACCAATTGCCCAGAGGCCGCTGGATCCTACCAGTGTGCTGCCGACAGAGGCAGCATAGCATTCGCGATCAACGGAGTCCCTATCTTCGGGCCCGAGGATGGGCCTGGGGGGGATGCTGTCGCAAGTCAGCACGGCGCCTACGAAGAGGACAGGCAGGAAATCTGGCTCGGGTTGTGTCACGGCCACTCGGGTCCAGGTGGCACGTACCACTACCACGCTGATGCGAATTGCATCCACTGGCACAATGAGGCCCAGAACGAGGGGTGGAGAAACTACTCCTTCCCACCAGATCTTTCTGGCGAGCAGTCCCCTGTAATCGGAGTAGCCCTCGACGGCTATCCAATCTATGGCGCCTACGGATTGGACTCATTGGGCGTGGTGGCGGAAATGAAATCGTCATACAGGCTAAAGGAAGGTCAAACAGGATACAACGGGATTGACGATTACGAATACGTGGAGGGGTTGGGCGACTTGGATGTCTGCAACGGGCATTTCGGCCCCACCCCGGACTTCCCGGAGGGCATATACCACTATCACTCAACCATGAAGAACGGGGATGGGGAGATGGGTTTCCCATACTTCCTGATTTGCTACCACGGAGTTGTGCCAGAAAGTGACTCTGATCCATGCGATGGCTATGGGGAGACATGGGGGCCCGGCGTGGGCCCTCCTCCCGATGGGTGCGATCCCGGGCCCCCCCAAGGCCAGGAGAGTCTGCCGACAATCGGACCTCCAGGTCCCTTGGAGCCCCCGATCATCGGATTGATCGGTGTCCTCTGGTTGTTGACCCGGCCATCGAATACCCTCAGAGAATGGGCATTTTGGAAAGGATCATCAGGTCAGGCTGGTACAACTCACGTATGTCGTCCAACCCAAGGATGAGCATGGCCAGACGCTCTAGGCCCATCCCCCACGCGCAGACTGGCCAGTCGGTGCCTAGAGGCTGGGTTACCTCTGGCCTGAAGATTCCAGCCCCTCCGAGCTCCAACCACTTCCCCCTCCAGAGGATCTCGACCTCGATGCTCGGCTCAGTGTAAGGGAAATATGCTGGTCTGACTCTGACGTCGGAGTAACCCATCTTCGAATAGAAGGTTCTCAGCGTTGTGATCAACATTGGCAAACTCGCAGATTCCTCGTGTATGATCCCTTCGATCTGGTGGAATTCTGGAAGGTGGGTCCGGTCAATCGTCTCTTGTCTGAAGACTCTTCCCACTCCGAAGACCCTGCTCGGGGAGGATGGGTTTTCGGCAATGTGCCTGACGGTATTCACAGTCGTGTGGGTTCGCAGCAGTGCCTTTTGAGACTCGTCCTTGTCAAAGTTGCCCCCCCACCCAGATGAGGTCGTTCCAACCCCTCGCTCGTGAGTCCCTTCCCATTGTTCCAATCGACTCGGCTCGATTTTTATGCTTGCTGGGTCCTCGAGGTAAAATGTATCTTGCATCGTGCGAGCAGGGTGATCCTGTGGTATGAAGAGGGCGTCCATATTCCAGCCAGCGGACTGGACGAAGTTCCCGGATATCTCCGAGAAGCCCATCTCCAGAAACACTGCACGGATCCTATCTATTAGTGACTGGAGGGGGTGTGGCCTTCCACCCAAGGGAATCGGTGCTGGGGCGTGGATATCGAAGGGCTTGAACTCCTTGGTCCTCCAAGCGTCCCCTTGGAGTAGATCCGGAGTTATTTCGTTGATCTGATCGATTTCGATCAACTCGTCCGAACCTATGGACAGGCCCCTTTCCGTCGCACTCCATGATCTCAACACGGACCGCTCCAATTCGATGAGGCCCCTCCTGTTGGTGAAATGACTGATCAAGCCCTCGTCCAACTCATCGGAGGGCTTCGGCGAATCCGAGAGGGTCATGATGAAGGCCATCCTACGTTGCGCCTCCCTCAATGCTCCTTGCATGTCAGGGACCTCCAGCATACCACCAACAATCCTGACGCCCATTGATCGAAGGATGCCGACACCCACGCCAGCCTCGGTCTTATCGAAGTCCTCTGATATAGACGCCATGGATCGGTTTTGAGGGTCTCTCGATTGGAGCCAATCCAACATCCTCATCTCAAGCAAGCCATCGCGAGCGGCATTATGCCCCTCAACACCCAACTTAACCAGTACTGACTCTTCCTCCGAGAGGCTCGCAAGCCCTCGCTCGGTGAGCCCCATGGCTGCTCCAACGACATGTGCCTGATCGGTCCATCCTGTCTTTTCAGAAAGAGATGAGACTCCTAGGGGGGCGGTTGAGTCCCTGAGTATCGCCATGATGCGCTTCTCACGGTTATCCAGCCCCATCATGGCCAGCCTGAGGGCGTATTCTCTCTTGACGATTGCTGGTTGTGACCTACTCCTCCTCTTGGTTCCACAAATCCATGGCGCATACCGGGCACCTGAATGCCCTCGGCTTGCCGCCATCAACCCACTCCAGGTTCCCACAGGCTCCACAGAGAACTGATGTTCTGATGGGATCGTCCAAGGTGGTGTCAACCCTGAACATCACTCTCCCTGCCTCGGGGAGTGTTTCAGGACTCGGTGCCCAATTTGGGTCCGCATCGTGGCCCATTTGGGATCTGCCCCGCGATAGTGCCATCAAGAGGAGGGGGAATCCAGCGATCAGCAGTGGGCTCCCGACCAACAACCCCATTGGATCAGGGAGTGTGAAAACTAATCCGGTTCCCAGGAGTGTGCAACTCCATCCCGCTATTAGGAGGTTCCAACCGAACGAGTCGTTGGCCATGTACGAGCGTGGGGGCCCTTCGCTACAAGATCTCCTAACGATTTCATCAGGAGGCTTCAAGGACTGTAGACCAGAGCGCGAGGCACGCCTCAGTAGCTCAGCTGGTAGAGCACTGGATTTGTAATCCAGCGGTCGGGGGTTCGATTCCCTCCTGGGGCTCAGTGACAACAGTCAAGCATCGATGCCCGTACGCCATTACGTGACCGCTCGGATTATCGATGGCAGGGCGTTGGGCGCGATTATAGAGAAGGGTTTGACTAACGAGGCCGAAGCAATAGAAAAGAGGGGTCGAGCCCCACATCTGGTTGTCGTAATCGTTGGCGACGATGCTGCGAGCCACGTTTACGTAAGGAACAAACAGAGGGCGTGCGAAAGGATAGGAATCAAGAGCACGCGGCATGACCTGCCTTCGACCAGCAATCCATCCGACCTGATCGACCTAGTTGACAATCTAAACAAGGATGAGGGGGTTGATGGCATTCTCGTCCAAAGTCCACTACCTGACGGATTCGATGAGATCTCAATAACCGAAATGATTGATCCAGAGAAGGATGTCGACGGTTTTCACCCAGTGAATCTCGGTCGGATCGTCACAGGGAAGGTAGACGGATTGCTGCCGTGCACACCCTCTGCTGTTATCCGCATGCTGGAGTCCACGGGAGAGAGGCTCGCTGGCAAGAAAGCGCTTGTTGTCGGCAGGTCTAGGATTGTTGGAATGCCGTCGGCGTTGTTGCTTGCTCAAAAGGGAGTTGATGCCACGGTAACCATCTCCCATTCCCAGAGCCAGGACCTTCGGAGGCTATGTCTGGACTCTGACATAATTGTCGCAGCGGTTGGAAGGCCGGGTATGATCAAATCCGACTGGGTGAAGAAGGATGCGATCGTAATTGATGTGGGAATAAACAGGGTTGAAGTGGATGGGGCTAGCAGGCTTGTCGGAGATGTTGAGAAGGAGGCTTCAGAACGAGCTTCATGGGTGACACCTGTCCCTGGAGGCGTGGGCCCAATGACCATAGCCATGTTGATGAGAAACACAATTAAGGCTGCAAGCGATAGGATCTGACCTTCAGAATACTCCTAGTTCCATCTGGGCATCCTCCGTCGCATGTACTCTGGGGTCCCATAAGGGAGAGAATGTCAAATTCACATGCACGGATTCAACTTCGTCCACAGACAATGCCGCACGATGAACTGCTGCCATTATCTCTGGTGCAACTGGGCAGCCCGGGCTGGTGAGAGTCATGGTCACCTCAAGATGGCCCCCCTGATTCTCTACGTCGTATATCAGTCCTAATTCCGTCACTGATATCCCCATTTCTGGGTCAATCACCTCAGCCAACGCGTCCATCACATCCTCGTTATTGCCCATTTTCATTCCCCCGCATCAGTCTTGACGCCTCATTCACCACTCGGTCGAGCATGTTCTTGAAGCCATTGGACCTACTTGGCGTCAGGGCTGAATTGAAGCCCATTGCCTCAGCAAATTCTGGGGTCAGCGAGGAGACTTGTTCGCAACTGCTACCATCGACTGCTATCCTCGTGATCTCCATCAACCCCTGAACAATCTGAGCATCCGCGCCGCCCCTCATCCTGAATAGGCCACTTGAGTCCAATGTGCATTCAACGTGTGCTCTGGATTGGCAACCATGAATCATGTTGGCGTCATTCCATTTATCCTGTGGGAGTGGGTTTGTTGCGTTAGAAGCATATTCGAACAGCAGTTCGTACCGTTCCATCGAGTCGAAGCAGTCCTGAAATTCCGCGACCACCGGATCAAGTGCCTCAGGCCATGGCCTATCTCCCATGATGCCTGTTCGTAGCCGGTGTTTTTGAATAGTTCCAGATCAGGCGCCGAACCTGTCACAAACCATCCTCAAATGGTCGAGGAAAGAGCGTATTTCCTCCTCTGTGTTATACAGCCAGAGGGATATCCGGTTCGTCGAGGCCACGCCGAGCGCATCCATCAGGGGCTGTGCACAATGCTGGCCGGTCCTCAGGGCGAATCCCCCCTCGTTCAACAACATTGCCAAGTCGTTTGAATCGATCCTCTCGTGTAGGAAGGATATGGTTCCGCTGCTTCCAGGTCGTGTCGGATCTGAGTAGACGGTTATACCATCTATTTTGGTCATCCCCTCGAATGCCATGATTGCTAGGGACTTGATGTGGCCGTGCATCTGAGTGAAATCGATTTTCGAGAGCCATTCAATCGCAGCCCCCCATCCGATTGCCTCCGCGATTCTGGGGGTTCCAGTCTCCAGCAGTGCAGCCCCGTCTCGGTAGACTGAGCCGTCGGTGGAAACTGACCTGATCATCTGGCCGCCTGTCAGGAAAGGCCCGCATTGTGAGAGGGCCTCGTTGGTCGCGAGTAGCCCCCCAATCCCTGTGGGGCCAGCCATCTTGTGTGCGGAGAGTGTGAGGAAATCTGCTCCCAATTTCTTGAAATCAATTCTCTCGTGCGATGCACCTTGTGCGGCGTCGATGAGTGTTCTCGCACCTGATTCCTTTGCTAATGCGATGATGTCCTCTATCGGGTTCCTTATGCCAAGTACGTTGCTTGTATGGACTACGCACACCAATTTAGCATCCGGCAGCGCATGCTTGTATGCCTCCATGTCAAGGCACATGCGCTTCAGGTCCAGAGGCACGAATCTCAGCTCAATGCCAATCTCCTTCGAAAGCTCCTGCCATGGTACGATGTCCGCGTGGTGCTCCATTTCTGTGAGTACCACCGCATCCCCCTCTGAGAGGTTCCTTCGTGCCCATGCGTAGGCAACTAGGTTGATTGCTTCGGTGGTTCCACTGGTGTAAATCAGGTTCGAGGGGTTGGCGCCGAAGAAGGAGGCGATGGCTTTGCGTGCAGTCTCTAGTGCTGTTGTAGCCTCGTCAGCTAGAGTGTGTGCGCCTCTATGGGCATTGGAGTTGTAGGTCTTATAATATCGGGTCATCGCGTCAATGACCGCATCTGGCTTCTGGCTCGTCGCCGCATTGTCGAAGTACACCAAGGGCTTACCGTTCGGTAGGACCCTCTTTAGGATCGGGAAATCGGACCGGATCTCCTGAACGTCGTACATCTTCACGAGTACTCCTGTCGGTTTTACAATATTAAGACGCGTTATGTGCTTTTTCACCTCAGAGACCGAGGCGTGAGAGCGCATCTATGATGGACTCTTCACTTGCTGGGGAGCTCTTGGCGTCTCTAAGGTACCTGCCGACTACATCTGACCCCAAATGGGCAAATTGTTCCCTCATCGCAGCCAAGGCCTTCCATCCATGGCCGCCACTGGCCGTCCCGATGACGATCTTTCTTCGATTGAACAAAGACCTGAAGTCTTCGTAGTCCACTGAAATCCAGGTCAGGGCATTGATCCAAACCGGGGGGAGGCCACCATTGTATTCTGGGAGTAGGACTATCCATGGTGCAGCCCCCTCTAGGTCTTGGATGAGTCGTCTTAGATGTTCCAATTTTGCGTTTTTGTTGGCCCTGGTGTAGATTGGCATCTCATAATTGTCCAACTCGATGATTGCAGTTGTTTTCCCCATGCCCTCGGCAAGTGATTTTACGCGCTTGCCCAAATCCAAGTTCCTACCACCGCTCGTGACGACGATTTTGAGGTCATCCATGATTTACTGCCGGGCCGTCCTCCTATTGAATCCCGCGTTGGCAATTTCACGAAAGAAATACATGACGGCGTTGATTGGGGAGGCCATGAGGGCTTTCGGACGAACGCTGTTGATGGCATTTTTCGTGACCACAGTTTCTCTGTCTGGATGTTTTGGGAAAGAGGAAACGGTCGTCGAGGATATAGACGAATATGACGAATTCCGAGGTTATAGCGTCGTCGCGCCCATCGACACGGGCATCAATGTGTATCACAATCACTTCGCGATGAATGGCACCTACCCAGATTGGCTCCTAGAGGGCCTGGGTGTGACCATGTGGTGCAATCTGACAGTCACTGGAACATGGTCAGAAAGGTATGAGTCCGATCGCGAGCTCTGCTGGGACGTGATCTCGTCCCAGGACATAGTCTATTTCGTTGGGACCAGAATCATCGGCACTACACCCGATGACGAGACGGACATCCCGATACTCGATGATCCGTCTGATGGTCACGGGACCGCGGTCACCGGCTCGGTGTTGGACGCGAATCCGGATGCTGTGATATTCTTCGTCGAGGGTTTCAGTGACGCAGCGGTATTGGCAGCCGCCAATCAACCGCTTGTTGACATAATCTCTACGTCATTCGGGCCAATTGGCTCAATTCCCGTACCAGGGATAGAGGATGCTACGAAGGTCGCCGTGGTCCAGAACGGGAAAATCCACACAGGGGCGTCTGACAACACGCCCTCACCCGCAATTCAGGACTCGACGGCAGGGCCGCCGTGGTCCATTGGAATCTCAGGTTATGCCGAAGAGGATGACGATCAAAAGGAGACGATGAGCGGTTCATACCCTGACATCGCAGCCGATTGGACCCAACTCCTCCCTAATCACGACGACATCGACGGGTACCATGTAACCTCTGGCACATCCTTCGCCACCCCGCGGACTGCGGGAATCCTCAGCGAGGTCCTTGAGGACCTCAGGAGCAAGGCAGGGGACAATAGATCCGGGGCCTCGGGCGATAGGAATGGCTCACTTGTACTGCCAGCCAACGGGATTGGACCCATCAAAAATTCCGATCTTAGAGAAGCGTTGAACCTCTCAGCATGGTATCCAAGCTTCTCCAGTTGGGACCCTACTGCGGGAACACTCCCTATATCCCCTGTGGCCCCTTGCACACAGGTTGGATGGGGCGTTGTCAACATGTCCAATGTCCAACCCCTCATCGACCATCTTGACGGGACCTCTTTGATGCCCCCTAGGCCAGCCGACGTCGTTGCGTGCATGAATGCGAATCAGGAAATCAGGGAGGCGTACTGGTCATTCGTCGGATGAATCCTCGCTATTTCTTGAAGCTAGAATGATTATTCCTATGAGGCCAATTATCAAGAGTGCGAATATCATGCCCAGGATGCCCCCGCCCCCACTGGCTTCACCATCGACCTGCCCGCTACCATCCGAGGTTCCGTCTGTGGAGGAGTTCCCACCATCTGCTTGACAGGTTCCATCATCTACGGTCGCAGAGGCATCGAAGTTGGGGTCATTCTCATCCGTGCAACCTGCACGATTTGAGTGGTCGAGTATTGCCAGGAATCCATCTGGCCACTGGTAGGTACTCTCATTATCCCAGTTCTGTATCGTTTTATTCCCGAATTCGGCATGGGTCGTTGAGAATGAACCTCCCATTGCTGTCTTGCCATTTGAATGGTGCAATGACGTTGTTTCCGGCCATTTGGCCATCCCAAGTCCAAGCGCCCATTCCCATATTCCATCATCTGAGATTCCTGCCAACCAGAGATCCATGTTTAGTGGGTCATCTGACTTCAAGATGGAGTGTGTGTTGAATGCCAATTGCGACGAGGCTGTTCCGCCCAAGACTACGGCACCTCCAGATGTAGAGGCGATCGCATGTGCGTCATCGTTTCCCGCTCCTGACACGGACTCTGTCCACAGCCATTGGCCCTCGCTTGAGATCCTGGAGGCGATCACGTCAGTTGTGCCCGCGCGGCCTGTGTTTGTATTGCTGATCCTAGACGAGTTATCCGGATCGATTGAGTAGGTGACCCTTGAGGAGGTTCTGGACAACACATAGGCGCCACCTGTTTCATCGGCGTCTATTGAGTAGATCTCCTCGCTATTCTGACCTCCGATTGAGGCGAGCCATTCCCATGTGTTGGATGAAGGGTCCCATGATGCGATCATTCCGTCAGAATAGCCCGGTGCATCATTAACGGTCTTGTTTGGAATCCCATAGGCTGCCTGCCCTAGGAAGTACCCAGCCACTATGACCTTGCCATCCGAGGTCAACGCCATGCTATGCACCTCCATGCTGGAATCCGCATCGAAAAGGCTTGAGTGGGAGGCGATTGACCCCGCGGAGTCGAACTCTACCAGGAAGGAGTCAGTCAATCCCCCATCTGCCCAACCCGGCATCAAGCTAGATCCGCCATAATAAATCGGGTCGCTGGCATAATTTCCAACGACATATACGCCCCCACCAGGGGCTGGCTCGAGCGCCACAGCCCAGTCTGAGGATTGGCCCTCTAAGGCATATGCCCAGGTCCAACTGCCAGTCGTCGGATCCAACTTCCCAACGAAGGCCTCTGAGGTAGGGGATGTTGTCAGGGTCCTTGGAGTCTGGTCTGTGTTGTTCAACGAAACGTTTCCGAAGACAGAGGTGTTAGACTTGAAGCCCCCTGCGACATATATCGAGCCGTCTGTGGCAATGGTAATCGCTGCCCCCCAGTCGTCGTCCGGGCCACCCGCAGTCGAAAGCCATGCCCAGTCGCCATCTGACCATTTTCCAACGAAGATGTCCGTCGTGTTGCCAGTTTCATGTTGGTTCGCCTCAAGCGATAGTTCCCCAGCATGCAGGTCGAACCTGTAGGCTCCAACGACATAGACATCGCCGGACTCCGAATCTATGTGGACATCATTGACGGAGTCGCCCCACCATCCAGACATAGCCTCGGCGTCGACCCAGGTCGGGGGTTGTGCGCCGATGGATCCCGCCACGTGGGAAACAAGCAGGATCGCCGTCAGAACCCCTGCCGGTCGCCACCTCATGAGTCCAAGGCCGCAGGTTCAACAAATAATCCGTCCGGCTTCAGGAGGGTATTTGCCGTCTCTAGGCGAGGTCATCGTCTTGTCTAGGCAATGGGGGAGGCGATGGTGGGCTGGAGGGCATGGCCGGCCTCCTTGCTACCATCGAAACCACCACGCCGAGGACCACTAGGAGCACAATGATGCCAGCCAAGCCGGCAAAGCCCCCCAGATCCAAGGAGGAGGGCTCCATGTCGTCGCATACTCCATCAGAGTCCCTGTCCGATGGGACGTTGGTTGCCACGAGTGAGTTGGAACCGCAGGCAATCTCATCCGTGTCGGGCCATCCGTCATCATCATCGTCCATGTCTGAGTTGTCTCCGATCCCATCTCCATCTGTATCCATGGATTCGGTTGAGATCAAGGGGAAGGCGTCATCGGAATCAAGGACTCCATCGTTGTCATCGTCCATGTCCTCAACATAGGCGGAATTCGCTCCGATCAGAACCCAGTCTGGCTTGCCATCTCCGTCAGAGTCACCCCCCACCTTGTCATCGAGGGGTTCCATGTCATCAAGGTCAGGAACCCCATCACCATCATCGTCATGATCGACAACGAGCGATGTTGGGCAATTAGGTATCGTGAACTCGTCGGGCATCCCATCCATGTCCCTGTCCAAGCTAGCACAAATCTCCAGGGGGAATGCATCCAGAGCATCCTCGACGTCATCCGCATCGTCATCGTTGTCGAGTTCGTTGCACTCTCCATCTTTGTCGGTGTCGACCGGTTTGGAAAGAGGGTCCAAGGAGTCTGTCCCCCCGCAGTCTCCTTCCAACTGGTCAGACCACCCATCTGAATCGTCATCATTGTCAAGATTGTCCCCCATGCCATCATTGTCAGTATCCAACCACTCCAATGGGTCCGTTGGGAATTGGTCTGATTCATCCGGAATGCCGTCTCCGTCATCGTCGGCATCCTGGTCGAAATCCCTGCATCCATCGCCGTCCATGTCAGTGCTGGGGCTACTAACCCATCCTATTTCGGGGCTTTCTAGACACTGGTCAAACGCGTCATAGACCCCATCTGCATCTCCGTCGAAAGTTATCTGGTAAATGAGCGTGGCATTCTCCACGCCCGTGTAATCGTCAGTTCCCACCCCTGCGGAACATCCTGTGTTGTTGTCTGTCACGCAGACAGGGAAGTTTGCCGCAATGTTGCCCGAGGGGCTAATCGCCAAATCACCAAGTGGCGACACCCCTGCTCCGTTAGATTCGATTCCCCGCATCCACTCGATACTGCCCCAATCTGTGTTGTGGAGCATAAGGAATCCCTCTGCTTGCTCAGAGTTTCTTTCCCTTGTCATCTGCATACCATCGGCGCTCTCGAACATAACTGGGCAGTCGGAGCCCTCATTGCCCCAGCATTGAGTCCCGCCCAAGATGAAATGGCCCTCAGGAGTTACGACGGCTGAGTGAAAAACCTCGTTGCCATCGGTCTTTGAATCCCACAGGCCCTCGTATTCCCATGATGTGTGATTGAAGACAGCATACCAAGCATCCGAGCCACCCGAGTTGAAAACCGAGAAGTCTCCGGCTACCAATGTTGAGGAGAAGTGATTGCCAGCAACCAAGACTCGGTGGTCATCCACTTCTACCATCACTTGTAGATAATCCGCGGCTGCGCCGCTCATTGTACTCAGGCTTTCTACGTTTCCATTTTGGTCATACTTAACTATGAATGGGTTGTGATTGGCCACGGAATAGCCCGGTGCTATGGTCATCATACAATTGGAATTCCAACCATCGCAGCCATAGCCAGACATCAGAAGTCCGCCATCTGGTGTCGCTACGATGCCCTTCTGGTTCAGCGAATACCATGAATTCCACATGTCCGTGTCGGATGATCCACTACCGAATGACTTGGACCACAATACATCTCCTTGAGCAGAAAGTTTTGCGATCATTACATCTGCCCCCCCATTTGATTGGTGTGTTTGGTCACCGACGGATATGGTGCACAGAAGGTTGTAATTTTGACAGAAGGTGCCTGCGATGTAGATCGATCCATCTGGTGCCTCGGTGATTGAATGGATGGTGTCGAATCCCTTTGAGCCGATGATCATGGACCACACTGCCTCGCCTCCTGGTCCAATCCTCGCAAGCCAAGCATCGCTCCCGTCATCGACAACGGGAAGTGATATTCCAAAGCCTGTTAGCGTGCAGTCCGTTGGTTGCAGCCAACATGCACTACCGCCGACAAGCATGTCGCCATTGTTGGCAAAGGAAATTGAGTCAATTCTGTCTCCTCCGCTTGAGGATATGATCTGGACATCCTTGGCACTGCCAGTCGAGTCCAGAGTCAACAGATAAGCAGGCGCAAAGTCCTCGCTAGTGACATCGACTCCATCGACAGTCAACTGACAGGTTTCGGGATCCTCAGGAAGGTAGTATACTCCACACAGAGTCCCTCCAATCACCAAATCGCCATTGGGGGCGTATGACATGGCGTTTACCGTCTCATGCATGTATCCTAGATCCAAAAGGTAAGAGGACTCTGATGAGAGTGAGATCTGGGTTGTCTCAGACCTCTCGGAAATGTCTTCCATTTCGACGGTGAAAATCGAACTAATTGACCAGCTTGTCAACATGATGGCGAGCAGAATCGTCAGTTTGTGTCGTGTCGCGTGGGCTGTATCCATGTGCTATGATACGTGTTCGCAATTTCATATTTGCCCCGGATTCAAGTCAATAACGGGCACAAAGTGATGTATTAGTTGATATCTGTCGGGTTTATGTTGTTGGGTATTGTCGTCGACGTTTTGGAGATTCTTGGCTTTCTGACCCTCTTCCTTGTGCTGGGCGCTTTGATTATGGCTCCGGGTGGCCCCAAGGGAATTATGAAGTTCATCAGAGATCCACCAGTCATTCCAGTGATCGGAGTCAAGCAAATTGTAGCTTGGTATGGCAGAATATTGATTCCGCTTTCACTGATTATCCTCGTGATTTTCCTAATCAGCGCTGGAGGAATAATCAATCAAATGGGAACGACCTATTGGTCACCCAGTGAGGCAACGGTGATTGAGTCTGAGGTCCGCTCCGAAACTAACTGCGATCCCAGTAAAGACATCAATGATCCTGATCGTTGCAATACCCGTATCTGGCTGAATGTGATTTACGAATATCAATTTGAAATTGAGAATTACACCTCCAATCGCTATCATTTTCTAGGGGATTTGGATGAGTCGAGGGCATCCGATTACCCACTCGGAAAGACTCTCCAAGTTTACATTGATCCTGATGACCCCTCAGAATCCGTAATGGTAAAGGGGTTCGCGCCGATATGGGATGAAATCCTCGCAGGAATGTTCTTTTTCGTGTTGATCGCAATTTTTACGACGTATGGGCTGGTCATCTGGAAGATCGCATACCACATCCAACCAGCCGCCAATCGTGCAAAGGCTAAGGAGGCACCAGGTTGGGAATGGAGGGGGCTACGAGACTTATTCGCGTCCAGCCGATTTGCAGGGGATCTCAATGAACTGAAGGAATTTCATAGTGTGATGAAAGAAAGTACCAAAAATATGTATGAAGGGGAGATCAAGCACCTTACGTTAGATATCGACGGATCCAGAAAATCTCACCAAATCAAGAGCATGAATGACATCTTGATGTTGCTTGAGACTGCCGAAGGTCATGCCACGATATTTCTGGAAGAGTCATTGGAAGAAGGCCGTAGCGTCACCATGGATGTTATCGAAGCAGGGGGCCAGGGGTTCATTGTCAGCCTGACTGAGTCGATGGGATCCAGTTCTGTCAGAACCGCACGGATTGATCTTGATGACAGTCCACTGCCCTTGATGGAGTTCATAAGAACGGCAGTAAAAAACGCTAATCAAGAGCAAGGTACTTGGTGGAATTGACAACGAGTTGGTGCTCGTGCCGGGATTTGAACCCGGGTCGCCGCCTCGAAAGGGCGGCATGATGGACCGAACTACACCACACGAGCGTTAAACCCCGGTCCCCTGTTTCCGGTTTAACGGGTTCGCATTCCTTCTCCCCCCGAATGCCCTTGATTTTGCATCCACCTGAAGACCGGGATCATCAAGACCAAACCCAGCACTGACATCAGTAGGAACCTAAACGGTGTGAACCATTCCAGTGCTGCGTCCCCGTAGTACCAAATGGAGACGGCGGGGATGGAGAACCTCATGAGCCTGCCAATGCCCCCCGATATCACAAACGGGATGAGTGGCATGGAACCAGCTCCAGCGGTCCATGCAAGGGCCTTGTATGGCACCGGCCCCAATGCCGCGAAGAACACCCCAAATGATCCGTGTCTTTGCATAATCTGCTCCAAACGGGCAATAGAAGACTCACTAGCAAACCGGGAGAGGGCATAGTCTCCAGCCACTGATCCAATCCAGTAGCCCCCCAACGATCCGAGAACTGAGCCAATAGTCGCCACGAGAACGATGGCCATAACTTCGGATAGGCTGCCCGCCCCCAATGCCATCGGCCATGAAACGAGGTCCGGAGGGACAGGTTGTATTGCTGACTCGGTTGCTGATACAATGAAGAGTCCTATCAACCCAAATGACTCGGCAGCATCGACAGTCCAATCGACCCACGTCTCAGGAACGAGGCTTGCCATGCTTTGCCGGAATGGCCCGATTGAATCAACATTGCCTGCTAATTGCATCCAATGTAATGAAACGCAGATGGGTACACGGGCCGATGGGGATCGGATGATCATCGACACTGCTGGATTCATGCATTGGCCCCATGACCGCATCAGAGGAGCCATGGTCTCAACCTCCCAAATCGCAGAAATTGAAAGGCACGCACCAGAAGTATATCTTCTCCTCGGGCAACTAGATGTGGAAATCTCGATGCCGAGCGAGGAAAGCCTCCAACAGATAGCTGCCATCGCGGCCGAGACAGGTGATTTGGGGGGACTCTCTCCGGTGGACCTCGAAGTTCTCGCACTGGGACTGGAACACAATCGCGAGATTGCTACAGATGATCATCGAGTCCAGAACGTGGCTGAAGCCAACAACATGCCCTGGAGGTCAGTTTCTGGAAGTGGTATCCGAACCAAGTGGAGGTGGAAGTTAAGGTGCTTGGGCTGCAAGAGGGAGTGGCAAGATTCGAGACTGAAGGATGGAGGAAGTTGCGGTGATTGCGGTTCGAGGGTTCGCTTGGTCAGGTCCTAACTATTCCTCGGAATGCGACTCGGTTCTTCCGCCCCTATCTAGGTCCTTTTCAGTCTCTGAGGCACCTGCCAAGCCCTCCCTGAGGCCGATCTGGAACTCCCCTTTGGCCCGACCCATGCTTCTGAACAAGGCTGGGATTCGCTGTGATCCGAAGAAAAGGATTCCTATGAATGCGAGAATTGCGAGTTCTGTCACCCCAAGTGTGCCTGCCATGGATATCAAGAGGGGGCCCTACATCTCAAACCCTTCGCAACTTACAGGCCTCAACCCCCAGAGGATGGGGGCAAGAAGGCAATCTCCGATCCATCTTGCAACACAAGGTCCAACGGTGCCCCGATGTTGCCGTCGGCAGCTATCCTGATTCCAGAATTACCCTCTAAGGGTATCTCAAATCTTGTGATTAAGTCCCCTATGGTTGAACCCAATGGGAGTGTCACATCGATTGATTCGGCCCCAATTACCTCCTTGAGTTGCCCAAAGAAAATCATGGATATCCTGACTGCCAACTTGTCTGCCATGGACCTCCCCGTGCATGAGAGTTGAATAAATTCTCACGTCGGAAGGGGGAAAAGTCAGGTCAAGGACAGCGGACCATGGCGGATCCACTGGCGGTGGTGTTTGATTGCGACGGAGTATTGGCTAGTAACGGGTCGTCTTGGCAGTCAATTCACGAGAATTTTGGAACTGAGAACAAAGAAATGTTCACCAGATTCGTGAACAGAGAGATCGATGATGACGAGTTCATGGCAGATGATGTGTCGAAATGGATGCAAAAGAAGGGACGGATACACAAGGATGACATCGCAAGGTGCTATTCCGGGGTTAAGTTGATGGATGGGGCTAGGGAAGTTGTTTCAAGACTTCAAGAAAGAGGGGCCCTAGTAGCGATCGTTTCCTCAGGAGTGGATGTTTTCGTCGGCATGGTAGCCTCGATGTTGAAGGTGGATGATTGGATTGCCAACGGATTTGAATGGGATGAAGAGGGTTGGATGATCGGCCCCCTACCATCTCGGGTGTTATCATTCGAAAAGGGGCTTGCAGTCGAGAAATTCAAGAGAATAAATGATTTGAGTCCTGGAGAAATCGTGTCGGTCGG
>DAZE01000020.1:0-77675 GCA_002507175.1 Euryarchaeota archaeon UBA558
TCTTCGGGGGTGGTGGAGGTGGTGGCTGGGTCTTCATCTTCTTGAGTCGGGCTGCGAGCTCGTAATCCTCGTTCGCTACTGCCTCGGCGATTCTCTCGTCGATTCCCGAGGGGGGAGGTGGGGTGTCTGGCATGCCGGTCGGACCCCTAGGTTCGCTCAATCGATTTCAATGAATCGGGTGTCATGCTGGAAGATGCACCAGGGAATGTGCGGGGATCGGACCCAGCCTAACTCGTCCATCCAACCCCTCCAGCTCGATGAGGAAGAGCGCGGCTACCGTCTCGGCCCCTGCCTTGGAGATCAGCGAGGCGGCTGCCTCCACGGTCCCACCGGTGGCTAGGAGATCGTCCACGAGGATCACGCGATCACCTGGGCCCAGCGCGTCCTCGTGCATCTGAAGCTCGTTGGTTCCGTACTCCAGCGAGTAGCTCACGGATACCGTCTTGTGGGGCAGCTTCCCAGGCTTCCTAATCGGGATGAACGGTAAGTTCAGCCTCATCGCGAGCAAGGGCCCGAAGATGAATCCACGGGCCTCCGGGCCCGCGACACAGGTGGGGGCATGAGTGCGGGCATGCTCCTCGAAGGAGTCCATGACCCTGCGCATCAGCACCGGGTCTGACAGAACGGGGGTGATATCACGGAACTGTATGCCGTCGATTGGGAAGTCAGGAACGGTCCTGATGGTCGCCTTGAGATGGTCGTCCAAATCCATGGAATCACCTGACTGCGCCCCAGGCGTCAAATTGACACCTAGGGTCGCATGTTTCCTCGATCATATTCCGATGGTATCGAATAGCCAGCCGAACGTGCTCGTGTCGCCTGGCCCCAGGTAGAACATCAGCATGAAGACGGCGATGCCGTACATGATCGGTGAGGGTTCCTGCCACTTGCCCATCATCATCTTGATGACCACCCATGTGATTACGCCCCATGCGATGCCGTCTGCGATGGAATAGGTGAAGGGCATGAGCACGATGGTCAGGAAGGCTGGGAGGACCATCTCACTGTCATTCCAGTCGATGTCCACGACCTGCTTCATCATCATAGCGCCTATGATGACCAAGGCCGATGCGGCGGCGAAGGTTGGTATGGCTTGGAACAGACCGGAAAGGAATAGGCCTGAGAGCATGAGTACGCCGACTGTCACTGCCACAAGCCCGGTCTTGCCGCCCTCTTCGACGCCGGCTGCAGACTCAATGTAGGTCGTCGTGGTGCTCGTGCCGGTGAGTGCGCCTGCTATCGTCGCAGCAGCGTCTGACATGAAGGCTTCCTCGCTCTTGTGGAGAGTGTCATCCGCATCAACGTACCCTGCCTGCCTGCCAACGGAGTACAACGTGCCAGCTGTGTCGAAGATATCGACGAACAGGAATGCTATCATGACAAGTAGGAAGTCATCCCAATTCCCACTGATGTCGCCTAGCGCTGTAATTGCGGCGCCGAGGGACTCGTCTGGGAGGCCCACGAACCCTATGATCTCGTTGGGGTCTGGTGCGCTGGCGTATGCAGTGCCCCACCCAGCTCCTCCAGCGGCGAAGTCGTTGTACGGGTCGTATACCTCAAACATCCAACCGTACATCGAAGCTACCATGATGCCAATGATGATGGCGCCCTTCATGCCCCTGGCCATCATGGCCGCGATTGCAAGAAGAGCGATCATCCCGATCAGTGCACCGTGACTGAGGTTGAACGCCTCGGTGGTCGCTAGATTGACCAACGTGGCCCCGTCGTCTTGGATCCATCCCATTTCCCTAAGACCGATGATAGCTAGGAAGGCCCCGATACCAGCGCCCGTCGCTATTTTCAGGTCCTTTGGAATGGCGTTAATCATCTTCGTTCTCCAACCCACTTGGGGGATCGAGATCACAAGGAAGATTATCCCCTCGAGGAAGACGGCCGCGAGGGCGACTTGCCATTCGATGCCCATCCCAAGCACCACTGCGAAGGTGAAGTAGGCGTTCAGCCCCATCCCCGGGGCTAGGGCGAAGGGGAGGTTTGCCCATAATCCCATTACGACACAGCCGACGAAGGCAGCGATCGCCGTTGCGAACAGCGCGTCATCGAATGGTATCCCTGCCACGCTTAGCATTGCGGGATTTACCAGCAATATGTATGCCATCGTGAGGAAGGTGGTGATTCCCGCTCGTATCTCGGAACCGACCGTCACGCCCTTCGCACTCAATCCAAATGTTCTGTCTAATATGTTGTCTACTGCGCTCATCTTATAGTCACCTGAGGAAGCCTCTTAGTTTCGGCTTATGCACGTCAAGCATATCAAGGATTCGTCTATTCTGCATCCATGTCTATGATTAAGTCCCGCCCGTTGATGGGTATCAGAACCTCGAATGGTGGGTCCGGGCCGAATAAGTCAGCAAACTCCTCGACGTCCTCATCAGGGGTGTGGAATAGAATCAGATGACGTGGGTTGCAGGCTCGTGCGAAATCCACCAATTCGGACCTCCCCGCATGGTTCGACAAATCAAATTTGTCGATCTCGAGCTCTATCCTCGTCTTCCTGTTGTATATGGATATGATTCCGGTATCGACAAGGGACCTGCCACCTGAGCCGGGCGCCTGATAGCCTGTCAGTAGAATTGCATTGGCTGAGTCATGCCTCAACTTGTTCAGATACCAAATGGCTGGGCCCCCATCCAGCATACCGGAGGTTGTCACGATGACGTCTGCCTCAAGTGCCTTGAATCGATCTGACTTCCCCCTTACACGCTTTGTCCAACGGAGGGCCTTCTCGAAGCCCGATGGATCGCGTAAGTAGTCGGGATGATCGTTCCAGATCCTGGAGACTCGTGTTCCCATGCCATCATAATGAACGTTCAGGGATGGATCTCTATCATGCAGTATTTTGATAATGTCTTGTCCCCTTCCTGAAGCGAAGCTGGGAATCAGAGCCACACCACCTCTTGCCCTTATGTCCTGAACTCGCTTCACCAACCTATCCTCCTCCGTGGCCCGGTCAGTATGGTCCCTCCCGGCATAAGTAGCCTCCATGACAAGAATGTCGCATTCCACCGGCTTCGCACCTTCAACATTCGGACTCTGTCTGGTGTCAATGTCGCCTGTCCACAGTATCTTGATATCTTGTGTTTTTAATTCCACCATGGAGGCTCCCGGGACGTGACCGGCCCCCCGCAGGATGCAAGTCCACCCACTCACATCGAAAGATTCTCGATGGTCATGCGTAACCCACGATTCCAATGAATCCTCTATGTCCCTCTTGTCCCATGTGAGGGGATATCCTTCTATGCTCGATACCTTGTATGTATCACGCCACATGATTTCTGACAGAGCGGCTACGAGTGGAGTTGAGTGGAGCTTAGTTCCGTGATGCCCAACCAACCATGGAGCCATGCCGATGTGATCGATGTGAGCATGAGTAATTATTGCATTTCGAACATACGGGGTCGGAGAAGGATACCTGGGGGGTTTCGAAGCGGCGAGGCCATAATCTATCAGAATAGTCTCACAACCAGATTTTTGAATTGTACATCCAACATTGCCCACCTCCCTTGCGCCACCGTGAAAATGGAACCAGATTTTGCTCATATTCTAGCCTAAGCGGGGGTAGAACTTCAAACCTATCACCCCACCCCCTGATTTCCATTGTACGATGAAGTAATAGATAGATGGTGAACAGAGAAAATAAGGTTTTAACAGAATATACTGATTAATTTTGATTTTGGTTTATTATTGTTAATACAATTTGCAAATTGAGAAATGACTCATCATGAGATTGCAGTGGAAATGAGGGGGTGGGTCGATCTGAAAAAGGGAAGCGCCACCCAATCTTACATGGCCAGACTACCAGGGCACAGTCTCACCTTGAATGAGATCAAGTGCTTCGGATGTGGCGCCTGCATCGCTGTCTGCCCAATCGACGTCATTCGGATGATGCCGCCAATTGTCAATATCAAGGAAAGTGCGTGCACACACTGTAATCTATGCATACCAGCGTGCCCTGTCCACGCTCTGTCCATCGAGGGAGTTCTTGAATGAGAATCTTAGTTTTGGACGATTCAATTAGATCATTGGCGTTTAGCTTGACAATGCAGACCTCCGGAACGAGAAATGAGATCCATATGATTAGTGAAAAGACTGAGATTGGACTGTCGGATACTCTGAAACCGGGAGTGAATCGAGATTCCCATCCAATGTTGCAAGGGATAGTTCGTCATATGCCGATGGTGGCCCTAGCAGGTCCTTTCTTCAGAAATAGTTGGGTACACAGGGGACTTGCGATTGAGTCCGTGAACAACGGTCTGAACATCCATTTTCGTAGTGCCGTCGATGAGGTAGATCATGGGGTATTCGAGTTCCACGGCACTGCAGCGACCACATTCAGCGCTAGGGAGCATTTCGATTATGTCTCCCATCCACCTCAAGCCGAGGGTGGCATTCTCTGGCATGGTGCTATCTCAACGAAGTCATTGAATGATGAGCTGTCCATGGATAGGGGAGATGGCACGTTCGAGACATGGAGCAGGACTCCGATTGAGAATGATGGGATTTTGCAATACGGAACATGGTTGGGCGACGAGCCCAATGAGGATGTCGTCATGGCAATAACTGAGGGTGTAGCAGAAGCAATGGGCCTACTTTCCTCATTGAAATAGCCCTATTACCTATCCCTTATCGTGCAGGTCATGGCCAACCTTGATGGCATCACTCAGAGATCTCGCCCGCGTCATGCATTACTCATTGACCCGGCAGATCAAGAGCCAGATGTAGCTGCGAAGCGGGCCATAGCCGCAGCAATGGCTGGATCATCGATGATACTCATTGGGGGATCCTCTGGTACTGACAGCAAGAACGTGGATGAGACCGTAGTTGCGATAAGAGAGGCATTGGAGCTTATCCAATGGGCGGCCACACAAGACTCGGATGCACATTCAGAAGATAGACTACCGATTGTTCTATTTCCTCAAGGGGCAAATGCACTATCTCCAAACGCTGATGCGATCACCTACATGATGCTCATGAATAGCACTGACCCAAGATATTTGATTGGTGAGCAAGTAGCAGGAGCTACATTCATCAAGAATTCTGGGATTCATCCAATTTCCATGGGCTACGTGATCTGCGCACCTGGAGGCAAGGCTGGAAGGGTTGGGAAGGCGGATCTTATTGATCCAGACGAAATTGAAAGGGTGTCCTCATACGCGTCCGCTGCAGAAATGTTCGGCTTCAAGCTTCTCTACCTCGAAGCGGGCAGCGGTGCCGAGTCACCAGTCTCTCGGGGTCTGATAGAGGCTGCGAGAGAAAGTACGGATCTCCCAATTGTCGTAGGTGGTGGCATTAGGGACCCGCAAGCAGCCAGGCGCGCCGTGAAGGCTGGTGCTGATTGGATAGTGACGGGAAACTTGGGGGAGCAGTACGAGGATGCAGATGAACTCAAGCAGGCGCTTGAAGCCATGATTGAAGCCATGAACTCTAACTGACAGACTGTTCCATGCCGTCGGATTCAGGGTAAACCAACGTGATCATATGCTCTATATCGATGTAGTCTTGACCGCTATTATAGGTGACTTGCAATTCGTGTACCCCATAGGTATCGAAATGCAGAGTTTTCCAAACTACTTCTCCCCCATCATCGACTTTTCCATCGTTGCTTTGACACACGGTTTGGGCTTCATCGATCAGATCCCAGGAAAACTCTACTGATTGGCCACTTGCTAGCCCTTGGACCAACTCGGGATTACTGACTATTGACTCTATCACGATGACATCGGCAGCTACGCCGTGGTTCGAGGGAATTGAGTCAATCAACAAGGGGCGAGGCTCATGGGTGTTTTCCTCGGTCCAGTGTATCTCGAGGTTAGCACTGACCGTCACGTAACGCATGTACTCGTTGCCCATATTGTCCTCGGCCATCAGGATAATCCGGTGCAATCCATGGTTTTGGATTTCGACTCTAACTATATCCGCCTCTGAAGGCGACACAATCTGGACTTGCCCCCCCGTTTCAATTTCATACGATATGAAGTCCCGATTAGCATTTGTACTGCTGAAATCGAATTCGAAAATTGCAGGCTCCACCGATATCAGATCACCATCGACGTAATTCTCTCTGATACTCTCATTTGGCTCTAACAGCTCTACATTAAAATCTACATTGCCAGAGTCATCACCAGTCATAATGCAACCTGACATCATCAATGACGATGTGAGAAATGGTAATAGAAGGTGTAGCACTTGGAAACCCATAGTTTCCCGCTTAATCAAACTCATCACCTTCGATTGAAGAAACCTCTCTTTCCAAGTCAAGCAAGGCCGCAAGCAATACTTCTACGCGCCCCTTCAGCTCACTGACCTCAATGTCAGATGCACCGCTATCCTGAAGACGTATCATGCCTTCCAACTCCTTGATCCTCTCGGACATTTCCACCTTCGTGGAGGAAACACCCCTCACAGCACTGAGTTTGGCGATCTCAAGCTTTAGATTATTGATTTCAAACACCATATCCTTCATTGACGCTTCTGCTTCAGCTAAGACATCCCATGTTTTGAGCACCTCCTCAATAAGAGCCTCTTTTTTGAAATTAGACAGTCTCGCTTTGTGATCCATGGAATCTATCCCGTCTCCCTCCAAGTCGACCACCAGTGTTAGTTATCCCACAAAGGATCTATGATATGGATTTTACATAATTCAACGATACATCTACTACTATAACTGCCAGTTCAAAAGCCTCATGAAAAGAGCCGCAGTCACAAGTACCGACCGCTAAACTGCGCATATGAGTGGCCAATCGAAGTCCGCTCCAATCCTCACTGCTGGAATAAGCAGCAGACCCTCTCCAATTACGGACGATGTCCTGGAAATCAATGGAGATTGTGTTTACTCTGACAGAATACCCAAACCAATACATGATGCCGATCACAGTGTAATTGGAACAGATCCTTCAATATATCAAGAAGAGAACACGAAAGTACTGATCTGAGATAGGAGAGCCGTGCCCGTATCAAAGGACATCTTGAAATCTCAGGGGATCGCTTGTAATCTAATCATTAAATAATTGAATCGGAGGCTTAGATTTTTCACAAAAATACGTTGTTTTCATGAATTTCTAGAAATACCTCGAGATTGTACAGCATCCAGATTAGCATTGCTTCCTGGCTACTCATCGATTTTAACGATAGCAGTTCCTCTAATCCAGACCTCATCACAATTCCATGTTTTACCATACTTCCTGAGAGTATTTTTTTCTTGGCTAAGTCAGAAAATTCTCCATCCATCCAATCTGTTAGGGGGACGGGGAAGCCCACTTTCTTCCTATTTATCACCGGAGAAGGAAGTAGGCCCACAGATGCCTGTTTTAATACCCATTTTGGAGTATCGTCAACCTCACTTGAGTCGGCCCCAATTTTTTCTACTGGCCCATCATGCCACCGCAGTTTCAATTCCTTGTCTATCCTAAATGATAGCTCGACGAGCTTGTGATCCACGAATGGAACCCTGGCCTCAACGCTAGCCCCCATTGTTGTTGTGTCCACTCTTTGCAATAAGCCCGGAAGATGTATCTTCTCAAAAACGTACATGTACTGAGTTGCTGGATCTAAATCTTCAACCTCCGAGAAACTATTATGAAAACTAGATATAGATTCTCCCTTGTTAAAATCCTCTAGAACATTCGGAGAAAATAGTTTTTCTAGCCAATGAGTAGGAGTGTACCGATAGAGGTGCAAGAATCGTTCAACCTCACTTTTGAATTCACCACCATACCTCTCTGAAAGTCTTAGTCCCAAAGTAGAGTCAGTTTCAAAATTTCCTTCTTTCCAATTTTCGAGGAACCTGGAATCTTCAGCGGAACGGAAAATCCTCCCATACCCACCAAAAATCTCGTCCGCGCCTTCTCCGGATAGAACTACTGTAATGTCTTGTTTTAGGATCTTTGACATCAAGTAGAGTGGCACTTCATTTGGAACGCCCAATGGCGCATCTTTCAGATATACCAATTCTTGAAGCTTCTCGAGGTAATCATCCATTCCAATCATTATTTCGGTATGTTTTGTATTGTACTTCTCGGAGACCATTCTAGAATATTCGAATTCATTGAATCCAGAATTAGGAAATCCTATGGTGTATGTAGAAATTGGAGAGTCTTGCATTCTCGACATAATCGCAGTTATGAGACTAGAGTCAACTCCTCCGGAGAGGTATGCTCCTACTTTGACATCAGCCACCATTCGAAGACCTATCGATTTTTTCAGATTTTCTAAGACTAGTGAGACGGCCTTTTCCTGGTCCGAGATCTTTGGCATATCAAGAGATGCCTTCAAAGACCAATATTGTCTGATTTCTTTGATATTATGCCTATCTAACTTCATCCAATGGCCCGGTTTCAATGAGTTAATTCCTTCGAAGAAACTCGCTCCAGAAACTGGATAGCGGAAACAAAGATAAGAAATCACAGAGTCAATATTCAATTTAAAACTTCTATTTAATGATCTTATCAATGATTTTGGTTCTGAGGAAAACGTAAATCCCGAATCTGATGAATTAAAGAATAGTGGCTTAATACCGAGTCTATCCCTCGCCAAGAAAGTTTGAAGGGACTGATGGTCAAAAATAGCGAAGGCAAACATTCCATTGAATCTCTCAAGACATCCTTCTTCCCACTCAATGTAAGATAACAAGATTACTTCTGTGTCTCCTTCTGTCTGGAAAACGTGTCCTAGATCGGCAAGCTCCTTTCTGATGGCTCTATAATTGTAAAGCTCACCATTGTATACGATACTGAATCTTCCATCTGCGGAATGCATAGGCTGATTTGACTGATCACTGATGTCGATGATACTCAATCTTCGGTGGCCTATACTAAATGGAGGAGAGAAGTAGGTAGCAGAGGCATCCGGACCCCTATGATTCATGAGTTCCAATGCTTCTTCGAAGTCTATTCGGTTAATTTCACCGATATGGCCTAGAATTCCGCACAATTTAATTTCCCTCGTTTCGGATTTGTAGAAGAGTTTCATTTATCAAAGTCGAAGAAGTACCTTTCATGTAGGGAAAGTAAACGATTTCAACATCTACTTCTGCGAACTGCCTTTCATATCCTTTCCACTTTGGATGCCCTTTCCAGTCGTCGCCGACGAACATGACATGGAATCCCAATCGTCTCCATGCTCCGAGTTTATCCATATCGGCCTGAGGAGTCACTTCATCGACATACCTTATCGCCTCAACTATCCTAATTCGCTCCTTGAATGGAATGACTGCCTTCTTGTGCTTATACGAAACGAGCTCATCAGTTGTAACTCCGACTATCAGATGGTCACATTTTTCCTTTGCCTTTCTTAGCAGGTTCAAGTGTCCGACATGAAACAAATCAAAAACACCAGTAGTATAGCCTATCCTTCCTCCCATATAAACACCTAATTAGTCGCATTTATCTGCGAGAAGTAAGAATTCACTACACAAACTTCTCTATAGAACCAATTCGAATCTTCGGAGTCGTAAATAACTGAACTGTTAGCGAACTCTGAACGATCTACCGAATACTCCCTCTCTCCCCAAACTTCTCCACTAAGGTAATCTCTGAGGGATAAACGGTCGTCCACAACGGACCCTTCCTCGAACTCCCCCTCTATCATTAGGTATAAGTCCGTAATAGGGGCGGTTTAAATTGAACCGTTGTCACGGCACAAATAGAATAGTTTGGATTAGATCTGGATTAAGTGGATGGAGATCGACAATCATGACGATCCAGAGGCCGATCGTAATTTATGGTGAGGGGGAAATTTGTCAAGTCTAAAGTCACTTGGAGCACCTCTGATGAAAGGCCATCTGCTTCTGAAGAAGATCCTACCATTCTACAGCCCATGGGGAGTATATTGGGCGCTCTATTTTGGCCCATGGACATGGTTATTCAGAGCTTTGAGTTGGCTGGTTCCTAAACAAGATAATCTGTTTATTTTTGGCTCGAACGAAGGCAAGCATTACTCCGACAACTCAAGGTCATTGTTCGAATATATTCAAAATAATGATAACTCGATCAGGGCCGTATGGTTCACTAACAACAGGGATGTTTACAGAGAGGTTGAGGAGAAATACCCTGGCAAGGTCGTCATGTCTCCCAGCCTAAAAGCCTCTTTTCTCTATCTCAGGGCAGGACAGGCTATCATCTCGTTCGGATATCAAGATATGTGTAAGATGCCATGGATTCCATCCATAACAGTAAATCAATTATGGCATGGAGTGCCACTGAAGAAAATTGGTCTACTGAGGGCCAAAAATAAAACAGATGAAGACTACGGAGAAACAGCAAGGCTTTTTCTGCAATGGTGTGGAAATGTTGACAGATTCTTTGTGACCTCAAGATATGAAAAAGAGTGTCTTAGCGAGGCATTCAACATCCCGCAAGATCGGTTTGAGATCACGGGTAACCCTAGAAACGACCTTCTGTACTTGAACAAAAACCCTCTGGACTCAGACACTAAAACAATCCTATACACGCCTACATTCAGGGAAAGGGGCGAAGGCGAACATTCGAGAGTTCTGTTGCATCCCGATGTATCTGAAGGACAAATGCACGAATTCTTGGAGAAGAATCAAGCTAAGTTAATAATTAGACCACATTGGATTACTGAGGGCCGAGTATACAAATCAGATAGGATTGAAACTGTGACTCATTTTGATGAGCCACATCTACACAATTTGTTCATTAAATCTGACGTGTTAGTAACCGACTATTCTAGTGCATACATAGATTGGTTGATCTTAGATAGGCCAGTAGTATTCACCCCCTACGATCTAGAAGAATACTCTGAGAAAAATGGTCTTTTGGATGATTATGAAAACCTCGTACCACCACCAATATCTACAACTTTGGAAGACCTATTTATCGATCTAGGGAGCGCATTAGAGAATCCCCAAAAATATAGTGAAGAGAGAAACCAAATGAAAATTAAATACCTCGGGCCGTGGGGTTACGGGGCCTCTGAAAGAGTATTGTCAATATTGAAATCAAAGAATTTCTGAATGCGGGGATGATAGCTGTGATTGGTTGGATAACTACTTGGGGCATTAAGTGTGGTATTGCAACTTATTCCCGCTTTCTCATAGAAGAAATGGACGACGACGTATTGATCCTTTGTCAATCTGAAGAAGGAAATCCAGAAGGGGCAATACCGTGTTGGAAAAGGGACTCAAACCTTTTCAGCGAGATGATCGATCAATTTGCCCCAAATGAAATAGACACTGTTGTTATTCAACACCAACCAGGGCTTCTAAGATTTTCATATCTCAACCAGTTGTTACTGAAATTAGCTGAAATGAACATCAAGGTATTCATAACAATGCACAATACACGGGATAAATCAATCTTATTTCGCAGTCGAAGAATCGAGAGAGCTGTTGAGGGCCTCAAGACCTGTTCAACTGTTATGGTACACTCAAAGGCCGACGTCGAGAATTTAGAAAAATTGGGGATTAAGACTAACGTTGTAATGATTCCTCATGGAATTTATCCCCCGCCTTCAGAATCAGTAGAAGCATTGCCCCTCAATGGCAGAGTTTTGGGAACCTTTGGATTTTTATTACCGCACAAAGGTCAGATAGAGTTGGTTGAAGCTTTTGAGCAGCTTTCTGGTTGGGATGAATTATTGTTGTTGTGCGCAACTCGTAAGGACAGTGAGAAAACTGAGAAGAGAATCAACTCATTAATTAAAGAAAAAGGACTTGAAGAGCGTGTAAGATTTGTGACAGAATTCCTAGATGATGAAATTGCTATTGCAACCCTCTCAAAGTGTGACCTATTGGCGTTTCCCTATCAGAGAACGAACGAGTCTGCCTCAGGGGCAGTAAGGATGGGCGTCGCTTCCGGCACACCAATAGCCGTGTCACCGATTCATATTTTCGATGATATCAAGGGGGCAATCAAAATGAGGGGAAAATCCGTCGATGACATTGTTGCGAGCATTTCCACACTCTCCGAGAAAGACCTTGAGTCCTCTAGGAAATCAATAATTGAATTTCGAGATTCCCTGCAGTGGTCCGAAGTCGCCAAGCGAATTCAAGGGCGACTAAACTAGTGCAATATTTGGTTGGCTGTATACTCTGTATCAAGCCTCGATACCCTTTCTCTCTACGCTATTACAGAGGTTTCTAAGGCAGTGCGTCGATGAATAACTTGTGCAATAAGTATTTATTTTTCCATTATCCAAGCCCTAATTCTTATCACGATCGAACAAGTTTATGAACGCAAAAAACTATTGTGTGAGATTGTTGAGTCCTGTCAATTCCTCTAGAAGATATTGGTCTTCCACAAGACTTTGCCTCACCAACTCTCTCTCACTATCCGTGATGATTCTACTTCCCGATGTCCTAGTCGAAAAAAATTTAGTTCTGTATATGTTAATGCCTCGACTCTGTAATTTTTTCGCAATCATTTCCCTGAGTCCTCGGGGGAGGATTCCCGCGGAATTTTTTACAAATCTACCAACGATATTTATGGTTCTTCTCTGACTTGTAAGATTGTGATCCTTCACTAGACCTAAATCAAAACTGTATTCCCTTACCCCAATATGGTTGCAAACTTCCTTCAAAACCTCATGTGGGAGATTACGCATAACTTTCGTTTCGATAATCAAGAAAGAATCGATAGGGAAAAAAGCCAACCAATTCTTCAACGACTCGCCGTATAAAGAATCACATCTTAATCTTCCATCTTTCCAAGCTTCAGTGAATTCACTCCAATCCACACCAGCTTTCCTGTCATCACCGTAATCAAGAGCATGGTTCCATTGGGAGACTGCTCTCTCTACGGGGTCTCTTAAGGAGACAATAAATTTAGCCTCCGGCCAAATTTTTTTAATTCTTGAGGGTGCTTTTGGACAAGAGAAAGCATGGACAGAACAATCTACTTTCACACCCTCACCTCGAAAGAATTCACCGTATCCGGATAGATCCAAACTTGAGTCGTCTCGGATAAAAGTCCCCTTGTGTGTCGCTACAATATTCGGCTCCTTCGGATTCGATATGCATATCTCAGGGTGTTGCGATAGAACATCAGCAAGCCAACTCGTCCCACACTTGGGTGCTCCCAGTAAGAATGATCCAACCAGTGGAACGTCCATCATATCGAAACCTTTTGATTTGAATTTTTGCAGGGAATTGAGTTTTATTCTGTTCAATCGTCATTATTTTCATGTACGTGAAGCATGACAGGGTTCTCGTCACCCATAACTTCTGTGAAACCTTCCATCGTTCTTTTCCAGAGCTCCTGATGACCACTCCATTCCAACCATCTGTCCACAAAGTCAGTGTGATTCTTGATATCTTCATCATCCGAGAGCCTTTTGAGGATTTCATTAGTTTGAGCGAGTACCGCACCTACGGGCCCATTGAGCATGTAGGTTGTGTAGGGATTCCTCTCTTGGATTACCGACTGATGCGCTCTCCAAAGAGAAAAAATCACATCGTAGAGATATCCTATCATTAGCACACAAAATATCACAAATAATCCAATAGAGGCTAAACCCCAATAGGTCATTGATATACCTAGGATATCTGTGTTGGGATCGAACCTCCATTTGACATAGGGCCAAGTCAACAGGGTGAGGGTCGTTACCCAGAATGCCATTGAGATTAGAGTTTGACTTTGTTGAACCCTCCAGTATTCACGCATTACCGTCTTCTTCAGCATAACATCATCTCGGAGGGTGTGTGTATCACTATTGTGACTTAATCAGTCAGATTGCTCCCTGAATGCAGAGATAACACGAGGTTCCGTCGACTCAGAGGGGTCTATCTCTGTTAGAGAAGAGATAATCACGAATCTTCGAGGCACTCTGTGCTTGCTCCCGAAATTCGAATATACGTACTCTATCGCACCCTCTTTGTCATCAGCGACCACGTCAATCGTGTACGGTTGATCTCGGGAGCCACTGCGGAAAGTACCCATTGCTCTGAATGCTTTTACCATGGTCCTGCGGAAAGCGACCCCAATTTAATCCGAACGGATGCAATTGACCAGTCATCCAAGCGAATTTCCAGGCAAATCTCCCCATCTTTTAGAAAAGTCGACCTACTACAGACCTCCATGAGCATGGAAGAAGCAAGGCAGCTGACCCGCCTCATTGAAGCAAACCACAAACGGCTTCAGAGCATGAAAAGCCAAGTCGAAAGACTCAACTCACTACTTGAGGAACAGACTAGAGCCCAAAACACTCTGGAGTCAATTGGGAACAGTGACGGTGGCATGACCATGGTTCCACTTGGCAGTGGCGTCCAGATCCCCGTCCAGTTAGCGCAAGATCTTCACCCAGTCATAGACATCGGATCAGGTGTCCAAATAGAAACGGACGTTGAAAAGACTCTCAAGATGCTAAACCAAAGAAACAGGGAACTGGAAGGACTCATTCAGAACTTGTTGTTAGAAATAAAGCAAATCGATGAAAGCATCATGGACATGGAGGAGCAAGTGATGGAACTGAACCGAGAAACGAAGACTACCAAAGAGTCACCCGCCAGATCAAGTTCAGAACCAACGACCACACAGCCCAAGGCCAAGCAAAGAAGGCGGAAAAGGGGAACAGAACTAACATTGGATGACTGAGGTAATGTTGCATGGGTTTCCTCAGTCGGTTCCGTCGCTCTGCGAAAACATTGGATGACATTGGATCCATAGCTTCGGAAGAAGACCTTACTATCGTTCCAGAAAATGTAAATGAGGCCTATGAAGTGAAAACTTCTCCTATCTCAGAACATGAGGTGGAAAGCGAATGGGAATCAACGGAAATGATTGATTCAATTCACTTGGATAGGGATAAAAAATCTCAAAAACTAATGGAGAGAAAACAACAATCCCAGAAGATAACGAAAAAAGCCAGCATTGAGAAAAGACGTTTGAAACTTGTTCCAAGACCATCACAAGGGCTATCAATAGACATCGACCATTTGGTTGACAAGAAGTCTAGAAGAAAAATATCCGCCACACCAACCTTCGCGAAATTGATGTCAGAACTAGAAATAACACTATTGGAAGCCGATATGGGGCATGCGGCCGTAGACGAAGTTCTGACGGCGATGAGAGCGAGGTTGATCGGCGCCCCGCTACCCAAGAAAGGGGACCTTGAAAGGATAATCGACTCTGCACTTATCGGAGCTCTTGACTCGTTGTTGAGGGTCTCGTATTGGGATTTCGACCAGACCGTTCAAAGCCTGATGAAAGACGAGATTCCTATCATAATTATGTTGGTTGGAGTGAATGGAACTGGTAAGACGACCACAGCAGCCAAGATATCACACAGACTAGTCCAAGAAGGCTTGAGCGTCGTATTAGCAGCTGCAGATACATTCAGGGCGGGCGCAATAGATCAGTTGAATGATCATGCAGAGCGTATTGGTGCCCGGTGCATACGGAGTCAACGAGGTGGCGATTCGGCTGCCGTTGCAAGAGATGCGATCGACAGCGCGGTAGCCAAGGGGGACGACGTCGTGATAATAGATACTGCTGGGAGGATGCAGAACAAGACCAACTTGATGCAGGAACTGAAGAAGGTACACAGAGTCGCCTCGCCTCATATTGTCCTGTTTGTTGGGGATGCACTTGCAGGTAATGATGCCGTAGAACAGGCAAAAACCTTCCAATCGTTTTTGAATTTCGACGGTGCAGTCCTTTCAAAGTTGGACACAGATGCTAGGGGTGGTGCTGCACTTTCTATAGCCCATGCCACAAACAAGCCTATCGTACTGGCTGGGGTCGGACAGGGCTACGACGATCTCATCGACTTTGAGCCATCCAACTTTCTAACACAGCTTCTTTCGGATGACATGGACCCAATGTCGTTCACAATTGTCGCGAGGGATCAAAATGAATGAAAGTCCCTCATCGTTGATATCAATGAGGGATTCAATCACAGCCGGTAGGATCAATATGATAATGAGACAGAGGGGCTGGCGATCAAAAACAATCCAAGGCAATGATGGGTTAGTTGAGTCATATTTGAAAATTAGACCTAGAGTGACATTCTTGGGATTTGATACAGGATCGACTTCAGGTGAGTTAGCAGCCTTGAAGATAAGGGATATTGACGATCAAGCACGGATTGTTTTTGTTTGTTCTAGGTCCAAGTTGGAAGCAGCCAGACAGGCATCTCATTCTGCAGGAGCCGTGGGGGTGATCTCAACGCCTATACTAGCCTCAGATATCGAGGAAGCATGGCCCAAAATAATGGGCGTCGTGCCATACGCCCCAGGTCTAGCGACGCTCGAATCAGATATCCCCTCACCCCCAGCCAACTTGCCCCCGCCTCCTGCGCCAGCAACACCACAAAAACATCCATCTGTCACCAGCCAAGCCAACCTTCCAGTCGATGGCCAGGTCAAGCAGGGAAACCGTGGAAGGGTATGGATAATTACCTCGTTAGTCGCCTTGGCCATTTCAGGGTCGATTGCCTATTATCTGACCATCTGAAACCTCTTCTTCAAGTGGGACCATTCTCAACGCATTAACCTCGTGACTACCCTCAGGCCCTTGCGCTATGTTAACGATTTTCACACGACTGTCCTCTAGCAGGCTCTCATCTCCCGTCACCACTCTGAGCCTCATTCGCCATCGAAACAAAATTTCCCTAGCGACCAAGATCAAGAGTAGGAATACAATTACGATGGCAGAAACGTCAACCAATTCAAGCATCATATATCATCCATGGTGGCATTAGCGTATTGAGCAGCGGCACTAGATATTGAGTCACTACGAATTATGCCCGACCCCACAATAACCGCATCAGCCCCAGATCGTATGGCTTCTGTCGGGTGACCGTATCTTTGCCCCATAACAGACTGATTCGGATCAAAATTGATACCCGGTGTTAAAATCAGTTTTTCAGAACCCACTGCATCCCTAAGTGAAGCTATGGACCTCGGATTACTCCCATTTCCGATAAATCCACACACTCCAGGCATACCCTTGCAAGATGCTACCGTTTTTTCTGTGTAACGGGCGTCGAGAAGATTTTCGGAACTAGACATCTGTGCGAGCACGAGAACCGACCCTTTACGGCCCACTTCTTCCCAAGCAGAATGGATACCATCAATGACATCCGGACCTGATATTCTATGTGCAGTGACTATGTCGGCCCATCTAGCAATTCTCTGGTGGCCCAGCATCTGGATCTTGGAAACGTGCCCGATATCGGCAAATTTTCGATCCTCAAAGATTAGAATCCCCATGTCGCGAGCAGGTCGAATAACCTCGTCCATCCAACGAGTATATTCGAAGTCCACCACACCATCCACGTGAGTCTTCAACATGCATATGCTTGGTCCGGCCTGTGAAAGCGAATGCGATATTTCAGAAATTGACTTTTGATCTGCAGCAAGTACGACTCTTGTCCTTCTAGAAGCCATGGAGGACCGAATTTCATCTGCAGACATGAACCCCAAACCAGACACCTTCTAACCTCCACGTGTCGTTAGGTACCTCAACATTGCCGAAGTAAATTGGTAAATATGTTTAAAGCACCCCCCCATTAGTCAACCTCGGGTTGTATAGCCTAGAGATGGTAACGTATGTCAGTCGGAATTGAGCCAATGGGAGAAATGGTACTTTTGGAAATGGAGAATGCTCCTGAGAAAACAGAATCAGGGCTATTGCTCCCAGAGGAGGCCCGAGAGAAAATGAATGTGGGGAAGGTTGTGGCAACCGGCCCAGATGTCGAGGGCCTCAGCTCAGGAGACAGAGTCGTTTATCGTCAGTACAGTGGCACCAAGATCGAATGGTTGGGGATAGAATACATGCTGATCAAATTTGAGGATTTACAGGCAAAGGTCCTGGATCTTTGAAAACAAACAAGGAGATAGAAAAAATGGCAAAACAGATGCTTTACGGAGAAGACGCAAGAAGGAAGTTATTGGAGGGCATAGACGCAGTGGCCAACGCCGTGAAGGTGACGTTGGGACCAGCCGCTAGGACCGTTGTGCTTGAGAAAAGCTGGGGTAGCCCGACCATTATCAACGATGGAGTCACCATCGCCAAGGACATATCTTTACCAGATCCTTTTGCGAACATGGGCGCCAAGTTAGTACAAGAGGTCGCGAGCAAAACTCAAGACAACGCTGGTGACGGGACGTCAACCGCGAGCATTCTCGCCCAAGCACTATGCCATACAGGACTGCGAAACGTCACCGCAGGTGCCAGCCCTGTAGAGTTAAAAAGCGGCTACGATGAAGCCATAGCAACCGTTGTCGAACGGTTGAAGGAAATGTCCAGCCCCGTTGAGACGGGAGAAACAATCCACCAGGTCGCAACGATTGCAGCTAACAACGACTCAGACATAGGATCTCTCATTGCAGAGGCTGTTGAAGCAGTTGGTCAAGAGGGTGTTATTACAGTAGAAGAGGCGAAATCTGCCGAAACAGACCTCAAGGTTGTAGAGGGAATGGAGGTAGACAAGGGTTACATTTCACCATACTTTATCACCGACCGAGAAAAGAAAGAGGCTATTCTCGAAAACCCCATGATCCTCATCACAGATCAAACAGTGAACAGCGCCCAGGATCTGCTTCCAAGCCTAGAAGCGAGCATGCAACAAAAGAGGCCATTGCTTATCATTGCAAAGGATGTCGAAGGCGAGGCACTGGCGACATTGGTGCTAAACGTTGCAAGCAGGGTAGTCAAAGCCGCGGCGATCAAGGCCCCGGGCTTTGGAGATGAACAAGGGGAACTACTCGAGGATATAGCTACATTGACAGGAGCCTCTGTCCTTGCAAAGGACAAAAGCGCCGACATCAAATCACAGGGTCCAACAGCTCTAGGTGGCGCCGAGAAGGTCATAATCGCGAAAAACAAGACCACTTTTGTTGGTGGCGAGGGGAATAAGGATCTTATCGCCGAACGCACAGAGATGTTGAGAAGCCAAGAGAAACTCACGAAATCTAAGTGGGACAAGGAAAAGATGCAAAAGAGAATTGGGAAGATGACTGGTGGAGTTGCAGTCTTGAGAATAGGCGCCGCGACAGAGACTGAAATGAAGGAAAAGAAGGCACGGGTCGACGACGCTCTTAATGCGACAAGAGCAGCTATGGCGGAAGGAGTGGTCGTCGGGGGCGGCGTGGCGCTTCTGAGGGCCAGAGATGCATTGTCAAAGTTGATGGAAACAAGCTCCGGAGACAGGTCGATAGGGATTCAAGCCGTCTACGATGCGCTGTCTGCACCACTCAGGCAGATCAGCGAGAACGCGGGCGAGGAACCAAGCGTGGTTGTCTCAAAGGTTCTAGAGAATAAATCAGGAACATTCGGCTACAATGCTAGGAACAAGGAGTACGTAGATCTGCTCAAGGAGGGAGTAATCGATCCGGTGAAAGTAACTAGGAATGCACTTCAATCAGCTGGGTCGATCGCTGGACTTGTCCTGACTACCGAGACGTTGGTTGCTGATGAACCCAAGCCCGACACCCCTGCTGGTGGCCCAGATATGGGCGGCATGGGCGGCATGGGCGGCATGGGCGGCATGGATTTCTAAGTCCCCAGAAGCGCATCCTTCATGGGCGTCCAGCATTGCATAGACCGCATGGCGCATGACAGTCCACACATTTTGCGCGTGGATGTTCTGCCTATCCTCCGATCTGGGTTAGTCGACAGTCGGGCAAACACACTGATAAGTTCGCTACCCAAGCATCTTGCGGGCAAAATAGCTGCTACTAGGACCAGCCTGGGGTATACTATCAAGGGAGACTTTTCTGAGGAAGAGGCAACCCACGCGGCAACAAACCTATTTTCTGATCCAATCATTGAGACCTTCACAATCGATGGATCGATAGGAGCAGGCCAATTGCCAGATGGCAGCTACTCTGATCTGACAGTTCAAGTTGGTTTCAAGCCAGGTGTGACGGATAATCGAGCCATGGCTGCAGAGGATGGCCTGGGTACGATTTTCCCGAACAAGTCAAACAAAGTAGCATCGACCATCTCCTACCATTTCTGGTTGCATGATGATCATCTTGAGCTGGAAGAGCTCGTAGATCACCTCCACAATCCCATGCTTGAAGAATATTCCATTTTGGACGGCAAAAATAGAACTGGCAATTTAATCCGATTCCCAAATTTGAAACCACAGAACTATGTTGAACCAAGGATAATCGACCTTGATGTCGACGATGGAGAGTTAGAGCGAATAAGCGATGATGGTCTACTTGCATTAAATTTGGTAGAAATGAAGGCGATTCAAGGTTATTTCAAACAACAAGACACACAACAAATACGATCACAGCACGACCTCCCTGTCGATTCGCCTACGGATGTAGAGCTTGAGTGTCTGGCACAGACGTGGTCAGAACATTGTAGTCACAAGATATTCTCAGCTAAGATACGACATACTGACAATCAGAATGGAACCACTTCCACGATCGACTCGCTATTCAAAACTCACATTGTGGCCCCAACGAATGCGATATCGAAGGAGGTGGATTGGCTGCTCTCAGTCTTCCACGACAACTCTGGTGTAATCGCATGGACGGATGAATGGAGCCTCTGTATGAAAGCTGAAACTCATAACTCACCTTCTGCATTGGACCCTTTCGGCGGAGCCATGACAGGGATTGTCGGCGTCAATCGCGATATCCTGGGAACCGGTCTCGGGGCCAAGCCTATAGCAAATACAGATGTATTCTGTTTCGGTCCTCCTGATTACTCAGGAACCCTCCCAAAGGGATTATTTCACCCTTCTCGTATATTCTCCGGAGTGCATTCAGGGGTAAGGGCTGGGGGCAACGAATCAGGAATACCAACTATCAATGGATCGATCGTCTTCGATGATCGATACATTGGGAAACCCCTGGTGTATTGCGGTACGGTTGGCTTAATGCCGAGGTACCTGCCAGACGGGCGAGAATCACACGTGAAAACCCCAAGACCTGGCGATTTAATCTACATGGTCGGAGGAAGAGTTGGAAGCGACGGTATCCATGGCGCGACGTTTTCGAGTCTTGAGCTTACTGAGGATAGCCCCAGTAGCGCGGTTCAGATCGGCGATCCAATCACACAGAAAAAAATGCTAGACATGATCCTTGAGGCGAGAGATGCGGGCCTGATCCAAGTCATCACTGACAATGGTGCAGGAGGACTGTCAAGTAGCGTTGGCGAAATGGCAGAATTAACCGGTGGCGCAACCATCGATTTAGGCATGGTTCCATTGAAACAATTAGGATTAAAATCTTGGGAAATATTGGTATCTGAATCCCAGGAAAGGATGACTGTCGGCATCCGGGGAGATGATTCTGATGAGTTTGAAAGACTAGCCCGGCTACATGAGGTAGAGGCTACGGCAATTGGTACATTCTCCGACTCTGGATTTTTCCAAATAAACCACAACGAAAAGTGTGTAGGACTGATACCGATACCATTCCTTCACGAAGGGTGTCCCCAATTACAACTGGAGTCCGAGTGGAATCCACCAACTAATCCTGATGTTGTATTACCAATCCCAACTTTAAGGTCACTTTCGACGGCTCTGGAGAAAATTCTTGAAAGACCAAATGTTGCAAGTAAAGAGTGGTGGGTCAGATCCTATGATCATGAGGTCATTGCCCAGACAGTCGTCAAACCGTTTGTGGGACTAGATCACGATGCTCCCGGTGATGCCGCTGTCATAGCCCCCTTACCGGGTAGCATCATTGGGGCGGTTATTTCCAATGGAATTGTGCCGAGATATTCAGACATAGACGCCTATTCGATGACAGCAGCAGCGATAGACGAGGCAGTAAGGAATGCAGTTTGCGTAGGAGTGGACCTATCCATGATCGCTGGACTAGATAATTTCTGTTGGCCCGATCCAATAGAGTCTGAAAAAACGCCAGATGGAAAACAGAAACTCGCCCAACTAGTTAGATCAAATCAGGCACTTGATGACGTATGCAGAGCCTATACACTTCCATGCATAAGTGGCAAAGATTCGATGAAAAATGATGCAGTCATTGAGGGTCAGAAAATAAGCGTTCCACCAACCCTACTGTTCAGCCTCATTGGACGCCATAAGGACATTACTAAAGCAGTGACGAGTGATTTCAAGAGCTATGACGACCGCATATACCTGCTCGGCTTGACCAAACAGGAAATAGGGGCTTCCGAACTCGCGTTCATGATTAGAGAAAGCGACAACTCCAGTGGAATTGGTACTAGCGTCCCCATACTCGATCCGGAAAGAAATATCGCTTTGTACAGGGCCTTAGGCAATGCCATGGAAAATGAGATGATCAGGAGCGCGCATGACTGTAGTGATGGTGGCCTTTCAGTCAGTTTAGCAGAGTCATGCTTCGGATTTAGTGGAGGAGCTAATATCGATGTATCAGAGATTCTCCTAGGAGACGATGAACTGGATGAATGGGGAGCGCTCTTTGGAGAGTCCCTGGGGAGAATAATCGTGTCAGTCTCGCCTGAATGTGCCATGGAGTTTGAAAAGAAGATGAAAGGACACGCCATATACAAACTTGGGAGGACAACCTCTAGCCGTGAAATTAAGATATCTGCGCATGGAAAAACGATACTAAATTGCGACGTCGATTCTCTAAAGGCTGCTTGGAAGGGAACTCTGGACAGGAGGGCATGATATGGGTAAACCCAATGTTGCGGTTCTCTCGGGTTTTGGGATAAATTGTGAGACTGAGACAATTACCGCGTTTGAAATGGCTGGAGCGACGGCAAAAAGGACCCATGTCAACCGCTTGGTTGACGGGGAACTCAAACTATCGGACTTTGATATTCTCGCAGTGCCTGGAGGTTTCTCGTTCGGAGATCATTTGGGGAGTGGCAGACTCCTAGGCAATCGATTGAGATTCTCCTTGAGAGAAGAGGTCAGAGCCTTTGTGGCATCCAAAAAGCCGGTGATTGGTATATGCAATGGATTCCAAGTGCTGGTAAAAATGGGCCTTCTACCGGGAGACGAGGATCTTTCCATGAGTCAGACAGCGTCTCTTACGGCAAATGATTGCGGCAGATACGAGGATAGGTGGGTCACGCTTGAATTTGATAGAAACAGCCCCTGCATATGGACAAGGGGTATAGAAAGGCTGAGGGTACCTGTACGTCATGGAGAGGGCAAATTTGTCACCAACGATCACAAGTTGTTGGACAAGTGGGCTCAAAAAGGACAACTTGTGGCAAAATACGTCGATCCAGATAGCACGTACCCCTCCTCCTCGGATGAGATCCTGCCATTTCCGATTTCACCAAACCAGTCATGGAGGAATGTGGCCGGCGTCTGTGACCCCACTGGGCTAGTGTTCGGTTTAATGCCACACCCCGAAGCCTACCACTCCACTTGGCTCTCTCCAGATTGGACAAGAGAGACATCACTCAAACACGGTCCATCTCCAGCCATGTCAATCTTTCGAAATGCGGTTGAGCACTCAAGAAACAATAGAGAGGTTGCCTGAATAATGCCTCTGAAAAGCATTTTGCTTTCTCCCGTTGGTAGATACTTTCGAACGAAGAGAATGTTCAAGCAGGCGGCGAAATATGCAGAAAAGAAACAAAAGCCGTTGATGATGATAGGCGATCCTTGCAGTGGTAGTTACTTTCAACTCATGTCTAATTGGTTCCCGAATTCTGACCACGGAGATATAACAATCGACCTTTACGGTTGCGAGAAATGCCACAGGATGGATATCAACGACATGACTCATGGGGGACCTTCGAGGACGACTCGTTCGTGATCATGGAAACCGGAGTGCTGGGTTTCTCTGAATATATTGCTTCTGTGGCCTCCCAGATCGCTAGAGTGTCCGGAGGAGAATTCTTCTCCGCTGGAGGGAACAAGGGTTTTCTCTGGGAATCTATCTTTTACAAAACATACTGTAAGAAA
The DNA here is from genome assembly GCA_002507175.1 of Euryarchaeota archaeon UBA558. Taxonomy (GTDB): domain Archaea; phylum Thermoplasmatota; class Poseidoniia; order Poseidoniales; family Thalassarchaeaceae; genus MGIIb-N1. The sequence goes on from DAZE01000020.1 coordinate 23,812, forward strand.
TTGAATTACACCATGAATCCCTTTGATTTTAGAGAGAGTATCGCATATACGGGGAGAAGACTGGGTAGGAAGGAAAGGATAACCATAGATTTCTGTGACTTGATCGGTGGCGCATAGGAAGGCGCTTTGTACACCCTCCACAACCGAGCCATGTGTACCAACTACTCCCGTGTCGTGACAGAGTTGCTCTGAACGCGCCATTGTTCATGCAACCTCTCCCAAAGTCAATACCTTGGGCTGGGTCAATTGCTTACTTGGATAGAGATGGGGTCCTGAATAAAGGATCTTCCAATTACATCAACTCGCCATCTGAGCTTGAGATGCTCCCGAACGCAGGAAAATGCATTGCAAAACTCAGGAAGTCCGGAATGAGGATAGCGGTTGTTACCAACCAATCTCCCGTTGGTAGGGGACTCTGGAACTCAGAGAACCTCGCAATGATACACGAAACCTTGCAAGAGATGTTGCTACTTGACGATCCTGAGGCGATAATTGACCTCATACTACACAGCCCATACCCGCCATTTTATGATGCCTGGGCAAGAAAACCACGACCTGGAATGCTTGAGGCAGCGAGACAACTCCTCGATCATGCCGAATCTGGCGAAGACTGGTCTAAGCTCGATTTGAGGTTTGGATCGGAATGGACGAATCGACCATCTGAACAGTCATCAGTAATGGTTGGAGACCGTATATCGGACATGGAGGCAGCGAGATCTTTCAATGTCAATGGCCTATTATGCCCTCCCGATGTTGGGCTATCAGGTGTCATCGACCAGATTCTCTGAATGGGGCTATACTCATCAGATAATTTTGCGAGGCTCGTGCAGAATTCTGCCGTATGCGAAAATAAGACCAATTTCATTGAAATTTACTATATTTTTGGCGCCCCGACCGGGATTTGAACCCGGGTCGCAGCCTCGACAGGGCTGCATGATAGGCCACTACACCATCGGGGCTTACCCTTCGTCCGAATCATTACTTGATTTTCAATCTGCCTCTTCTTTCCTCTCAGTTCTTGGAGGCAATGTATTGATGGCCTGCCTGCTTTAGAGAAGCAACATGGGGCAGGGCCGTTTGGTAATTGATGTAATTGATAATGGCGGCCAGTGGACTCACAGGGAATGGCGGATGTTGCGTTATCTAGGTGTGGATACAAAAATACTGCCAAATGATACTCCTCTCGATCAGCTTAGAGACATGGATGGACTCATACTCTCTGGGGGGGCTGCGCGTGTTGGTTTGACTGGTGAACTGGGCCGTTGCGCTGAGTACCTGTCGTTAGAAATTCCAATACTGGGCATATGTGCCGGCCTTCAATTCATGGCTGGTCATTATGGCGGACAAGCCACAGAGGCCCCTCAACCTGAATTCGGTGCGGCGACAATCAGCCTGTCCGAAGATCCTGGGCCTTTGTTTTCAGATACGCCACCTACCCAGACCGTCTGGGAGAGCCACAATGACGAAGTTAGTATGATTCCAGAGGATTTCAGAATAACAGCATCGAGCCAGTCATGCAGAGTTCAAGCCATGCAAAATCACACTAATACCAGATTTGGCGTCCAATTCCACCCAGAAGTGAATGATTCCGAATACGGTGAGGCCATATTCAGGAACTTCGTTGATATTTGCAAAAGAGCACGAATTACCAAACAGGCCAATGGGCAAGTTGAAGAAGGCAACCAATCCGTCAAGCACTATGACTAACCGCATGACCCTATACAAGTGCAGGTCTTGCAATCGAACAGACAGGAAGCCGTTTGACGCAGATGGCCCTGCCACTTGCAATCATTGCTCCTCCCCCATGGACCCACTGGAGATCAGGTACAGATGTGTTCGATGCGGTCACATCGAATGGATAGAAATCGGTACCACGGGGAAATCATGCCACAAATGCGGATATCGTATTTTTGTCAAGCCTCGGAAAGAAGGGCCAGATGGAATAAAGACGCTGCGTGCTGAGTGACGGGCATTTCAAGACCCCCCTCTCGCCAGGCTAATACATGGCGGGATGGCTGACCGAATACGCTCCTCGGACCTTCGACCAGTTCGCTGCCCCATCTAGGGTGTTGAAGCGTATCAGCGCCCTATCTTTATTGCCTCAACCCCCCCATTTGCTCATCACGGGCCCACCGGGCTCAGGGAAAACCGCACTTTGGAGGTTGTATGCCAGACAAGTCCTTGGCCCTTCATGGACCTCCCGAGTCCACGTTAGGAGTGTCAGGGACATGAAAAGGTCAAGAGGTGCAATGGACTCTTTCGAGCAGTTTCTGAGGCCTCAGGGAAAGGGATCATCTGACACTCTGGCCGGGATGACATCACTAGCTGCATTTCCCAATGGGGAGAATAAGCCCTCTGATACAGACCCCCCTCCTGCTGGAAGGGAGACAAGCAGCGATGACATCCAATCCCTCAGCCGACTAATTGTTCTAGAAGACGCTGATCATATGTCTCTGAGGTGGCAATCATATTTGCGGAGGATGATGGAGACTGTGGGCGTTGCCTCGAGATTCATATTCACTGCTAGGGCACCATCGGCAATTATTGATGCCTTGCGGTCCAGGACTCAGATGATCAGGATCCCAGCATGCAGGGAAGAGGGGATAACGAACGTATTGGACCAAATTATACAAAAGGAGGGTTGCATAATAGAGTCAGGGATAATTGAGGACATTAGCTACATGAGCCAAGGTAACTTACGCCGAGCGATCTTCACCTTAGAACTTCTATGGGCACAAAGCGAACTTGGTAAGCGATCTTCTGTCCACGACTTAATGCAAGCAGCCACCATGCAAGCAGGCCGAGACGCAATCGAAAAGGCATTGAGAGGCCAAGTCGCAGATTCAAAGTGGATCGATCGCAAGGGGAAAAGAACCAAGATCAGAGTTGGGGCAGTAGCTGAAATAGACGCTCTATTGAACGATCATGGACTAGACCCCGATGACGTGGTAGATCAAATGCACAGCGCAATCGTCAGTCGACGACTACCCCTCTCGGACCTACTAAGAAATGAGCTGCTTCAAGCATTGGCAGAGTGCAGCAAGAGCCTTCAAACGCATACTCATCCCAGAATACATTTCGAGCACTTCCTTCATCAGGTCGCGAGAGCAGGGCAGTTATTTGCATAATTTTCAGTGGCGGGCGCGGCAGGATTCGAACCCGCGGTCCCCGGCTTAGGAGGCCGGTGCATTATCCAGGCTATGCTACACGCCCAGCACGGCGAGGAGACTCCACAAAAGAAGCCCTCGCATAGAATTAGCCTTTTTTCTCTAGAGCGAGCGATGAACTCAAACCTACTGACAGTGAGCGTATGGTGAGGATAGGATGGATCTGCCAACTCCTTACGCCCAGCAAGATGACGAGGAGTCAACGCCATCGGCGATGAAAAGCAGGATCGAATCGAGAGACAAATGGCGAGGTCGTTGGACAAAATTAGCAGTAAATCCCCCCTCAGGACTTCTAAGATATTCCCTCTCGATCACATTACTGGTAGTTATCGTACTCTCTTCGACAACACTTGACCAGACTCTCCTAGACGCATCAAGGTTCATTTGGGCCCTTTCAGTAATTTCATTCATTCCACCATCAATTGCCGCTACCTATGCCAGAATGACCGCCAAGGATAGATTGGAGCTTAGAAAGAAGGGGTTTTCTCTAAGAGAGTCTTACGTTGGTGTTGAGAGAATCCTAAATCAACTCGATGAAAACAAGTTAACGGAAAGAACAAGGCTTTCCGCAGCCATCATAGGCTTGATACTATCATCAACGATGGCATCAAACACACTCCAGACCGATTTGTCATTGACACTATTGGGGGTAACAGCACTTATGGCCGTCGTCGTCTTGTTAGCGACTATATCGGTAGAGAGACAAAAGACCATGGAAATGGGAAAGACACCCTTGCTCAAACTACACAACCCATCATTATTTGACACTATAGCAGACCCTCTGTTAGTTGACTTGGTGTATGCACACCTCGACCCCGAGACCTCTAGCAAGTGGAATGACTGGATGGAGACGATTACCCTTAACGTTAGGAGAAATCAAAAATCCGAGCATGCAGTAGAAACCGTCCTCAGGAGCATATACTTCACAATGACAGACAAGATGGACCTTGGTGAGAGACGAAGAATATGCACGCAAGTCCTTAATATGCCAGCGGTCGAACGGCTAGAGTCACAGGATGAATTTTTTAACTTCGAGGAACTCGAGAATTTCCTCCTACATGTAGTTCAGAGAAAGCCCGGTATATTCAGATTACTTTCCAGAACAATACAGAGGGCTGACAGGCTTAGAGCGACAGAGGACTGGACACTAGATGCTGATCTACCGCCCAGAGCCACCCATGGTGAGAGTGACTTATTCGTCTTGGCAAGCCCTGGAAAGTCATCGGCCGCCCCTTTCGAAATCGACATAATAACAGTCGAGGGGGAGCCTGAAACTCAAGTAATTCGACTGCCACCCATAGATCGAATAGAAAGACCAGGGAGAGCCGAGGGTGCCGAAGACTGGCAGACTTTCAATTCGGTCATAGATCGCTCGCATGTACTTTGGATAGGCATGGCCTGGAATAAATCGGGGCATGAGGGCCGATCTGTTCAGGTAAACCTCCTTTCCGAAAACTCAAAAACGGTGAAATCTCAAGTGCTTTGGACGATCATGGAAGATGGAGACGGCTTACTAGTATCCACAGTGAGAAAATCCTTGAAAGAGGTTTATTCAATGATAACTCGGAGCATAATCCGATAGTTAGGAGCGTCATGTTCATTCATAGGGCCTAACTGGCGTGCCATGAGTGCAATGGAGTCATGGGACGTCATCGTCATTGGAGCAGGCCCTTCGGCGCAAAGAGCAGCAATAGCCTGCCACGATTCTGGGGCAAAAACAGTGATGATCTACCAGACTCCAGGAACTATCACTCCTGCATCAGTAGCCGGCTTGGCGACTTCACTGGGTGAGATTTCCCCAGAATCACACATAGAGGATACTTTGGGATTAGGTGACCTAGGGTTGAATGAGGCGACTGTTAGGAGAATATGCTCATCCGCTGAAGAGATTGTCGCTGAATTTGAGCAATGGGGAATGATATTCCGAAGGGATGAGAGTGGTATGCCACATTTGGCCGAAGCCCCCGGACACAAGTCATCCAGATTATCAGGGGCAGGCGACTCCACTAATCGATATGTCAGCAAGATATTAGATGAACAACTATTGAAGCGAGCCCTTCAAAGAAGACAGAACAACGTGCCCCTGTCCTTGATCATGGACAACGGACAGGTACGCGGTCTTGTCACATTCGACCTCATGGACGGCGAAGTCAAAGCATTTCAGTGTAAGAGCGTTATACTTGCATGTGAGGGATATCAGGGTCTTTGGACGAGCGTATCCGAGGGCTCAGGAAATGCGATCGCATTGGCAATTAGAGCAGGGATAGAGCCCCAAAGGATAACCGACATCCCATTCCACCCTATGGTGATCAGGGGCACGTCAATACCCATACCATACGAGGTACTGTCGGCTGGGGGAAGATACAGATCAGAGTCTGGCGACGATATAGACCCACTTGCGAACGAGGGCGATGCTGTCATAGATCTCAGGTTCATAGAAAAAGATGAATTGACCTGGTTGGAATCAATACGAAAAGTGATATTAGACTCAACCGGTTTGAATATCAGCGTGGATGTCGTTCCTGTGACGTCTGGAGTGATCTACACAACAGGGGGGCTCCCGGTCGACCAATTGGGCAGAGTCACGATGGAGGATGGGAAGATGTGGGCCACCGGGGTATTCGCCGCCGGACCCTCTGCTAACACAGGCTTTCACGGTTCCAAAATCCTGCCTGGGAACCTTCTGCTTGCAAACCTCTCAACAGGGGCCACAACTGGACATGAGGCAGGAACCTGGGCCAAAAACTGCCAGTTTGGTGGCACGAAACTGATCCTAGAAGGATTAGAAGACTCAAGGAAAATGATCGGGAACCTCAACAGAGAAGACGGAATAAGCGTGGGATCAGCAGAGGCTAGAATAACTAATCAAGCGAAATCCTTCTTGTCCGGTGAGATAACGACAGAATCATTCGTGGAGACTGGGAAAGAAGTATCCAATTCAGTTCGGACGAGCTCGCCAGCTGGTGTAATGAATCAAGAGTTTGCGGCAGCCCTCAGGATCATAGACCTCGGCACTATTGTTTCATCAATACCTCTGTGATAAAAATGAAAACCATATTTACAGAGATAATTGAGGGACGTATACCTTGCAACTTAGTTTATGAGAATGATAGCGTAATCGCCTTTCTTGATATCAATCCAGCCTCGAGGGGGCATACGTTGCTCGTACCGAAGGAGCCCGTTGAGAGAATAGACCAACTGAGCAGAGATGCCGCTGCCGAACTCGGAGCTGCCATCCCAAAGGTATGTCGAGGGGTCATGAAAGCAACAGGGGCCATCGCCTACAATCTGATACAGAATAATGGTCGAGAGGCAGGAATGACGGTTCCGCACGTCCATATCCACATTATTCCACGGTACCCCGAATCTTGTCACAATTTCACTTGGGATCATGGGTCATTGGAACAAACCGAAGCAGTCGAACTCGCAAAGAGCATCAAAGACAGTATCGTGGACTGAATCCTTACAAGTCTTGAGTTCTCTCGTGAAAATATCATGAGCGAGCAAATGGAGGCTTTGACCCCCGAGTTGTCCAGAAGCGCCATGCGACTGAACAAGGAAAAGCTCCAGGCAGTCCCTTGGAACCACCAGGGGAATCATCCTGGCTCCTTGATTATATGGAAATTGTTCAGAACCATGGTGACCTTCGGCCACAAGGCCATATTTCGAAGATCAAAGTCAGACAATGCACCAGAAATCGACGGAGGAAGGATATCCGTTTCCACTCACATAAACGGGTTGGTTGATCCGCTGGTAATCGTAAATAGTCAAGAAAGGCGCTTCACCGCACTTGGAAGACATGATCTGGTCACACGCCCTCTTCTTGGATGGTGGTGCAGAGGGCTGGGTATCCAACCGATCCTGAGAAGGGTTGAGATGTCTGAAGGCGTGACGGACTCTGAGTTTGCCAGATTCATCAACCAAAGGAGTATGCTCACAGTATCAAATTGCATATCTACAGGACATTCCGCCGTGGTTTTCCCGGAAGGAACATCCCACCAAGATTCTTTGCTTCATGGCTTCAAAACAGGCCCTTTCAGGACTGTTTTCGCAGCTTCAGCCATAGCAGAACTTCGTAATTTGCCTCTACCACACCTCCAACCAACGGGATTGCATTGGCGAAATCATACCCAGTTTAGAACCGACCACTATGTTGAGTACCTGGACCCGATACCCATACCAAATCCCTACAACGAGAAAGAGGCTAAGGAACTGATCTTGGGGAAATGGGTTGAACCACCAGAGAAAGCAGTCATATCCATGAGAGACAGGGTTTACCAGATCCTAAAGGAAATAACCCCTGATGCACCGGATTGGGATACGTACCGGTCATGGACACTGATCGCCAACAGAAGTCGAAAGGAGGAAGAATTGGATCTTCATCAAGAGCTGATTGAAACTAGGAAAGTGCGAGAGATTTGGAGGCAAGGAAAACTTAACGAGGACCTTATGGACAATGCGAGAATATCCTCAAAATTGCTTTTCGAGAATGGCTTGGACGGGAGGGACCTCGACCAAAACGGTCAGTTGAAGCGGGAAGACGGGGCGTTCCTGAACTTAGTTCTTGGAACATTCATCATACTCCTTTCATCACCTCTATTTGTCTTGGGCACTTTCCCACAGGCATTCATGGCATGGTGGCTTGGTGATCGTACCGATGAAGGAATAGATGCAAGAACTACCTATCATCTTCTGGCAGCAATGTTTTCTATTCCCATATTCTGGCCCTTTTTCTCTATTATCTGGACCTTGCTCGCCATCAATGTGGTGGGAATTGAGGCAATTTATGCTCCAATTATCTTCATAATTCTACTGCCTTCATTCTACATAGCCACCCTTACGACAGCATACGGATATGATTTGACTCAAGATTTTCTACGCAATCGAAGGAGGGTTAAACTGTCAAGAAAAGATGATTCGGTGAAGCTGCAAAATTCAATAATCCGAGTCGACAAACACTTAGTTGACCTCATATAGGTCACGTATCATGACATTCCGTGGACGCCAAAGCTGCAGCCGACTCTATCCGCCGATGGCTTGGCAATGAGAAGCTCGAAACAAGACAAGTCGAAGATGGCAAAGCACTATTGCATCTGCACGTCAAGTACCCCCCGACAAAAGACGGTCATATATTCAACATAGTGATTCCAAAGGAGCGTTCACTGGTCCTGATTTATTCGGTAACAAGGGTTGATCAAGGACAGCAGAATGAGATGACTGAATTTAGAAATGAAGACTTAATTGGATGGAAGGGGTGGCTCCACGAGACTAGAATGAACCTGACTCGATCCAAATTAGATTGGGTACTCCACGTAGGAAAGGAGGATGACAAAAAGCTTCCAGGCCCATTACAGGCATTCAATATATCAAAACCCATATGGTTTGATGGACTCACCCAGAACGAACTCATGCAGACCATGCGAGCCGTTTGGCTCACGAAACTTTCAATCATCCACCAAATAAAATTCGATTACGGCAAGGGCGTCGGCAAACCCGGCCCCGTCGACGATTGGAAGGGAAGGAAGAGAAGCAGTCCAGTTAGATCCAGCCAAAACTCAGCAGTAGAATCACCAGAGGTCAATTTTGACGACGATGCAGGATTCGGTCAGGGTTTTGACCCCACTGAATGGGCTTGATCAAAACTGACCTGAATGGGTTGACATTAAGTATGCAAAAATGAACATCCAATTCCCAGAGGGTATTGCAGTGGACTCCAAGAAGAAAAAAAACAGCTTTTTGATGACTTTCCTCATGCTATCCAGCCTGATCGCTGTGATGGCGGTTCCAGCTCCCGTTCAAGCGAGTGAAATTGTACTAACCGATGCCATAAACGTCGTGAATAGTGGCCCTAACTCAGACAACATGGTCGCAGTGAATGCTGACTCCGAGGGGAATGTTCACTTTGTATGGAGTAGAAATACACAACACTTGTATTACAAGATGCTAGGCCCTGCGGGCGAGACACTGATCTCAGAGACCCAGATTTCAAATCCTGGGGCACATCAAGCATGGCATCCCGACATTGCGATTGACTCAGAGGATCGGGTGCACATTGTATGGGCAGACAGGTCAGGTCAGTGGACCATTTGGTACCAGATGCTGGACCCAGAAATGCATGAACAGGACGGAACTACTGCAGTTGACGGGCTAAATGGAATATCAATAATCGACGATTACGAAATAAAAACCGCATCTCAGGACCGGGACTGGCCAGCAATTGCGATCGACTCCCTTGATAATGCCCACATCGTATGGCAAGACAATCATGACCCGTTGGACTTGTACTACTCCCAGACTCAGATTTACTACGAAATGATTGAGATTGACGTGTCGAGTAGGGAGGCGCAGACCAAGATAGACGCCACTCTACTCACACCGATAATCGGAATGAAAGGACATCCGGATATTACCATTGATAGCGAGGATTTCGTCCAAGTTGTATGGGACGACACCAGAGGCGGCAAGGTCGAGATGGTTGTACCCATCGATACCTCAGGGTCTATGGGCACTGAGTGGGCAGACATGTGCACCGTGTTTTATGGGGGGCAGTTCTCTTCAGGTGGCAATTTTATCGGATTGAAGCCGATGTTGGAACAAGCCAACATGACAGTCTTCGAGACACTTTATGGAATAGGAGGTGTCCAGCAAGTTGCAGCCGCCACATCTGGCTATTGCACAACAGCCTATCAGACGGGAGGATCTGGTAGTCAGGGGCCAAGGGCGAATCATCTAGGTCAGACACCAACAGATACATCAGGAGGTATCAGGAAACTCACTGGCGCTGTGTTAGGCGGTTCAGCCATATCTCTGAGCTACGATGGTGGTGGCCAAGGTTCAGAGGCATGGGGACCATCTTCAACTTGGTCGTGCCTCTCATGGAGAGATGCCCAGGGCAGGCTGGGTAACCTGGCGAACCCTCCTACAACGGAAGATCATAGATGGAACCCCAACGCTACGAAAATCATCATACCCATCTCTGATGAGAATGCTAACGATGGAAGCCCTGAGGATGCCACAGACCGTGAATCAGTGGATGAGGCCCATGACGCATGTGTGTTAGCTGGCATATCCCCCGTGCCCCTCTGGGCAGGGTCTGACAATTCCGTAGGATCTCAAATGAGGGACTTAGCGGAATGTCCGAACAATCAACCCGGGACACCATCAGTCACACGATATTGTCCTGGTGGAACACCAAGAACCTCTCATGCACAAGGGGCTGTATATGCATTCCCAACGGGCCAATCTGCAGCAACGGAACTTCAATTCATGGTTGAAGCCCTAATCTACCTTGCCACCAACGCCTCTAGAGAAATTTTCCTGACAGTGCTCGATCCATATGCTCTCCTGGATAATCCATGGGTTGGGTTCACCCCCGGCCAACCAGCCACGCAATGTTTCCCACAATGTTCAGCTACCAGCGGCTCAAGGTACTACATCGAGGACGTCGGTCCATCACTGGATCTCGAAGGTTACGGGCATCTGGTCGTCGTCAATGACACACGTGTCACCCTTCAGGATGCGTATAGCCTGCACCCAAGCATAGCCTTGGATAGCCAAGGCAATACCCACATAGCCTGGATGGATGGACGTCCCTACGGCTTCGACCTGGAGGTTAACTACGAGGTCTTCTACACTAGATTGAAACTCAAAGGGGCTGGTATATGGGACGGCGCCAGCGACGGTTTGCCGTCCTTCGGGATAAAACAGATAATGGATTCTGCAATATCTAACGTCGAGGGATTGGATTGGTTTGACGATAACCCCGATCGTGGTCTTTATGATGCGACTTCCTACCTACCAGAGATATTAGTCGATGATTTTGACAACGTACACATCGCTTGGTTGGACAACAGTAACTTAAGCCAAGGCGAGTCAATAATGTATACCCGATTGAATAGTACTACCGATGAGTATCCAAATGGGTTCCCGACGCTCAATAATCTAGCCCTCGCTGTTCTGGATCAATGGGAAATATTTGAGGTCTCGTCATGGAAATCTGGTAAACTAGGCCCCAACTCGGGTCGAAACCCACAACTCGGCACACCTCCCGCTTTTGCCAACGACCTAGGAAGTGGAGCTCATGTCGCATGGTCCGACTCGACAAAATGCGGGGAGAGCAACAGTGCTAAGGAAACCCTCTGCTATGTACACGTTCTTACAGGTTTGGTGGATGTAGCGCTTGCTCCATCCGAGACTTACTATCACGTAATCGAACCAGGGGAGAGCACGATTTACAACCTGACGATAGACAACCCTACCCCAGGCCCCTCCGATCTAGTGGCTGACACATTCCGCCTGACCGTCGAAAACGTACCGATGAATTGGAGCGCTACCCTGTATTACGCGTCGAATCACACTCCAATTTTTGACTCGACCCCCATCTACCTAAAAGGCAATTCAGACGGTCAAAACCTTGTGCCATTGTACCTGAGGGTCAGAGCCCCAACGATATACCAAGCTGAAGGAGACCAACTTGCTGAGATCAATGTGCGAGCGGTTTCTTACAAGGATCCGGCAATTGATGATGATCGACAACTTGTCGTGTTGATGGATGTAGTCCATGGAATAGATCTCTCCACCATCAACAAAAACATCGATGTAGAGCAAGGGGGATCTGGGACCTTTTCAGTGATTATCAGAAACACTGGCAATGTTTACGACACATTCGCATTCCACGATCCGACGACATTGGATGGCCAAATGGAATGGGGCCTGCAATTTGGATGGGGTATCGATTTCCCTACGGAGGTGTCTTTGGATCCCGGCCAGGCTGTGACAAAGAATCTGAGGGTCACGATACCCACATCTCAAACCCCTGGAACCTACATCATATATCTCAAGGGCTGGTCCACAGGTGAACCAATATTCTCTATTGACCATGGTACATATGATGTACTTGGTTTGTGGATAAACGTCTCAGTAAAGACCTCTGGTAATATCGTATTCAAGATACCCGATGGTACAAACATGAACGTACTTCCTGGTGATTGCGCAGAGTTTGACATTGAAGTGACCAAGAACTACTCTCCAGGCTCGCTGATTTTTACAACTCCGGGGGGCCCACAGGATCGCCCATCTGACATATCTCAGAGCGTTTGGAGATATGACCACTGGACGGTCGATTTGGATTTCTCATCTGCGCCCGGAGGCAATGGGATCCCAGATTCGGCCCCACGATATTTTGCCATGGTTGGCAGTCCGTACATCGTGACAGCCAAAATGTGCGCTCCTTACAATGCCACCGCTGGATTTGGCGAGTCAGTTGTAGTAAGGGCCCATCTTGAAGGAACACCCGAGGTTAGAGATTCAGTCCTCCTCCTCACCGATGTAATGCAAGTTTATGAGCTGGAGGCAGTAGTTGATACAACGCTATTAGAATTATACCCAGGGCAATCATTCCCACTCTCTACCGAGATCACGAACACAGGAAACGGTCCCGACAGATTCGACATCACTGTGGAATCCATAACTGGGCCGGAAGGATCCTACATCTGGGATATCGATATCCCTAGAGCGAACTTTGGAGAACTCCTTAGAGATCAATCCAAAGAATTCGATCTAATAATCAACGTACCTGAGAGAACGCTTGCTGGGACCTATAATGTCGTCCTCAATGTTCTCAGCGAAGAGGAATTCGAGGAAACCAAAATCAGGGATACAATTGACCTACAAGTTCAAATCGGTGAGTTTCATGATTTGAGAATCACACTTGACCCATCAATGGAATCAAAGATCAAGACGAGCGCCCCAGGAAGAACCGTCAGATTCCTAATGAATCTGACTAACGCTGGGAATGTACCAGACACCCCAATGTTGCACAACCACACCAAGTTAGAAAATGGAGGAGGTTGGGATGCCGTACCTGGTATGAACACCCTTTCGAAATGGGTGATTTCATATGCATTGGTGGAGAATTTTGATACTGAATTCCCCCAGGAAATTCCCTGCCTTGCTGCTGATCCTAGCTTAGAGACCGACCAGGGTCAATGCTACCTATCAACGACAAACACAGTCACGTTCCCAGAGATGGCAGCATTCACGACTATCCAGTTCGTCGCAATTATATCAATCAGTGATGAGGCATCGTTAAGCGATCGTATGATTGGAATAAAAACGACATCATCTTATGGCTCCGCCGCAGATGGAGGTGACTTCGATGAAACTCCACAATGGGACGACTCGTGTGCACTCGATGAGAACAAGGACGGCCTCCCTGACAACTTCCTTCCAAACTGTGATACTAATGAGCAGGTACTCCAACTGATGCTGAGGGCACCAGACCTCAAGATTCTAACAGCAGAAGCCTCCAAGCCTAGGGCTGCTGTTGGAGAAATGATATCCGTGACCGTGAAATTGCAAAATGTTGGGAACATCCACGCAACTGACGTAAGCGTCATTTTGTGTTCAGATCAGACACCTTCACATATTCGAAAGAACGGTTGTGAGGAAGACAACATAGTATACAGACAGATGATCGAGGCCGTGATGCCGATCTCCCAATCCAACAACCAAGAACTCTTGGAGATCTCCTTGCTCTACATAGTTGAGGCGGGGTCCCAAGACATCGTTGTCTATGTCGATCCTGACAATGATATCATTGAGTCGGAGGAGTCGAACAATTACTACAGCATGGAAGAGAAGATGGGATCCAACAATCGCTACCTCGACCCGCTTCTGCAAGCAGTTGCAACCTACTCCGTGCCAGTGATCATCATAGGCGCTACCATTGCCTTAGGAGCAGTGGCGGCGGTTGTCATATGGGGTCGCAGGATCGAGGCTATGAGAGAGTATGCCGAGAAGAAGAGCATGATGACTTACACAGACGACGATATGGAGTTCTAGCGTACTAGCCACCAGGGTAGGGGAGACCCCTCACCTCCCGCGATCACATTCCCTTTGCCTTTGGCTAAGTCTCTGATCAATCTGTCACGCAGGCCCGCCATTATTTTCTCTGCATGTGAAGACTGAATTCTGATACTCTGCGAGAACAGGTCCAAATCAACCGGCCTCCTTGGCTGATCTAACATTGCGTGAGCCAACTGCCTCTCTTCATAATTGTCAGTTAACTCATCTATGCTCGGGGCCACCTTCATCATGACTTGTTGGTGAAGCGCAACCAATGCGTCACGTTGCTCATCTATCTGCTCAAGCCTTGTCTGGAGTTCCGTCATGATTGACATGGCTTCAGTTAGGGGGATGGTCCTGCGTGTACCCATCTTGTCAATTACTTCCTCTAACCCATCGGGGAGTTTGGATGATAGGCGCATTGGTCCCCCAGATGGCATCATTCTGCCACTAGCCTTGAACAGACTTGGCCCTAAATCTAATCTCAAACAATATGATTCGGTCACCTTGTAGATCTTCCTTGGAGGCCCACCTTTCTCCGATGGGACCTTCTCAATAGAAACAAAACCCGCAGCTTCCAGAATATCTAGGTGTTTGACGACAGCCTGTTGACTTATGTGCAATAGTTCTGAAATTTGTAGAGCGTAATGAGGCTCTTTTGTCAATAACTCAAGTATATCTCTTCTCGATTTATTTTCTAGTATTGACAGGAATTCATCGAACCCGACCACACTAACCAACTGATGGTTGGGTAGTGGACCCTCGGATAAACCATGCGAAGGATGTTAACCCTCATCCCAGCCTTTCCAATCATCATCCTGATCTGAATTCTTTTGATCTGTTGGGCTGGTGATCTCAAATGATGGGGGAACATTCAGCATTGGATCAAGTTGATTATCTTCGATCCATGGATCTGGAGCAGTGTGCTGAACACCACTCTTTTTCTCTATTTGGTTTAGCGAGTTATACAGCTCCTCTGTGGTGGGAACTCCTCCTGGTCCGAATACCAGAATCTTTGGTTTGGATTCTGCTCGTTCAGTTCCCCTGATCACACCGATCATTCCAATCAGCGCGAATACTGGCCCCAAGCAACAGAAAGCGGCCATGAACTGTACGGATGGTTGATCCCAAAGACCCTCGCCCATCATAACCATATCCACTAGGTAAAGGGTGGGCTGACCGTTGTTTTCGATGAGCAGATCACCCTCGAATCCTGGACCTATTTTCACTGAGGGAGAGTAGAACCTAGTACCATCTTCGCTGATCAAAGTGGTATCGAGGAAGTTGGGTTCCGTGCCGGAGTAACCCTCTCCTTCTGTTGACATGGCAAAGTCGACATCCGTCAAATTGTCTTGAGGAACATATACCCAAACTTGGTCTGTTTTTTCGAAAGAACCCACAAAAGCTTCCCCACTCTTGATAATAGCAAGATTGTTCTGCTCAGGATCTAGGTCCTCATAACTTTCAAAATTATAGTACGCGGAAATAAAACCTACGACACAAAGAAGACACGCGACCAAAGCAAATGTCGCATATCTCTTGCGTGCCATGACACCAAGAACCGACACTATGTTTTGGAGTTTAGCCGATTTGGATACCTAATTTCTGACGGAGCTTCTCTGGAAGATACGTATCGGTAACAAAATCAAGCCCATATTTCGCCAAAGACTGCTGCTCCGCTTTTTCTCCCAATTCTAACATCAAATCAATTTGGTCAGCCCACTCCTGATTTTGGAATCGAGGATCACTCTTTTCCGCCTTTAGAGCCTCAATGTCCCTGGACGTTAACTCATCAGAAGGCAAATCATACGCTTTAATGTCATCAGAATCAATCCCAAGGTAAATTGCACTTGGAGTAGCCAAGTACTCCGATATATGTGCAGTCTTAATCGCCCCGTAAGCTATGGATGCGAATATTCTGAATGACCATGGATCACAGTCCGTGAAAACGACGATCGGCAACCCCCATTCTTCATTTATCCTTTTCATTATCCTGCGAGTTGAGCGAGCAGGCTGACCCTTTAGATGAATAAGTCCACATCTCGCAGATTCATCAAACCCATTCTCAACTAGTCTGTCGAACATCCCACCCGTTTCAATAGCCATCATGAAATCAATATCATGGCTAATTAATCGCAATTTTTCTGACTCAACATTATACGGGACGCCATATCCAGAATCGCCGACATCATCTCTGCAGTTTATTCTCATCCATTCACCACGCCTGTTTTTTTCCTCAAACGTGAGGTTGCCAATAATCCTAGCACCGTCCTCCTCCGGCCTCAGTTTGAAGTCCTCGCGTAAACAACCAGTTACAATTTCTAGGTCTTCTGCGAGATTGTTACTTTCGTTCTGGGATCCGAACTTCCCATATCCCCAGCCCTCAGAAATATAGTACATCTCCCTCAACGTCGATGATTTTTGACCCTCAATCATTTCTTCCATAAATTCTGTGACGAACAGGGCTCTGAGTAACTGATGCGCAGATCCAAGACTGGTAGCATCCCTAATCGTTTTCTTTTTTCCGTACTTGTACACATTCAACCTCTCATCGAAATTTATGTTCTTCTTTGATCTTACAGGGAGCGTCATTCTCGGAGGCTCACCCCTCATCATTCTATCATGCATTTCCGCTGCTACGGCGTGCAATGCTTCTATTGTGTCTTCTTTACTGCGGATTCTTTCCTTCATGATCATCACCTCAAAACAATTTGTCTCCAGCTTCCCATACTTCTGAACTCACAATATTCGAGTCCAAAGAGAATGTATCTTTTTCGTGAGATGACGTGGAGGCACCGGGTACGACAAATTCTTCGACTACCTCTTGCAGGCGCTCCTGCTTCCTAGCTTCCTCAAGCAGAGTCTCGTCTATCTTCTCAGACCCGATCATCTCCCCATTCCCTCTGTAGAAGACTTCTGCCTCCTTCCAATCGCCTTTATTCAATCCACTCACTGTGAAATCAATCGATGCCATGCTCCCTGGATCAATTGCATCTAACCTCCATGCCCACAAGCCTCGTGCTTCTTTTCTTCCTCCTTTTTCATTCTTCACTATGGAGGTTGAATCACTCTCAGGCCACTTGGCGATAATCGTGTAAGCCCTGGCTCTTGCTGTGTAGTTGTATATCCTAATGGAGCATTTCGCAAGCTTCTCCTTTGGCTCCCAAATTACCTGCTCCTCGCAAAATACTGCATTCATAATCTTCGTGATTATGGGAGATAGATCAGGAGCTTCTCTTCCCAGCATTGAGGATGATTTTGAGGCTATTTCTGGTAGAATTTTGTTAATTAGGTCAAATTTCTCCCGTGATTTCTCTCTTTGTCCAACTCGTTTCCGGTGACTTTGCAAACCTCTACCCACCTCGAAGAGCGCCCTTCGCAGCTCGTCATGGACCTCCTCGTTGTCTGATACCGCCTCTTTAGCTTCACTTGTGAATTGAACATTTGTTGAGGCAAGATGAACTAGAATTGCCGCTGGTCCTTTGGGGACGCCTTTCCCCCCCGGCTGTTCAAGGCCATATCTACGCCAGTCTATTGACTCTATAGCCTTCGTCAAGAGGCAACCCCCTTGCTGGTACATCAAAGGTACGCGATTGGCAAAACGGAGGAGTTCCACAGCTCCATCTGACGGCAGGTCACCACCGAAGACCAATCCAACTTCTACTTGGAAGGGATTCCCTTGGCTAACTGATGGATTCCGAGTTACCGTGGCAGCGTATCGTGAATCAATAGCCTTCTCTAGCCCCTTCTTTATCAACAAGTCTTCTATTGGCGATAGGCAATCAACCGGAGGTGATTGAATCTTCACCTCCATGAAGGCGGCGAGTAGACTCTGTATACCCTCTACAGAAAGCCCGGCAGGCCGTCTTTTTTCGTCTAACTCAGCATGCTCAAGAATTTTTTTTGCGACTAGTGGGGACACTTTCTCGAACTCTTTTCTCAAAAAGGACTTCACTGTCCGCTCTTTCGTATTCTTCAACATTCTTTGCAATGTTCCAAACTGCATGCCATGCGGGTGTGGTTTTATTTCGACTACAGTCCTAGGTAACTTACTTGTTGATCTTACCCACTCTCCCTCATCTACTATTTCACCCTCTTTCCCAATCACCTTCAGTCGTATAGTAGCGTGAGGATTCACGATAGATGTCATCCTGAGATACTGGTGTACGGATTGGCGTCCGCGTTGGTACTTCGCGCTCATTACGGTTTTTATCCGCAATCCATGAAGCGTTTGCATTCCACTTTCCTCAAACCATTCTTCCATTGGAATCCGCTCTTCGTTGGATTTCAATGCTCGATTATTTTTCGTGTCCAGAGCTAGATCGACCTTGACTGCTGTAGATTCAGCCTCAATTTTTGATAATACTGTAGTCGAAGATCCTGTCGTGAGTTGAGAATACATTACCACGCCAGTTATGCCTATTCCTTGCTGCCCTCTCGTTTGCCTGATGGCATGAAAGCGGGAACCTAAAAGGAATTTTCCAAATACATTCGCGATTGAATCCCTAGGTATCCCTGGGCCGTTATCCTGAATTATGAGTTCTAATTTCCCCCCCTCAATGCGTTTGATATATACGTGAATATCTGGAAGAATTCGACTTTCCTCGCACGCATCTAGAGAGTTATCTACAGCTTCCTTGACCGCCGTGATAATCGCCCTCTGATGTGTATCAAAACCAAGGAAGTGCTTGTTTTTCTCGAAGAACTCACTTATTGAAATCTGCTTTTGTTTGTTCGCAATTCTTTGAGCCTTATCCATTCCAATCACCATTCCACTAGGTCCTCCCAATGTCCCGATGACATGGGGCCTGCTGTCGGTATGGAGTTGATCACCAAAGATAGCACTTAGAGCATGCCCTCTAAATTTTTGATTCAGTATCGAATTGACAGGCTCAAAGCGGATCGGGGAGTTCAATCAAAAAGATCAGGCCGCCATGCCGAAATCTTTCCGGTAAATGCACTGGCCATCACTGTCAACGGGCTAGCCAAATATAGCCTTCCCGGGCCAGACCGGCCCTGAAAATTTCTGTTTATGGCGGATACCGTGACTTCTTCGGAGTCACTCGAAATTCCGGGGCCTGCTCCTATGCATGCCCCACAACCGGGATCGATCAATTTCACTCCCGCCCTCTCAAACATTTCAGACCAACCGTTTCTCTCCGACAACTGCTTCACAGCCTTTGATCCAAATTGTATGTAGCAATCCACTCCGTCTGAGATCGTAATTCCAGCGTTCAATGCAGCCTCTGTGACCCTGGCATAATAAGCAAAGTCATCGTCTTTTCCAGCCGTACAAGAACCCGCATATGCGATGTCTATGGGTACTTCTCCTAAGTCTTCGATATAGGCACCATTCGTTGGGTCAGATGGAATCCCTTCATCTGGGTTCCCCGGGTGAGCAACCATTGGTCTAATGTCGTTTAGGTGGATTTGATGGACGCCCCCATGATAATGTGCGTCTGGGTCTGGTAAAACGAAGGAAGATCTAATCTCATCTTCAATAAGTCCTTCCCTTCGCCCCATTATCCACTCAACTGTGGCTTCATCAGGTTCACAGATACCAGTTTTTGCACTGCATTCTGTAGCCATATTGCACAATGTCGCTCTCTCGTCCATGGATAGGGATTTCAACCCCTCCCCCCCGAATTCCATCGACCGATCTAGTGTATCGGAGTTCTTAGCATAGTTCCAGAGAATATGTAAGATCACATCTTTAGCTGTGCAGCCTGGATCTAATTCTCCCGTCAATTCAAATCGTATGCTTTCGGGGACTTTGACGAATGCAAATTGATTGTGAACAAGGTTGGCATACTCAGTCGAGCCGACTCCATATGTGAGGGCATTGGAGGCCCCACCCATACAAGTGTGGCTATCTGTCGCTTGGATGAAATCTCCGATATCAATAAATTCCTCTCTAGCTACTTGATGGCAAATACCAGGGCTTATGCCATTATCAGCAGAATAATCCCTCACGCCCGTATGCTCTTGGAATTTTTTCTGTAAGCCCCTAAGAGTTTCTATCTTTGATACAAAGGGACCATACCTTGGAATGTCAGTAGCGTAGAGGAGATGATCTTCGAACACTGCAAATTTTGAGGGGTTGGGTATTTGGTAATCACTTCCATATTCTGCAGACAGGAAAGAATGAACCTGAGCAGTTGTGTATTCATGGGAGTAGCCCCCATCTACCGAAGCTAGGACAGCATCACCCGGGGAAACATAGCAGTCTTTTTCTCCCTTGCCAATCAATTTCCTCGCGACGATTTTTTCGACCATCGTCATCGGCTTCGGCTTTTGTGAAACAGCTGGCAGATCGATCAACCCCTCTCGCATCTTTTTAGCAAAGGGGAGGATCCCTCCATTTTCCAAAATTAACCTCGTCACAGGATCATATTTTTTTGTGAATTCTGATAGAGGTATGTCCTCCCCTGCTTGCAGTCTTGAAAGAAGGGCATGGTCTCCCATGACCTGACCGAGATTTATGTTGTTCCTTTCGTGTATAGGAGCGAATGATGCGGCAATAACAATACGTATACCAGACCACCTTTCACATTGCGCCGCAGTTTCCCTACTACTACCCGTCCCCTTTCTATGTCCACTCACTATGACCTCAAAACCGCCACTCTTCAGGGCCCCAGGCCTGAAGATCCTCTCTCCCTCATGCAATAAGCCCGCATAGGCATTTTCTGCTATCTCTGACGGCTCATGGTCGAAACACACCCATGCAGGTGTCATGACATCAGTGTTGATGTCGTCCAGTAAATCATCAACACTCATGTCGCTCATCGATAGATTTAGTCCGTCATAGAGTTGTGCTCGAATGAGGGACAGATCCTTTGTGAGGAACAAGATCCTAGCTTCTGAGGACAGTGAAATCATCTTCGGTGGCCATTCATCCATGCGTCTCCCCATGAGTCGACTGAGGAAGGAGGGTTATGATGCCAACGGGGAATTAATAAAAAAAAATAATATTAAGTGAGTCACCTTTATAAGAGTTGGAAAAACAAGAATATAATGCTTCCCTTTGGTGGTTATGATGTCAGATTACTTAGTTGAAGACATAGTGAAATGTGATGAATGCAGCAGTAGAAACTTAACTCGTGATGAGACGCGTGGAGAAGTTGTCTGCGACGATTGCGGTTTGGTTCTGGAAGACAAGGTAATCGACCAAGGTGCAGAATGGCGTGTTTTCAGTCCCGAGCAAGGAGATCAAAGGGCTAGGACCGGAGCACCAATGACGGTCATGTTGCATGACAAGGGACTATCCACTGACATAGATTGGCAGAACAAAGACTACTCTGGTAAGACAATCTCCAGCAGATACAGATCCCAGTTCTACCGCATGAGAAAGTGGCAGAAGAGATCCAGGGTCTCGAATGCCACAGAGAGAAACCTCGCGATGGCACTTGCTGAGTTGGATAGGATGGCCAGTCGATTGGACTTACCAAAAACAATCCGAGAAACTGCTGCTGTGAACTACAAGAAAGCCGTAGAGAAGAGGCTAATTCGAGGCCGTTCGATTGAGGGTGTTGCGGCAGCCTCTCTCTATGCAGCATGCCGTCAATGTAACAATCCGCGGACCCTAGACGAAATAGGCGAGGCTAGTAGGACTGGCAGAAAAGAGATCGGACGGACTTACAGGTTCATGGTCCGAGAACTAAAAATGAAGATTCCTCCTACCAAGCCGGAAGACTACATCCCGAGATTCTGCTCCGGATTGGACTTGGACGCAGAAGTACAATCGAAAGCGTATGAACTCATCCAAAAAGCGCAAGAGAAAGAACTCACAAGCGGTCGGGGACCGACCGGCATTGCCGCATCGATAATTTACATCTCAAGCGTTTTATGTGGAAAGAGAAGGACACAGAGAGAGGTCGCTGAGGTAGCTGGGGTCACTGAGGTGACAATTAGAAACCGATACAAGGAGCTCATCCAAAACCTAAACATCGAATTAGAGATATGAGTGCCGGTGCCAGAATGCGCCTGAGAGACCCAGAGAATGTAATCTATGAGGAAGTAGGAAAGTCAATTGAGGCATCGATAATCCTTGCATGGTCGACATTTAATATTCCTGATCCCATCTATGAGTTACCTGAATTTCCGGCAATCCGTCCTAATGGGCCCCTAGCCCTGACGCAACAGGCACTCGGACTCCATTCTGCGGACAAAACGGGATTCAGGTTGAGACTTGAAGAAAGCGTCAGGAACCACTATCGACCCGTGCCCGGCTATTTTGATGAAGAGGAGAGGCGTACTAATTGGATGGCAAACAATGTAGGTCTACTAACTGATGATGTCTGCACCAAAACAGCATGTGTTTGGTTGGAACAGGCATTGGACGAGGAACACCCAGATACAGACAGGTGGTACCTTGGCTATTCCCTGCTTGCAGGTAGGGTATTGAGCGGTTCCGAGTCTGCGTCATTGAGCCAATCAATACCAATCATGCTCGTTTTCGGCGGTCTTGATAGAGACTACTCGTCAGATGCACCTCATCCATCGGGAGTCAATGCTCTAAATTGCCTTCTCGATGCATCAGAGCAATTTAGTGACTCACCCTCCTTAGGATCTTGGATTTCCATACTTTCAATGCATCGATCTACATCTAGGATGTTAAGCATATCAGACCGCGCCGCGAGTCGTATAATTCGGGAACAAAAAAGGATACCCAGCGGATGCATGGAGGCCTTGATCAATCTGATTTCTCATGACTTAGAGTCTGCTGAGAATGGGCTAAATCGTGTGGTTCTAGAGGGTAGTGGCTCAGCACGGATGATATTGGCAGGTAATCTCGACTCAATTGCTGGCAGAGATAGGAAACTCGCGTTAGATCTGTACGATGAGCTGTCTCAGAATTCTGATACTGGTGTCTTACTTGTTCTTTCATCATCGCTTTATTCTCTGTGCTATGACGATCCCGTGGCATTTCGGGTTAGGGCAATGAGACTGATCGAAACGGAGGATGATAAGGTAATCAGGAGACTGATTGAGTCGGGCTTTAGAGGATATCTCGATAGGGACCCCCAAGATAAATCATCATTGTTGGTGATGGCTTGGAAGTATGGTGGCTCTCTATCCAAATCACGATTGAAAGGATTGATTTTCCAACAGAAGCAATCATCGGAGCAAAGCTTTCTCAAGACACTGTCTGGAATTCAGAAGTTCTCGGAGACTGAGGCTCTTGGCCTGCTTGAGTACATAGAGGGGCGCGAAGCCCCCCGATGATCAGGAGCACCCTGTTGTTGAACCACAGGCATTGCACTTCAGACAAGTTCCATTTCGCACCATCTGACTGCTCCCACACTCATCGCAGATGTCTCCAGTAAAACCTCTCTCCCTGGCCAATCTCCTCGTTTTCGTGACCTCATCTTCATCAGTTTCTAGAGTCGAGGAGGTCAGGGTCATTTGCACTTCTCTCTTCTCCCCCTGATGCCTGAGCAGACCATCATCTGTAGGGACTGGCCTGCTGATCGAGGTGGTTTCCAGATCCTCTTCAGATACGTGAGCCAAGTCATTCCTGTCTAGATATTGAATCGCGAGTTCTCTGAAAATGTAGTCTACGATGCTTGTGGACATCTTCACTCTTCCACTACCACCCTGAACCATTCCACTCGGTTCGAATTTTTGGAATGTGAAGGACTTCACGAAGGCATCTAGCGGCACTCCGTACTGCAAACCAATTGATACGGCAATGGCAAATTGATTCAACATGGACCTCCAGGCTGCGCCCTCCTTCGAGGTCGTTATCATAATCTCCCCTAGTCTGCCATCTTCATACTCGCTGGATGTGAGGTAGACTGTGTGTCCTCCAACACGTGATTTTGTGGTTTTTGATGAGCGTACGTCTGGAAGGGCCTTCCTCGCTGCTATGAAGCTCTGAACAACATTCTCCGCGATAGGCCGAGCTAGATCATCTGGGACAGGTATCGCCTTGACAGCATCCTCGACCATGGTCTGTACTGCTCCAGACGAGTCTTCCTCCTCGAGTATGGAGGTATCAACTATCTGACTCATCAAGGGTTGGGACAGTTTACTTCCATCTCGATAGACTGCACAGGCTTTGTTCATTGTGCTGTGACTTAGCTCATATGCCTCACGTATATCATCGATTGAAGCTGAGGCGGGCATGTTGATTGTTTTGGAAATCGCGCCTGAGATGAATGGCTGGGCAGCCGCCATCATTAGAACGTGGGCTTGCCAATCAATGGACCTCGTACCGTGCTTGCCGCATGGTGTGGCGCAATCGAATACAGCTAAGTGTTCTTCTTTTAGTCCGGGGGCCCCCTCGATACTCCCATATCCGAAGATTACGTCATTTGCCCGCTCGATGTCTTCGGGAGAAAGGCCGATGTGAGCCAGGGTATCGAAGAATACGTTCTGACAATCTTCATCCGACATAGTCAAGACAGTCTTGCAGAAATCATCTCCCAACACCGATGGAGAAAAGGCCGATCTAATGTCAAAAACATCTGGCATCGAGGACTCTATGTTTGATAGAACCTCGTCTGTGAACCCCTTTTCTTTCAAAATTCGGGGATCGAGGCCGGGGCTGCCTGAAAGTCGTCCAGTCCCCATGATGTGGTCTACGATCGAAGTGACCTCTGAATCCGTGTAGCCTAATCGCTTCAGTGCACTCGGGACCCCTCTGTTGATTATTCTGAGCGTCCCACCTCCTGCTAGTTGCTTGTACTGCACCAGTGAGAATTGTGGCTCGACCCCAGTTGTATCAGCAGCCATAACCAGGCCTATGGTTCCAGTTGGAGCGATGACGGTGGTCTGAGCATTTCTGTAACCGTATTCCTCCCCCCCTTGCACCGCTCGATCCCAAGCAGATTTTGCGGCATCCAAGAGATCGCTGGGACATCGTTTTGCGTCTATTCCCATGGGGGTTATGGTTAGACCCTCGTATTCGCTTCCTTTCGCATCATAAGCCGCTCTCCTGTGGTTCCTCATCACTTTGAGCATGTGATCAGCATTCTCGTGATATTTCGGGAACGGCCCTAACGAACCTGCGAGTTCTGCCGATGTGGCATAGGACTCACCACACATGATCGATGATAATGCTCCACACACTGCGTAAGCTCGGTCATCCGCATATGGCAACCCCATGTGCATTAGAAGAGACCCCAAGTTGCAGTACCCGAGACCTAATGTCCTGTATTCGTATGATTTCCTGGCAATCTCTTCAGAAGGAAACTGAGCCATCAGGACACTGATCTCTAGCGTCATCGTCCATAGCCTCACGCTGTGTTGGAATGATGGAATGTCGAACTTTTGAGCATCGGTGTCGAAGTAGTGCAACAGGTTGATGCTCGCGAGATTACATGCTGTATCATCTAAAAACATGTATTCTGAACATGGGTTTGACCCATTGATTCGTCCACCCTCTGGGCACGTATGCCACTCGTTTATGGTAGTATCAAATTGTACGCCTGGGTCAGCACATGCCCAAGCAGTGTAGGCAACCTTGTCCCAGAGTTCTTTGGCAGGCATGGACCTACAGGGCGTGGGTTCCCTGCCACTCTCATTGGCGTTCTTCAGCTCAGTTCTATGATAAAGGTTCCAAGTCCCATCGTTTTCCAGAGCATCCATGAATGAGTTTGGTACACGGACCGAGTTGTTGGAGTTCTGCCCAGAGACGGTGCCATAACCTTCACCCTGCCAGTCTGTATCCATCTTATCGAAATGGATCGATTTCCATCCCTGTTCTGCAAGGTCCAAGAATCTCTTGACGTGAGAATTGGGAACATGGTTCTTTATCGCCTTAGCGGCAGCCTTCTTCAATTCTAGATTGTCATTCATGTCAAGCTTGTTACCTTTGCCGTCGAAGCTCCATATTGCATCCATGATTGCGTCGGCATGACCCTGTAGCAGATTAGATCCAATAACCAAGGCAGAAACCTTCTCTTCCTCGGATAACTTCCAATCTATGTATTCCTCGATATCGGGATGGTCCAGATCTAATGTGACCATCTTTGCAGCTCTTCTCGTGGTGCCACCGGATTTTATAGCACCAGCAGCCCTATCTCCAATTTTTAGGAATGAAATTAATCCACTTGAGGTGCCACCTCCTGAGAGTGGCTCCCCTGAACCCCTTATGTTTGAGAAGTTTGAACCTGTTCCTGATCCGTATTTGAACAATAGTGCTTCCCGGTTCCAGAGCCCCATTATTGAGTCTGTGCCACCAACCAGCGAGTCTGAGACAGATTGAATGAAGCAGGCATGTGGCTGGGGGTGTTCATATGCATTCGTAGAGGTCATCAGTTCTCCGGTTGACGGGTCGATGTATCGATGACCCTGGGCAGGTCCCTCTATCCCGTAGGCCCAATGCAATCCTGTGTTGAACCATTGAGGGCTGTTTGGCGCTGATCGCTGGCTGGCGATCAAGTAGCACATTTCGTCAAAGTAGGCCCTTGCGTCTGCTTCGGCTGCGAAGTAGCCATGCTTCCATCCCCAATATGTCCACGTTCCAGCCAAGCGACGGAATAGCTCTCTACCGTGACTTTCACCAATGAACCTTTTTTCGGGATCCAGAGATTGTAGTTTCTCATGATCTGGTTCGCTCCTCTGTAACCATGTTGGTACTCCCTTCTCTTTCACCCTGCGTAGTATCGCTGGAACCCCAGCTTTTCTGAGGTACTTCTGGGCAAGCACCTTCCCTGCCACCCCAGAGAAGCCCGAAGGCAATCTGACGTCATCTATCCTGTGTGCGAGAGACCCATCAGCATTCCGAATCTCGACGTCCATCTCTATCCAATCGAATTGATCGAAGGGGTCTTCCCCGACCGTCGTGAACCGTCTTTCAATGACTAATCCGGTTTCAATCGGCCCTTCTGAATTCTTGCCTCCTTTTTCAGTTCTGGTCTGCATAGTATCGTCTTCCTTGTCACCCTCCGCCCCGATAACCCAGAGCGAGGGATTCAACATCGACGCTGGAGGGTGTTTAATGGTTCTCTAAGGGAAACCTAGGTAGACTACAATTGTGCTGGGTTCTTTTCCAGTAGAAAATCATGTAATTGTAAAATCTAAGCTTTGAAATCCAGCTCCCACGTGAGATTCACTCCACCTCGAGTTAACATGATGCCAACTGAACATAGCTTTTCGTGAGATTGATGGATTATGCGATCGAGGAGTGCTACTGGGACATCCCCCCTTACCACATATACGAAGTGGATCTTCTCGAAGACCCTTGGTGATTCTGAAGCCCTTGACGAGTCTATTTCTATTCGAGCTTCCCTGAGGTTTCCTCGTCTATCTTTGAGCCCTCCAATCACGTCGATCAATGAACAGGTAGCATGGGCATGCAGAACCATCTCCATTGGACTGGGAGAATCTTGATCATAAATTGAGAACCGTTTGCCACCTTCAGTTTGTCCATCAAAACCATTGCCATTCCATGTCACCGAGCCTCGCATGGCGTTTCCTGCCAGAGCCCCATCAAGAGGGTTGGCTTCATGAGGGGGATCCATGTGAGGTTCATAGGGACGGTACCATGGGATCGACGATTCAAAATCTAAACACGGAAATTTCCGTGCCTAACGATCCAATAATCAACTATATCGAGGGCGACGGAATCGGGGTTGACATCACTCCGGTTATGATCAAGGTGGTAAACGAGAGTGTCAAAAAGGCCTATTCCGGGGCTAGGATCATAACGTGGAATGAAGTTCTCGCAGGGCAGAAAGCATTCGATTTGACCGGCGAGTGGCTGCCGGAGGAAACACTGCAATCGATGAAGCAAGGACTGATATCCATCAAAGGCCCACTAACGACGCCAGTAGGCGGGGGCATTAGAAGTCTGAACGTTGCACTAAGACAAAAACTCGACCTTTATGCTTGTGTCAGGCCAGTCAGATGGTATGTAGGAACCCCAAGTCCTGTAAAGCAGCCTGAGGCAGTTGACATGGTGATCTTCAGGGAGAATAGTGAAGACGTGTACGCAGGGATCGAGTGGGAGTCCGGGAGTGAGGGTGCCAAGCGAGTCATAGAATTCCTCCAAAAGGAAATGGGGGTGGATAAGATAAGATTCCCAGAAACCTCTGGGATCGGAATCAAACCCGTTAGTAAAGAAGGCACTGCCCGCATAGTTAGGGCAGCAATCAATCATGCGATAACAGAGGATAAGTCCAGTGTCACACTCGTACACAAGGGGAACATCATGAAATTCACTGAGGGGGGATTTCGAGATTGGGGCTATCAACTGGCTCGCGAAGAATTCGGAGCCAAAAAAATAGGCGAAGGACCCTGGTGCGAGCTTGAAAATCCAACTACGGGAAATAAAATAGTAATCAAGGACGTGATTGCTGACGCAATGCTGCAGCAGGTTCTCACCAGGCCCAGGGAATACAGTGTCCTCGCAACTATGAACCTCAACGGTGATTACATCTCAGACGCATTGGCAGCACAAGTGGGGGGGATAGGGATCGCCCCAGGTGCGAACATCAACTATGACACTGGAATAGCAATATTCGAAGCAACTCATGGGACGGCACCAAAATACACCGGCCAAGACAAAGTGAACCCTGGCTCCATCATATTGTCAGCTGAGATGATGCTGCGCCACATGGGCTGGATCGAGGCAGCCGATCTCATAGTAAGAGGCGTAGAAGGCGCCATCTCATCAAAGACAGTGACTTATGACTTTGAGAGGCTTATGCCAGGCGCGAAATTGCTAAGATGTAGTGAGTTTGGGGATGCAATAATCTCTCATATGTGAATATTCATCTTGACATTTGACTAGCGATCTGCCAGATCACAGAATCGATCATGAAGTGGGACCTTGAAAAATAAAAAATGGCGGGAGGGCCCGGTTGGGCCCCCACCGCCTTGTTGCGTATTACTTGGGTAATTGACTCAGTTCACTGAATCAAGCCATGGCTGCGGTAGCCTTCTTGGCTCCCATCCATGCTACTACACCGAAACCGATCTTGTTGATCATGTCAGCGATGTTGTATAGAACGCCCATTAGCTCCTGGTTGCCGTCTAGTAGATTGGCCTCAGGGCTGTACAAGTAGCCGATTGGGTAGATGACCCACCCTACGACTATGAACATCCTTAGTGCGTTAAGGCTCCACTCTAGTTCGGCCTTCACCTTGCTGTTGTCGATACCCTTTGGCTCCATCATTCCGAATGGATCTCCGACTGCAACAATGATCATTGCCCAGCCCACACCGCTCAATATCAAGCAGATTAGACCAGCGGAGTCACCGAATGTGCCATCCATGAGGCCTGTCTCGCCGGCGAATCCCCAGCCAATCATCCAAACTGCACCGAAGAAACACACGTTTGCGAATCCTCCGATTCCTGGGATCTTAGCGTCGGTGATAGCATCCTTCCCCACCAAGCTTGGGAACTTGAGAGCCATCAGCGGGACTGTGATGAGCCAGTCCATGTATCTGTAGTGGACGCTAACTATTCCATCCTCGACATAGGCGCCACGCATGTAGTAGTAGTGGAACGCTGCGATACCCACAATTAGTGCGGAAATCGTCATTGTTGTCCTGTACTCTTCAGCAACGCTGTTTCGCTCCATGACGAAGAAGATGAACGCCGCTCCCATCGAAATGTACCCGACGAAGAAGAGGAAGAAGGTCAATAGAGCCATTCCCTCGTAGTCGTTTGGGTTTGCGTATTCCGATGCGGATGCAGTGGACAGTCCCAGTACTCCCAGCGTCATCAGGGCGAGTATTGGGGCACTCATTCTCAGGCCATTTTTGTAGGATGGATTAAGATCCATGGGGGAACCCTAAAATTACCTTATATAAATACCTGTCACTAGTCTAATTTAAACAATACGCTTCATAGGCCCTTTTTGCCTCGCTCGGCCATGGACAACCCAAGGGAACTACTCCTGTCACTTTCTGATGCTGCCGCTGGAACTGACAATCCACTTTCTTGGTTTGAAGACCTTTATTCCAGAGCAAATAGGGATGATAGCTGGATTCCATGGTCTGATGGAAATCCCAATCCACTGTTGGTTGACTGGGTGATCGGGCAACCTGCGGGGAAAGCATTAGTTGTTGGCTCAGGACTAGGGGAAGATGCTGCGTTTCTAGAAAAAAAGGGATGGCAGGTAACGGCTTTCGACATCTCAGAAACTGCGATAAAATGGTCTTCGGACAGGTACAGTCACACGTCTGTTTCTTGGATGGTAGCTGACCTGCTGAACCTTCCTCCAGAGTTGTGCGGTGACTTTGATTTGGTACTTGAAGTCCACATCTTACAGGCCATGCCCGTCGAACTAAGGAAAATAGCCTCACAAAAACTAGCCCCCCTGGTATCAGAAAACGGTTTCTTGGTCTGTATTGGACGCTATGCTACAGAGGACGATCTTACTATCGGGCCACCATGGCCATTGAGCTATTCATTTATTGAGTCCATAGGCGCGAGTCTCGGTGAAATGAGCTTGAAGAAAATCAGGCTTGAGTCCGATGATAGTTCCGTTTCCCGCTACAGGGCTATTTGGAGACGAACGAAAATTAAGAACGATTGATGGACTTGGTAATCTGGTCGGCATTTTCGACCACCACAAATCCGTATTGTTCCTCGAGCGACCTTCTTATCATACGAAAATCTGAATCTCTCGTGGCCACCAATACAGAACCGACGTCCCGGAGCTTCGGCGATATGCTGCTCGAATAAGAAGCCAAACTAGCTGCATCGATGATTATCTGTCGATCCCCCTCCTCGGGGTAGATCGCCTTACCATTAATCACGGATCTTGATGGCTCGTCATCTCTTCTTTGCCGCTTGCTTTCATCTATTTTCGCAAAGATGTTTGAGTGGCTTTCGAGGAAGTTGCTAAGACTACTAATGATCGAATTGTCCTGCTCGAATGCAAGATTGACCCCACTGAATACCTCAATGACATAATTTCGAATTTCCTCTATCCCTGCATTTTCTATAGATGACCATAAGCCTTGGTCTTGGTATTCGCCGTGAAAAAGCCTCTTTGAGGTAGAGACGTCGCGTGTTCTATTGGAAAACTCCTTCATAACTGATTCTGGTAAGTAGGTTTTGATCGACCCTGCGTCTTTCTGTCTTCTCAATGCCCATTGAAACGCTCTTTCCAGGGACCAATCCAGATTACCCAAACCATAAGGTGAACCCCGCTTGATCAATTCGTCTTTGAATGCGTCAATTAGCAAGTTGGTGTCTACAATGACAAGCGGTTTCAAACTTGTTATGTTGAAGGTTCTTCGGTCCTTGATAGGTATGGAAGACTCCAATGTGGTGAACATAGACCTTTGAGATCGCCGAAGTCTTCTGACTCCCTCCTCATCGAAACCCCCGTGATTAATTGCAGATTGGAACATTCTCAATCCAGAAAGTGGCTTTCTCTCAGCCTGTTCTTGTGCAATTAAGGATATTTCAAGCACGTCCCTCCCCTTCTGCAATTCCTCTTTTAGTCGCCTCTCAAGTCTATCTTCATTCCTGCGCCCTGGCCTATCAAGCCTCTTTAATGCCGCCTTTACCCGGCCTTCGAAAGGATCACTCGGAAGTCCTAACTCATCTGGATAAGTCCTCAATCCGTTAATTTCCTGGGTCTTTTCTTCTTGATCCATATCCGAAGCATATCCCAACACTAGATTGGTCGCAACGTCGCTTCTGCCCTTGTCGTATTCACTACAAACTCTGAGAAATAATTGAAACCTTCGGGTTATCGCAGCCATCAATTCGGCATTTCGATCAATTAGGTCAACAGCCTGTTTCCATGCTTTGGCGTGTGCGAAGTGAATCAGTGCCATCCGCCGAAGTTGTGTAGTTCTCTCAAACCTTTGAGGCTCCAATCGCCTCGCAGCCTCTAGGAAACATCTTCCTGCATTCAGATGGTCTCCTTTACCGATCGAGATAGCGGCTCTCACTATCTGTGAACCAGATGAATCGGGAGCATGTTCTCGATACCATTCTTCCATTACGGGGAGGGCTATATGGTATTCTTCTATCATTTCAGAGATTGATATCACCAATTGTATGGATAACCGTCCTTCATTGACAATCGAAACGAGAGTATCGGTCGCGGACCTCTTTTTGTCTTCGTCTTGCATTTGTAATTCAATTCTCGCTCTGTTCAGCCGTAGCAAGGTGATCAAGGAATCAAAAAGGGAAGACTCAATGTCACCTAGGCTTGAATTATCGGCAGCGGTAATCAATTGCTCTATGCTATTTTCCCTCACTATGCCCGTTCCGTCCTCCAATAGGGCCCTTCTAGTTTGATTCAAGGCCTTGATTCCAGTCGTGCCAAGCCTATCATGAAGGGCATTGAGGTCATGGGAGAATCCGTTTATTACAGCTAGCAATGCCACAGAAACCTCGGAAAGACAAGGATCCTCAATCCTTTCTAAGGCCTCTATCGATTTCTTTCTGAGGTCGACCATCCTGTCCATTTTGTTGATCCCGATTCTTGCCGACAAAAGGTGCCATACGAGCAACCCCCGCATTGGGTTTCTAACAACCGCTTCTCCGACAAGAATTTCGGATAGCAGCTTTATTTCATTTCCTTCGGTTGCTATGTCGGACAAGACTTCCAAATGGCCTGCTTTCAGACCTCTGGCAATGACCTCTTTAGCCACTATAGTCCTGATTTTTACCGATTTTGAACCATCATATAGTATCTCGATCAACCCTGATGAGTCTATTTTTTTTGCACTTTCGGAAGCCATTTCCATCAAATCCTTATCATTCCCAGAAAATCTTCCCACTGCAATTAGCACGTCGATCGGCCACATTGGACGGCCAAGAATGACTTCTCGAGCCCCATCAAGTCGATTTCCGTCAATCAGTTTCGATGCAATCATGAAACTCAACTTAGCCGGCCAAGCCGAACCGTGACTGTCCAACAAGTCCCCACCTCCCGTAAGTGCATCTAGGTCTAGATCTAAATCTGGGAGACTCACGGCCCGCCAGGCCTCAATTATCACAGCGTAGGATAGCCTACTCTCAGGCTCTTTTTTGATCCACGAGGCCACGTCTTCTTCACTTTTGGAATGTCGGAACGAGTTTAGAGTCAGATACAGTGTTGCTATCTTCTTGAGATCCGGGTCGCTAGAAGCAGTTCTGAATAACGCTTCGGCGTCCTCGCCAATCGATGCCATCATTATGCCGACAAAGAGGGATCCTACACCCGTATCCGTACCAAAATCTCCAATTTGCTTCTTGACCCTGCGCGAGTCCACTTTCGTTGAATACTCACGCCTCAACATGAGAAGTGATTTTCTCTGTTTCTGGGATAGCTTCATTGGAGGATCGATTGATAGCCAATCATGCAATGCGGAATGGTCGATTGGATCAAAATTGGCCTTTTCCAACCATGTTTCGATATTCGACTCCGCATTTGAGACTTCCAGTACCGGGAACCTACTCAATTCAGCGAAGATCGGAGCCTCTCTGGCCAACCTCTCCCAAGCTGGATGAACACCCTCATCGCACCTCTTTCTGACATCAGAGGCGTCTCTTGTGTCTTTCATTACATCGGATTGTAATAATATGTATCTGCAGAGACGAAAAGCAGGGTTGTCTTCTTCCTCGTCTCCAATAATCGCTTCCCTTGGATCTGAGGTCGATCGGCGAACCCTTCTGCCGGCACGTCGAGAGGATTTCTTGGATTCAGATCCATTATCGTCTTGACGCTCAGGACTGGTTTTCGCCGCAGCGATCCTCACTAGAGCCCTCCACGATTTCGGCAACTCCTCATATCCAACCGTACGAGAAACCTTCCTCAATCGCGCTCTCTCATCATCACCTGCAGAGGACAGTGCCTCCAGGCATTCAAGGAGTTGAGATTCCATGTTGTGATGCTCCGCAAACTTGCTCCGGAGATGAGGCCTACATCAACACATCGTCGTCATCGACAATCCTGGCATTCCACATCTTGAGCCATTCGCTAATGTTTTGCTCGATGTCATGTTGTTCAATTCGCCTCTCAACCGGCAGACCGTTTTCTAGGGGCTTAATTCTACAGCCACAGGCATCTCGATGTCCACCCCCATCTACATCAAATCTTGTGGCCAATTTCGTGAGGTCGAATAGGCCACCATTCTTATGAAGAAACGAGTTTGTGTAAAATGAGGCCGAGACGGGATAATCCAGACCGTTGTCGAAGGAACCATCTAATGAGCCATGTATGATCATGCATGCATCACAATCATCACCAGCAAACGCAGTGATTGCGTAGCCGTTTGATCTCATTCCAAGGTCATTCATCTTCACTATTGCCATTCGGTCGATGATCTCAACTCTACCCTCTATCTCCCTCGCGAGGATCTCATTTTCTGTTTTCCTTGTGGATATCGCATCTGAAACAAGCACATCGCTAACGATGTCAACAATACTGTATCCCTCAGTAAAAAGCTCCAGGACTCTCAAGGCCACACCCTCTGAGACACCCAAACAACGGCCTATCCAAACCATCGGTTCATCAGACAGATATTCGTTTCTTGTGATATCACCGCTGTCCAGTTTATCCGTCCAATACAATGCGCTTTCTAGATCACTCAGATCTATTCTATCTTTGAATAAATTAGCCGCAACCCTTGCCGCAGATGGTGAGGACCCCCAGATTCTATTAGCAGGCCATTCATTTTCCGAAGGCTTATTCGATAGGTGATGATCAATTGAAAGCCCACAACTTGGGTGATAAGGAAGATCACAAATAGCAGTTGATGAGTCTATCCAATAGTCGAGCATTCCGTCTTTTAGTGCACCGGGATGTCCAAACTTAACCTTTGCATCTGGAAATGCCCTTAGGAGGATCGCTCCGCACAAAACTCCGTCGAGATCACCATCTGTGAGGATTTTCTCCACCTTGAGTTCTGATAACCAGCTCATGCACTCCGGGCCTCACCATAGGATGTATTGGTTCCGCTTCCGAAGAGTTTTATCCTTGAAGAATCATCGGATAAAACATGGAAACCTCATGCGGTTTTGTTTTACTGAATCACAGCAGCATACTTCTGTTGCAATACCCCCAAGGGCACTGGAGCTTTCCCAAGGGGCACGTCGAAGATGGAGAGGACCACCACACAACTGCTAGAAGGGAGTTGCTAGAAGAGACAGGAATCAGTGAACTGACCATAGTCCCTGGATGGACTAGGCGAACCGAATACACCTATTCCCGCCGTGGCTCACCCATGAAGAAGCAAGTGTTCTGGTATCTTGCAACAACTGAAGAGTTCATGGTCAAGTTGTCACATGAGCACACAAACTTCCTCTGGCTGGATCTAAACAGGGCAAAGGAACAGCTCACATTCGATCAAGAGAAGGTCATATTGAGTGAAGCAGGCCAATTTGTCGCTGAGATTGGTTTGATGTGAGCTCAAGCATTCCGCTTTCCAAGAGGAACCCAGAGCGTTTCATCTTCTCCTTGTTTCAGTGTGAACCACCTAGCCAAAACAAAAAGCCAATCTGAGAGTCTGTTTAGATACATAACCACTGTATCGCGCAGGCCATTGGGATCCTCTTGGATTATGGAACAGGCATATCTTTCTGCTCTTCTTACGATAGTACGTGAAAGGTGACATGCGGATACAACAGCAGTTCCTGTGGGAAGTATGAAGCTCTCGAGAGGCTCCAGTTCAACAAGCATTTCGTCCATTTCCCGCAAGAGCAATTCACAGGCCTCGTCAGTCAACAAAGCCATGGCCTTTGGAAGCGAATCTGGTGGGCATGAGCATTCGCCCCCTAGGTCGAAGAGCTCTTGTTGCACCCTTCCCAGCATAGCCTCACCACGATCTCTGGATGTCAGGAATGTGGTGAGTGGGCCCCCATCTGGAGCCTCAGTTGGCGCCCTCATTAATTCACTTCGAATCATCCCAATGAATGAGTTTGCCTCATCGATAGTTCCGTACAATTCAACCCTTGGATTTGATTTGGATACTCGAGAACCATCAAGAAGATGTGTCTCTCCACCATCTCCTCCGCCCGTATGCACTCTGTTAATTCTGACCATGAGTTCTGGGAAATGCTACTCACATATCATCAGTCGGTTTGGACCATGAGGAATTTTTCAAACTATGAAGAGCATTATCAACAGCCTCGTTCCATGCTGAATCAACAGCACCCCATCCCCCGAGCTCGTTCAGCTTGTCCTCATTCTGATCCGCGAGATCGGTCCGACCGAGATGTCTGTAGATTTTTGTGATTGCGGCATAACTCATCGCTCCAAGCCAATCTTCCTCTGCGTCCCAAGAATTTTCAAAGTACGCCAATGCGCCAGAAGGACCCTCTAGAAGCCCCCTTTGGATCTGTCTTAGCCCAGCTTTGGACCACGCTATACCCGGCACCCCGATTATTAGACCCTTGAAAATGAGATAGATTTCCATTAGAATCAAAACCGAAGCCAGTATAAACGAAGAGAGATGTTCTTGCATACCCCCATTGTCCCAATAACCTACCATGAGCGAAATACTACCCACAGTCAAAAGGCAGCCGCCAAATGGACCCACAATGAAATCTTTTGAGGTTCTAGACATATCCCATGATCCGCGGAGTGTTCCATACGCCCCGAGCACAAGGGCGATTATCGCGGGCACCTCTGGACTTGTATCCCTGGGCCCCTGCTCAGAAATTATCAAGAAGGCACCAGAAATCAATACAAAGTAAGAAAACCGTCTGGAAATCTCGGGAAACGGCTGGTAACCGGACAGGTAAAAACAAGCACCTCCCAACGCGATCAAAAAGGCTATCCATGCGATCATACACTATCCCCTTTCCATCCCGGCATCCAGAAACGATCGTTATCCAGCCATTCTGACCACTCTCTGTCAGTCGCCCTCAACAACCTCAGAGCCCGCCTGTCCAGGCCTTGTTTGAGAGCATCATCTACCTCCTCCCTTTTCCATGAATCCTCCCATTCTATCTGGAGCTCCCTCACAAACCGCTGCCCTTCAGGCCGATTGTCAAAGTGCCGCTCACAGATTTCCCTAAGCTCCTGCAGCCAAACTCTGGTACCAAGCATCTGGGGGTCATTATCCATGTGGCCAGTTCCCTTTTTGCGAAACAGCCAATCCCAGAACATCACGCCACCGTATCACGCGTCTTGACAAACGGCTATAGTCACTTGTTGAAGTATTTGTGTTATGGGAAGGGTAGTTGTTCACCTTCACGGACGGGCAAAAGACGCTTCTTTCAGGGCTTCCATATCAGATTATGCGAACAGGCTGTCAACCTCAGGTGTCACACTTGTGGAGCACAGGAATCAAACAGAACCAGATGTTTACCTAAGGGAAATAGCTGATAAAAATCCCGACCACAACATCATACTTCTTGAAGAGAATGGCGAACAATTGGATAGTCTTCAGTACGCTGAGAAGCTCAAGCAGTGGTCATTAGATCGCTGTGATACCCACCTGGTAGTGGGACCACCCGGTGGTTTTGGACCATCCAGCAATCCACATACATCGATTTCCCTTGGTATGATTACTTTGCCACATGAGCTTGCAGCGGTGGTACTCTTGGAACAGTTATATCGGGCGTCAACAATAAACAAAGGGTTGCCTTATCATCGAAGGTGACTACGTATCGGATCATAGGTTCCCTTCATCTTCGCTGACGCTGGCTATCTCGTTGTTTTCATTCACGATGACGATCTTGGGTTTATGCTCATGGACAGAATCGACATCCACGTGCAGAAAAGAAAGAATGATTACCAGATCACCTGGTTTCACAAGGTGTGCAGCGGCCCCGTTTATGCATATCTCCCGAGATCCCCGGGGCGCCTTGATCGCGTAAGTCTCGAGCCTTTCCCCATTAGTCACATCCAATATCGCGACTTTTTCCCATTCGATGATGTCAGCGGCCTCCATCAGGTCTACGTCTATCGATACGGAACCAACATAATTCAAATCAGCTTGGGTCACTGTTGCTCGATGAATTTTGCCGTTCAGTAGCACTTTCGACGCCATAAGATACTACCTCCTGAAACTATTCAATCCAAGTGGGCCAGATTTGATACTCCGACTCCCTCCATGATACCCACATGCAGCCTTTCCGGGTGCGATTCAAATATGTGTCTGAGGTAAGGGGCAACCCGGTGTGGGTATGATAGCAGATTTTGGTAGAAGGAGAGAAGTGAGTAGATCCCTGTTCCTTGTTGTTCTGATGGTAGCAAGTTTACAGACGCCGACCTTGGCCGCAACAACCACAGGTACCTCTGATAATCACAGTCCATACGAGTCTCCGCCCCAGATCCAAATTCAATCTGAGGATATCGACACTACGACAAATTATGCCCCCAATTTTGCGATGCTTCCTGACCATCCAGCCTTCAAAGACGCATCATGGTCTGACCCAGGCTTACTTTACGGGAGAATAACTGACATCTCCTTCTTGGACGAGGGATACAGATTCATGGTTGAAGAGACCGAAACGGAGGACCATGATAATGACGGAATCAACGACCTTGATGATTTGGATGATGACAACGATGGGATTTCAGACCTCATAGAGCGGTTTGATGGATGCTTCGGAACAGACCCATATGACCATGACAATGACGGTTTGAAAGATGAGTTTGACTTTGATGACGATAATGACGGTATTTTGGAGGGGCCTATCGACTATTCACAGGGCACAGATCCTTGGAATGTCAGCACTGATCGATACGTGGACCCCCAGACTACCCATCCCTGGACGGGCCTCCCAGTGGGAACTGGATACTTGGTAGATCAGGATCCATACGACCACGACAACGACGGGGTCCCTGACGAGGATATAGATGGGTCAGGAAAAGGGTCCTATGACGAAGATGATGATAATGACGCCAGAATTGACCAATTCGTCTGGCCCTGTGACTTTGATGGCGATGGCCTTCAGGACTACTGGGATGCAGATGACGATAATGATGGCGTGATCGATATCTGGGACACACATCCATGGAACAGTTCTGAAACTCGGAACATAACTGCTACCGCGCAGAACTGGAGCGCCGCTGAATCATGGGCATCTAGCAAAACTCACCAGGTATCCATAACCGAAAACGGGTACTCAACACCTAATTTGGCCATAGAGATCGGAGACTCGGTTAGGTGGACAAATGACGATATCGAGAACCGTACTGTGACGGCAGCAGACGGCTCATTCGACAGCGGCATAATCCCCCCCGGCGGATTCTTCGTCCACTTGTTTGAAAATGAGGGCCAGACAAGATATTCCGAAACAGCAGGAACAGGTGTTGGAGATGGAACAATTACTACAAATGCTGCAACTGGCTTGCCCTTCCCAGACGCATTCAACCTCGACTTCGATACATATGGTAAAGAGAAGCTCGACTTCGCCTTCAAGGAGCAAAATCTATGGCATCCTCGGAATCCTGCATTCGATCAGATTGTTGACGGAGATCTGGATGGCGACGGATTACCCAATTTCATCGATCCCGATAATGACAATGACGGAACACCTGATTCCGCGGACACTGATGACGATAACGATGGCTTGCTGGACATGTGGGACATAGACGATGACAACGATGGCATCCCAGATAACTGTCTGAATGTCCTTGGCCCACAAGATAACATGGAGGGCTTCTCAGAATACTTTGGCCAAACTCCTGGAGTTGATTGTGAGATCGACTATGACAGGGACGCCGACGACGATGCCTACAGAGCGATCGATTCGGACTATGATTTGGTTTGGGATTGGAAGGACACAGATCTTGGCGCAGCAGATCCTGCAGATAACCTACTCGGAAATCCATCCTTAGATCCGAACGACCTGCCTTATGATTTGGACAATGATGGAATTTTGAATCAGGACGATCCATATCCCATGGTGCATTCCGATGTAATTGATACCTGGAACTGCGAGTCGCTGCAGAACCCGAATCCAGTGAACCCAGACCCTAGGTGCTTAACAGAGCGAAAATCGTACACAGGAAACAACGATTGGGACGGCGACGGCTTCTCTAACTGGGAGGACGTCGATGATGACAATGACGGCGTTCTGGACTGGCTGGACATAGATGAGAACTGCGATCTTGATGACGATAACGATCTTCATCTCCTAAACGGTTCCAGATACCGGGACGATGGTCCCAACGCCATTGATACTGACATTGATGGCGATGGCCTGTCAAATGATGAGGATTGGGATGATGACAATGACGGAATATCCGACCTGTACGACCCAGACGACGGGAATTGCGGTGTAGTGGACATTGATTCCACCGATCAATTTGACAACTCGTATTCTCACCAAGACGGCGACATCATAGACGGTAGCGCCGATAGTCAAATCTATGTCGGCACAGGGACACTGCAATGGGATATGTTCTGGCACTTTAGCCCATTTTTCGTAGATCATGGATTCGTTCTTCCATACAATGGATACCAAGATGACTTCACATTTGGACCTCCTACGATCGTTTCCAATGGAAATGTCCCAGAGATGTATTGGCATGTCATGATGAAATGGAGCCCATGGAATGGCAACAACTACTTTGACCTCGATATGGATGGAGACTCTTTGATCAATGGTATCGATGTTGACATAGACGCTGATGGCGTCCCAAATTGGTGGGACAGGGATGAGGGCTCCGACGGAAGACTGGATGTGAACGATCCAGCATATGGTGGCTCATTGGATGACGGA
Organism: Euryarchaeota archaeon UBA558; assembly: GCA_002507175.1. GTDB lineage: Archaea > Thermoplasmatota > Poseidoniia > Poseidoniales > Thalassarchaeaceae > MGIIb-N1. The sequence goes on from DAZE01000020.1 coordinate 64,407, forward strand.
GAATGCGACTTGTCCATGTCTTTCCTGTTGGGTCTGGACGACGATCAAATTAGCTGTGGCATAGCCTTGGCATGGCTCTATGGATTCCCACTCAGTCAGGCTAGATCCAGTAATGGTGTCCCATTCGTCCTACCATATTCCTCTAGGCCAGATCCACTCTACACTGATGGCCCATACAACGGAGAGAATTCTGCTGGTATTAATGACTTCACCTGTGAAACCAACTGCTTTCACTTCGATTTCCTCGGCCCTGCAGACGCAGGCCCTTCCGCTGCCGTGACATTTGATGACATGATCAACAACAGGGACCTGTGGACGGCCTACGTTGGAATTAATTTTGGCATGTTCCAATGGGTCTCCGACGGGAACGGGAACCTCTTCCCAGATGAATTCGCGGACCTGTTGAATAACAATGAAGATCCTGATGACGATTGTGGAGCCCCCGTCACAGGAACTCCAAATCCATCATGCATGGTTAACGATACAGCCGATCTAGATGACGATTTCGACGGCGTTTTCGACCATTGGGACGTTGACGATGACAACAATGGCGTTTGGGATTTCTTCGAGGTTGACGTCAACGATGACTTGGATGATGATACCAACACGGAACCCCTGGGGAACTTTTTCACCGGATACAACTGCGATGATCAGGACGATGACGGTACGGATACAGATCCCGATGGGGATGGTTGGTACCAATCGGTTTGGGATCGAGGCAGATTAGGACAGGGATTGCTCTTCCCCCAATATTACGACGTCGACAATGACAACGATGGCGTCCCGGACGGGGAGGACCCCGATGACGACAACAACGGAGTCTTGGACACCGACCAGGAATTGATTTGCTTCCAAGGGGAAGAACAGAGCCCATGGGACCACGACAATGACGGTATTCCAGATTGGGCAGACACGGATTGGGATGGCGACGGCTTATCCAATACCATCGAGCTTGCTGGTGGGGGAGCCTCCCATCCAATCGCCCCATGGGACCACGACAACGATGGCCTTCGTGATGACATTGATCTCGATGATGATGAAGATGGCATGAACGATGAAGACGAGGTGATGCTTTGGCCAACGAGGTTCAACTCCAATTCAACAAATCCCTGGGATCATGATGATTACGGAACCGGGTCAGGAATTTATGATCCAACAAACGCATCCACGGGTCCAGACGCTCAGGATGAAGATGACGACTCAGATGGCATACCAGATATCGATTGGGACCACTTGGAGGAGAACGAACTATGCACCGACTCAAGCGGAGCTCTATACCCTGCAAGTGATTGGGACAATGACAACGATTGCATATTAGATGCAGACGACAAACCACCCACCAGAATTACGCTCAATCCAATCCAAACTGTCTGGTTAGACGCCCAATTCCCTGCAGTATTTACCGGTCGCGTGGATGTTCTCGATATGGAGACCGGAGCATTTGTTCCCGGAACAGACCTACCCGTTAGAATAGTGATTGAATACGCAAGGAACTCGACTGAGGCCCTACGAACAGTGGAGGTTCTTACGAACGAAATGGGGAATTTCACAGTAGGACAATACCTCTATCCAGAGGATATTGAAGTAGGTCCATCCTCTATGTACAACCTTCGTGCTGATGTGATAGAGATGTTTGCCCACGACGGGTCGTCTTCAACCCCCGTCCCCCTACAGGTCAGGGGAAACACGACCGTCGATTACGTATCCTGGACTTATTTCAGGAGTGACGAACAACCCCTCTTTGTGGATTTCAAGGTGCATTATGACGCAGATTGGCAGAGGGGTATATTTGACAATAGAATAAAACACGCTCCAGTCTCATTCACAGTCGCCGGAGGTCCATTCGGAAACCGCACGGAACCTACTATGTTTGATGGATACGGATTCGGATACAGGGCCGACTCAAACGGTTGGGTGTCCCTCACTTTCGTCCAACAACAGGGTGCTCAAGGTTTCTGGAAACAGGTTCGATGGAACTCCACCATGGACAACGGTGTGGGGCAACCCAGCGGCGGATACGAGGAAATTGTGTGGGACGACAACGCAAAGGAACATCAATACGTGTCAAGATACGAATATACGAACACATCTTTGCCAGTCGGAGATTATGAGTTCATAGGCTTCTCGAAACCAGATTTGGGAGCTGAGTGGCCCTTCCCATACCTCAACGGCAGCGAATCAGAGACATTCTACATACGCTCAATGCACAGAATGTACATCGAGGCCGTCATACACACGACCTCATTGAGACCCGTTTACTTCTGGGATGCCACCCAATTTATCGGATCGTCTTTCGGCGCATGGAGGGCTCTATTCCACGCTCCATCACTTCAAGCAGCAGACATATCCTTTGAGAATGCCAGCATTGGCAAGCCATACCCCATCCTTTGGGATGGAACATCGGCAGGGCTTACTGGTGAGGCTGCTAAGCTGAGGCCCTTCCTTTCGGCCAATCTGACTCATTGGTCTATAGCAATGCAAAATGGAGGAGACTTCAACGCCCCACCATGTGGACCCGCAAACCCAGCGGATCCATTCAGTCAAACTCGTTGTGAGATTATGCCAGAATTATTTACTGGTGAGTCACTCAGGGTGGTAGGGGAAGTTTACAATCGAACCTTTGTACCATGGTCTAGCGACCCGATTGCCTTGCAGGTCGATCTCGATCAAAACCTAATATTCTCTGGCGCCCAAGAAACTGGTTTCGCCAGGGTGCCAAACATGATTGATGGCAAAGCAAAGTTTGACTACAACTGGACATGGTACTCACAGTATGCAGCGGGCACATACGGCATCAAGGCAGATTTCACGAACTCCAATTTCTACTTCACGGGCAATCAATCATCCGTTTTGTCCGCCACTGGAGCCTACGTCAACGTTTCAGTAATCGGAACGAGCCAATTTTTACCGATTGAGGACTCCCGTCTATATCGCGGAGTAAACAGAACCGTGGAAGTGAGGCTGGTGGATAACTCCCTGCAACCACTGAGGGAGGTCCCAGTCACATATTCGTGGAACGCAGACGGCACCAATGGACTGACATCAACCGACAAAAATGGAATATTCAGGGTCAATCTCTCAACCGGACAGAATCACCCTCTAGGTGCATTCACACTCAGCTATGAATACACAGGAGACGCTTTCCACCAATCCTCGACAGGTCAGACGGAACTATGGGTCGTTTCTCGAACCTTCATCGACCTACAATCCAGCGTCTCTGGAGCATTAGTGAGCGGTCAAGACTGGTTCTTCACAGCCCAGGTGACCGATGACAATCGAACTGCATTTACGAAGGACTCAGGACAGGCATTGGATGGGTGCGAGGAAAACGGAGGAAATATCACTTTGATTCTGGAAGGATTAGACTTCGAGGACAGAGTTCACAGAAAAATCGTGGAGACTCTGTGCCCGAGTGCCGGTGCCATCACGCACCAACTTACCTTGGATCCCGAGATACTCACCTCTGATGCTGAATCATTCCTCCCAGATGGTTTTGGACCAGTAAATGTAATTCTCAGATTTAATGAAAACCTTCCCCACGAGGGATGCGGCCCACTAGGCCCCGACGCCTTGGAGATCGCTGGAGCATGGGACGAATGTACTCTCGATATCTACAACGACCATTACAGGAGAGTACTTCAGTTCCAAGAAGAGGGATTCTATCTCCTCGGAGGGACATCGTTGAGTGTTGATGAGCAAACAGTCTACACTTCCGAGGCCGATCCCATAACAGGTGAATCTATTCAAAAGCCAATGTCTGTTACTGGTCAATTGGTAGATGAACTTGGTAGGAACCTAAGCTTCCGAAATGTGAAGGTGACCTATGAGATGCTGGGAAGTCAGCTCGGAATACGAACATGCCTTCCGGGTACCACCGATGCCAACGGATTCTTTGAGATACTATGCTCACTTGACGGCGTTCAAGCAGGTCAAGCAAAAGTACAGGTGATGTACAACTCATGGGAAAATGCAGATCGTTATCGATATCTGAATGCAACAAAAACCATGTTATTCCCAGTATACTCCAATTCTACATTGCAGATGATCGAAATCGGCCCATTCAGGAATGACGTCGACACGTACACGTTTGCAAATGGCAGCACATTCCCAGTTCTTTACCTAAAGGAATCGTTCCACCTCGATGCAAGACTTACCCAGGTGAATGGAAATCCAGTTGGTGGCAAGTGCCTGAACATCTATCTCGATCCCGAGACCAATACTAGACCTTTCGCAACAGCAAGGACAAACGACGGAACAGGCTCAGTTGAGTGGTTTTCAGGTGACAAGGAGGATAATCCAAGCCAAAGAGGAGTAGACCCAAGCGGCGACCAGCTCGAGGGCTTCAGAACCGTGAGAGTCGCCTATGAACCCACAAGATCTGTCCCTGGGGGATGTGAGATAGAAAACAGCCCAGTGATTAATGGCTCTTTCGTGGACGTTGAAGTTCTAGTACAGAGCAGAGTCGATATTCTACTGAGCCAGCAATGGGCACGCCCCGAGGGGTATCAAGTTGGTGAGATTGTCGAGGGTTCGGTCGCAATACTCCGAGATAGGATCGATTTGGCAGTGGAAGGGCAGACCGTCATATTCTCCCAGTACTACAACAACGGAACCGGTTGGGAGCTCTTCAAGGTCTATATCACTACCACTAACGAGCAGGGTACAGCCAATTTCAGTTTCGAATACACAGGCCGTGATCTCCCAGGGGAACAATCCGCCATCCTCGGAGGCCCTGAAGCAGTAAACGGGGAATGGAAAATAGAGGTAGAGTTCCAGGGTGATTATCGATTCGTAAGCTCGGAACTGAGCAACACTCCCAGGATAAAACTTGCAGATCCCGTCGACCCAGACCAACAGAGCTTCTTTACGGCCAGGGTCATGACAGTTTTGGCCCTCATCCTGGTCTCGACACTACTACTAGCTGCCTACATGTACAGGAATTACGTAGAAAGAAGGAGAATAGAGGTACTCAGGGGCATACTGACAGATTCGTTGTGGGCTTTGCAAGGACGAAATTCGTATATTGAGACCATTTTCAACTGCTATAAGGACTTAGTCAAGTTCTTCAGACAGAGAGGAGCAATGAAGAAAGTTTACGAAACCACTAGAGAATTCGAGTACGCAGTAGATAAGATGCTTGGCGGAATAGCGCCCCCGGAGGACCTATCAGAATTCTTCAGCATATTTGAGGAAGCAAGATATTCAGATCATGAGATCGGAGCAGACCAGAGAGATAGAGCCATAGCGGCACTTCAAAACATCATCACCCATCTATCAAAATCATTGGGAGAGAGCATGCTCAGCCGAATACGCTCCGAGGGCTTAGAGATGTATGGCGCATCGACCAAAGCTGGTACCTTTGTGGACTCCGAAGGCCAGGTCAGAATTGCTGGAGAACAGGACGACTCAGACGAGAAGACGGGATTCAACATATGAAGGGGCTGAAGTGCCCATGGGGACCCAAATTTTCTGAAAATACCCCCGAGAGGTTCTTAACAGGACCTGAGGTGGCCGTGCCTACCCGAATAACGTCGAGGGAGTCATATGAGTAAAAAGAACAAGAAGACCAATGATGCCTTAATCGCCTTGATTGGCGATCTGAAGGACAAGAGTAGGTCTACTGGTGCTGCGATATGGCGAGACGTAGCGCTCAGGCTGGAAACCAGCCGGAGCAACTGGGCTGAGCCAAACCTCAGCCGCCTGTCTAGGACCGCCGCCGATGACGAGACCATACTCGTCCCCGGCAAGCTCCTTGGCAGCGGCGATGTATCTGGTTCCCCAAACGTCGCCGCCTACAGCGTAAGTGCCAGTGCCCGCTCAAAGATCGAAGCTGCAGGCGGGCGCGTGATGACAATCCGTGACCTGATGGACGACAATCCAAAAGGAACAGGGGTGAGGATACTTGGATAGTGCAAGCACACTGGTATTTGATGCAAAGGACCAGGTTCTTGGCCGACTAGCGAGCCATGTAGCAAGTACTCTATTGGTCACCCGAAGAGAAGGAAACCCCAAGAAGGTCATTATCATAAACGCCGAAAATGCCATAGTCACCGGCTCCAAAGACAGAGTTTTAGCGGATTACGACCGGAAATACAAGCTCAACCATCCAAGGAAGGGCCCCTTCTTTCCGAGAATGCCGGACATGATTCTGAAGAGAACCGTAAGAGGTATGCTCCCCTACCAAAAGAAATCAAGTGGTAGGCAGGCTGTCAAGGACTTGAGGGTCATGATTGGCACCCCCAGCAACATGGAAGGAGAAGATCTCCCTGAGGGACACGAATGGGGAGACACCACCAAAATTGACCGCCCACTACCTGACAGTTTTGTCAGACTCGGGGACATAAGTAAGCACTTGGGGGCCAAAACCTCACGATGGAGTGATGCATGATGGCAAAGAGGCGTAAGAAACAGGCAGTTCAGACCAGTGGCAAGAGGAAGACGGCAGTTGCGAGAGCCACTGTGAGAGAGGGCAAGGGTAGAATCAGAGTCAACTCAATGCCAATACATATCATGGAACCCGAATTGGCGCGGAAAAAGGCGTTAGAACCCGTTCAGATAGCCGAAGCGATGAACAGGCTATCGACAGTCGATATCACCGTAGACGTCGCAGGTGGCGGTATAATGGGGCAAGTGGATGCCGTAAGGACAGCAATTGCCCGAGGTCTAGTACACTTCAATGACGGAGCAGTGGGAATCGACGAAGAACTCAGAGACGAGTTCCTCAGATTCGATAGAACGCTTTTGGTCAACGACCCTCGACGCAAAGAACCAAAGCATCAAATGGGTAGAGGGGCCAGGAAGAAATGGCAGAAATCATACAGGTGAATTTAGATGTTAATACCCGTTAGATGTTGGAGTTGTGGCAAGGTAGTTGCCCATCTATACAAAAACTACACAGAAAGGACAACAGCTGGAGAAGACCCCGAGGAAGTACTGGACGAGCTCAAACTTAGACGATACTGTTGTAGAAGGATGTTCGTAGGTCATATCGATCTAATCGATGACATAGCCCCGTTCAGCCTACCTCGTGATATCTGACTTTATCGGCAAGGCTTTGAGCAATTAGTCAGGCGTAGGTATAGAGGGCTTGTAGGTTAGCTTGGCCTATACTTCGCGGCTGGGGGTCGCGAGACCCAGGTTCAAATCCTGGCAGGCCCACCACAGCATAGTTATAGCGGATTCTTGAAACACTGTCTTGGCTTACTAGTATTGTGTCCGATGGATCCGACCAGCTCTCAGAGGCCGAGCGCATCGCATTGGAGATTGGCCGGCACTCAGAATTGTACTACAATCTTGCAGAGCCTGAAATCAGTGATTCTGAATTTGATACACTGGTCGAAAAACTGAGAAAACTCGATCCAAAACATCCCCAATTGAAAGCCGTTGGAGCCGATCCGCCCCCTGGATCAGTGAAGGTTAAACATGAGTTTCCAATGTTGAGTTTGGATAAAGCCACCACTCCCGAGCAAATATCCCACTTCGTTAGTTCTACCACTGCCTCTACGAGGAGGTTCCTAGTCCAACCAAAGTTGGATGGCTCTGCTGTGTCGTTGGAGTATCGAAGGGGGTTGTTGGTCAGGGCAGTAACCAGGGGGAGTGGCACACGTGGAGAAGACGTGACCCAGAACGTTAGGAGAATTCCAAACATTCCGTCCAGACTGGAGTGGAGGGGGGACTGCTTTGTCAGGGGGGAGGTAGTAATGCTTCTAGAGACATATACGCGAAAATATGCTGAAGTGGCTCCAAATCCTCGAAATCTGGCTGCAGGCGCATTACGTCAGAAGCATCGAGAATCCGGGAAAGCAAATGCAGAAGATCTGAGATTCTATGCTTATGACGTTAAATTCCCACGTTCAAGTAACATGAGTGAGGGAAGTCAAGACCCCCCAAACCAACGATATGATTCACAGATCCTAGAGTGGATAACGGATCTGGACATCGAACCCGCGGGAAGGTCCGTCGTCCAATCACAACAGGAAGATGCTGTAATTGAGAAATTAGTACAAAGTACAGAACAGGCCATCAACGATCGACAAAATGTACCTTGGGAGATTGACGGTCTAGTGATTAAGGTGGATGAATTGGAAAAAAGGCCCCTTCTCGGCCAAACTGCCCATCACCCTCGATGGGCACTTGCATGGAAATTTCCGCCTGAGGAATCGACCACAGTCGTCATGAGCGTCGACTGGCAAACCGGTCGGACTGGGAATGTTACGCCAGTGGCAAGAGTCGCCCCCGTTACCGTTTCTGGTGTGACCGTGGAAAATACGACACTTCACAACCCAGGAGAAGTACAAAGATTAGGCATTAAGATCGGGGACTTGGTGAAGATAGTCAGACGAGGGGACGTAATTCCAAAGATAATTGAAGTGGTGGGCAGAGCCACCGAAAACGATCTAATGGGTCGTAAGCACTCGGACGGCCAACCTTTTGAAGAGCCATTGCCACCAAATTCAACTGTCCTAATTCCATCAAAATGCCCCAGATGTGATGGAAGCCTATTCATCGACGGGGCATTTCTGAAATGTGGCAATACCAATTGCCCTGCGAGGGTGGTTAGATCACTTCTGTACTGGTGCAGATTCCACGAAATAGACGGGGTAGGGGACAAGTTGGCCGCCCAACTGGTTGAGAGTAAATTGGTCACAAAAATCAGCGACCTTTACAGACTCACCATCGATGATATAACGTCTCTAGAACGGATGGGACGAAAGTCAGCCAGCCATATCATGACCCAGATACATGAAAAGACCCGAATGCCACTTCACCAATTCCTAGCAGCACTAGGGCTACCTCGAATAGGCCCGGAGATAGCAAGCCTGATATCGTCACGAATCGGAACAATCAACAATTTGCGGGTAATGATAGAATCCTGGACAGACAACGACGATAACTCGCATCGTCAACTGGAAGAATTGGTCAAGATTGACGGGATTGGAGAAGTAGTCGCCAGGCTATTCTTGGACGGAGTATCATCTACATGGCAGAGCATATTGGACCTCGCCTCAATTTTGGACATAACTGAAACTATCCTCGAATCCGAGGGCACAGGCCCATTAGATGGCAAAACGTTCTGTATTACGGGTACTCTGACTCGCCCCCGAAAGGAGATAGAACTCCTGATTAAATCATCAGGGGGTAGGGTCACAAGTTCAGTAACTAAGAGTTTGAACTACCTGATTGCAGGAGATTCATCAGGATCTAAATTGGCGAAAGCTGAGAGATTAGACATCGTTGTAATCGACGAAACAGATCTATTCTCAATGCTGGAAACTGAAAAACCAGAAATTGACAAAGTTACCAACGAGACCCAGAGGAGCCTCTTTGAGTACTAACCAAACATAGAGGTGCTTCCGCCACTGACAGGGCTTTGTTGTTGGTTGACAGAGCCTGCCATCATCTCACTAATTTGAGCCTCGATTCTTCTGGCTTCCTCAAGTAGGGGCTCAGGATCGAGTTTTATAGCAGGCAAGAGGCTATCAAGGCAACCCAGAACTCTGGCTGCAGTGCGAGCATCGGGTCCCATGCCTTGCATAGGCCCCGAGCACTCAGAGAGAAGCGCCATGGCGTCGAATGCCCTTCTAGAGCACTCGGATAGGGCCACTCCTGTCAGGCCGCCTATAGCGCCCTGTACCATTTTCTCGATCCCCATCCCCTCGAGGGTTGCCAGTGCTCTGTTCGTGGATGCTGCGCCCTTCATTGTTTCATTCGTGTCATCGTTGTCATCGATAGTGTGGCCTGTATCTAGAGTTGGGGAATACGAGTCCAGAATCAACATAGCCCCGGCTTTCTCGGAAATGGCCAAGTCGACGATCCTCTCGCTCATTGATTGCACGAGATTAGAGGGCACCTGAGACTCTGACACAACCAACATGACATTATCACACATGTCATGATTGCAAACAGGTTCTCCAGAATAGATCCTTATGGTTGGCATTGAAAGTCCGTTTTTCACAATGCAAGCCGGAGGTAAATCAGCGTGCCTTACACTTCCGATTAGCTCCAATTCCAAGGAATCGATGAGATGCTGTCCGACGATATTGGCAACGAATCCCGGGCCCGGGAAACAAACAATTACCAGTGCCCCTGGTTTTATCGATTGGTCCATGAGGTCGATGCTTACATCCGATGACATGATGTGCCATGACTAGGAGACCGACATAACCATTGGGATGGTCGAGGGGACAGAGATGGACGAAAACTTCCGTGCACACCAGTTGTCGCCGTCTTCTTGGAATAGATATGAGCAATGCCCAAGGAAATATTGGCTGTCAAGGCAAAAACTGCCACGGAAAGCAAGTATGCCAGCCTCATTGGGCAACGCAGTGCACAACTCAGTGGAAGACATTTGCAATTTGGATCTCAGTGGGAGGGATTCAGATGAATCTGGATGGATGACTCCAACCGCTAAGGCTATACTTGACAGACATTGGAGGATTGAGAAGGAGTCTTTTCTCGCTACACCAAGGCACCCGAGATGGAAAGAGGAACTCATAACACAGGCTCACGATGGGCTTGTTGGCGCTTTGAATATACTCTGTGGAAAATCAAATCTCTCGACCACAAAACTATCCGAACTCACAATCGAGGATTGGAGGCATGTACAATCCCTAGTTTTGGCAAACGAGGGAACTTTGGTTTCCGATTGTGGTAGATTAATGGGGAGATTAGATTTACTTGTCGCAGATATAGACTTGGCAGGCCAGTCCAAGGGATGGATCGTTGCGGACCTAAAGACAGGGCGACCTCCAGTAGGGGCTCTAGACCCCAAGGTCAGCCGTCAACTCCGTTTTTATCGTGACCTAATAAAAAGAAACAACCCGGATCACCCGAAGATCAGGGCAGAAGGCTGGTATTCAGCCAATCAGACTATCCATGAGGCCACAGGCTCCAATGTGATCGATGATGCCTTTGCAGCGTGGGAGGGCATGAGACCCACAAGTATCCCTCTGGAGGGAACCCCAGAGGAAATTGCATGTGGGTTCTGCGAATGGAAGGCATGGTGCCCTGATTGGTGGTCAGCCACCGCAGATGGTACCATTGCTGGCAATGGTACGTTCAGAGACGAAGTGGTTAGAATTATCAAATATGACTCAGATGGTGGAGCGGGATTGCTGGAAAGAATGGCCCCTGTAGATCAGAAGGGGACAGTCGCGCCATCGCCCAAGAGATTTGGATTCACGGTCAAAGATCAAGCAAAACACCAACTCGATAGTCTAATGCAAGATGGGTACGAAGGAGCATTGTTCATTGGGAGTGCGAGGGCAACGAGCAAAGTTCTTCACTTGGGCGACTGGAGCGAAATACTGCCTTGGCAACCCCTGTTAAAAAGCACCATCGTCAATCAAGAAACAGTGTCTTGAGTCTCAGACGGTGCTCCTCTGTAAGCGGGCTTGATTTTGACAAGAGCCAATCACTGTATTTCGGATCTAAAGACATGATCTTAGGGAATGCCAAGCCAGAATACTTTCCAAACGATATTATTACATCTCCCTCGATGTCGCCATTATCCGAACCAAAACCATCGCTCCTCTTGTTTGATTGCAAGAGGCTCGCCACATCATCTCCAATCAAATCAGAGTATTCATCCAACATTTTCCAGAGGAGAACTAGAGTTGCTGCGGCATCAGCATCTGCGCTATGAGCCCGATCCAAGATGATCCCGTATTTTTTGCACAGCGAGCCAAGTTTGTGCCTCCCTGGTATCCTAAATTTTCTCGCGAGCTCAAGAGTGTCGATTATGGTGTGGGGGCTTGGTGGTTGAAGGCCACATCTGATGTATTCCATTTCCACGAACTTCCAATCGAACCTCTTCACATTGTGTCCGACTATAACGGCCCCGTCAATGATCTCGGAGATGACACGGGCCTGCTCTTTGAAGGGTTGACAGCCCTCGACATCGTTGTTGCTAATTCCATGTACGCTAGTTGATGAAGGGGGTATCGTCATGCAGGGGTCTACCAACGAGTCGATGACGATCTTCCGGCCATCTTCATCCACTCCGACGAACGCATATTGCACAATCCTGTCCTTTCTCGGGTCGAGACCGGTGGTCTCGGTGTCGAAACCAAGGACTCTGAAACCTGAGAAGCTCTCCATATACCTACGACGAGGCTCGAGATGTTGATGATATCGGCGTGATAAGGGCTTTGTATAACAGCCTTTTCGGCTGAACATGGTCAAGTCAATAGAAATCACAAAGTCATCAATAAGAGAGAGGTTGATCATTGACTCTGAAGTATGGATGCATCACCCTGACGATCACGACTTCCAACCTAGAGCATCAATCAAGGGAAGGATACTATCCATACAAAATGCTGGCAAATCAATAGAACCAGCAAATATCGAATTGAGCGACGAGGAGTATATCGTTGCTGAGAGAGACAGACTGATCGAACTGAGGGTCAAGTTCGGCGTCACGGGCATGCACGGCGTTTTAACGCATAAAAATCCGAATCCGAGAACAGGCCCGAATGCTAAGAAGTTGGCTGAATCGAGGTGGAAAACACTACTTCCACTGAGTCTCTGATCACCGTCGACATTATACCAAATTCTGAGATGGACGGGATATTGGACCCATAGTGTAGCCTGGATATCACATGAGCTTGCGGAGCTTGTAACCCGTGTTCGAATCGCGGTGGGTCCGCCAACCAACCCCAATTTCACATAGATAGAAAGCAACACTGGTCTACAATTCGATTTAATTGTGAGAGTCCCCTCACAGGAACAGGACCCATAGTGTAGCCTGGATATCACTCTAGCCTCCGGAGCTGGAAACCCGTGTTCGAATCGCGGTGGGTCCGCCATAGTCCAGAGGCGCTGGTGAACTACTCTTCTTCGTAGTGTTAATCTTCGTCTTCCTCTTCTTCGTATTCGTGGGCATCAGAGTAGGTTTCCTTTCTAAGTCTCCGCTGTTGCCTTTTGTTGTTTTTCCCAAGTCTTGTCTGCAGGATAAATAGTGCCCCTAGGCAAACAAGAATGGCAACGATGACAGGAAAGAAAGGAAAGCTCTCTAAGTCTTCCTTCGACTGTATTTCTCCATTGTACGGCCTGTAGTCTGAGTTATCCCCGATTCCATCAAGATCGGAGTCCTTCCACTCATCAGGATTCATTGGGAACTTGTCACTATTGTCACCCACACCATCTCCGTCAGTGTCCTTCCATTCCGAGTAGAGTTCAGGGAAAGCATCCTCATTGTCACCATAGCCATCCATGTCTTCGTCAGAGGACTCATTGGGGTCATTGGGGAAGACGTCGCCGTTGTCCCCC
>DAZE01000020.1:78029-122638 GCA_002507175.1 Euryarchaeota archaeon UBA558
ATACGGGAAGACGTCGCCGTTGTCTCCCACGCCGTCGCCATCCGAGTCAGTGGTCTCGTTCGGGTCCTCTGGGAAAGCATCCGAGTTGTCACCAAAACCATCTCCGTCTGTGTCGTGAGTCTCCAGTGGGTTGCTTGGGAACGCATCAGCATTATTGCCTACGCCATCGTTGTCCATGTCTCCAGTCTCAGTCGCATCATACGGGAAGACGTCGCCGTTGTCCCCGACGCCGTCTCCATCGGAATCAACTGCCTCATATGGATTAAGGGGGAATTCATCGCCATTGTCCCCCACGCCGTCGCCATCCGAGTCGATTGACTCAGAGGGGTCATTGGGAAAGAGGTCTCTGTTGTCTCCGACCCCATCCCCATCGCGATCACGCCAATCCGAGGCGTCTGTGGGGAATGCATCTGCGTTGTCTCCATAGCCATCCCCGTCCGTATCAGCTGTCTCCGATGGATCACCCGGGAAGGCGTCAGCATTGTTGCCTACACCATCCCCATCGGTATCAATAGTCTCATTGGGATCGTTCGGGAAGGCATCACCATTGTCACCAATTCCATCACCATCGCTATCAGCCCATTCAAACGGCCATAAAGGAAAAGCATCGCCAGAGTCTGAATAACCATCGCCGTCGGAATCTAGACAACCAATAACATCGATATTTGAGAGCCCACTGACACTTGGACATTGATCTACATTATCACCAAAACCATCACCATCAGTATCGCTAGTTTCATCAGAATCATTTGGGAACGCGTCAGTATTGTCACCAACGCCATCCCCATCTGCGTCTATCCATTCGTTGGGATTATAGATGAATGCGTCTACATCATCACGGTATCCATCCCCATCTGAGTCCCGAACAAAACCCTGTATGGCCCAATTGAAAGCCTCATCTGCCCACACGTCCACCCCGTCGAAAGGCATGTCGTTGTGGACACCATCATTTATTCTCCAATGAGATAGACGCTCACCAGAATTGCAATTAACATAATCAAATTTATCTGTTTCATCCCCCGACAGAGAGTAAACCAAATCCAGAGACCCTACTGGCACCCTCTGGGAGTCACAGCCTTTTCTTGCGGCCCAGTTAGCTAGAGTTGCATTGGCACCAGGGAAGGGATTCCCGTTGTTGTTCCCCCCCTCGTATTCTATCGTCGTATCCGACGTTGCATGAACATGTAGTATGTCCGGACTCCCAGTATTTGGGCACATGTTGAAATCATTCCATGTCACCCCGTTTAGGGCTACTATCGCCTTCATCATTGATCCTCTGTCACAGGCCATTCTGTGGGACATGAATCCTCCATTAGAGAATCCCATGAATATGATACCTTCAGGGTCAGCACCATAATTTGAGACTGCGTCGGAAACAATGCCTTCTAGCCAATTGACATCATCGGAATGCGTAGGCCCCCAGAGAAACCCTTCGTTACAACAGGCATCTGTGGCATTCCAAAATCTCGGATCCCCCCATCCTGAGTGCTGCGTTCCGTCTGGCCGTAGAAGAAGATGCTCGTTATTGTGTATGCTATCGGTTAGACCCATATTGTAGGTCACTTCAGTACCACTGTTGCTGAATCCGTGCAGAGCAACCACAAGGGGTAAAGGGCGTGAATAATCATGGCCCCCGGGCATTTCAAGTATGGCTGTACGTGATGAAGGGCCGACCGAGACGGTTGTGTGCGATGCGGTGTACTGTATAGCGGAGCCTGTGTCCGATGAGGTGTAATTTCTCGACTGTTTTTCGAGCTCGACTTCTGACATTGACATCATCGAGGACAAAGAAACCAACAAGATCATGACGGTCATAACAAATGCAGCATTCTTCCGTCCACTATTACTTTGCATGAATTATCCACTATCCGTGATTATATTTCCTTTTCCCAAAAATTGAGTTTAATTATGTTTGCGAGTATGGATTTTATTTTTATATTGACTTGAACGGACCATAATATACTCCGGGTAGCGACCGGAAGATATGACACGCTTTACTTTCATGGGTTTGAACATGCCTCAGATGACAGCAGCGATAGGTTACTTGCTGATTGCATTGGGATCTGTATTTTGGATATTCACCGGATACATGACGGCTTTGTTCCCGGCGCTCTTCGGTGGTCTGATGGTTTTCTCTGCGCTAGGCTCAAGGATGAAGCCAGAAAAGAACGCGATGTTCATGCACATCGCAGTTTTGGCATCGCTCTCAGCCACGGCTCTGGGCGTCGCTACGGTCGCCATCAATCCTCAATGGTCAACTTCTACGGCAGCAGTGGAACAGCTGCTGATGACCGTTCTGTCGGGGGCTCACCTCGGAGTTTCCGTTGCCTCGTTCACGTATGGGGCCCCAATAGACGCCGAGGCCGACAGACGTTGCGGGCATGAAGATAGCCAATGGGCAATTCCGTATTCGAACAACACGGTAAACTACCCATCTGCCAATGAGTCATCCATGGCTGCAACAATCTTGCTAACGTCTCCCCGTAAGTGATTTGTTGAAAGCCCACCATGCACAAGCGATATGAGGACAATCGCGGTAGCAACTCCATGGTATTCAGGTCATCCCGCAGAATAGACTTCCCTATGGTTGATCTTGCTGGCATAGTTTACTACCCAAGGTATTGGGATCTGGCACACGTATTCTTCGAGGAAATTTGGGAGTCGTTGTGCGGGATCAGCTATCCCGCCGTACTCAAAGAAAAACGGTTGGCATTGCCCCTGGTACACAGCGAAGCCACATTTCACAAACCTATGATCTACGGGGATGTCGCTCATTGTGAGATATCCGTCATTAAAATGGGAAAAACGTCGATATCTTGGCGGTTTAGAATTTATAATCAGTCGAATGAGCTTTGCTGGAGCGCGGTACAAACTACCGTATGCACAAGTATGGATTCTATTTGTGACAAATTAGACATCCCAATATGGGTCAGAGAAGGCTTAGATAGCATTTTGGAATGAAATCAGGGTTTAGGCCATTTCTTCCCAAGCGCCTTCCTCAGTGAATCGTCCATTTTCGCGTCCCACCAATTCGCATCCCTCCAAATTGCATATCGTCCACGTATGCCCCTTAGGTCTGCTCCATCCATCTTAGCACCCTGCATGTTGGACAGGCTTAATTTAGCTTTGACGAATCGAGCATCTCTCATGTCAGATCCGTCCAACGCGGCTTTCATCAAATTCGCATGCTTGAAGGATGCTCCTCGCATGTCCGCACCGGATAAATCAGCTCCTTCGAGATCTGATCCATCAAAAATCGCCCGACGCAAGTCAGCTCCAGACAGATTTGCCCCCCTAAGGTCTGCCCTTACATGGGAAGTATATGACCAATCCTTTCGCTCATTCTCTTGTTTTTCCCTCACGCTGATAGCCTCTCTAGATGTTCGACCCCTGCGCTTGTGAGTATCACATGTCGGTTTTTGTCCTTGCCTGGTGGATAGGTCAACAACGGGGTCTTATCATCACCGCCTCCCCCCTCGATCATTCTGTTAATGTACAGAGATATATTCCATTTTTCTATGTCTTCTTCCGTCCATTTCCCAGTCGAAGATAACAATTTCTTGAGTATCCTTGGTGGGGAATCGTCTTCCATCTCAACTGTTCGAAGATAGTAGATCGCCGCTAGAATGAGGTCAGTTGTCCTGTGAAGACCACAATTATCGATCATCCTTGCAAGACCGGCTCCCCCCCTCGATGGAAGTTTGTTGTACAGCATGCTCGCGTCTTTGCTTGCTCTGGACACTAGTGCGATAGATGATTTCCAATCATCTTCATCCTTGATGCTCTGCCACCGGTCGTTTACCTCCCTGATGCTTCCACTGAGTGATACCTCTACATCGCCGATCTGTAGGTATAGTCGAGCTTCGTCAACCTCATCCTTCATGGTGGTACCTTGATCGGGCATCATGTTAATTCTTTGTGCTCGCAAATCGCAATAGCGACCGACTCCAAACGACCGTTGATTTGAAGATGAAGCAACCATTCCAACGAACATGGCAGACGCAACTGGAGAAGGTTACCCTCTGGTTCTACAAAGCGGTGCTGACCCCTCGACTCTCGGCGGCGTCGCCGTATGCGGACTGACGACGGTCGGATCAGTGGGTGTTATTGCAGCCTCCCACCTCATTACATCACTGGGATTGAAGCCCATGGGGACCGTCATACACCCTGAATTCCCTGCAATCGCTCTAATTCAGGAATCAGTCCCAAAACATCCTGTGAGGGTGTATCAAGGTGAGGAAATGGGTGTATTTATTTCCGAGATTCAATTCCCCCAAGCAAGTGATTTTCAGTTCGGAAATACAGTATTGGAGTGGTTTCAAAAAGGAGGTTTTGATAGATTGGTCATCATTGACGGCCTTGTTAGTGAAGATCTTGGACTCAAAGAAGATGGAGATATTTGGGGCGTGGCATCTCTCCAGAGCGGTCGAGATGCGTTGGACGCAGGGGGTATCCAGCGAATCCAGCAAGGCATTGTGACGGGAGTCTCCGGATTCTTGTTAGCAGAGGGTGAGAGACAAGGATTGGATATTACGGTCCTCCTCGCAGAATGCAATCCGGTCTACCCAGATGCTAGAGCAGCTCTGATTGCCGTCGAATCACTCTGTGATTTGATGGATATCGAAATACCCGTCCAAACTCTGTTGGATGAAGCCAGGGAAATTGAGAACCGTGTGAGGGAAGCCTTTGAGAGGGCCCAATCATCTGCCTTGCCAGCGCCAAAAGATGACCCAGACGATGACGAGATAAGCATGGTGTATTGATTTCTGGTTAGTAGAACGGGTTAGCACCCGCCGCATGATCGGTCGCGTCAATTACTTCGATTATCCCGGGGACATTTTCCATGATCATTACCTCCACGCCCTGCTTCAGGGTGACGTCAGCCATCCCACAGCCCTGACATCCACCGCCAAACGCAATGATCGCCTTTCCATCGTCAACGCCAACCAGGTCCACGTGCCCGCCATGGGACGCTACAGCGGGATTCACATTTTTGTCGATTACTTCCGCTACTCTCTTTGACAAATCGTCCAACCAGAGTGGGTTGGGATTGTCGAAGCTAAAACCCCCTCCCATGAGAGTCTCCTTGAAATCCAGCGTCGCACCATCAAGGTACTTGGCGCTTCTAGAGGCTATTCTGACTTGGAATCCCCTGATTTCTTGGGTCACGTCATCATCTTTCGACTCCTCGTTGCTGACGAATTGGAGGTCATATTGAAAGCCCTTGGGGCCACGTCCCACGATCTCTATTCTGAGAGCCATGGCGACTCCCTCCTCAGCCTGTGCGGAGTAGTGCAATAGCATCTCATGTGCCCTATCGCTGATCGTAAGCATTGAACATGGCAAGGGGCAGTGAGCCTTGAACCTACTTCTAACCCGGAAGCCTAATTCTGAGGGATCGATTGGGTTGGTCGAGATGGTCACACTCCTAGACAAGTTAGGCCGCCCCTTGCGAGACCTGAGGATCTCTGTCACAGACAGGTGTAATTTCAGATGCACATACTGCATGCCAAAAGAGGTATTTGGCAAGGACTTCCCATACCTTGAGAAGAATCACATAATGACTTTTGAAGAAATTGACAGGATTGTCGGCATATTCACTAGGCTTGGCGTTGCTAAGGTCCGACTCACCGGGGGTGAACCACTGTTGAGAAAGAATCTGTCCGAATTAGTCTCCGCTCTTTCGTTGAGGGAGGTCGAACTCGCATTGACCACAAACGGGGTATTGCTGCCCCGATACGCACCAGCTCTGTCCGCTGCTGGTTTGGACAGGGTCACAGTAAGTCTGGATGCCATCGATGAAGGGACGTTCGCCTCGATTACCGACTCGGGTCACACCGTGGCCGCGGTCTTAGCGGGCATAGAGGCCGCAGAGTCAGTTGGACTCGGACCGATAAAAATCAACACTGTTGTGAAACGTAATGTAAATGAGAGTGAGATGCTCGATCTGATCGCCAGGTTCTCAGACAGGGATATCGCTGTGAGGTTCATCGAATACATGGACGTGGGAAGCACGAACGGTTGGAAAATGGACGATGTGGTTCCGGCTCAGGAGATCCGTCAGATCGTCGGTGCGGCAAAGGCCATCAAGCCGAACAACGCCAATGATGTTGCCAAAATGTATAGATTGGAGAACGGAGGAGAAGTAGGAATAATTTCCAGCGTCACCGAGCCATTCTGCGGTAATTGCTCCAGAGCGAGAATATCTGCAGATGGGCGGTTATTCCTTTGCTTGTTCTCGAGCAAGGGTTTGGACCTCTTGAGTCCGATAAGGCAAGGTCGGAGTGATGAGTACCTAGAGGAGGAGATATCACGCTTCTGGAGATCCAGAAGCGATCGCTACTCCGAGATAAGGACAGACTCGCACAAGGACAGGAACAGAATCGAGATGTCCTACATAGGTGGATAATTTTAGTTAGACTCTATTCCTATAGAGGTCGACGACTGAACTCCACGGAGCATCGGTTCTGAAAGAAGGCTCTCCATAGTGCGAGACCTCCGCTGAATGACCCATTGATTTGAGCCCTTCCGCCATCTTAAACGGGCTTGGGGGACCACCTCCGCCCAAGAATCCCGGAAGCGAGTCAGTCACGACCAAGTGAGTGCCATGGATGGCATTTGCTTCCTTTTCGATATTCCTGACTGAATGCCTAGCGTACTTCTGTTCGTTCGTGTCGAGCGCTGAATCTCCCGATCCGCATATCAGCGAAGCCGCTTCACCGGACAAGGATCTCATCAGTTCAGCGTCCCCCATGATCCCTGTCCATAGTGGCCCCGAAACATTGGATCTATCGGAGGGGGTTGCACTCAACGGCAGCATGACGTGCATTGGGGTACTCCCTGCATCATGAGGTGGCAACAGACCTGCCCCTATCGCCAATTCAACGTCCTTCTGAGAGGGGTTCGCGACTCTCCATCCGATGGAATCCTGGTAAGCGTTAGCCCTTCTCTTTGACCTATCCACGAGAACTGTGATCCTCAAGTGATGCGAATCCCAAACTGATAGTAGAGGAGTGATCGCTCGATCGTGTCGCGCTGCTGCGACTGCAGCTGCTGCCAGTAGAACCCTGAGGCCGCTGTCGTGCTTCAGAGGATCTAGCCGCACTTGAGCGCCGTACCTTCTTCTCAGCGGCCCCCTAGATGATCCGCTCAATGCGGCCGTGTCCGTTGCACTAATCGAAACTACAGATCTTCGTGCGGTTGCTTGCATCGCTAGGTCCAGAAAGGGCATCGGAGATCCATAGGGATCTATGTCAATCCAATGCCAGCCTTGGGAAAGGAGCTCCTTCCTCGCATCCCCCCGAATAACAGATACATTGTGTCCAAGGGGGTCGTGGCGCAGATTTGAACGAGCCCACTGAAGTGCGTTTTCATTCATGTCACACATTTTCACTCTCAACCTGGATGCTATATCCCCGGGCAGCTCATTCAACCACCGCCTGGTCCTTATTCCTGTTGCGCACATCGAATCGATAGTCTGAATCCTTTGAACCCCTCCAAGTGAAGAATTGGCCAGATGTTTGAGCATCAGTACACTCCGGGTTCTGTTTCCTGACATAGCAGGGTTGAGAAAACCATCCCCTCCCTTGCCCGCAGGACCCCTCCTGCCTCGATCAACGGCGATAGGAACTCTGTGTTCTGTAGATCCCTCCAGGTAAGGGACTCCCGGCCATCCATGCGGGTCCATGCGTGCACGCAGGGCTAGGGATTCATGGATTGCTCGCTCAATCAGTATTGGTCATAGACCAGGTTGAGGGGAGTGTGCACAACTCCGCTTCCATGGCTGACCTTTCCGATGATCTTGGTGCCGGGAATCCTTTCTGAGGCCCACTTCTCTATCCCTGTGGCCACTGATTGATCCACCACAAGTACCATTCCCATGCCCATGTTGAATACTCGATGCATCTCCCAATCAGAAACCCGCCCTTCTGATGCGATCCACTCGAATTCAGGTTGAGGGTCGAGGGGATCTGCGATCAAGAACTGAACAGATTGATTCAGCCTCAGCAGATTGGAAAGCCCCCCTCCGGTTATGTGTGCGATTCCATGTATGCTCTCTCTTCTACAAATTGCCATGTCAGAGAATAGAAGCTCTACGATCGGATCGACGTAGATTCTTGTCGGATTCAACAAGACGCTTCCAAGGTCCCCATGGTCAAACTCAACGGAACGGGACTCGTGCTCAGGGGAGAATGGGCATGGTTCCGTCAGACTCACACCCGATTTGTTGACAACCTTTCGAACAAGGGAAAATCCATTAGAATGAATACCACTACTTGGGAATCCTATCAGAACGTCATCTGGGCGGATTTCACTTCCAGCTATCGCCTTTCCAGACGGAAGCCATCCGAGTGCGGTCCCCGAGAGGTCCAACTCAGTCACGATCCCAGGCAGAGTTGCAGTCTCCCCTCCCGCCAAGGTGACGTTTGCGCGCATGCAAGCCTCGGAAAGAGACTCCCCAATCCGGCTATGTGCATCGTTCGATGGTGTAGGGACGGCGATGTAATCCACAAATGCCAACGGCTCTGCGCCGACGCACAAGAGATCGTTGACATTCATTGCCACGCAATCCATCCCAACGCCCTCGTATCGGGAAAGTGAATTTGCTATCTGTAATTTCGACCCTACACCATCCGTCGCAAGTGCCAGCCAATTCGAGCCAAACTCGATTAGCCCTCCGAAACCACCTTGCAATTCAACCGGGGCACCCTTCGTCCCCTTTTTTCTAGTAGAGTCAGCTAAGCTGTTGATCAGAGATGCCACCGCAGATGACTCAGCATCAATGTCCACTCCTGCACCAGAGTAGGTCATTCCACCCTCTCCGGTCATGGTTCAGCCCAGAGTGGCAGGTTATTGATACCATCTCTGCATGTTGTCTGATCAGTGTAGATGTGGAAAACCAGAGCGAGAATTCGTGCCGATAATCATTATCGTTCGTTAAAATCAGTGACAATACATGGAATAAATACGGGGAGAGGAACTAAATAGAGACTATCAACTCATGAATACGCTAGGAGCGTGTGACGCTTATGAAAACAACAAAAATAATTGCAACAATGATGACATTGAGTATGCTTGCGGCTGCTTTCGCAGGCTGCCTTGGTGGAGACGACGACGACGAAAAGACGACTGTGAAGATCGGTTTCCTAAACCCGATCACTGGAGACCTAGAGCCCAACGCTCCAGTGTTCAAGTGGAGCGCGGATCAGGCTATCGGAGATCTGACTGCCATGTACCCTGACTACAACTTCGAGTTGATAGAGGCGGACTCCGGATGTTCCGAGACCATGGCAGGCCCTGCTGCTCAGACCTTGGTCGACTCCGGTGTCTACGCTGTCGTGGGTGCGGCTTGCTCCGGTGCCTCTATGGCAGCCAACGCCGTACTGTCCGCTGCTGGGATCCCAATGATCTCCTACGCGAGCACCAACCCAGGCCTATCGGACGCTTCAGCATACCCGATGTTCTACAGGAACGTGCCAAGCGATGCTATCCAGGGCCCAGCGGGTGCTGACATGATGACTGACGCTGGCGTCGCAGAAGGCGCCCTAGCAGTGTTCGCGATGACCAATGACTACGGCGCTGGACTCGCTGACGCGGTTATCGACGCATGGGGATCTGACAAGCTTTGTGACGTCGGTCGCTACGATTACGCTCAGACGACCACAGACTTCGCAGCAATCGCAGAACAGATGGCTGCTTCCACAACCTGCACAGCTGTCTACCTATCATCCTACATTACCGATGCGGTCGCTATCATAGAGGCCCTGCATGAGGCAGAATGGGACGGTCACATCTTCGGCGGGGACGGCCCTGCTGGAGAGGGAATGTACACTGAGATGCAAGACGACTCACTGCTCAACGGCATGACCGTCACCCAGCCACGCGCTGGATCAAGCGCCGGCGACTTTAGCCAGCGCTATGACGACAACGCGCCATCCGGTGGCATCAAGGCATACGACCTGACCACCTACGATGGTGTCATGATGGTCGGCATGGCTGCTGTGAACCACAACGGCGTGTCAGCTGACGAAGGAATCAAGGCTACCGGTAACGGATACGCGGGCGCCTCGGGCGTCATCAACTTCCTCGACAACGGTGACATTGGCGGCAATGGATATGACATCTGCTCGTACGACGGCGTCGACCAGTACACCTGCTCGAAGTACTGGACAGCTGAGAACGGCGTAGCAACCGCAACCGCCTGAGTCTAAGATCGATAAGATCTGGGAATTACGCAACGCGCCGTGGTGGGCAATCCTGCCTACCACGGCGCTTCACCTAATCCTCTAGCCGGTGTGCCGGCTCCATTCCACAGAAGCCAGATATCGGGGACGAAGCATGATTCCACTCGAAAATGTTCGGAGCCGGTGGAGTCAACTCGAGAGATGGAAGCGCCGGTTATTAGTCTCGGCATTCTTCTTCATAGAGTCCACGTCTGGATTGTTAGTACAGTTCGGGGTGCTGAACGGCATCGATTTCCTGTTGCTCGACAACTTGCCAACCGACCTCGTCTGGCTACTTCAGACCTTTACCCTCATCTGCGTCGGATTCGGACTGGTCAAGATCGCATTCGATGACCTCAGTCCGGGCTGGACGCGCTCGTGTGTAATTGCCACATCTCCTATTCTTCTTTTCCTGTACGTCATTATGTCTCTCCACATCCTCTTGTTGGGGTTGGATACATCTGCAACGGTATTGATCGACCTAGCATCACTGGGGACGAATACCCTGACCTGGTCCTCGACCTACCTCTCGATCGCAGTCGGGCTTACCCTTACCTACAGCGTCCAGAGGTATGGGAACTTTGCACAATCTGAGTTCTTCATGATAGGAATGTACGTCGGCGTAGCCCTGATGTGGACAGATTGGTTGTTTCCCCTGAATGAGATACCCTCAGATGGCCACCTTTCCTGGACCCTCTTCTTGTGGATGCTCTTTGGGGCATTCATCCTAACCGGTATAGCCGGCGTCATAATCGATCGTCTTGTCTACAAGGGCTTCAGAGACCGAAAAGCATCCCCAGACGTCATGATGATCGCCTCCCTTGGAGTCGCACTAGTCCTCAGGGCTCTCACATATCTCAGATTCGGTGGCTCCACCCAGAGATTCGTCCCAGATGCAGATTGGATGAAAGGAAGCCAATCATTCGAATTCCCCACTATACTTACTCGCCTCAACCTCGGTAAGAGGGACCTGGATCCGGAAGAGGTCTATACCTCGATTGACTGCACTGAGTTGGACTCCATACCAGCAGTCGACATCATCACCTCCACATGCGAGGGGGCAGCGCAGACCACGAACTACGCCTACAACAACGCGTTCCTACCGATTGTCAGCTTCGCTACGGTCTTTATCCTCCTCGCCATTCTAACGAGGACTCGCCTGGGTAGGAGGATGAGGGCAGTCGCAGATAACCCAGAACTAGCAGCCAGCAGTGGAATCAACGTCGAGAGAGTCCATATGACGAGCTCCTTCCTTTCTGCAGGCATATCCGGTGTTGGAGGCGGTATTTTTGGCATAACCCTGCTCTTCAAACCCATCACGGCATTCTCCTTACTACTCCCATCTTTCGCAGTCATAGTGCTCGGGACCATCGGATCCTTACCGGGTGCGATAGCCGCTGCGGTCATTATCGGGTTCGTTCGGGCAGTTTCAGGACCGGTTCTGATCGGCATAGGGTACCCAATCGGACGGTCTGGATACAGCGCTTTGGCCGAAGTGATGCCTTACGCAATAATAATTGCAATACTCCTCATAGTTCCAAAGGGCATTGGCGACGCGTATGACCGTTGGAAAATAGAGCGCCTCCGTGACAGAGCCAAGTCCATGGACCCCCCAGATCACCGTCTTTCAGCAATCCTGGGACTCCTTCTCGGCCCCTTCGGAGCACACCATTTCCACCAGCGCAGAGCCGGACGTGGATTCAGCACACTCCTAGTGACATCCTCCGCCTTCTTCATCGGTAAGGCAACATCATTCATCCGAGATCACTCCTACCCATCTGGCTCAGTGGTTGCCCCCGATAGCGTGGATTCGGGGATTGCGGCCCAATGGGCTTCTCTCATCGAGACCGAGCAATCAGTGATATCCATGATGGGGGCTATTGGTGACATACTCTGGCCTTGGGTCCCATTATTGGTTTGGGCATTCTGTTTGTATGAGTCCTATTTGATATTCAATAAACGATACAAAGACCCCATTCAGTCACTCAAGGCGAGGTATCACTCATTACGCTCCAGCATATCAAGTCCGAGAGCCACATCCCGTGAAAAAGGCGACTTGCATACATTGAGGGATAGGATCGAATACCTAAGAACCAACCTCGATAACAGGCTAACGACCGTAACAACCTCCATTGGAGCTTGGATGAGAGAGAGATCCGCATCAGCTATCAAGAGGGTCGGGGTCACAGAGGAGCGGAGAACCGAGTCCGGATCGAAATCTGCCTTCAGGATACTGATGGCGGTGCTTCTGCTTTTCGTAGTCTGGCTACCTGTGGACCCAGCCTCCAACTTCATGTTCGCCAAGACTCTGCAGGTGTCCAACTTGGCTACCTTCCTCTCAATCTACCTCATACTGTCCCTCTCGCTCAACTTGTCAACAGGGTACACAGGGCTCTTGAACTTCGGCGTGATTTTCTTCGCATCTATTGGGGCCATCGGAGTTGGAGTACTTACCGCCCCGAGCGACGTGGCAGGATATGGATGGCCAATCATCCCGGCCTTGATATTCAGCATGATCGTGGCCGCCATATCTGGTTGGCTACTCGCCCTACCGACAGCTCGATTGAGGGGCGATTACTTCGCCGTTATCACGATCTCCCTGGGCGAGGTTGTCAGAATCCTCCTGTCAGGGGAACCTCTTCTAAAGACCGGCACCACTCAGGGTGCCATAGGAATTCAGAGGTTCCCTCAACCCCTCGAGCAATGGTGGTTCTGTGGCCGAGGTAGCAAATTAGACGCCAACGGCGTCGAGCTCTCTCCCTTCGCGTGCAAGAACGATGAGACCATAGACAGCGTCGCCAGGACGATCGGCGAGATTCTCAACTTCGGCCAGCCCGCCCCCTACTACCTCCTCCTGGCGATTATAGGCCTGGTCTGCGTAGGAATCGTTTGGCGAATGCTCTCGATGTTGTACTCCTCCCCCTGGGGCAGGATCCTCCGTTCGATAAGAGAGGATGAAGACGTCGCACAACACCATGGGCACGACGTTATGACCCACAAAGCCTCCGCACTCGCCCTCTCCGCTGCAATCGCCGCATTCGCTGGAGCATTGTTCGCGTGGTACCTCGGCTCCCTGCAACCCACATTCATGCAACCCTCAAGAACGACATTCCTGGTCTGGGCAGCCTTCGTCATCGGAGGGGCGGGGAACAACAGGGGCATGCTCGTCGGAGCGATGATCATCACCTTGAACGAGTTCGTGATCAACAGACTCGTGGCAGCCCAGTCAAGCTCGAGCCAACCGCTTCATGAACTCGCTGTATCCATCGATACCGTTTTCGGATGGCTCGTCTCAGAACCATTCCAAGTCGCCCTCCTCATGCTGACTATATCCGTCATCGGGTATCTCTTCAAGAGAAACGCCATTGCTGAGTCGTCTGCGTGGATGGCTTCAGTGTTCCTGCTCATGGTATGGCTGCTCCACCAGCGATCCATCGACGAAGTCTTCAGGGGCGACATACAGGTCAACCTCGCTTACGTCAAGGTATTGATCATCGGACTAATCATCGTGATATCCCTGAAGTTCAACGAGAGGGGCCTCCTCCCAGAGGTGCCATACCGACCTGAGAGGCCAAGTGGAGGTGATCCGTCGTGAAAACACCCGCCCTGCGTGTCGATGGCCTCAGGAAGGAGTTCGGTGGCCTCGTTGCCGTGAAGGATGTCTCGTTTGACGTTCAGGAGGGTGAATTCATCGGTCTTATCGGCCCAAACGGATGTGGCAAATCCACAACCTTCAACTGCATCTCCGGACTACTAGAACAGACTGAGGGCAGGGTCGAGGTCTTTGGGACCGATGTATCGAAGATGCGACCGGACCAGATCCAGAACCTCGGAATGACCAGGACCTTCCAGCATACCAGGCTCTGGCGCGAGATGACCGTCATCGAGAACCTACTTGTCCCCCCGAGGAACCAGTTCTCACCGAGTTTCCTCGACGTAGTGAGGTTAGGTCGCTCACATCCATCTGAGGTCGACAGGCTCGAGAGGGCGTTCCAGGTGCTCGACCAACTCGAGGTACCTCACATGGCGCACAACCTCGCCAGCGAGCTCTCGGGCGGCCAAAGCAAACTTGTCGACATCGGACGATCAATGATGGGGGAACCACGCCTCCTACTCCTCGACGAGCCCGTCGCCGGGGTGGCAGGCCCGCTGGCGATGAAGATATTCTCGAATCTGCGAAACATTGTCTCAGAGACTGGAATCTCAGTACTGATTATTGAGCATAACATGGATTTCATCCTGAGACAAGGCGTCGATAGGATAGTCGTCATGAACGAGGGTGAGATACTCATGGTCGGGACACCTGATGAAGTAAGGTCAAACAGAGCGGTCATAGAGGCATATCTGGGATCAGATGGCCAAGGCGGGGGTGTCAAGAAATGACCCGCGTATTGGATGTCAAGGGCCTCACCGGCGGTTACGGATCTGTGCAGATACTGTATGGCATCGACATGCACATCGATGAGGGCGAGTTTGTGACGATAATCGGCCCAAATGGATGTGGGAAGTCTACGTTCATCAAAGCCATATTCGGTATTGCCGATTACTACGAGGGACAGGTAAGCTACAGGGAGAGGAGAATCTCTGGGATGCGGACCGATCAGTTGGTTAATCTCGGCATCGCATACGTTCCTCAGGTGAACAACGTCTTCCCCTCGCTCTCCGTTGAAGAGAATCTCCAGATGGGGGGAAACTCACTATCTGGGAACATCCTCTCACAGCGCATCGAGCGAGCCTTAGACATGTTCCCGGACCTCCGATCGAGGGAACATGACTTGGCAGCATCCCTCTCAGGGGGCGAACGCCAGATGCTAGCAATCTCACGGGCCCTCATTTCAGATCCAAACTTCCTGCTCTTGGACGAGCCCACGGCTGCACTTTCGCCGTTGTACCAGCAACAAATCATAGAGAGGATTGACGCTCTGAGGGAACAGGGCATAACCGTACTCATCGTTGAGCAGAACGCGAGATTGAGTCTTGCCAGATCTGATAGAGGATATATCATGTCCAATGGCAAGGTCGTCCACACAGGGGATGCAAAGGACATCTTGTCCGACCCGGAAATTGGAAAGTATTTCCTAGGCACCCATGACGATTAGTCAGTCAACTACCATGGAAACAACATCCCGCAGCAACTCTAGACTCTCCGCCAACCTATGCCCATCGTCGACCTCTACGATTTCGACGAGTGGTGAGGATCTCATGAACACCCGAGAGCTTTCAATCGGCACCACATCATCTCGGAGTCCATGTAATATGACTGTCCTGTGATTCACTTCAGGCCAACTCAAGCGACGAGCATCTTCCATAAATGACCATGGAATTGGCACGTCTTCTTCCCACCCTGGCGGAAGGAAGGTCTTGACCCCGGCTTTCTTCCACTCCTCCAATTCAGAATCACCAATTTGCCTCGACAGGGTATCATATACTCCAAATGCAGGTGCCAAGAGGACCAGTCGTAGATCTTCTGAATGCCCCTTCACCGCATTTGCAATCGCAAGCCCACCGAACGAGGATCCCATCAGCAAATCAAAGGGCCCATTATTGTCGATGGCCTCCCTCACAGTCCTGACTTGGGATGACAATTCCCACCCGTTTCGCCTCATCTCCAGACTGATCACTTCCCAACCCAGTTCATTTTGCATATATTGTGGCTTTGTACCGCCCGGGAAGCTCCATAGCCCATGACAAAACAACACGCGCAAGTTCCGACCTCCCTATCGCTGATCGAATTCAAGCCCGAGGAGCTCGACCCCCTCCAACGGGCAACGCGTCATCGAAGCATGTTCCATTACCCTAATGTGGATCTCTGCAACAACATGGACTGTCGATTGAAACATATGCCCGGCATGAACATTGTTGTCATCGTCCGACCAACAACAGTGTATGTGGGTGAACGCCTCCCCCGATTGTTTCCTAGCCACATTGCCGGACAAGCTAACTAATTCGGAAGGTCGATCCAACATTCGCCTCTGGTACACCCCATCTTCATCCATGAATCCATACAGGTTGTCTCGAGTTCGGCCTATACCGCTCGTGATCGCCGCAGCATCGAAACCGAGATCGTCTGCTAGCATTTTCAAGGCCGCATGTATCTCTTCGCCGGGATCGAGCCTAACGAACAGATCACTATCAGAGCGTGTGTAGTCCACGACGTAACGAGTATGATCAAGTCCCTCAAGTTTCCCCACTCGGAGAACAAGTGAAATTCCTGCAAAAGAAGACAAAGCGAATTTGAGTGAATGCATGCTTTTCCACCGGAAACAAGGGGGTGTAGGAACCCATCCGGTTTCTTCATAGGCCTCCAGCGCCGGGGGCGAAAGACCGATCGAGGAAACCACATGACCTTGCTAGCCCCTGATGCAAAGCCCAGATGGAGGTCCTTCCTCGAGGACGTAGTTTCAGATGAAGTCCAGAGGATAGTTTCCGGTCAGACCGATCACTTGGAGCTTACGTTCCATCAATTACAGGCATTTGATCCTGATTTTGCGGACATCCTACTCCTTCAACCCGATCACATACTCAGGGAGGGTTCGAATGCCCTGAGGACTTATTGCATGGAAATGGGCTTCCAGCAACAAAGCGATCCATTCATTCGAGTCAGCAACCTTCCCCTTGATAGTAGAAGGGTGTTGAGGAACGTTGGCCATGCAGACGTTCAGAGGCTAATCAGCTCTGAGGTTATTGCCACCAAGGTCAGTGAAATCAAACCACGCATCAATCGGGCTGTTTTCCAGTGCTCATGCGATTATGAAACCGAGATCATGCAAAGGGATCACACTGAGTTGGAGGAGCCACTCCAATGTGGCGGATGTGGTGAAAGGAAGGGCCGCGTGAAATTCACGCTCGTCAAGGAAAAATGCTCCTTGGTAGACAATCAAAAGATAGAGATCCAGGAGATTCCTGAGCGAGTGCCCAGTGGGGCCCAGCCTAGCAGTGGGATGGTGATCTTGGAGGGCGATCTGGTAAACAGGGTCCTCCCTGGAACAAGAATAATCGCAAACATGGTTCCTCAGATGCATTCTGAGAGGAAAGGAACACGGAAAACCCCTCTGTTTGAGATATTCTACAACATGGTAAGCATGGAGACTGAGACCGAGCCATTCACCGAGATCAACATAGACCAAGAGGACATCGAGAAGATATTGAAACTCGTTAATGACCATCCTGAGCCAGAACTCCTCAAACTCGTGACCTCTTCGATTGCACCTTCCATATTCGCGACTCCCGGCCTCTATCAAGTTAAGAGATCACTCGCACTACAGTTGTTCGGCGGCGTATCCAGAATCTCACCTGATGGAACACGCACCAGGGGGGATATCCACATTCTCCTGATGGGAGATCCGGGTGTGGCAAAGTCCCAATTGTTGACTTACATGTCCAACCTATCACCTCGTGGAAAGTTTGCCTCTGGAGGCTCAGTCACATCAGCGGGACTTACTGCAGCTGCGGTAAAAGATGGGTTCTCGGATGGGAGATTTGCATTGGAGGCTGGCGTTCTACCCCTTTCAGACCGAGGATTAGCTGCGATCGATGAGTTCGACAAAATAGGGAAGCAGGAGAGAAGTGCGATACACCCTGCAATGGAACAACAAAAAGTAAGAGTCGCAAAAGGAGGGATCACTGCCACACTCAACTCCCGATGTGCGGTTTTGGCCGCTGCCAATCCAAAAAGCGGACGATTCGAGTACAGGGGGGGCAATGCAAGCATAATGCAATCGTTCGCCGAGACAGATCTCGAGGCGCCACTAGCGTCTAGGTTCGACCTTATCTGGCTGTTGAGCGACATACCGGATAGAGGTTTGGATGAACGGATAGCCACCCACATCATCAGGAACAGAGCCTCTGGGTCGAGTGAACTCCAGATCGAGGATCAAATGGGCAGTATCGTAAATATAGAATCCGAAGAAATGACGGAAACCGGCCTTGATGACAACGACCACCTAACAACTGGATTCCTCAGGAAATATATCGCATACGCGAAGAAAAACATACATCCAACCATTGACACAGAGGCTCAATCCGAGATAGTGAAATACTACATTCAAACCAGGCAGAACTACCAAAAAGGCATGATAAATCCCGCAACCAGTGATTATAGCCTGAATTCCACGAAGGGCGAAAACCAAACAGAAATATCCGTGACTGCTAGAGCTCTTGAAGCTCTAATGAGACTCACAGAAGCACATGCTAGGATGCACCTCAGAGAAGTCGCAACTATCATAGATGCAAAAATGGCTATCAGCATATTCAAACATTGGAGAGAAGAGTCAAACATCAGAGATGAGGCTGAGCTCCAAACAGGAATAAGCAAGGCAGGACAGAGCAGCATCGTAAAGCAAATCATGAAAGAAATATCATTCGAAAACGATGGAAAGATGCCCATCAGTAAAATACTCGACCGCGCAATGCTGGGTGGGGTTGATGAGGCCACAGTGCGGACACTTGTGAGTAAGATGCAGCAAAATGGGATTATCTACCAACCACCTAACACCCCCGGAACATACGAATTCGTATGATTGCAGCATCGAACCTATGAGCAACCATCACCTGGGAGATACATGGAGACCCTTGGCCCCTCTGGCGATGTGGGTAACCCAGATGGCCTGATTCCCGAAGAATTAGGCTTCATGTGCGGCATTGAAATCCATCAACAACTTTCCTCAGGAAAGTTGCATTCCCGCCAAGAAGCCATCTTGTATGAATTAAATCTGGAAGAAATTCCAGATGATTGGAATAGAGTAAGGAGGAAGCAACGGGCAGCGCGGGGCGAAGCAGGAAAAATCGACACTGCGGCTGCTTTTGAGCAGAAAAGAAACAGATCCTTCATCTACGTTCAAACACCGAATTCGAGCCTTATTGAGCTTGACGAGGCCCCTCCTCTACCTCTCGACCCGAAAGCACTTGAAACAACCCTCCGAATTTCCGCGATGCTCAACGCGACTCCCGCTCCCCACCTCCAAGTCATGAGAAAAACGGTAGTTGACGGATCGAATACCAGCGGCTTCCAAAGAACAACGTTGGTAGCGACTGGTGGAAAATTCGAGGTCGAGGGGACGGAGGTTGGAATATCAGTAATTTGTCTGGAAGAGGATTCGGCTAGAAAACTGGGGGAAGAAACCAACTCAGGAGGACAAGAGGTCACCTACTCTCTAGACAGGTTGGGGATCCCATTGGTCGAAATAGCAACTGACCCTGACATAACTTCTCCAGAACACGCTGAGGCAGTATCGAGGTATCTGGGGGGGCGTCTGAGGGATACCCGTAGCGTACGCCGCGGCTTGGGCAGCATCCGGCAGGACCTCAACGTAAGCATCGCATGTGGCGACAGAGTGGAAATAAAGGGATGCCAGGATCTGGAGTGGATCCCAAGAATCATCCGTATCGAGATGGCCAGGCAACTCCACTTTTTTCGCCTTGCAAACGAACTCAGGGCGGAACAGGGGTACGCACCACTCCTTGATGATCGAAGGTCAGATGATGAAGAGGAAGAGGCTAGGATAACGACCCTTGTCGAGAAAATACTACGTGGAGGAGTTGCTGATGTAACCGAGGCCTTGGAAGGGATAGAAACTAAGATGATCGCTTCGGCCATCCGATCGGACCAAGGCATATTCGCCATGCCCTTGGAGGGCTTATCTGGCCGTTTGGGTTCAAAGAAAGCAGAATCAGCTGGTATTCAACTCCCACGCCTTGGTAGAGAGCTCTCAGGCGCTGCGAAAAGGGCTGGTGTGAAGGGAATTATCCACTCTGACGAATTGCCCGGTTATGGAATAGAAGAAATACACGTTGAATCAATAAAAAGAAAATTGGGGACAGGAGAATATGACGCCTTTGTCCTATGCATCGCACCAGAATGGCAGGCACGACTGTCACTTGACGCAGTCCTGGCAAGAGCAAGAATGGCCTACCACCGAATACCGAAAGAAGTTAGAAATGTGGTACTAAAGAAAGGCCAACCAGTGGATGGCACGACCATGCCCTTGCGTCCACTACCGGGAGGGGCTAGAATGTACCCTGAAACTGACATTCCTGTTGTAAAAATTGAAAGAGAATCGTGGTTGCATGCAATAGATTCCATTCCGATGGAATCATCGGAGCGATTGGAACGATTGATGTCCACCGGCCTATCCTCCACGCAATGCGAAGCCATTTTGGGAGCGCAATTGGATGACATCCTGTACGATTGCTTTAGCGGATCGTTCCACGACTTACCGCCACAAAAACCCCAGTCAGTTGCAACTGCCCTTTTGGATCAAACAATAAACGAAGCTTCGAAGGAAGCAAAAATCGACCCTTCGGGCTTTCCCATACTTTCCATAATCGATGCAATCCACGCTCGTGATCAAGATTTGATTACCAGAGATGGCGTCATTGCAATCTCCTCTTTACATGCCAATTATTCTGATTTACATCAAATGCCACTCGATCGAAGGATCGATTGGATTTGCCTCCAAGCTGAGGCCCTGGGTTTCGTACCCGCGGACGAGTCTGTCGTTTCATCGATAGTCGACGAGGTTGTGTCGGAGAACATGTCCTTGGTTGCCGCAAGGGGAGAGAATTCAATCGGACCCCTCATGGGCCAAGTCATGAAAAGATTGGGTGGAGCGGCAGACGGAAAAGTCGTGAGCCGAGTTTTGAAGGAGAAAATTAGATCAGTAGTCAAAAAATAATATTTCAGGACATGAAACTTGTCAACTAACTTATTAGACTGAATCGACTTGAATCAAAATCCATGACCAGCACACTGAACCAAGCCATCCTGATCTCCATGTTGGTTTTCTCGAGCGCACTTGCCGGCTGCACACAAGAAACTGAAGCACTGACAGACGATGAAATCGGAGAACTCAGCGTTGTGGTCACTTTGGATTTTCTAGGTGAAGGAAACCAAACAACAAATCTTGCAGATCGACTTTCGAACGGGAGTATAACTTTCGATCCGGTACTCGTGGCTGAGAATGTCTCAGCCTATCGTGTAATGGAAGCCTTGCAACTGAGAGAGAACTTCACGATAGACGTGACCTACTATGTTGGTCTGGGGGCATTTATCCACACAATAGATGGAGTCTCGGGAGCCGAGGATTGGTCCACATACTGGGGCTTTTATCAGGATGGTGTGATGGCAGAAGTTGGCGCGTCGACGCTCTTGATCACATCTGATACCAATCTTAGTTGGGTGCTCACACCAGCATAACTACAGGTATGATCCACAACAAAGAGTCAATATCCCAAGAAGGACTATGTAGGAAACAACGGGTGGGTAGTTCATGTACAATTTCCACAACTTCTCCCTCACTCCAGAGCAGGATTTGGTTGTGAACATCGCGGTTTTTGCCGTACTAATTTTTGCAATCATCAAGGGTGAGAGGAAACTACCCGACAATAGCCCGTTAGTCACTTTACTCCTAGTCACCTTTCTTTGCATTGCCGGGAGGGTTTTACTCCAACCCCTTCCAAATGTTCAGCCTGTGACAGTCACTGTGATCCTCGTGGGAATCTATTATGGGGCCCCATGGGCAATTGCTCTTTCCGGGTGCGTCGCCCTCAGTACGAACATGCTCTTCCTTGGACATGGACCTTGGACGTTTTTCCAATTCGTAGGATGGAGCCTCGTCGGAGTTATGGGCTCGGCATTTTCACAAAGGATTCTGATAGATGGGAAGATCGCTATCGGGAGACTTACAGCCCTGTCCGTGCTCTCAGCCTTCGCTTTCGACTGGATAGTCTCGGCAAGCATACTCCTAAACCACGACTACTCTACATTTCTGACGTATCTTGCGAACGGACTTGTTTTTGATCTGTATCACGCCATTGGAAATGTAGTATTCGTCATCCTCCTTTCCACATCCCTTGGAGACATCATGACTCGGAAAAACACAATCAAACGAGACCGCGCGGTGATCAGACTTGTCACAAGTTGATGAAATGACCATGGTTATAGTGACTCGCAGAGATCTAAAACTCTCTGTGGGTAAACTCGCCGCACAATGTGGCCACGCTGTCATGGAGTGCGCCCTAAGGGCAAAAAAGGAGATACCCCGGTCACTCGAGAAATATCGACGAGATGGAGCTCGTAAAATAGTCCTAACAGTCAAGAATCTGAAGGACCTGGAATTACTCTACGACCAGGTCCAAGGCTATGGAATGATATGCCATCTGGTTAGGGACGCTGGACATACAGAGATACCCTCCGGCACAGTCACGGTCTTAGGGATTGGACCAGCATCAAGAAAAGAGATAGACAAATTTACCTCAGAACTCCAATTGCATTAGACAATGGCGACAGCAAGAATAATGTTCATGTCTCTCACATGGTTATTCG
The DNA here is from genome assembly GCA_002507175.1 of Euryarchaeota archaeon UBA558. Lineage (GTDB taxonomy): Archaea > Thermoplasmatota > Poseidoniia > Poseidoniales > Thalassarchaeaceae > MGIIb-N1. Next base: position 100,575 of record DAZE01000020.1, read on the forward strand.
ATGGTTCAGCAACTTGAGGTCGACACTCAAGAAAGGTACGACCTCTTAAGCTCCTGTCCGGGAATGACTGACCTGGTGTCATGGCTAGATTCAATCGACAGGAGACCAGGCTTGAATGAACTTGAGATCAGGCTGAAATCAAATCAGTTCAACCTCGATGCACTCAGAAAATGTATCAGATCCACCGACGACGGGTACCAAAGGAATGTGATTAAACGGACAGAACATTATGAATTGGTCGCAATCTGTTGGAAACCGGGTCAGATTACCCCCATCCACGATCACAAAGGTAGCGATTGCGCATTCATAATTCTGGAGGGAACTTCGACAGAAAGAACATTCGAAATAGATGATTCAGGGATGGCGGTGCACACATCGACTAGACACTACATGCCCGGGGAGGTCTGTGCTGCAGATGAGCCTGATATCCACCAGGTCGTGAACGAGCAGTCTGTTGAGTTGGTCAACCTGCATGTTTACACCCCCCCGTTGAGCGATTTCACAATTTACGAATCCGAGAATTAAGATACTTCTGCTCTATATTCTTCCAGTACTCTACTAAATAACTCGATATCGGACTCAAAACTCTCGGGAAGAAGCGGGCCGAATGAGAACCTGAAAAATCGACCGTAAGGAGTCTCATATTCCGGGTCCTTGGAGTGAGGCCTGTCCATGTCACAATCTGAGGCACATAATATCGCAGCACCATGTTTGAAGAGGCGTTCGTTGAGACCCTTGCTATCCAGTCCTTCTGGCAACTCCAACCAATGGTAGAACCCACCATTTCCCGTGTAAACCCCTAAGCCCATTTTCTCGAATGCTTGACCATAGCGTTTTCTTTGCCAGTTGTAATGTTGTTCAACTGCTTTCCGGGCCCTCCTGACACGATCGGGCTCGAGCAACTCAACAGCATAGTGTTGGGATGGATGACTGACTCCTCCCATGCCAAAGCTAGAGTAGTTGGCCATAGTTTCGATATTTTTCTTGCTTGCGATTACCCATCCAATTCGAATACCTGGGGACTGCAACCCCTTGGTGCAGGCGCCTGCCAAGAAGATATTGCTGTTGTCAAGATCCTTGATGAATTCGATACCGCTGACTGAGGGGCTGTGAAACATCTCATACGCCTCGTCCAATAGCAACCCATTCCCAGGTTTCTCAGCCATCTCGATCAAGTCTCTGAGTTCTGTCCCATGTCTTGTCTGGCCAGAAGGATTCTGCGGATTAGATATCACAGGCATGATGAATGTCCCTTCATCGATTTTCGTTCTATCAAAATATTCAGAATTTTGAGGCCGAAATCCATTCTCTTTTGTAAATGGAACTGTTTCATATTCCGTATTGGTTTGAGTCAGTATGTCAAGATATGCTGGCCATTCGATGCTTCCTATTCTCACTCTAACCTTCTCCTTCAAGAAGGCCATGATTGTGTATATTCCGGGCCTCCCGCCTGCGAAAACCATAACATTCTCAGGGGTAATCCTAGATCCGTACCTTTCATTGTAGTAATTTACAATCGACGATCTCAGTTTAGGGTGGCCCCAAGCCTTGGGGTAGAATCTGTCTTCCCAGGTGACCCGAACCTCATCAGGCAGGGGCGGGCCATCGAACATCTCCAACTGCCTTGTCAGCGGGAATCCCTGAGACCATGGATGTGTGCCCTCAGTTCCCATGAAGCTGCCAAATGCATCTCTGAATGCGTAAAGCGTTTCGTATATTCCCATCGGAGGGCAGTTGTCTGACAGAAAAGACTCTCTTTTTCCGGCCGTCTCGAAGTCGATCATGATCTTGCCAAGGGCACCGCATAAATCATGATGTCCATTCGCCCAACTACCATAGGTACACCAGAATTAGTAAGGATAGTTGAATAAAGATAGTTGAAATTCTACATGAGTGGAACTTATCGGAAATGCGAATACCCTAATGGGGGGCATGGTCTGGCCCAATCGTGCTTCACATAGATAGCGATAGGGTCGATTTGAGAAGTGATACCATAACACAACCCACGCCGGGTATGAGAAAGGCAATGGCCAATGCGGTCGTCGGTGATGATGTTCTGGGCGATGATCCAACTGTCATAGAGCTACAAAATAGACTGGCCTCGATCTTTGACAAGGAATCGGCATTATTTGTCCCATCAGGCACTATGTCCAATGCAATTGCTATCAAGGCCCAGACTAACCCCGGAGACGAGATCATAACAGAAGGACACAGTCACATCTACATCTACGAGGGAGGGGGCTATGCGGCTCTCTCCGGTTGCTCCATCGCTCTAGTCCCGAGTCACAATGGAATTATGAGCCCGAATGATGTAGAAAATGCCATCAGGAAAGAGAAAGGTAGCCTAGGGCACTATCCCAATGGGGCCATGGTATGCGTTGAGAACACATCCAATCGGGGAGGAGGGACAGTCTACCCACAATCACACTTAGATTCGATTTGTGGGATAGCAAAGACAAAACAATGCTCATCCCATCTCGATGGGGCGCGAATTTTCAATGCGGCCGTCGCATCAGAAACGCCATTGGATCGCATGGTCAGGGATTTTGATTCAGTCTCTGTATGCCTGTCCAAGGGGCTTGGAGCGCCAGTCGGATCCGTATTGCTGTCCTCAGGGGAGACAATCAGTCTTGCTCATAGATGGAGGAAGATGTTTGGTGGAGGCATGCGCCAAGCGGGTATCATTGCCGCAGCAGGGATCTATGCCATTGAAAATCACGTTGATAGGCTGACTCAAGATCATGATCATGCGAGAATGCTGGCAGAATCAATAAACAACATACCAGCATTCCAAGTGGATCTAGATTCCGTGGCGACAAACATGGTCTACGTCCATTCCGAAGAAATTCAATCTCATCAACTCCAGGAGAGTCTATCCGAAAGAGGAATTGATGTACTCACAATAGATGACCACACCATCAGATTAGTGACCCATCTACACATAAACCAAGACGACGTAGGAAGAACGATAAGCGCATTCGAATCAATATCCTGAATGCGAACCCTTCTTATTTTCAACACAACAGCCGTTGATCATGGAAATTAAGTCCATTGTGACAATACTCTTATTTTCCATCTTGGGACTATCTCTGGGGGCCAACGCATCAATCATATCCTCAGATGATCCATGGGTAGATGCCACTGAAGGGATCACTAGTGGATCAACAGCAATCACATGGTTCCCTGCCAACCAGAATAACTCATCCTCAAGTACCTTGGACCACGCTCAGACAATCATAGAGGTCTATACAGCAACTTGGTGCGAGACTTGCATTCCAGCAGAGGAAGCATTGAATGCAACAATTACGGACTACGATGTGAAGGTTGTGAAGTATCACAGGCACTTGTTCGAAACAGAGGACCCATTTGGGAACAACAACACTGAAGGCCGTTGGCTCAGTAGGTATGGTCCTTCCGCCGTCCAGGCTGATTTCAATGCGAGGACTCCACCAACGGTGATTTTTGGAGGCGAAAGGATGCATATAGGCTCTTATCCGACCGCTGGCTTCTCGCTCGAGGAAGAGTATTCTACCAGCCTTGATAGCATCATGCGTCCTCCAATATCCAATTCCTCAGAGTTCACATTCACATGGGAGGATGGCACCTTTGAATGGTCCTGGAATTGGGAGGAAGATACCACTGCCTGCAGATCGAATTGCGATAGTATTTCCACGGAGCTGTATCTGATGATTGTTGAGGACACAGCGTTTTTCCCAGAGGGATCCAACGGTGAAGAATACTATCACCGAATTCTAAGGGATGTCATTCCTCTAGGGGACAGCTCGATCGACTATATTCCTCCTCAGGCTTGGGACGAAGATGATGTATCCATCTTGATCGTCGTGGATTGGCAAGAGTCGCAGTCAGAAGAAACATTCCTTGAGGTTATACCCTCACTCGCGGTAGAATTGGTAATTTTATCCCTCGTCTTTACAGCCTTAATCACGCCAATAGAGGCAAAAAAACGCCGGGTTCAATAACCCTCGATATTTTTTGAATTTCTAGCATGTCACGCAAAGAGGGGTTGTCAGTTGAAGAAGTCCCCCCCGGCCCCCTGCCAAAATGGGTTTTAGACCACGCTGTCAATCAGGCAAAGCTTAGTCTAACAAAGAGTGAAAACAGCAAGATACTCTTCATACACCCAAACCAAGCCTCAAGGAGTGAAGTTCTGGACACATTGAGTGGATCCGTACCGGTTTTCGACAGATCAGCGCACCACACGATTCATTCACTGGCGCGAGTAATAGGCGAAGACCTGCGAATCAAAAGACCCATAGAAGTTGACCCGGTGTTGGACGAGTCAATACATATGCTGGCAATTCGTGCTGCGGAGACTCTCAGATTCCCTATCCTCCATCCGGATAATAAGAGAGAATGGCATAGAGGGAAAACAGAGGCGATTAGGGGGCTCCATAACGCATTGTTGTCCGAAGATCTACTGCACTCATGGGACGGAGCCCACGAAGCACTAGAGTTCAAGAAGATACTGGAGGAGAGTTCCAAGCCTTTGGGCGGACTCCACCCGGATTTATTCATATTGGAAGTCATTGAACATCTTGAGAACGAGAATCAGGACACACCCTTCACCCTCGAGGGGATAGATGGCATATTGATGCTGGACCACGACCCCACGCTACCTAATTTAGAAGTGAGATTTATCAGAAGTTTACTCCTTTATGTGCCCATTCACCAATTATCCCACACAGGAAGCTACCGACTCGGAGAACACGGACTCCAAATTGAGGACATATTCCCTGTTGACAAAAAGGAAGAATTGCCAAGTTGGATTCCCGTGCATACCCCCTCATCAACAAGACCTAGTCCAAAACCGCATGAGATTTCGATACGACTTGAAAGGCAGACTGTTGACACGGTTGCACAATTAATGAAGAAAAAGCGAGAGCACGATCCATACGCCTCGATTATTATTATCGATCCGTCTTGGGCCAAGAGAGAGCATGTATGGAACAGATGTGTTTCATCAATCAGATCTATGATTGATCCAAACATAGAATCAAACCCAAAGAATCCTATCCTGACATCATTAATCTCAGACATGACAATCGCCATAGGCAGCCGTGGATTCTCGCTAGAAAAAACGCGAGAGTTGGGAAAAAGGGGGATTGTGTTCGAATTGTTCGAAACCCCTGCGCATCCGAAAGACCCAGAAATTATCCCAATTTTTCATCCGGACCTTCTCGAGGCTTCAGCAATAAAAAATCACATAGTTGGCGGACAAGGATCACTCGTCGAATGGCTCAAATCCCTCTCAACGACGTCTGATGATGACAGGGACTCACTCAGAAGAGAGCAAACCCAATGGTGGATGCTGATCGTGGCGAGCAATCTCTCGCCTCTACTGTCAAAGGAAGATCGTGAGAGCTTGAGAAATCCAATTTTTACAAGGGGGTGTATGAGTGGAGTGGACCTACCACTACCCTCTCAATCATCCAATGCCAATGACTGGTTGGGGAGATATCTACAGATCATTGAGGCAAGAGGTCTTTCTCACGATAGTGGTGCTTTTGCGAATGATAGTCAAGAAGCTGTCGAGTACGTGACCAGGAGAATAAGGAAATTCGAAATGATGACTAAGTCATTAGACTTCGAGATCACAAATTCGGGTGAAAAATGGGTAGAAAGAACTCAAAGAATACTTTCAGGATTCAAAAGAAAAAACAGCAATGTCAGGGACCCAAACATTCGCATTATGACTCCCAAACAGGCACTTGGATGCACAGCGGACCTAGTGCTACTCACACACCTGTCGACAGAGTGGTCCATGCAAGTGAAAAAACCCCCCTATCTCAGCGAACAAGAAAGACTCACGCTGGGGATATCGAGTCCGGATAACGAGATAAAGTCAGCTAGACACTCGATGCAGCATCTCCTTAACGCAGCCCCCGAGGTGTATGTAATTCATGCAACCAAGGATGACCTAGCACATCCATCATTCATTCTCGATGAGTGGTTGAGTCAGAGACCTGATCATGATCCCAAATATCTGGAGACAAAATCCGAGCCCCACGGCCCACGGGACCGATTGATCAATGATGGGAGGAGAATACTCAGTGGAGAGCCAGCCTCAAGAAAACCACTCAGCGGCTTCGGCCCACTGTTGAAGCTAAACCTCGACTTGGTCAATGATATAGCATCCAGATCCCCTACTATACCAGATTCTGATGGCTTCCTACCTGATAGTTCTGTCCCATGGGTCACAACTCCACCGATCAAAGATATCGCAAATCCAACCTCGAAGGCCAAGAGAAACCCTCCAAGGAGGAATGGAAGATGGCCTGTAATCGGTGCGAGGAACACCAAATTCGTAAGTGCTACTGTGGACCCTAGGCCAATCCAAGGATGGAAAACAGATATACGGCAAAGAGAGTCAAGACAAGGGCACACCGGTATCAGGATGAATCGGAAAAAATGGTCCCCATACAGATTGAATAATTGGTTGGAATGCCCGAGAAAAGGCTGGTTGACAGATAAGCAGAACCTCTCGGAGGATGAGCGAACCAGCCAGGACCTCGATTCAAGAACCTACGGAAACATATTGCACGGGATTCATCATGATGTGATGTTTGAGACCTTAGGATTGAAGGAAGGGGAGGAATGCACATTGAACGACCTACATTCTCGAAAGAAATCCATCAAATCAAGCAAACACAACCAAGACGAGGTTATGATGATAGCCTTGACATCGTTATCAAAGAGGGCACCGTGGCTGACGAGATCTAATGCGACTTGTACACAGAAACTTTGGATGCTAACTGGTATGAACACAGATGAGTGGAAAACCTGGCTGGCTAACCCCAAGCCGATTGAACCCAATGGGAGGGTAGGGTCGATGATTGATGCTGAGATGCGAACGGACGGGTCAGCTCCGATAGCAATAGAATGGGCCCTATCCAAGAATTCACCGAAAATCGAGATTGAAATACCAAACGAATTAGTAGAAAATCACAGGAGGATCGTGCCATTCACGGCTACTGGAGTTATCGACAGAGTGGATCTCGTACCTTTCGACGAACAAGGGGAAAAATGGCACGACGATGAAGGATCCAACCAAGTCGCGCCCCTCAGGTTGTTCGGATCTGACTGGAAACCAAGGCGCATGGTCATCATCAGAGATCTAAAGTCGAGGGAGGATTTTGAAAAGCCAAGGGATAGGCACGAGAGGGCATTGTTCGGCGAACTACAATTGGCACTCTATTCTAGAGCATGGGAGTTATCCCATCCTGGCGACCTTGTAGTTGGAGCTGGCATCACCACTTTGGGCTTTGACTCAAATCATTACATAGAAGCTTCAGAGCTTGCACCGAGTTGGGTCTTGGAGGGTGGTTTCGGGGAGGCCACCACATTGACTTGCGATATGTTCAGATTTGCTGATGAAGGCCCAGATACCAAATCTGACCACTTTCGTGCTTGGTTGACCCATAGAATGACTGTGGCATCGAGCGTTGTTCACAATGCAAATTTAGGCTTCTACAACCCCACCCCCGATCCATCCATCTGTCGCTATTGCAAGGTGTCCAGTGTTTGTGACCAAGGTAAATATGGAGGGCAATCGGCATGATCCGACTTAATTCCGGTCAAAGGTTAGCCCTCAATCTCGACGCGCATATAGCAGTCGACGCAGGAGCGGGAACAGGAAAAACCAACACTATTGTTGAGCGCGTGATCCAACACTATCTTTCACGAAGGCAGAGGGCTACAGAAATACTTCCAATGCCGGAGAGGCCTCGAAGAATATCACTCAGTAGAGTGAGAAACGATACAAATGAACTCACGGATCCAAGCGAATGGGAGGGTCTCCTCCCAGGGGAGGTTGTACTACTCACATTCACAAATCTGGCAGCGGAGGAAATGAAAGGAAGGCTTCGAGATAGAATAAAGCAACTCTCAACTGGTTCGCTGGGCTCAACCCCTGAGGCTGACCCAAGACTGCGTTCTGAGGCAGACAAAGAACAATTGATGATGCTGCTTGAAGATGCTCCAATTGGCACCATAGATTCATTTTTCACTAGACTGATCAAACCGCATCTTGCCTCTCTCGGTGAACTCATGGATGCAGAGATCGTTACCGATGCGGAGAGAGGAACTTTGGAAATGGACACCATTGATGCATTCTGGTCACTCCCATCCAACCCGAATCGTTTCACATACCTCGACTCTGAATTATTGCAAACCGACCAAACCAAAACAATACTTGAATCTAGAGATCGTCTGATTAAGACTTATTCGGGTAGAAACAAGCTCAATAAAATCTTGAGGGGCCTTATGTCCAACTCAATATTGGTTGAGGAAGCGACGAGAAATCTCACTGTCGGCGACTCATTCTCGGCATCACTCTTAACAAAAGTCATGCTGAGTAGCGTCTGTTTACCAAAATTAGAACAAGCTTTCACTGATCTTCAATCTGATTCCAAAGAAACTGTCGACATACTCAAGAGCTACCGGCACATCTTCTCTAAATCTGGTTGGAATGAAGGAACCAGGGTAGACACTCTGGATACTCTGACCTCTCAAAATCCAGAGTCCCACGAGGATAAAATCTACTGGATTTCAAAGCTCCTTGCAATCTCCAAAAAGAGCCTATTTGGCGATGGGACGACATTCCCGAGGGACAGCATACCGACATCAGAAACCTGGCCATCTGGCGTATTGACTTACACAGGGATGGGGTCAAGCAAGGAAGCCAAGTTGGCCAAGAAAAAACTACAATACTCGATTTCCAAGATCAAACGAACATTGTCGAGCAACGATAACACACACATCATGGAGGTTGCGAAGATATTCATGAGCTATATCGAAGTGCCAGGATTGATCCATGTTCCATACCCCCCGCCAAGTAGAGTCAATGCTGAGGGGAGGAAGGACTCATTTTCTCTTGATCCACGCTCGGAATCCAAACACCTTCAGGACCTCAGTATGGCGATGATCGGGCTTCTGGAAATTTCAAGGAACTTGAAGTTCAGACGAAAACTCAGGGATTTCGACGACGTCTCAAGACTCGCTGGGGAACTCCTTTTTCTCAGATGCCCTCGTGTTTGCAAGATAAGCCACTTCTATCCACGAAAAGTGATAGAAATACTCGATTCTGGACCCTCGGAACCGTGGCTGGATGACCACATTGAGAAGGCAATTTATGAGTTGCAAAAATCAATCGATCCCAGAAGTAGTGATAACCCACAACAAAATGCCGAAAGAGCATATTCCGATCTAAACAAAAGATGGGCGACGTTGAAGTCAATTCGACGGAGGTTTCGGGCTTTTATCATCGATGAGGCTCAGGACAACTCGCCCCTGCAATGGAGGCTGTTAGCAAGGCTATGGGGGCCACGAGAGATAAAAATCGGTGAGAAAAACATACCAGAGACGCCTTGGCAACCTACGATTTGTTATGTGGGGGATGTCAAGCAGTCAATCTACGCTTTCAGGCACGCTGAAGCATCGAGATTTCGAGAATTTACAAACCATTTGAGATCGATAAATAACTGGGAGTTTAGGAACATCTCAGCTCTGACCCATGAGCCCCCACTGAGGACCAAGGAGATGAGTAGAGACCCACGACATGATCACAACTCCCCCTTCACCACTGCTTCGAATATGAGAATCGCATCTGGAAGGGACCTAGAGCCGTGGGTCAGATTCGATCAGGTTGACAGCGTCGATGAGACGTTGATTGAAAGTGACATAATCGCCAGGAAGGAAGGCCTGATTCGTTTAGATGTCAATTTCAGGACGAAATCCGGTTTGCTGAATGAGATGAACACTTGGTGGAGAGAGATATTCTCAGAAAAACATAGGACAATTCCTGAAGGTGGATGGTATGCAGATGCGCAAGACCTTAGATCCCCTAGTCCGAATGATTTTACTTACGGAGAGATGGAATCCACGGACCCTGCATTGGATAAAATTGAACAATTGCAGGGAGATGGCCACCTGGAGTGGATATGTCCAGTCATGAACCCTGAGTTCTCAGACCCCTCGCATGACTTGAGCATTCACATGAATCCCTTTGTAAGCAGCCTATCAGATAGAATCAATAAAAATGCCAGATTGATCGCTTTGAGGGTAAAAGCCCTCATGGACGGAACTCCCATCAAGATCAAGGGGGCCAACGGAAAATGGAAAGTGATAGAATCTGACCCAGTGGAACCTGACGAAATCATGATCCTGATGGCAACCAGGACAGGAATTAGGGATGCGTTGTTGAGGGAATTTAGACAATTGGAAGTACCCGCTCATGCGGATTTAGAGGGCGATCTGTTCGATCAGCCTGTGGCTATGGCCATAGAAGCGCTAGTCCAGTTGTGCGCACGTCCAAACTCACGGCACCATCTAGCTTGGGTGGCCAGATCGCCCCTGATGGGCATGGCTGACGATGAATTGGACGATTTCCTTACCTCTACCCATCAAGATCAGAACCTACTCAAGAGCCTTTCAGAATATCTCGGAGATACCCCATTGGGCAGTTTGGCCGATAGATGGCTGGACCTATCACAATCCGATAGAATCGTCCAAATGTTGGAGGAGACATTGGACCATTCGGATCTCTTAATTGCTTATCCAGATGACTCCGATAGGCAGAACGCCGAGCGAACAGTCACGGTAATCAAAGAAATTCTAGACAGAGAAGACGGATCATTGTTGGCCGTTGCCGATGCTTTGAGGTCCCTCAGAGAGGATAACCAAGGTGGAGTCAGAAGCATAACGAAACCTCCATCTGATACAGTTAGGCTGATGTCGATCCACAAGTCGAAGGGCTTGGAGGCGAAGGTCGTAATCTTAGCGGACCTGTTCAGCGAAAGGCAAGTCGGGAACAAGCATCAGTCGCAGATGCGCTTTGGCGTTTCCTCAGACATATTCTCTGGGAATCCGAAGCCATGGGGAGGAAATCGAGCATTGAGATCAGGGGTATGGAATTATTCGAGTTTAATCAACAAATCAAGAAGGGACGCGGAAAACAGGAGGTTGCTATACGTCGCAGCTACCAGGGCGAGGGACAGTCTGATAATCGTGGGAGCACCTGATGGAGACAAGGCATCAGAGTGGATAAACGACCAAGGAGTGTCGTTTACTCACGATTCGAGGAAATACCCGCCTTTGGGGCACATGGTAACCAACTCAAAGAGACATCTAGATTGGGTGAATCGAAATCATGATTCCCAATGGTTAACATCGGATGACAAAAATAGTACGGAGGTGCCATTCCAGAGAGGAACGATAGTTTTGGATCCCATTTCGCTCTACGCGGAACATGACGGAACAAAAGGAGGGAACGGAACAAAATTCGTTTTGCTACACAGCCACGAGTGCATGTCCCAAAGCGTAAACAACGCTACACCATACGTCCGGATGAAAAAAGCGTTGCAGGCCATTTCACTATCTCCCGATAGGGAGAAACCAGACTTTTCTCCCGTTGAATCTCCACCGAGATACATAAGGATCGCACCGTCATCCTTGCATTTCCCAACAGACGATTCAAATTCTGAGATACTTCAAGGGAGGGAACCAAAAAGGAATTTGAATGAGACGCTGACCCCTGCAGAGTTGGGTACCATTGTTCACCGAATAGTGGAGGTCGGTGTGGGGAATTGTGGGACAGACCCAACTCCTCCCTTACCACACTCTTGGACGACTGGAAGGCCAAATCGATTGAACGATAGGACTCTTTTGAACACCGTACTGAAAGAGACTGGGGTAGGACCCATGACTGAATCTAAGGTGGAGGCAATTTCTGAATTGATCAAGAACATTGAGGACGGTTACTTGGGTAGAATCACTAGAGGAGAGACCGTCAATGGACACACACTTCAAGGACTTCGGACAGAACTTCCCTTCTTGCTCTCGAAGAGAGTGGAGTTTGAACCCCTTGTTCATGGTCTGTGGACTCCGGATGGTAGGAGGGCAACAACCTTGGAAAGTAGAGCAGTTGTCCAGATGGAGGGGTTCATCGACATTGTGATCTGCACTCAGGACTCAGAGGGTAGGCAAACCATAAGGGCGGTCGACATAAAGACTGATTCAACAATGAGGATGCTGTCGGCAGAGGATCCCAGCGATTTCCACAACCCAGGCCCTGACTTTGAGGATCGAATGTTACTCCGTCATGGGATTCAACTTGCGATATACCATAATGCACTTGAAGCTATGAACGAGCAACTCCCGATTGAAGCACGGAGATTGGTACTGTCCCCTGCATTAATTTGGGCTGGAAACGGAAGGATGCTAGAATACCCAATCGAAGTCTTGCAAAACCTCAATTTGACGCTCGAATCTATCCTCGTCGAGACGGCCAGGGAACACCTGGCTCCTTCAAGCTGAGGCCATACATTATTGGGAATTCTCAATGTACTAGCGCATAATGGGAGGACACATGCTGGACTACGAGTCATTACTGAGATGGTCAGAAAATCAATGGGAAAAATCCATTCTGCCCAGTCTCTCGGAATTCATCACAATTGAGGCCTTGTCCCCTGGTTTTGAGCCGAAATGGGAAGAGAAGGGAGAACTCTCGGCTACATTGGATCTTTTCCAGAATTGGGCCGATGGTCAAGGAATAGATGGACTAGAATCTCATAGATTCAAACTAGATGGGAGGACTCCTTTGTTGATTATCAAAGTAAAAGGATCACTCCCAGGCGAGATACTTTTCTACTCACATTTGGATAAACAACCGTCCAAACCGGACCTTTGGTCGGATGGCCTGAGTCCTTTTGTTGGAAAAAGACGAGGTGAATGGCTATACGGCAGGGGCTCAATAGATGACGGATACGGGGGGTATCTCTGCATCAGTGCGATCAGAGCACTTCAGGCACATGGAATGGACCACCCCTCCGCGACGTTCCTCATCGAAACTTGCGAGGAATCAGGGTCATACGATCTGCCGGCGTATCTGGATCACTGCACACCATACCTTGGTAACCCAGACTTGGTGGTGGTCATGGACAGCGGGGGCCCCGACTATGACCACATTTGGAAGACCGATGCTCTGCGGGGCTTAATACACGGAACATTGAGCGTGCGAGTCTCCAAGGAGGGAGTCCATTCAGGAATGGCAGGAGGAGCAATACCATCCTCATTCAGAATAGCTAGGATTCTACTTGATCGAATTGAGGACTCTCGAACTGGTAAAATTTTGATTCCATCATTCCACACGGAAATCAACGATTCCCATGTCAAAACAGCAGGGGCCATAGCAGAAGTTGTAGGAGAAAGTTTGTGGGGATCCTTGCCAGTAGTCGAAACCCTTGAACCTCACAACAGCGACACTGCCCAGATGCTGCTTGATGTAAATTGGAGGCCAGCACTCTCTGTAATTGGGGCAGGAGGATTACCGCCGGTCGAGTCTGCTGGCAACGTTTTGAGAACTCACACCGATCTTGCTTTGAGTCTACGCATCCCTCCCGGAGTTAACTCACAAAAGGCTATGATCGAGTTGACAGAGATTCTAGAGAGGGATCCCCCATTCGGTGCTGAAGTTAAGTTTGAGGCACACCCTCCTGCGGATGGATTCAGGGCCCCGCCCCTTCCTCCAAATGTCGCCGAGGAACTTGAAAGGGTATCCAACTCTCTGACAGGAAAACCCCCCCATACAACTTGGGTCGGGGGAACGATCCCATTCATGGCTATGATGCAATCAAAGTACCCTGATTCAGCATTTTTGTGCACTGGAGCCGCTGGACCCGGCAATAACGCCCACGGTCCAGACGAAAAACTACACATTCCAACCGCGAAGAGACTCACAGCGGCCATCGCTGCTGTCTCATGGTCGGTAGGAAATTAACTGAAACCAACCTCAGAGGATGGTCAAATAGCATTAGGGTTCATATCATTCAGGACACAGGCCCCCTTGATGTCCGAGGAACGTGTGCAGCAGTTGGAAGAAAGACTCGCAGAGGAAACCCAACGCCTAGAGAAGCTATATGTTGCATACAGAAGGCTTGAGGAAGAACTTCAGGAGAAAAATGCAGTCATTGATGTCTTGGAGAAAGAAGCCATAGACAAGGAAATAGAGCGAGAGGGACTGGAGTCTTTATTGAGTGAGAAGGATTCTAGGATAAGAGACCTAGAAATGGATCATGCAAAGGCGAGAAAGAGGATTCAGCATTTAGAACCTGATCTTGAGAAAATGGAGGAGATGTACACCAGAGAGTCGGCAAGGCTAGGCCGCGTTTTCGAGGTAGCAGAGGAATTGGACGAATCACTGAGAGTCTCCCAGGCAGAACTCAATGCCCGAGACAACTGGTATGAGTCTCACATGAGTCTTTTCGAGCAACTCAACGAGGCAATCAAGACTCGATTTGACATGATTGAGAGGGCAGTCGAAGCTGTGAAAGAACAACAGGAAAAACAGGCAGCTTTCAAGGACCAGATGGAGAACGCACAAGACGCAGTATCCAAGGAAAAAATAGAGGATTTAGGCGACGGTCTAGAAAAAATGAAGGTCGCTGAACTCAGGGCGATTCTGATCGAGCAGGGCATGGATGCCAAAGGGAAGAAAGCAGATCTAATAGAGCGAATTCGCAAGGCTTAACTTGGTTTGCTACCGTCTGCCCGCCTGATACACTTCGCAGGAATACCACCCCAGGTTTCACCATCTGGAATCTCCGTCCACTTCGGCACAACTGCTCTTGATGCGATGATTGCATTTGCCCCAATCTTGCACCCCGGCTGGATTACAGAACCACCTCCAATCAAGGAACCCCTACCGATGTACACCGGGGCTAGGACTAATTCATTCATCTCAACCAGGTGCCCATTTATCGTAGCATCCCCCCCTACAACAACCCCATCACCGAGCGTAATCATTGGAGCGTCATTTATTCTCGACGAGTTTATGATCACCCCCTTGCCCATATTCAGTCCCATCAGTTTGTAGTATAGAGTCGAGAACATGGATGGTACAATCGTTGACAGGAACAAGAGGGCAACGCGATGGAAAACCAATGCGATTCCCCACCTAATTGTAATCATGGATTTTAGTGGGAATCGACCTTCACGCCCCCTTAAAGCGAAAATTGCTCCAAAAACGCCAGTTACCAGAACAACTCCAAGGCCACCTGCAATGTATCCCATTCCGAGACCAATGCAAAACCACAATGAGTGAATTAACCCATCATTACCAGCAGAAACACTCCAGTTTTCTACAGCGTTGAAAATTAGATAACCCGGGAAGATGCCAATCCCAATCAGGACGCCAAAGAAAGGAAGAATCAGTACAGTAAGTAGCCGTTGCACCATAGAGAAACTCACAAACACACACCTCAAATTTCATCAGACGATTCCCAAGCATTGGAATCTACAGATGCCGCAACAGCCTTTCCTTCCTCTAAATCGACAAGGGTTAACAGGGCGGTGCCTGCGAGAATTACGATCATTATCGTGAAGACGGCAACCCTTGAATTGTACACATTTGCCGTTAGTCCGTAAATAATGGGCCCAATGAAAGCGGCAGCCTTCCCGATAAACCCAAAGAAACCGAAAAACTCTGCAGCCTTGGTTTTCGGAGTCATCATTACCATCATACTACGCGCCTGCGCACCAACGGTGCCCATCACAATTCCAACCATCGTACCAAGAAGAATCCACTGAGAATTAACTCCAAAACCAAGAGGTTCCCATAAGTTCTCCCTCAAAGCCTTCGGCCACCAGCTAAGCTCACCATCTCCGATATTGGTGGGGTGTCGATCTCCCACTGAATTTTTCCCGTCTAAATCACCCCCTTTGAATGAAAAACTGAATCTATGATCCGACTCATCATTCATCGAGGATGCAAGAGTGGATGCTCTTTCGATAGTCAAGTGCTCGATCTCAATCCCATTTTCGTCCTGTAGGTAAGTCATGAAAGCATCTCGGAACGCAGCATCGCCGTCCCCCGAATCGCTCACCCAAGAATCAACACCGCGATCGTACAATGTGGATAACATGTAAGCTTCATTGCTCTCAGACCAATCGTACTGAAAGTCATACCTCCCGTGGTCATCTTCTAATTCCAAGGGGGCGAATCCGACCGCTAGTATTGCGACTACGCAATACACACCGAGCGCGGTGGTCAACACAGGCTTGGTACCAAACCGTCTGGCAGCCCTTCCACCAAGTATTGTCATTGGTATCGCGACTATGTTGACCATTAGAAGAAGCACGAAATTCATGGTCTGTGATAATCTAAGTACAGACTCTCCATATGCTGAGGCAACACCTCCGATCGTATTTACACCATCAAAGAAAAGGAGGTATGAAACCAAGAAGACGGAGAGTGACTTGTATTTCTTGATCTCCCTGAACGAATGGATTACTTCACTCATTCCATCTTTTATGGCCGCAAACGCACCATCGTACTCCTTCGGATTCGGGAGTTTCGGCTCAGGGGTTTTCAAAAACAGTTGATAACCCCAACCAAGCCACCATAGTGCACTGGTAACGAATATGAATGCAAGAATGTTAGGAGTGAATCCAAACGTGAGACCCAATCCAAGGTGGACTATGAGTATCGTAGAACCTCCCATGAATCCATATGCATAACCCCAACTAGAAACATGATCAGCGTCCTCCTTACTCGTAACATATGGCATGAATGCGTAATAGATCACATTCCCGCCAGCGAATCCGATGTTGCCAATCACAAGGCAAACAGCGAGAAACATGTAGTCAGTCCCTTCGCCGAGAAATGGGGCTAGCCCCATCATTGCAGTGAAAATGACCCCAACTATGGTATAGGCCCACAGGATTTTCTTCTTGATTTCTATTCTATCGGCGATGGCACCCAAAACTGGACTTACAACTGCCACGAACAAACTGGAAAATCCTAGGACCAAGGCGTAAAAAGAATCTCCTGTCTGAGTTCCAGTTGCGGTATTGTACATGCTAGCAGTCAATGCAGGTACGACGACCGTTAGAACGGTCAACGCAAATGCTTGATTGGCCCAATCGTACCAATACCATGCTTGCAAGGCACTTTTTTCTTCTTCATTTTTCGCCACGCTGGTCGACGCGGAGAGGATGCCCATAGCCACTCCAAATGAGTCTGAACGTTTGAAAGGTCCTACTGTAGACTAATTCCACGCCACACGATTTCTCACTTATGTTCAATACAATGAATATAGACGCACCCTCATGGTGGCACCTTTGATGGGAAGAACCACCCCCCCGAAACGTCTGCATGAGTTGATCAAGGCTCCAGAGAATCTCCCATCCTCGATAGAAAGAAGGGAATCATGGGATGCCACAAAGCCCGCGACAGTCTATCTGACTCCAGAGGTCCTTCCGGATGGAACACCATGCACAGCTGCAACAGTGATATTGAGGACGAAAGGTTGTGCATGGTGGTGGAAATCAGGATGTACATTTTGTGGGTACTTCAATGACGTAAGAGATAATGTCACTTTAGAGGACATGCTTTCCCAATGGTCCGATGCGAAGAAAATCACGAATGATTTCGAGGGCTGCAAAATGGTAAAGGTCTACACATCTGGAACATTTTTCGAGGACAGAGAAAACCCGATAGAATGGCAAGAGACAGTACTTCGTGAGACATATGAGATGAACCTACATTTGGTAGTGGAGGCACAAGCACATCTGTGTAAGGATGACAAACTGTCATGGGTTTCTTCAATTCACCCTGGGTGCACCGTGGCAATCGGCTTGGAAGCATACGATGATGCTGTTCTGAGGTTCCATGTCAACAAGGGATTCAATCTGAAGACTTGGCACGCCGCCGTTGAACGATTGAGGAAGAATGAACTCAGAGTCAAGACATACCTCATGTTCAAACCTCCTTTCATGTCAGAAGGGGATGCTCTCATACATTCTGTGAGATGGATTCAGGAGGTCTCCCAACTTAGCGATGAGGTGTCAATAAATCCTATGAATATACAGAAGAGAACCATCGTAGACAGACTTCACAGAAATCGAGAATATAGGCCACCCTGGCTTTGGTCCCTTGTCAAGATGATTCAAGACAGTCACAATGCAGTGAAAGAATCTGGCTGTAGAGTGATTGTTCATCCGACAGCAGGAGGAAAGATTAGGGGGGCACACAATTGCGGTAAATGCGACAAGGAAGTTGTCGCTGCGATTGAGAGGTACTCCGTATCCTCAGAAATAGACGAATTCTCTGACTTGAGTTGTGAATGCCACCACATATGGTCAGACGAAATAAACTCTGATATCCTTACGCCTGCGCAATTTGGGACAGGGATTGCGAGGCGAGGGAGCCCCCTAAGGTTGATGCTTGCTCCATAATACTCAACTCATTTCGCCCAAGGCTTAAGGACACAATGAAACTGGTTCAGCCACCCGAAAGGGTGGGTTCGTGTCCATATGGCTAATTCCGATCCAAGCGTCGATGTTTTCATGCAGGCGAATGCAGAGCCGAAATCTTCCTGGTTGCTATTGGTACTGGGTTTTATCGTTGTGATACTTTCACTTACCATCCACTCTATTGTATTCCCTGGTCAGAATTTGCCTGTTATCTCAGATCTCGAAACCTTTGGCTCACTTCAGGGGCAAGTATGGATCTTCATTCTGGGAATGCTGGTTGGGACCATGATGATCCTATCAACTCTGCTAACAGAGGTAACGAGGGAGTGAAAATATGTTCATGGATATACAGACCCTCCTGATTTTCTGGGGAGTGCTGATTGGTTTCTTTATTCTCTCAAGCCGAGGGCTTGGCGTCTTGGGGGATGTACTGAGGCCGACAGGCCTGTTCTTGCTTGAGAAAGCCCTTGGCCCAGCAATCGATTTCGCTGAAGGGAAACCAGGCTCAGCGGCGCGGGCATGGATCATTGTAGGAACACTTTGGCTGTTCGTGTCAATCTGCTTTACCTTCCTCGGAGTTTGGGTCGGTCACGATCCATACGCTTTGATCTCCTTGTCAGGCTGGGGCTACAGCCCATCGTCATCTACCCTGATATCTGCTGGTACAGTCGCCGGATTGTATGGATTTACCGGGATGGTGATCATTGGCTCATCATTCCATGTTCTACCGATACTTTGTGGAACTCCGGGGGGACTGCCAAGCGAGAGGAATGGCACTTTGGTCTCAACACCTTGGACAGTTGGTGTTTTGATACTGTTCATTGCAGCACATAATCCCGACCCGTTTGGAATTGACATAACATTAGCCGGTGTGGCAGTAATGGCACTTGCCTATGGTGCAGTCTTGGTAAATTTATTATTGACACTCGCAAACAGAACTCAGAGCCCAAAAGAACCTGGTTGGCTCTTGACTCTAGCTTACATTGCCGGCCCTGCATCCCTCATAGCGTCCTCAATCACAAACGGACCCTCCTTGCTCGCAGATCCATGGCTTGTAACCAAGCTAATCGCAGTCCCATTCTTCCTATGGTCCATAGCAGCTCTTTCTCTGTATTCAGCCGCGATGGGCTCCAATTCCCCTCTTTGGTCTAGAACCCTAAGTGGAACCGTGCTCGCTGGATTGATCATTACTTCGTCCGCCTACCAGAGCCTGGACGGAGGTTTGTTTTCTGGTCTGATAATTCAAGTATCATTTGTACCCGACGTTTCAGATTCAACTAGGATGTTTGGTACCTTTTTGATCGCCCTTTCATTAGCCCCCATGATTGCCTTGTCTGCAAACATAATCGGAACGGTCCGAACTGGTGGGAAATCACCAGAAATAACCAATGGAATGGCGATTCTGGTCACATCCTCAATGGCATTGGTAATTCTTTGGCTCCTAAATTATGCCTTCAGATCCCCATCGATTGCGGGCTTGAATACGTATGAGCCCCTGTTAGAAACGATTGAGCTGATGACTCTCTGGCTATTCTTCATACCCATGGCCATGGGGATACAGCTACATCTCTATCCATCGATTACGAAGAGATCGCTGCCATCCCCGGAGAGAACAAGGATAGGATACTGGATGTTTGTGACGGCTACATCTGTCGGACTAATCTGCATGCTAATCTCAGAATCGATCAACGTATCAACTTCCCAACTGGAAGTAGAGTTCAATTCGACCCTGTCTGAAAGATTCGCAGTTGTCGGCTCAGTCATATTTTATGGTGCAGTAATTGCCATTATACTTCATACAGTCAATGTTTTGAGAGGGTTATTCCACGGAAGAATACAACTTGAAAACTCCATGTCAGATACCAGAAAAATAGAGACCTTCACTATAGCAGAATCAATAACGATTCGTTCAATTCTTGCAGCCGGTGCGGATGTGGACACTATGTTGGTTCCCGTATCTGATACCGAAATACCGGGCGCTCCAACCGAATTGTAGAAATCGGTAGATTGTTGACAATCAAGCCTTACGGGCAACCATGAGGGTGGGCCTCGTAGGCAAGCCAAATGTTGGCAAATCAACAGCATTTTCATCTCTCACCAGCACGTTGGTGGAGATAGCTGACTACCCCTTCACGACAATAGAACCCAACATCGGGATTGCATGGATACCGGTGCCAGATCCATGCAGGTGTGCTGACCTGTTCACTAAGATTTCAAAAAGCCAAGATTCACGGGGAAATGGTGGAAGTAGTATATGCAATCCAAGGACAGGTTCATGCAAAGATTTTCGACGTTTAATCCCGATAACATTAGTTGATGTTGCAGGCCTCGTACCCGGAGCAAACGAAGGAAGGGGGAGAGGGAACCAATTCCTATCAGACCTGTCGAGATGCGATGCATTGATCCAAATTGTAGATGGATCAATGTCGACCGATTTAGAAGGAAATCATTCACAGCCATTGGCCTCGTCCCCAATTGACGAATATAACTTCCTAACTGAGGAAATCGAACTCTGGCTGGCTGGAATACTCAAACAAGGTTGGTCCAGAGGAGCCCGTAGAGCCCAATCTGGAGGAGAGAGGGCTCTATTAGACTTCATTACTAACCTCATAAGCGGCTTGGGTGGTACGGAAAAGGACGCAATTCTCGGCCTACAGGCCGCTAGGGATATCGCATCAGATATCCAACCCTGGGACTGGGGCGATGCTGTGATCAAAAAGATGGCATCTGAAATACGGGGTTCAATGTTCCCTCTGGCTGTTGCAATAAACAAGGCAGATAAGGTAGAGCCTGATAAATTAAAATCAATTATCAAGGATTTTGAAGATTTGAACTTGCTTTGCCTACCGACATCAGCGGAAGTTGAACTTGCGTTGAACAAAGCGAAACAAGCGGGTTTGATATCGTATTCAGTCGGGGATAGCCCCGCTAAATTTAATCTAGAACCTCAAAATAATCCCTCAGATTCACAGAGAAGCATTTTGGATAAGATACAAAATAAGATGTCAGGTATTGAGGGCGCTGGATTAGTCGATCTTTTATCCCAAGTCGTATTTTCAAGCTTATCGAGAATCGTCGTTTATCCAGTTTCTGACGAGGGGAAGTGGACCGACGCAGAAAACAAAATCCTTCCGGATGCCATATTGCTCCCGGAAGGATCAACTGCAAGGGACCTTGCATATTCTGTGCACTCGGACTTGGGGAATGGTTTCATCAGGGCTACTAATGCAGTTTCAGGCAGGTCGATACGAGGGGACTCGGAGTTGTCTATGTCCGACGTAGTGAAGATACACTCCAAGTCATAAGCCAATTATTGCTTACACTGACATGGTTTTTCCAATTGTAGCACTAATGACGTTACACTTAGCCAAAGAGGGAACCCAGGCCTTCAAACCCGGAGTCATCCTCCTCTTCCTCTTCAGCAGCTTCCTCAGCTGGGGCTGCTGCTTCAGAGGATCCACCACCAGATCCCGCGGCGGGGGCCGCCGCGGCCACTGGTGCTGCGATTGCTGTGGACATTGCTTCCTCAATGTCAACGGACGCAAGTGAGGCGACTAGCCCCTTGACTCGCGCAGCGTCTACATCTACTCCTGCGGATTCGAGAACCGCAGTAATGCCCTTTTCGTCAATCGTCTTTCCTGCTGAGTGCAGTATCATTGCAGCGTATACATACTCCATTTCTTTCACCTTTATTTATCCGAAGAGGTCACCGAGTCCTCCGAACCCTGCTTCCTCTTCTTCCTCTTCTTCCTCATCTGGGGCCTCGCCTCCAGTTTCTCCATCAGCTGATGAGG
>DAZE01000020.1:122894-133555 GCA_002507175.1 Euryarchaeota archaeon UBA558
TCCTCTTCCTCTTCCTCTTCTTCGGATTGAACATCCGAATCACCCTCGTCAGATGAGGAATCTGACGAATTGCCGCTCTCCGTTGAGATCGAAGTGCTTTCATTTAGCATGGCGACGATCTCTTCGTCGAGTGCAATGGAATCTAGTTGACCAGCAAGCCCTAGGGCTTGGGATTTTACCTTAGAGAGAATCAATGCTGAGGTTTCATCGTTGATTATCGTGGAATTAACTGCCACCGAAAGTGCCTCACCCTTTGCTTTGGCTATCAGGGAAGGCATCGTTTGAGGAGTGAAGTACGTAATTTGACATGCAAGATTGAATGCTCCAGAAACAGCGGTAATCAGATCGTCCCTCACATCCTCCGCATTGATGTCTAGGTCATCCGCCATCAAAACAAGGCCATCTTCCACGGCTCCTGTAAGTATAATCCCGATTTCGATGGGATTTATATCCAGTTTTGAGAGCATAATCCCGAGATCAGCAGATATCGGCTGGCCTTTTTCCACAGCCGTGACAGTCTTTTGAATTGCGACTTTGCCTTTATCGATCTTAGCCGGTATGCCAACGGCATTGAACTCTCCAACAATAGGGCCAGGACCGAACGGTGTCGGACCCTTTTCCACAACGATATCCATCGGTGCAAGCTCCCCTTCCTTTGCTGCACGACCTTGCCGAGTCTTCGATAATTCTGCGCTAAGTTCGAATGCGTTCATTGAATTTGTATGAACGATAGCAGGCTGGGTCGAGGATTCAAACAGCTGCTCCAGAGTTTCGGAGTCTTTTCCGGATGACTCCCATGCTCTTCTAATGAGGGTTTTTTTGGCCATTGTGATGGTTAATTTTGATCGTAATGAGGCGCGCATGTCCAGCATGTTTTTGCCTGGAACGCCGTCAATGTCCACGATTCCTATTACGCCATCTGATCCAAGGATTTCAACCAATTCGTCAACTCTGGTCCGCTTCCATGGAGCGATTTTTGGAGAGATCACGATACCACCTCTAACTTCACAGACGGCCCCATTGAGGTCTTGATGTAGCATGACCGTATGTTCATAGATCCACGCTCTAATTTACCTACGACTCTGTTCCAGACTGCTAATGCGTTTCTCGTTAGTTCCTCGAGTGTCTGATCTTTGGTACCGAATGCTGCGTGGAAAGTCATTCTGTCTCTCGACCTCACAATGGTCGTGTCGCTGAGGCCAGCAGCCATCATCCCTGGGTCTAGGTTTGGGGGCACAGGACGAGGCATTTTCCCCCTCGGTCCTAGCACTATCCCAAGATAGCGCCCCACCGTCCCCATGTGGGGGATCTCGGATAGGAAGAAGTCGACTTTGTTTGCCAACTTTCTGGCTTTCTGCCTGTTTCCACCAAGATCTTCGATTGTTGTGGGATCAATAATCTCCAGACCTGCGGCTTGTGCCTTGGTGGCCATTTCTCCACCAGCGAACATTGCGATCTTTACGGATCTGCCTCGTCCAGCTGGCAGGCGGACTTCTTCCTGGATTCTGTTTGCTGGATTCTTTAGGTCGACGTCCTTGATGGTGAAGGCTATCTCTAGGCTTTCTGTGAACTTACGGTCTTTCGAAGATCCGATTGCGGATTCTATTGCATTTCTCAGTAATTCTTCCATGTTCCTTTTCACCCCTGCGGTCTGCGAGGCTCACCTCTCCCGCAATTCGTGTCTTTCCTTATGCAAAATGCTCGTTAAATCTCCCTTCCTTTGTGGCTTTGATGGCTTCTCTGGCATCCATGCCCTCTACCTTGATTCTCATGGCAACACATGTGCCCATGACTTCTCTGCACATCGCAGATATATCCGATCCCGTTAGTTTGGATTTCTGCTTTCCAACAACGGACTTGATCTGCTCGATGGTGATGTTCTCAGTAGCGCTCTCGACATCACCATTGCATTTCTTCAGACCCAGTTCTTGTAGGATCAGATGAGGAGTTTCATCACGGTCGGACATCACAAAACACCTCGTTGCGGTTCGGGCCCACCTACTCTTCCTTTATGAGCGTGATGCAAACCAGAATGACCTTTTCACTCCACTCGTTGTGTTACCCTTACTTGATCAGCTCTGACTGTCAATGCAACCGGCACCAGTGCTTCGTAGAGCTCAACCGTCACTTCTTCTTTCGATTCTGTGACCCTCACTACACGCGCTGATTGACCTCTGAAGGCCCCACCCGTGATCTCAACAATGCAGCCTTCCTCTATGCCAGCAGTGGCTGCCTTGGGCTCAAGGTAAGGGAGAACATCCTCGAGTGGCGATTCTCCGTCGAGTACTTTCCTGCAGTTCTTCATGGGCGTCGTGCTCATCCCGGTTCTACCGATCACTTTCTCGACGTGATGCTTTGCAGATGCCTCAACGAAGACATACCCCTTCATGTGTTGTGGTTGCAATACGCTGAATATCTCATCTTGGATGTCCTCTAGCGATCCGGTTCCGGAGAGCCTTGCCCTGATCTCCTTTGCGACATTTTGCTCCTGCCCTATCGAGGTTTTTAGGATGTACAAGAAAGAGGCGACGTCACCATATAGTTCGCTCAATCGTGGCATTGAGTATTCCTTTTCTCCAATTCTTCCAGGGTCTATCCACTCACAGTTTTTGTAAATTGTTTTGGCCGAAATATCGGCCTTGTCCCCCAGGAAGAGCAGTGGAGTGACCTCGACTAGCCTTGCAGGTGCGCTGGAGGTTTTTCCGAACGAGATACCACGCGCAGCGCCCGATCTGACGTAGGTGAGCGCATCCGAATCAATGCCCGTGCATTCTGATATTCTTGCAGTGACTGCTTCGATGTCATCTGGGTCACCGGCTCCATATACCCCGTCCCAAGCACCAGGGAGATCTCCGATATCGTCTGATCTTTGCATCAACAATACTCTATCTTCTGACCGAACAAAGGCTACGAACGCTTCTGACATGCAAATCACCCCGCTATTAAGACCCGGTTAACCATCCAAAGAAAGATGGCAAGGCGTTGTCCATGAGAGCCAGTACAACGAATCCAATAGCCCCAAGAACGAACATCCCAATTCCACAGACAATTACCGTCTGCCTGAACTCCAACTTGGAAGGCTTCTTTGCCATCTTCAGTATCCTTGCTGTAGATCCTGTTTGTAGTCTACGGACTCGTCCCTCAATCTCATCCTGCCATGTTTGAACACGAGTTTCTATCGGTCCTCTTTGACTGGTCTCGATGGCCATCACTAACACCTCGGGTGAAGCCGCCGATCGATGGAGTCCATTTAAGCACGCCGACTTCAGATGTCCCCAGATTTCATCCAATGAATTGAATCGACCTCGCCCGCGCATCAACGAGGTCCGCTCTCTTCCTAGAACCGTGAATCTGTTCGCTTCGAACTCCAGTTAACACAACTAGGACCCTAACATACCCCTCTTGTTCTGAGGCCTCTGTGGTTGCACCCCAAATAATTCTTGCATGGGGGGCAATCCTACTGCCAATAATCTTGGCACATTCTTCTGCCTCTCCGAGCGTCAAATCGCTGCCTCCCACGACGTTGATGAGTGCACCTTTGGCATCACTTACGTCCAGTTCTAGCAATGGCGAGGATAGAGCCTCATCGGTTGCGATCCTTATTCGGTCCCCACCAGTGGCTTCTCCATGTCCTATCATCGCCACTCCACCACCATTCATCATGACGGAGCGGAGATCCTCGAAGTCCAGATTCACAATCCCCTCCTTGGCGATCATGTCGGACACCCCTCTTATGCTTTGCAACAGGAGCTCATCAGCCACCCTGAAGGCTGCATCGAGGGGTAGGTCTCGTACACCTTCGACAGACAATAATCTTTCATTGGGGAGTACGATGACCGTGTCGCACACCTCGGTGAGTCTCTCAAGTCCCCAATCCGCATTCTGCTTCCTTGTAGAGCCTTCTGATGAAAATGGGTATGTCACAATTGCGATAGTCAATGCCCCTGCAGACTTACAAAGTCTGGCCACTACATGGGCTGATCCAGTGCCAGTGCCGCCACCTAACCCAGCAGTAATGAATGCAAGGTCACAGCCCTCGACCTCCCTTGCCAACATCGGCTCGGATTCAAATGCTGCTTGCTCTCCTTTTTCCGGATCTCCTCCAGCCCCCCTCCCCCGAGCTGTTCTTCCAATCAGCATTTTTTCTGCAACCTTGACACGTAATAGGTGCTGTGCGTCGGTATTTACAGCTAGACCTCGAACCTTTTCTCTGTTGAACAATCCTTCTGAACTCAATCTGGCGATTGTGTTTGATCCACAGCCCCCGCAACCAAACACCCTGATATTGGGTTGAAGAGTTTCTAACAGCCTCTCTAAGTCTTCGTCATTGGAAGCCCCATCATTTGGATGTTCGTCTGGAGAAGGCTCTTGCTCTGACAATCTGTCTATGAGGTGCTTCACAGTCCTTTTTGCACACCAACAGGAGAATAACGATTCCCCTCAAAACCATTCCTAACTATTCAATTTGTGATCATATCAAAGTTCGCCGAGGCTCTTTGACAGTTCAACACCGATTCAAATAACTAGGGGGGATCCATGGTAAGACATGACAACAGACCTGAAGGGTTGGATTGGAGGTTCCGCGATACTGGCATCGATGTGCTGCCTGCCCTCTGTAATCTGGGTTCTCTTTGCTGGGAGTTCCGCGATTGTCGCCGCAGATCAATTGTCGAATAACCTGTATTACTCGTGGGTCAGGTGGGCCTTGTATGCAACCTCGCTTTTGATGTTGTCATATGGGCTAATCCTATTTTTCAGGTCCAAGGGGATTTGTACGCTCGATGACGTATCGAGGGAGCGAAGAAGGGTAATCAACACGACATTAGCGACGTTCACCATCTCCATACTGTTCTACTTGGTTTGGAATTACGTCGTTCTGGAAGTAGCAGGGATTGCGGTTGGCCTACCATGGGAAGATTCAGCTTTTTGGAATTGATTGTGTTAACATCGCTCTCGCTGAGAAGAATCTCGTGATAAATGTGTAAAATCCGCCATATGCGGAGAAAACGACAGCTAAGCCAAAACCATTCAATTGATCCAGTCCCAGCATAGCATACCTGCCGATATCCCCCGGTAATGTCACTGAGAAACTCACAAGATCCGCGGCCTGGAGGCCCGCTAGACACATACCAATAATCGTAATCACCATCCTGTCTGCTCTGGAGAAGCCACCATAGATCCTACCAAGCCCCACTGACTGGGCTTGAGTACCCATGTAAGATCCCATCAGTGTGAGGAGTGCCGCTCCGAATCCTAAAGAAGGACCAACCCCGAAGTCTGAGTTAAATCCAATAGCTACGATTATGCCTATGTCTACCACACGATCGATGGTATGGTCTAGGAAGTCTCCGTAGGGGCCGGCACTGCCTTGATGTCGCGCGAGATCCCCGTCAAGAGCATCCATGACCCCCGCTAATCCAATCATCAAGATGGAGCCAAAAATCAAAACAGCACCTGAAGAATCCATGGAAGCATTGGCGATCATCCAGAACGAGATACCTGAGACAACTAGACTGGACCATGTTAGTATGTTTGGATCTGTGTCCCCCAACTTCACGATGAGGGGGTGAGTCAGACTTGACCACCTTTTCCTCAGGCGCTCGAACATCAAGACCCTCCAATATCCTCCGCCCAATCCAACACGGATGAAGATTCGGTACCTTCCAGTTCCGAATCTAGGGATTTTTGAATCATATCACAGATTTCTTCCGGCCTCGAGCCAGTGGTGTCAAACTCGATCCATGGCACATGGTCGGAACTAATCTCATTCCATGGGCCACCAAGTAATTCCCACTCTACATTATCGTTTATTTTCCATTCCGGGTACCCCCTTTGGTTCAAACGGGACCTGAGTATATCTGGGGCGCACCTGAGCACTATCACTAAATCACAGGGGAGGTAATGCGATAGATGCCCCTCAATCACGGTCGTATTGTCTGGCGGCTCCTGCCATTCTTTTTCCAAAGTAGAAGCCAAAGATTCAATGTCAATCTCTTTGGCGCCGAACTCGTCATCAATGGGGCCAAGGTAACCTTTCTCGGCTGCCAGATCAACGATCTTGATTACCGTGAACCTATCGGACAAGATGGAAGCGACTGCAGTCTTTCCGACGCCCGGAGTCCCAGTAAGCCCTATCCTCATCATCAGACGCTTGTGGTTTGCGATGTAAAAAGGGAATCCAGATTTACTGTCATGGTTGTGGTGTTATCCGAGAGCCTGCTGGGAGTCGATGAGTACCCTGCTGTCTGGTAGCATTGAGTTGAATTGCCCAAATAACGGAGACTTTCATTTCAATCTTCAGTACAGCGTTATCGATCCGATAGGTGCTTTTGCAGTCGGTTTTCAGGGATGAAATTCCATGTGGACATGAAAAAGAAGCCGTTGTGTTTTTGAGGTTCGGCCATCCATCGACGGTTTGTGCGTAGGGATTCAGTGAGGTAATTATGGAAAACGAATGGTGGAAAAACGATCTTGATGGTGAACAAGATGCAGATGCTCCGAAAAGTTTGAGGATACCAAAAACTACCAATTACACTTTGGAGGGAGGAGTGAACGAACTACCTAATCCAGGGACAAACGACATCTGGGGGCAAGCGAGCCCGGAGCACAAGTCCATTGTTCCGAAGGTGGCTTGGTTCTTTTTCGGATTGATTGGAGTGCCATTGGTTCTATTTTTAATATCAGGATTTACTCCACAACCAGAATACGATTACAACAGCTATGAATTCACAGGCAACGACAATACAGAATATACGATTGTAGAGGGAGACAACCTCACGGTCTATTCTTTTAGCACATCCAGTGATTTCGAGTCTGAATATGATGGCTACGATTGGTGGGAAATATGGGCAGACTCTCCCACCTGGGTGGTGTCGATCCATTCAGATACCGGCCAATTTGCGAGTTCCGAGGCAGACGACGGGGGATACACTTGGTTTGAATTCAGTTTTGTGGAATTTTTTGAAGAAGATGTTCACTCCGAACAAGAGGAAGAGGAAGAGGAAGCAGATGATGGAACTATCCTGTGGACCCTCGATGAGAGTAGGTTGCTAATTGCCACAAATACCGATCCAGAATTTGTGTCCGCATACTACTACTCGGAGAGTAACTCGAATGAACTCGCATCGACATTGACCTGCTTTATGTGGCCTGTTGTAATGATTGGAGGAATCATCTGGGGATTTGCTACAAAAAGAAGGTCTTTTGCTTACGGCATAATATCTGCTTTTACTTTGGCCTTAGCGGGATTCTTCTTGTTAATCTTCGCGCTGGCTTCAGCGTTCTGAAAGGAATCAAGCACGTAGGAAATCCACCACCCGACTAACTACTTCCGCGTCCCTCAAGATTCGCCGATGGCCGAGCCCAGAAGCGATATACAACTCACTACCATCAACCATGGTGTTGAGTTGAATAGATTCGCTAACCCCTGCATCCTCATCGTCTCGGCAGTGTATTATCAGGACCTCGGAATCCAGGTCCTTCGAGACAATGCACGGATCGAATGAATTTGGATCAGCGTTGTATTTCTTGCTGGCCCTTTCTATCAGTAGGTCAGTGTATTTCTCAACTGATAGTCCGAACATCTCGGTGAAGCTTTGAAACAGGCTCCTGACTTTGGTAGCGGGTATGCTGATGGTGACTATCTTTCGGAATGTCAATCCAAACCTAGGACCATTCAGAACGGCAATAGCCCCGATGGAATGGCCAATGACGTGGTCAAAAGGACCGTGATGGGCATATATCTCCGAGATCGCATCTACAAATTCGGGGAGTGCGGTGTGTCTATCATCAGATTTTCCGTGGCCGGGTAGGTCAAGAGCTGTGACATCCAGACCGGCATCATGACATGATTGTGCAATCGCATGGAATTGCCCGGCTCTTCCATTCCAGCCGTGGACGAGAAGCACCTTTTCACCCTCCGCTTCCATTCTGTAGATCTCAACATCAGCCGCCAGTCGTGATATGCTCATTGTTGATATGGCTGATTTAGAGATGAACTCCCTCTCCCTCTGTGGAACATTGAATTTCACGGGTTTGTAGAAGAAGTATTCGAGAATTCGCAATGTGACCTTGGTTGAGATGATGTCAATCATCTTGACGGAAAATATCAACCAGCGGGGGAGTAGGTAATATCGATTGACTATTTCCCTCTGAACCATGAAGCCCACCCACATCGAGATCATATGTCTCGATAGTACTCAACTGCTGAATCCTCCAACTGTCTGCCTATCTCTTTTTCATTCAGGGTCAGAGTGACACCATTTCTTCGGATTGACTTACCATCAACGAAAACATCCATGCACTTCGCGTCTGAATAGAGCAAGTTTGCCAGAAGTCTTCGACCATCCTTACCTATCGGCCTCATTCTGATGTCGGACAGGTCCCATGAGACCCAATCCTTGGAACCCTTTGTCGCCAGCATCCAAGTTTCCTCAGGATCTAGAATCGTGGCATCCCAGTGATCGTGTCTTTGTATCATGCTAGCTGCCTTCGCTTCTCTCCTCAAGTCTAGTGAATTATTGCTTGCAGCACCGTCTGTACCGAGTCTCACATCCACTCCAGCTTCCTTCATCGCAGGATAGGACATGGTCCCGCCGCATGCCAGCTTTTGATTCGATGTCGGGCAATGTACACACGTGGTAGAATGACTCGCTAGGATCCCCATTTCCTTTTTTGTGACCCAGCCGCAATGAGCGCAAACAGTCCTGTCTGTGAAGTATCCTATTGAATCTAGATATTCTATCGGGTACATTCCTTTCTCTTCATGGCAGTTGACAACCTCTTCTCGGGTCTCACTGGTGTGAATGTGAAGGGTCGAATCATGCCTCCTCGCAAGATCGCTGCCCCTCATCAGGACCTCCTCTGAGCATGTGTATACAGCATGGGTGGCAACGCCATACTCAACTCTTCCATTCCCCAATGGGCCGTCTGAGAGCAGTTCCTCCAACCTTCTCAAGGTAGTCAGATCCTCTGATCCACCATCGTTCGGGGGCCAAGTGGTTGTTGGGCCACAAACGATACCCCTTATGCCGGACTCATCCAAGATCGGACCTATGCTCTCTGGAAAGTGGTACATGTCACATGCAAAGGTCGTGCCTGTCGCGATCAATTCCGAAACGGCGGCTGAGGCACCAATTCTGACGAGGTCTCTGGTAACTTTTTCCTCAGTAGGAAATATCGATGTCTTTAGCCATGACATTAGATCCAGCCCTTCACCCATGCCCCGATTGAGCGTCATTGGAAGATGGGTGTGCCAGTTCTGAAGCGAGCGTGTGAAGAATCGGTCCTTACCGTCAACGACCTCGGATACGTCCTCATCTCCCTTGCTCTCTTCCCAACTGCCATCCTCATGGAGTAGGAAATCGCCACTAATTGTACTAAATCCGTCGTACAGCCATGTGTCTGTGATGCGTCTGACACCGGCCTCCATGTGGAGCCGAAGGCAATCTTTCGCTTAAGTCCGTGGTCGATGCCTAGCAGCATCCATGATCCCGCTTCGGGGATATGATGAATTGAACTTTGTCGACGCCAACCGTTTGCCTGATTCCGTTTATCATTTCCTTTATCGAGGAAACCTTCCCATTGAGTTGCATCGTATCTACGCAAGAATGGGAAAAGCTCAGGCATGAGTGTTGGTAACTGTGCACATTGACCTCACCGATGTGCCTGTATTTCTCAAGGTGCTTGCCGGACTCGTGTTGGAAATAGATCACCATCGTACCTTCTGCTAAGTCCTCCGCGTCCATGTTCTCCAGATCTCCGCTCGTAATCTGCTCGTTGTAGTTCAAAGCAGCGTCTCTCAAGAAGCGACTCCTGTTGTTGTAGCCCGTTTCCTTGGTCATTGAGTCAAGCCTCTGTGCGAATTCAGCATCTGCGCTGAACGTAATTATCTGTGACATGCCCGTCCGATAATAGTCGGTATAATAATAATTTTGCAAAATATAATTGTTAACATATCTTAAATAGTTATTATCTGGCCGAATGGGCATGATAAGCAGTAATGCAGCTAGACCGCTATTGGTTGCCAGCCTGATGGTACTTTCGAGTATGGCAGGATGTATCAGCACAGACGATGCCAATATAGACGACAGCACTACAACGCCCGCTGAGCCGGTAATTTTCGGTAATGTAATGGTCTCGACATACCACGTCGGTGAGTTGGCAAAGGGCGTAGGAGGAGACAATATTGTAGTTGAATACATGAGCCAAGACAACATACCCGTTCATGACTACGAGCCATCATTGACTGACCTCGTAAGATTGCAGAATTCGGACCTATTCCTGTACCACGGCCTCAACCTAGAGCCATGGGTTGAATCTACATTGTCGTCAATGGACAATGCACCCCCCTCTTTCATGACACACACAATGCCGCTTGGAGAAACCACACTCGATTATGATTCAATCCTAATTTCAAATCTCTGTGATTTATTGTCTGAGGGCCCCTACGAGGCCACCATACTTGGAGAAATGACTCACGATGACCATGATCAGCACGATGACCACCATGACGAAGAGGTAGAAACGCACGGCGGCCACACAGGAGATGACAACCATGACAACCATGACAACCATGACGACCATGACGACCATGAAGAACACGGTCATGCAGAACCAGAGAAGGAATTCACCAACCTCTCTGAGTGCCCTGCTGAAACCAC
>DAZE01000001.1 GCA_002507175.1 Euryarchaeota archaeon UBA558
CAATCTTTCATGATGGAGCTTTGGAGGCATATCGGTGCTGACTTGGATGTTCCAGCCGGAGACATAGGAGTTGGAGCCAGGGAGATAGGGTACATGTTCGGGATGTACCGAAAACTCGCAAATGAATTCACAGGTGTCCTAACAGGCAAAGGAATGTCGTACGGGGGATCCTTGATTCGACCTGAGGCAACGGGTTATGGGACCGTTTACTTCGCCAGGGAAATGCTCTCAACCAAGAATAAATCATTCCAGGGGGCCAAAGTCGCGATCTCCGGCTCGGGGAATGTAGCCCAATTTGCCGCAGAGAAAGTCTTGGATCTTGGGGGCAAGCCCGTGACATTGTCCGATAGCTCTGGGTTTATTTACGATTCAGAAGGCATCGACAGGCAAAAGTTAGCCTATGTCATGGATCTAAAGAACAATAGGCGAGGAAGGATCAAGGAATATGCCAAAGAGTACGGTTGCGAATACACTGAAACGGAACCAGAGCCGAATTTGAATGGCCTTTGGGGCGTGGAGGTCGACATAGCACTCCCGTGTGCAACTCAGAATGAAATGAATGGCGAAGAGGCCAAGATGCTCGTGGATAACGGCTGCGTCGCTGTAGCAGAGGGAGCAAACATGCCATGCACGCCGGAGGCGATTGAGTGCTTCCACCAACATGGTTTGTTATTCGCACCAGGAAAGGCCTCCAACGCAGGAGGGGTAGCCACCTCGGGCCTAGAAATGAGTCAAAACAGCCTGAGACTCAATTGGCCTAGAGAAGAAGTAGACAGAAGATTGGAAGAGATAATGGTGAACATCCACAGAAACTCATCAGAAACTGCCAAGAAGTATGGCATGGAAGGAAACTATGTCGCAGGAGCCAACATAGCGGGTTTCCTAAAGGTCGCTGAGTCTATGGAGGCCCAAGGCCTACTCTAAATTGAAATTACTTACAATCATCTCCACATTGTTTGTACAAGCAACATTCATTCGCCTTCGACAACCGGAGACGCATCATGTCCGAGATGATATATCATGGAAAGGTAAAGCAACTATGGTCGACAGATGATCCAGATGTGATTGAATTTAGATATACAGACCAGATTTCTGTTTTCGATCAAATTATACCCAGCCTCATTCCAAGAAAGGGAGAATCCCTAAACAGGACGTCTTGCTACTGGTTTGATCTGGTAAAGAGACGAGGGATTTGCGATACCCATGTACTGAACATGAGTGCTCCGGACAAACTTGTTGCGAGGAGATTCGACGTGATCCGTGAACCAGGGGCGATATCCCAGGAAAGAGAGAATGTCTTCGTGCCACTTGAGGTGATATGCAGGCATTACCTCGCAGGCACTGCGTGGAGGAGATTCAAGAGGGGGGAGTTGACTCCGAAGCAACTTGGTTTCGATGAGGAAAATCAGGTATATGAGGGAGTTAAACTCCCAGTGCCGTTTCTCGAAGTCTCAACTAAGTTCGAGGCATTCGACCGGAATCTGGATCGAGGCGAGGCTTTGGAAATCTCTAATCTGAGGCCGGAGGAGTTGGATGAGATTCTTGCCATAGTCCTGGAAATCGATGAATTGATCCAAGAAGAGGTTGGTAGCAGAGGACTGATTCACGTGGATGGTAAGAAGGAATTTGCCCTAGGCCCGGATAGGACGCCTGTATTGGTAGACTCTTTTGGAACTCTTGATGAGGATAGATGGTGGGATTCCGATGCTCTCGAGGAGGGGAAGATCGTCCAGTTGTCCAAGGAATTCGTGCGGCAACACTACTTGGAGACTGGCCATCATGATGAGTTGAAAGCCGCCCGAGATGCAGGTACCGAGGAGCCCTCCATCCCTCCTCTTCCGGACCACATAATAGCAGAAACCGCCGATCTGTATGCCAACATGTACGAGAGACTTACAGGCCAGGAATTTTAGCTGTGACGCCTCATTAACAAACCGACCCGGTACTTTTCGGCCCCCCGCAACAGATTGTCCAGATGCCGAAAACCGTCTTGAACGCCTCCATCGAATGCCTCGTCGGCTTTCACACTCCACCGGCCCCTGTTTATTTCTCTTCTGAGCTCCTTGACCTCAGCATGTGTGATCCAGCCCATCATCTCCAGCCCAAATGCTCCTTTGTCAAAGCCAGATTCACCTAAGAATTCAGGAACGAATCCCAGTGTTAGCTTCGCAAGAAGTTCTTCGATTACCTGGTCCGGAGAATCGGTGTATTCGATCAGGTAGGCGATTGCGTTTCCATCCTTGGTGGGCCATCTCCCCAATTTTTCCTTCGACCCCTTTCCACCGTCTAGGGGCTTGCTTGAGTCCCTGAACAGGTCCCAATCCATACAAGCCAGGAACAACATGGTGGCGACGTCGATTGTCGCTGGTTCCCCCTCTTGCAATTCGTCGATTTCAACAACTCCGTTTGAGAGCTTCTTGATCTCCGTATGATCCCCTGCTTTTGAGGCAAGGACCGCCTCCACAACTTCAATTGGGTCGTTACCTATAGCATCGAATGTGTAATATTCGGATGGGGGAATGTAGTTGTTCATCATCACTCACGAGTTCCCCAGGCGCCTCAGCCTTCTCTCGAAGTCATCTAGATCATCGTCATCTTTGTTTTTTTCCGGCTTTATTTGGTGCAGAGGGGGAGGTGGCTGTTGCTCTTCCTGAACTGGCGGCTGTCCTTCGACAACAGCTGCTACTTTTGGCTGGGGCCTATTTTTATCCACTGCCTTTTGACGTCTAACCTCCCTATCGCGGATGATTTTCCTCGCCATCTCCTCCAGGTCCTTTTGTTGCCCCCTCGATCGGGAATTCAGTATGAACATCCCGCCGATGATGATGACAATGACTCCTGAGATCGCTCCGGTTCGGAAATCCTCGCTCCTTGAGTCAGAATTCGCGGCTCCTGCTAGAATTATTCTCTGGAGATTATCCGAGGCTTCAGAATCTTGATCCCAGGGGAACTCACATGCCAAAGAGATTGTCACCTCCACTCCATCATTCAAGGATTCGGGCCTTTCAATCAACGGTTCTGGTGCGAATGTTCCAGCCACGTCGATGGAATGGGCCCTGTCTTGGATGCCTGGTGCTTGAAGAAGGACCTTGCATTCCAAGCCGTCGTAAGATTGTAGCCCATCACGTGAGATCAACACGCGGATTCCCTGACTTTCGGTGTCGGGGGTATAGGATGGTGGGTCCAGTTCCAATCCAACGATTCCTAAATTCCAATAATCTGAATGCCTGATTTGAATATCCTGGCTCTTCACCAACAGAAGCCGCCCGAACTCATCGTAAATTCTCACTGAGATTGTATTTGCACCAGGTGTTGGAGCCCAAGAATCATATGACATGTTCAGATAGCCGGATAATCCACTTTGCAGGCTGATATTGTTGCTGTCAACCAATCTGCCTTTCTCGTCAACCAACATTCCATAGATATCGGGGCTGTCATCTCCCTCACCGATCAGGCATACCGATTCCATGCTACCATAGGTACCAAAAAGGGAACACACTGGTAGCCTACTCGTTGTATCAATTACTCTGACCATGTATGGTAGAGTGTCCGTCTCGTCGACGATAACCGAGCCCATTTCTACCATGTTGCCACTTTCGGGAAGAGTCCAGAATCCGAGCGGATCCCATTCCAATTGCGTATTCGTCGCGATGTCGATGACCTTTGAGGTTGGACCAGTGCCATGTATCCGAAGAACGCCGGACCCTCCTTTTGTAATCATTGAGACCGGCGGACTAGACCATGAGAAGTTGGATTTTGAGACACTGACCATCAATTCACTCTGATCTCCGACCTCGTTTATTGCTGCAATCCTGACGATGAATGGTCCCCCGTCCCAATCAGAAGGGGGAACCAACGAGATTGGAATGCCTTGAGACTCTCCCGTTCCTACGGCCATGGAGGGGGGTCCCTCTGTTTGCCACGAATCAGGTAGGCCTATGATACTCAGATTGATTGAGGTTGCCGCATTTCCTGTGTTCTGTATCCATGCCAGCGGGAATCCCCCATCATTCGTCACGTGCCACACATCATTGCCATCCAATCCGAACGACCTGCTGGCCTCTACCCTCGTTGGTATGGAAATCTCTGTGAGCCCCGCCCCGTCAAAATCTCGTATCCTCAATATTAAGTCAACTGTTAGGCTATGTACAGCGTTTTCTGGAGGCGTCACGTTCAACAAAACCCGTTTGATTTCTCCCGGAGCCATCTCTTCTAAATCGACTGGGGCTTCAACGATCCAACCTTTCTGGCCGACTATCTGCGTTGATATGTAAGGGGTTGATGCGGCATTGCCCAGTTGGATTAGATCAATTGCAAGCAATGAGCCAGATAGTGGAATCTCCAAGTCAGCACCACCGAATGAGGCACCCCATGCAGATCTTCTTGTAATCTCATATTCTAAGAAGGCAGAAGCCGTCAATGATCCGTCACCGGCATTTAGGTTGAATGTAAGGCGGATAACAGAGCCGTTGTTCAAATTTGGGGGGATTGAGAGTGTTGTGTTAATGGATGCGGTTCCCCCAGTTGACACAGTTCCTGTTTGTTCTGTTGATGAGATCAATCCGTCCACTATGCCCCCGTCGAGGGTTGTTATTACAGAGAGAGACGCATTATCTGGATAGTTGCCCTGGTTCCCTGCGAGGATTCGCAGATGGATCATGCCTCCGGGATCTGCCAGTTTGGATTTGTTGAATGCGTCCTGGCCATCCGAGGTGATTTCTTGTATGCTCCAAGATCTATCCTGCATTGCTGAGATGATATACGTCACGAAATCAGAGGTGCCCCCATCCAAAACTGAGGCCATAGTGATTGTGATCAGGATCGGTCGTTGGGCTTCAGTACCCTCTCGAAGGGTTATCGATACTGGCACAGTCTGCAGTTCACCAGGCGATAGGGAGGCGGACTCCAGTGCTAGAATCACATCGATATCCACAGCTCCTCCATCATCTTGGAACACTGCACTCCAAGAGAGCGAGTACTGATCCGGTCCGTTTCCGGGATTCCTCATCTTGAGCACTGAATTGAATGGAACTCCCACCTCATTGGACATCGTATTTGAGTCCGCTGGATTGGCCATCTCCAGGCTTGCATCATGCTGTTGTAAGATTTCGATCGAAAACGAGATTAGCCCTTCTGAAGAATCATCAGAAAGGCCCCTGAACAAGAAGAATCCGGGTTGGACGTATTGGAGGGCAATATCATGCTCTAGTTCCAATACTGCCTCGGTGACGGAACCTGAAAGGCCGATAATTTGGATTTCATCACCTGTGATCGATAGATTGCTGTCACTGCTTGACCACGACCAGCCCGGGAGTGACATTCCGAGATCAGAGATAGACCAGTTCATGCTATCAGCCCCCTGTGGAATTGCGGCACGGATGGTGTAGTTTGCATGACCGGGCACCATTCTCCTGTGTGGAGGGTCGATGGTTATGCTCGCAGAGATAAACTTCAAGCTGATATCGTCGCAACTTAGCTCTTCACCTTGCCCGACGCACAGTTCTAGTGTGGTAGATACGTTTTCGCCATCCTGAGTGCCCGCAGGGACTTCCAGACTTGCAAATAATTCGATCTTTGAGAATGGCTGAAGGGACATACCAATTATTTCATCCCCTGTCAATGAATCATAGAGTTTCAGATCATCCCCCCACTCAGTTGAACTCCATGTACGCAATACCTGGCTCTCAACGGCATTCCCAAGATTTTCGACCATGATCCACGCCATCGCCATTGATCCAGAGAACCCTGCCCCTTCGGATTCTGGTAGTCCTTCTGGTCCAAGGATGGACAATCCCCTGGTCCTGTTGGCCTCCACCGGCAGTATTCCGACTACAGTCACATCACGATCTGAATCCAGTGCTAGCGTTAGTGTCAAACGACCTTCCTCATCCCCGGTTGCTGTTTCTGGTGCTGAGATTATGATCAAGGGACTCCAGCTTTGCCCTACTCCTATCGTTATGGACTGTAAGCCACCAGGCGTTCCATCCTCCCAGCCCCATCCTTGAGGGAGCCCAGATCCATCGATGCTCAGCGTCCATGTACCCGACTCTCTTCCTGTGGAGATGATATTCGGACTAACTTCTGATTGGCCCCCTGGATCGACTCTAGTTGGAGTAGAGGGGATGGAAATTGTCGCATTGAACGGAGGCATAATTGAGAGCATGGTTTGGTAGTCGTCATTGTCCTCCCTTGCCTGAGTCAGGTTCTTCATTGGGTCCAGGACGAGTTTGAATTCGTGGTTTCCGAGGCCCCCTGACCAACTAGTCTGGAATGAAACGTCACTTCCCGTGCCCGAAGGAGCAACAGGATCCAGTGGTGGCGATCTAAACCTGTTGATCTCCGTGCCGTCTGCATAAAGCACGACATCAAATTCACCATCTGAGCCAATGTTGCCGCTGTTCTCGAGGAACGAAGTGATTAGGACGACTTCCCCCGGATCTGGTTCGGAGGGGTCGAAGACTATTGCACGACCATCTTGCAATGGCCTTACGTCCACTATGCCATTTGAGATACTGACCGTCCCCAACAATGCGTCATAGGACGCATCGCCATTGAGGTCTGCAAGCACGATCTCAGACCAAGTCCTGTGAGGCATTTCGATCGGTTGCGTCCAGTTGGAGTCCGCACCAGTGGGTGAACCAGTATCACCATCAAATGCATGCAAACCTCGGCCATATCCAACGAGCAATTCTGGGGCACCTTGGCCATCAACATCCAAGATCGCTGGCGGTGCAACCGCCACCTCATCATTCAAGGTCCCATCAGAATTCACCAAGTCCAATGTTCTGGACCATTCCATGGTGGGGATTGTTTGGTTTACATTGTGACAGCCTGTGAAACCACTCCTCTCTTGGGTCAGGCCCTCGCTGGTCATCGTCCACGTAACCCAGCATAAGTAATCTGAAACGCCATCACCGTCCGAGTCGACGGGAAGAGGGGGCGCGTCAGCATATCCATCAATCGCATTAACAGACCATAACTCTGTTTGACCATCTGTGACCTCCAAGGCGCGGTATTCAGCGCCATCCGCATTTCCTGTGCCACCGAGGTCTGTCGGGATTGTAACAACAACCTCGAACGCGGCGTCTGAGTCCAAGTTTGCGACAACAGGTCCCGGCATGCGCACGTGGGGGACATTCGAGTCGCCATCCGTGTTACCCATAGATCGTGGTGACCATGCCTCATTGCCGTTCGCGCCGT
Source organism: Euryarchaeota archaeon UBA558 (assembly GCA_002507175.1). GTDB lineage: Archaea > Thermoplasmatota > Poseidoniia > Poseidoniales > Thalassarchaeaceae > MGIIb-N1. The sequence goes on from DAZE01000001.1 coordinate 7,201, forward strand.
CTAATTTCCAGAGCCATACTGCTCCTGTTGATGAATCAGTTGTAGTGATCAATACATACCCAGTACTTGGGTCGGTCTTTACGTATGCTGGATCCGAAGGGTGTGTGCCCTGATCAAGGCTAGCAACCCAGATAGGAGAGGTTGGAGAGGTTGTGCCCAAATCCATTGCCAAGACGTTGATCTCTTCGTTGGCCTGATTCCATACTGACATCACAATTTCGTCGACTTCGTCGTGGTCTATGTCTGCGAGCAGCAATTGAGTGGTCGGCCTGTGGCCAGATATCGAAATCGAGGGAGAGGGACTTGGCCGGGATATAGCCATATCCGGATCGGACCAACTCCACAATAACTCATCCAGATGGGTTCCACCCGGCGACCAGCCGGTTAATCCACAACTGAGTGTAGGGGAATATGCTCTGAGATTGAGGGATCCTGAAGCGTCATCGTATCCGACAATGACCTCAATTTTACCATCATTGTTCACGTCTGTCAATACAGGGCTGGTTTTGATCAACTCGGTTTCTCCTAAGTCTAATTCCCATGCTAGATCTGAATCGTCACCATCGATAATGCGCAGGTATGACCTATCGTTTGAGCCGGTTTGCACGATGAATGAGAAGAGGGAATCTGCCCCACACCGGTCTTCAGCACCACTCTCTACAACTATCTGGTTATGGAGACTGGCAACCGGAGTAGTCAATGCATCGTTTCCTAGTGTGTAAGTTCCATAGCTCCAATCGACTACGGGGTTGTTGATTGTCCCAAGAGATGTCGCTAGTGCGGGCTGCCCATCTACCGAACCGCCGTCTGGACCATGGTCGATGTTCACGGGGACTCGCTCGGAATTTTGCCCGAATTGCCCCCAAACAGGAGTTTGAGGGTACTTGAACCATGGGGGGGCCTCATTTCTCTCAACCATATCTTCAATTGGCATAGGCGATCCTTTTTCGGATCCCGATTCAACCAACGGAAGGCCATATGAAACTTGGAAGAGGATGACCAGAACAATGGCTTTGATCATTACTCGGTCGACACCCTCCTTCATAGCCATGCACTGAACAAGTTCGTAGCCATCTTCAAAGTTCGCACAATCAGTATGCGAATGGGCGGGATTGAGGCCATTCTTGGGAGTAGTCGAGACGGAAACGGCCATCGCGCTTATAGGGGGTCGCGGTTCCGCCGGACTATCGGGATCTCCTCCAGAGGCATGCCCTGTGAAGGACGGGAACCTTTCTGACGGCCTCTGCCGTGGAGCGTCCCGACAAAAGGACGTGGAGCAATGTACACCCTGATAACAAAGGAAGATACCATACGTATCCCTGCAGAGTATATCCGAAGAGGAAGGAAACTAGAAGAGCACATAGATGAGCTTGCCCATCAGGCCTTCGAGGGACGCTTCGACGAAGATGAGAACTACATTCTACTCACTTTTGACCATGAGACAATGGGCAAAGGGAAGATCATCCATGGCGATGGGGCAATATACCAGAGGGTAAGATTCAGAGCCCTTCTGTTCTCAATGGACACCAACGAGATCGTAGATGGGGCTGTCTCCGAAATTTCAGAATACGGTGCTTTCGTGAGGATAGGGCCAATAGAGGCACTCCTACACAAATCACAAATCCTTGATGAGCCTATCAATGTGAATCCAGCCGAAAGAAGGATAGAAGGGGCAAAATCTGGAAAACTCATCGAGGTTGGGACCAACGTCCGATCGAGAATAGTCTCTAAAGCCATAAATCAAAATGACCCTAGGTCCAGCAAAATCGGTCTAAACTGCAAAATGGCTGGTCTAGGTGCACACCAGTGGATTGACGGAGATGAATGATTATGCCAAAGCAGCCTTTTGCATGCGGAGAATGCAATCGCATCCTTCCTGATCCAGAAAAGAAGAATGAGGTGCCACAATGCACTTCATGTCCCAATGCCCCTGTGACTACAGATTGGCAAGGATACGTGATAATACTGGACCCTGCTAGGTCCGAGGTTGCTCGCAGGCTCAACGTGACCGCGTCAGGAGCCTACGCGCTTAAGGTAAACATCAGGTGAGGTTTAGGAATGGAGATACTTGAGAGAAAAGAAAACCCTCTACTGAAGAGGGTAGAGATCAAATTCGTGTGGAATCACCCAGGAGAGGGCACCCCCACTCGGAAGGACATGGTAATTGCAGCTGCAAAATCTGAGCCAAATGCTGACAAGAATCTAACTTACATCAAGAATGTAAGGACAGTCTTTGGAAGGGGACGAACAGAGGGTTTTGCCCTGATATACGCCGATAGGACCTCAGCCTCGATTGAGCCAGATTACGTGTCTGATCGACACAAGGATCTCTTTGACGAACCTAACAAAGGTGATGGAGAATAAGTGGTGAGAGATTCATGCCAGACGGAAAACCAAACCCGAATTCGAGACACAGCAAATATTCTATTGAAGGTGATAAGTTGGTGAGGAAGGCACCCTTTTGCCCCAATGCTTCATGCGGCGAGGGCATTTTCCTGGCTAGGCACGCAGACAGATGGTCCTGCGGGAAATGCGGTTACACCACCGAGGAACTGGAAGAATGAGGCCCCCAACCCCCGAACCTCCCGTCATTGTATAAACAAAGCCCTGTTTTCAGGACCCCAAGCCCAATCTCTGCTCGAGGGAAGGTTTCGAATTCCGAGGTTTCAAAGTCGAACCTGCCATCATGCCTCCAACCCGTCCATCGCAACTCGGTCCCCACTCGACGCGCGTCTAGAACAGGGCCAGGGAGTCTCGTGAAATTAAACAGAGTATTGAAATCATTGTCAACTAGAAAAGCATGAGATCCACGTGTCATAACGAAAATTCCTGTGGCCCCCAGAGGGACCGCCCTGTAGACAGGGTCCGTTATTTCCAAGACACCCCTGTTCAAGATCGTTCCATCTTCGCTTGACAATGACAACCATTCCCCGCCCTCAGAGATAATTTGCACATGTCTATCGCTGGCGGTAATGGTGGCGACTCCATCGACGAAGCCAGCTGCTTGATTACCGTCCCATTCCGGGTAGCCAAGCCTCCAATTTTCATTAATCTCAATTTTTTCACCACTCCTAGAGATGCCCATGGAGTATATTCCAAGTCCCCTGAGAGAGAATATGAAGGTGTCCTCCATGGACCCAATTGCTTCGATGAAGCCCTCTAGGCGACGGTCCCACTTGAAAATTGAATTATTTTTCTTTCCATCATTGACAAAACGTTCGCTTGTCGTGTCCGCTACGGCGTTGACTGTACCGATGTCCAAAATCCCCAATTCAGAGATCCTTGGCGACACATCCGGTGAAAATGAGACGGCCACAAAATCCCCAAAAGCAGTGCTAGATACAATCCTGTCCCCCTTCAAATCATACTCAGCAATTTCTCCGCCTTCGTCGTCGATAATTTTTATTTTATCGTCATTGCAAACAACAATATTTCGCCCCGATGCGACATGAAATCTAGATGGCGCGAAGTCGCTCATGTGCCTTCGCAAAGGTGGGGGCTGTTGAACCTGCGCTCACTAGATATAGAAGCCCTGGCATGGTTATACTATGTCGACATTGTTGATAGCATCTAGAGCCGATCCAGCCTCGATGACTCTCTATGATGCGATCACATGTCATAGGTCTTGGACAGAGGTGCAATGTTCGATGGGCGTGTTGACGAAATGCGCACAAATTGACGCATTCCTATTGTTGATCGATGAATTACATGTGGCAGCGGATGGTCTGGACGAGGAGGTGACACGACAAATATCTGGGAAGATTGACAACGTTGTTGTGCTTTCCAAGCACTATTCCTCTTCAGGTAGACCGGCAATGACGGTACACCCAATCGGTGTAACATCCGGAGGTTCGATTGGCGAGAGGGGAAAATCCGGGGGCCGATTCGGCACTCTTGTCCCACCTCACCCAAAAATGGCGCATGTGATCAGGACCTTGTTGTGTGTAGCAGATAATCAATCTAAATTGGATGGATTCGACGTCACACTCGAAGCGACGCATCACGGCCCACTGTTATCTATTCCTACAATGTACGTTGAGATCGGGTCCTCTTCAGCCGAGTGGTCTGATCATGAATTGGCTGAAATATGGATGGATACACTAGATAGATCTCTATTTGAGCCTTCTTGGCGACCTAGCGAGAGGTGGATATTGTGCATAGGCGGAGGGCACTACGCCCCTCGTCACAAAGACGTGATTAGGCGATCACATCAAGATGTTGGACATATATTGCCGGGCTATTCTCTTCCCTCAGAATCCGACGTGGAAACCCAAGAGAAATTCATGGTAGTGCTTGATTCAGCCGTTGATTCCATGAGAAGCAGCAGACCAGAAACGGAGATAATCGGACATTTTGACAGGAAATCGATGAATTCATGGCAAAGAAATTGGATTTCGACCAAGCTCAGTGACCATGGAATACAGGTTCTTCGAGGAAATCAAATTATGGAAAAATGAGAAATTGTCAAGAGCCGAATTCTCTAGTACCTAACATGAATCTGATGGGCCGGGTGATCATGGCATTCATGCCGATCACCCCAAAAGCCCTCGTGAGATTCTTCTCGAGAAGGTATGTTGCTGGCACTGATCTGCACCATGCGATCAAAGTTATGAAAGACATGGCAAATGAAAACACGTCCTTCACGGTCGATGTTCTTGGTGAGGACATCACCTCAATCGAGGAGAGTAAACGTTTTGTGACAGAGTATCAAGATTTAATCAAGGGAATATCCACCTCAAACATAGATGCACACATCTCCCTGAAACCAACTGCGTTTGGCATGGACATCGACTACGATCATGCTTTGTCAACAGTCTCAGAATTGGCAAAGTTAGCGAGTGATCACGACATATTCGTCAGGCTGGACATGGAGGATAGCGATCACACTGAGTCAACCCTAGTGATGATTGAGGATTTGCATAAATTGGGACACAGAAATACCGGCATTGTCCTCCAAGGAAGGCTATTCAGGACACTGGATGACCTAGAGAGGCTTTCTGCTTCATTGGGCCCAGATGCCGATGTTCGCATATGCAAAGGGATCTACCTTGAACCCCCAGACATAGCATACACGGAACACCATGACATTGTCCGGGCAACTTCAGCCGCAGTCTCTAAGGCATTGGACCTTGGAATGTATGTTGGTGTTGCCTCTCATGACCACCCTGTGATAAATTCTGCAATCAAATCGCTAGATGAGAGAAACTTTGTATTTCCGGGGCAAGATCCTAGAGAACCTGCACCAACAAAGCGCGAAGGAAAGGGAAACGGATATGAATTCCAGTTCCTACTAGGTGTTAGGGGCGACGTCAGGAGACGACTTGCTTCGGAAGGCCACCTCACAAGAGTATATTTGCCCTACGGGGAGCAATGGTATGAATACAGCATGAGAAGACTACGAGAAAACCCGGGTATCGCATGGCACGTTGCAAAGTCAGTGCTCTTCCCTTGGACGAACAGAAGGTAGTTTCACTCTGGATGCAGGTAGATTCTCCTGATCTGCTCTGCCACCCGTCGTCCTCCCAGCGTCCGTCCCTTTCCGGTGTGAATGGCCCTTATCCTCCAGATCTCGCCATCTACCTCGATCAAGCTCTCACAGGAAAAAATTTGATCCGGAGCACATTCGATGGACGAGGATCGACTCGACTCCCCGTCGGTTATTGTCAGGGGTATGATGACCCTGTCAACTCTCGTGGCCCAAGCTCTTCTGATCAAATTTGCATTTAGGGAATTCTCGCTTCTTTCATTACCATCTTCGATGCGGGTAATTTCCCAATGAGATTCTGAGTGTTCAAATCTATCTCCCACCCTTATCAACTCGTCATGATCAGACTCTACTTTCTGGAACGACGATTTGTCACCGTCTGAGAGGGTAATGGGGATTTCCACGATTTTTCCTCGTCGGATCTTTTCTAACCGTACCAGCCTGCAATCCAAACACCTAAGGAGTAAATCTGCTCCCCCGGCAATCTCCTTTTCCTTCAGTATTTCATGAGTCGTGACTTCTTTGCAGCTATCACAAACGATCTCGTAGTTGCTGAACTGTTCTTGACCGACCATGACAATGGCTGCGAGGAGGAGGCATTTTTCAAACCAATGGAAAGGGATTGTTGATATCTAACACTCAGAGTCCTAATTCCATGGCGGCCGGTGGCGGAATACTTCCCATGAGGAACGATGCGGATGTCCTCGCAGAACTGGTCAAGGAAAATGAGAATTTCAGTGAAAATGAGCCGCAGGTCGCTGCGAATATCGGTCAACAAATGTTCCACATGGACCTCCCAATACTTCCAAGGGGGGTAAGATCAAGGATTCGGGACATATCTCTGAGGGTAAGACCAGAAAATGCCGTGTTGGTTGGAGGGGGGATTGGTCACCTAGCTGCTTGGTTACTGGATGCCTGGGCTGTGGGTGAAGAGAAACCCCCCTCGTCATTTAGGATAATCGAAGAAGGCGGGAAGTTCGGGGTGATTCTCGATAGACTCATCAGAAGGTACAATGCGAGTTCATGGGCCACAGTCATCGGCACTCCGTGGCATGAGTTGGTTGCCGAGACATCCGCTTGGAATGCTGCATCAGCATCCATAGAGAGCGCCTCGATCAACAAGGCACCCTTGCCATCACCGACTGGGTTGATTGTGATTGATGTTCCAGAAACCGAGAGACCTTCTAGCCTTCGTGCTGCCCTGGACTTAATTGAGAGAGACGGTGTCATAATCATACTAGAGCCAGAGGTGCCTACAGGGGACGTCGGGGAATTTTCACCGGGTAAGCCGACGACCCCTGCTCAAGAGAGGGTAGATGCATTCAACGACTGGATGCGGGTAGTTCGAGAAGCCGGCGACCGGGGATTCAAATCTGCTTTCGTGGAACTATCTGGGGCAACCCTGCTTGTGATGATTGGATCATAACCCTGCTCCTCAATCACAATACGCGCTCTGACCTCGGCTGTTGACGCCTCGCCACTGATAAGTCCCGGGGCGTTGAGGATACCGTAGCCAAATCGGTCATCGTGTCCCATTTGACCTTCCTTCGGTATCGAGTTTTCCGAGATCCTCTGTTTCAATTCCTCAATGTAGTTCCTATCTCCGGATCTTGCTAGGTGCGGTTCATTCTGAATCACTAGGGCAATAACGCCTGAGACCCATGCGGTAGCTGCTGAGGTACCACTAGAATACCCGTACCAGCTGCCTGCATTGGATAGCAGGATCGGAACTTCCGACGCAGGGGCAATCAATTCTGGCTTTCTGTCCGGATCTTGGCGTGGCAGGATAGGATTTGGCCACAACCTCCCGTTGTTGTCACCCCTCGAACTCCCAGACCATACATCCCCATTCCTATTTACGCCACCCACGCAGATAACATCGGATACAGATCCGGGAGAGGCAACATCACCATCGTCGTTCGTACCATCGTTACCAGCAGCAGCAACGACGAAAACGCCAATGTCAAGGGCATCTTGAACTGATGACTCTAGCACGTCTAAGGTAAGCCCAGCTAGGCCGGGGCCTTGATCCCCGCCAAGACTAAGCGAGATAATATCCGCGCCATTCTCAACACACCAATCAACGGCTTGCGCGATTCCCTCGTCAGTACCTGTTCCACTCTCGTCGATCCCTTTTGCCACAAGCAGGTTGGATCCCGTCGAGATGCCTCCAATACCCTCTCTAGCAGAAATAATTCCCACCATCGCAGTCCCATGGCCCTGATCGTCGTAGGGGGCTGATTCTCCATTCACCGCATCAAACCATCCAATAATTTCGACATTATCGAGGCCGGGATGGTCCAAGTCTACGCCAGAGTCAACCACGCAGATAGTCACTCCGGTTCCATCCAAATTGGAGGGAATATCGTTCATACCAGTCATCCTCTCATAGTCTTCCTGCCATGCGATTAAGGTTGAAGGCGGGCCCCCAAATATGATATTTTCATCGCTAAATAGCCATAATGCAAGTATTGAGATAGATAGGGCCGTGATGAGCGTTGAGATGGCAGTGATGAGGTAAGGGAAAGCAGACGACGCCTTTGACTCAATAGATGGCTCCTCCAATGGGCCGACTTCTTCCTGGTGGATTTTGTTAAGATCAACCCGAACCAAAAAATTCACCCCTCTGAATTGCTTTACCACAACTCTCCCTGAGAAAAGAAGTGGGCTCTGACCGGGGTCCTGGCCCCACATGAACCACATGAAAGATGATCTTCCAAGGCACCTAGGCACTCAGGACATTCTGTCCCGGCTTCTCCCCTTCCCCCACAGTCACTCTCTCTGCAGAGAACAGTAATTTTGCCGTTCTCATCCATCGATGCAGCGCTGGACACACCACAATCCGGACATTTCCCCACATCATGTACCCGCTCGATAGAATCTTGCCCCTCTGACAATAGCCTGGACAACCTAGATTGAATACCCCCACTAGAATCCCCCATCATAAATTGTGGGTACCAGGATAGGTGCATGAGGAAAAAGAAGGCCAATGCACCACTGGCAACGTGCAGGAAAACCAACCCTCCTAGATCGGCTCCGATCGGGGGCGGCCTTGCTATTGAATGGGAGCCTGCCCATGAACTCAGGTTCAGAAAGATAAACCAAAGCACTAGAGATACGTTCCACAACAATAGGCTGTGATCCTCCTTGGCGCTATTCATCTTCCTTGGATCCGGGTGCATGTGCATCACTTCGACGTGGAAATCCCTAGTTTCCATGACCGACCTGCGAACGACTCCTAGTGCGATGAACAACATGATGAAGTTGGATACCAAAAGACCAACCCAGGCACTTGGCTCTGAACCAATTGGAAAATAGGGGTCACTCGCATGGCTAGCAATATGGCCGTATTCTACTGCCAATATACCGAAAATCAAGTAGAGCAAATTCTCACGCATAAGCGGGAATATGGAGATTAGCAGAACATATGCCGACACCGATATGAAAAGTGAAAGGAAGGATAGAATTAGGGCCCCTCCAGACACTCGCAGGAAACCGCTTTCAGAACCAAAAACCCCTCCCCTATTGTAGTCCCCGCCCCCCGAGAGCTCACCACTTCCCAGGTCCCAAGAGCCCAACAACAGCGCTGTGAAGGCAAGAATCATCGGAGCGAAGTGTGTAAAATCCAAAGTCGCTTTAGCTGCCCTCCAGTTGAATACAATTTGCCTCAGAGTGGCATCGATGACTGAAAGTGCAGGGAATTTTGAGGAAAAATCAGTTGGAAATGGGATGTCTGTGAGCCTGGCTATGGAATCCACAGCCCCCTCAATCTCATCAAGAGAAACTCCAGTCGAGAGAGCTCCCTTTTGGTCTTCCATGCCGCCTTGGAGTCGCACGACCATTTGGAAATATTGTATGCCTGTATCCGCTGGGAGGATGTTTTGGCGCCGAGACGGAGATTTGAACTCCGGAGGGAAAATCCCACATGATTTCCAGTCATGCGCAATACCAGGCTATGCGACCTCGGCTGTGCCACGCCGAGTTGGCGATGAGGTTTGAGTCTGTTGATGAGCAACCTCATGTTTACGCAGCGATTAAATCAACCTCATGGGCCCCAGAACCACCGCCACTGTGGCTTAGGGGTAT
>DAZE01000005.1:0-350 GCA_002507175.1 Euryarchaeota archaeon UBA558
TCTTCTGGAACGGTGATGGTCAAGGATATCAACAGTAGCGGTAACGGCTTTGAAGACCGGCAGGCCGCTACAATCACCTCCCTTGGAAACAATGTCTACTTCCATGCTGATGACGGAACCAACGGATTCGAATTGTGGAAGAGCGATGGAACCGCCTCAGGCACAGAGATGGTTGAGAACATCGGACCAGGGAGTGCCTCTGGTTCTGTTACGGTGGCGTCTGGGAACCTTGGTGTCGTGGGCAACACCCTCTATTTGATAGCTGACGACGGAACAAACGGAAGAGAATTGTGGACTCTAAGTGGAGGCAGCGGCTCAGGTAGCACGACCAACGTCACCGGTGCAACCTG
>DAZE01000005.1:665-2230 GCA_002507175.1 Euryarchaeota archaeon UBA558
CCAACCGGCCTGTCCATCGACAGCGGCACGTGCACCATTAGCGGCACGCCGAGCGTGTATGCGGCCAACCAGACCTACACCGTCCACAACGGCACGAATGTAGCCTACGAGGTGTATCTTAGCGTAAGCTCGGACGACCCGCACACGGTCGTGGAGGGCCAGCCGATCGAACCGATCGGGTTCCACGACCCTTACCAGGGTGGGGCCACGAGATGGGTGGTCTCGCCGTCGCTGCCGGATGGCCTGTCCATAGACCCCGCCACGGGCGAGGTCACTGGATCGGTCGACGGCGAGCTCGCAAACACCGTCTACACGGTGACTGCGATAGGCGACAGTCCGACCGACTCCGGCGATGGCTCCGGCCACCACATCTCCCCGGCCAGTAACTATGTCAAGATCGACGCCGGACCATCGCACACCTGCGCCATTGACGTCAATGGCGACCTCAGGTGCTGGGGGTCTGATGCTCGTGGGCAACTCGGCGACGGCGGCACCACCCACGACGCCACGACGTACACGTCTGCGCCATCCTCCACGCCGGTCGACCTCGGTCCCGGGAGAACGGCCGTATCGGTCTCCGTTGGTTATCACCATACCTGCGCCATCCTCGACAACGGCGACCTCAAGTGCTGGGGGTGGGATCTCTGGGGGGCACTCGGAGACGGCGGCACCACCCACGACAACGACACATACACGACCGCGCCCTCCACGCCAGTCGACCTAAGCACCCCCGACGGACTTGGCAGCACCCTCAACAGAACTGCCGTCGCGGTCTCTGCTGGTAATCACTTCACCTGCGTCATCCTCGACAATAACGACCTCAAGTGCTGGGGCAGGGATGACTACGGACAACTCGGTTACCATTACTACCCAGGCTTTGGCGACGGATTCACCACCGAACCCTATTACAATCCAATCGACCTGGCGAGCGATAGCAGAAATGGTGCGTACGCGGACCCACCGAACCACTACGCCGTCTCCGTCTCTGCCGGCGACGAGGGGACTTGCGCCGTCCTAAATAACGGCGACGTCAAGTGCTGGGGCAGGGATGAGTACGGACAACTTGGCGACGAATACCCCGATAACCGGACAACATCAAGGCCAACAATTGTTCCAAGCGACCTTGGGATGGGCCTAACGGCTGTCGATGTCTCCGCCGGGGTTCACCATACCTGCGCCATCCTCGACAACGGCTTACTCAAGTGCTGGGGCAGGGATGACTACGGACAACTCGGCGACGGTTCGTCCACCTACGGGAGGCAAGCCGAGGGCCACCCCCTCGAAGAGCCATCCATCTTTCCGATCGACCTCGGTCCCGGGAGAACGGCTGTCGCGGTCTCTGCCGGCAATCTCCATACCTGCGCAATCCTCGACGATGGCAGCGTCGAGTGCTGGGGCCTGGGGGTCAGCGGGCAACTCGGTGACGGCGGCACGACCCACGACGCTACCACGTACACGACCGCGCCCTCATCCACGCCCATCGACCTCGGGGCCGGTCGAACGGCCGTTGAGATCTCAGGTAGCGGTAACCACACCTGCGTCATCCTTGACAACGGCGACCTGAA
>DAZE01000005.1:2539-135950 GCA_002507175.1 Euryarchaeota archaeon UBA558
GACCTGAAGTGCTGGGGCGAAAACTCACATGGGCAAATCGGGAATGAGGGCAATCCCAGCGTCGATTACTCGCTTCCACAGACCGTCTCTGGGGGCTTCTCCTGGGCCGCCACCAGCAACGCGGTCGCGTCCGGCGACGTCTCTGTCTTCTCGTATTCCAGCGACAAACTCACTGGAGGGGGTTGGCACTTCTGCGCGCTCCAAGATGACGACCAGCCGTTTTGCTGGGGCGCGTCGGGTAGCGGACAATTGGGCGTCGGCGCTACCTCCCATACTTACGGCCGCCCAACGCCCTCTCAAGTCCTCCACCCTGCCAATGTCACGTCGATGAGTGGTGGTGGCTTTCACACCTGCGCCATCCGCGAGGATGGCTCCTTGATCTGCTGGGGTTCGGATCAATATGGACAACTTGGGAACGGCGGAAATGGCTACTGGGACAACTCGCCCGGCGATCAAGCCACTCCTCCACTCGAGTCGGCGTTGGATCTCGGCCCCAACCGTACTGCCCTGGAAGTCAGTGCGGGCGCTGACCACACATGCGTCATCCTCGACAACGGAGACATCAAGTGCTGGGGGAGTAACCAGTATGGGCAGTTGGGCAACGGTCAGACTTCATATGAATACTCCATCCCATCAAGCGTAGTCGATCTGGGAGATGGTCGAACCGCTGTTTCACTGGGCAAAGGTGGCACCTCTTACCATGCCTGCGCCATCCTCGACAACGGCGACCTCAAGTGCTGGGGCAGGGATGACTACGGACAAATCGGCGACGGTGGAACGGTTTCTCAACAATACCCCTACAACTACGGCGATTATCTCAGCGAGCCATCTGATCCCATTGACCTAGGCACTGGACGGACGGCAGTAGCTGTCGCTTTGGGTGCTTATTTCACCTGCGCAATTCTAGATAATGGATCCGTCAAGTGCTGGGGGCAGGATTTCTATGGGCAACTGGGCGACGGCGGGACTTCAACACACATGGGCTCTCCTGTCTCGGTGGACCTCGGTCCGGGCCGAACAGCGGTCGCAATCACTGCGAGTCGGGAACACGCATGCGCCATTCTGGACACGGGGGACGTCAAGTGCTGGGGTGCTAATGGTAAAGGCCAGCTTGGCCTGGGGGTCGCTGAGCCGCACCACCCGTCCATAACCTACGCCCCATCCCACACCATCCTCCTCGGCACGGGCCGAACGGCAGTCAGCATCGCTGCCAGCGGGGAAGCCACATGCGCCATCCTCGACGACGCCTCGATGAGGTGCTGGGGAAGTTTCAAGCACGGCAACCTCGGTGTCGAGGTATTCAGAGTTGATGTATTTTGGAACAATATTCCTCACAACATTGACGGTGGCAGTCAATGGCCAATTCTGGTCGATGACGACACCAGGTGGCGGCTCCCGACTGGTGATGACTGGGGGTTCATCGAGGGGCGCCCTAATGCATGGGACACGTCCGCCCTGCCTCTGCCTACCAGATCGGTCAGCTTCAGCCTGATCAGCCTCGCTGACTCCGACGATGACGGCCTACCAGACGAGCTTCCAAGTGACTACGACCCATCGGAGGGCCCTACCCCGGGCCTCGTGGCCGACGAGGACGACGATGACGACGGCATCTCCGACTTCGACGAGCTGGCGATGGGGACCGACCCGACCAGCCCTGACACGGATGGTGACGGCTACTGCGACGGCACGGAGGCAGTGGTCGGTGTCTGCGAGGCAGGCCCAGACGCTTTCCCTTCAGATCCGTCCGCTCACGCGGACACCGACGGCGACGGCATGCCGGACACGATAACAGGGACTTCGACGTCCGCCCCGCCCCTCGTCGAGGACACCGACGACGACGGCGACGGGCTCGAGGACACCAGCGAGACGAACACCGGCCTCTATGTCGACGGGTCTGACACGGGCACCGACCCCCTGAATCCCGACACCGACTTCGACGGGGTCTGCGACGGGCCCAATGCCGTCCCCCCGACATGCGAGGCGGGGCCGGACGGCGACCCCTTGGGCCAGCCCGCCGAGGGGACGATCTACGGCCTCAGGAACTCGAAGATGGTGAGCATCCAGCCGGACGGGGTCGCTGAGGGCGCGACCTACGAGGTACGACCCGATTTGCCGCCAGGCGTCAGGCTGAGCGCGATCGGAGGGGCGATCTACGGCACGCCGACCGAGGTGTTCGGCAAAACTTCGTTCACCGTCTGGGCGAACCAGACCGACGGAACGTCGGTCGAGACGGTCTTCTGGATCGAGGTCCTGGAGGACACCGACGGCGACGGCATGCCAGACGAGCTGCCCGACGACTACGACGCCTCAGAGGGCGATCTGGTCGAGGACGAGGATGACGACAACGACGGCGTACAGGACCTCGACGAGGGGGCGTCGGGAACAGACCCGACCAATCCCGACGGCGACGGCGACGGCATCTGCGACGGGCCCATATCCTTCCTCCCGACATGCATCGCCGGCCCGGACTCGAACCCCTTCGGCATACAGCACCCCTCACCGCTCCTCCTGGTCAAGAACTCCGGGGTGGCGACCCCGATACAGCCCCCGAACCACGTTCCGGACGCCACGTGGGAGGTCTCCCCTGACCTGCCGCTGGGCATGGTGCTCGACCCCGCGACCGGGATGATCTCAGGGGCGCCGGCGCAGGCCATGGCCAACACGACCTACACCATCTGGGCGAACCAGTCCGACGGCATGTCGATCGAGGCGGCCTTCTGGCTCGAGGTCCTTGAGGACACCGACGGCGACGGCATGCCAGACGAGCTCCCCGACGACTACGACGCCTCAGAGGGCGATCTGGTCGAGGACGAGGACGACGACAACGACGGCTCTTCGGATCTCGACGAGGCCGCGAGGGGCACGGACCCGAGGGTCCCGGACTCTGACGGGGACGGGGTCTGCGACGGTCCGATCGCCCCGGCAAACAGCGACTGCACGGCGCAAGTCGACGCAAGCAGCGTCGAGGACTTGGGACCCGGATACCTGTGGATGCTGTGCTGCCTCCTCCTCCTGCTCCTCCTGATCCTCCTCCTGCCGCTGATCGGACGCGACAGGACAGTGCTCGTGGGCCCAGAGCCAGAGAACACGAGGGCGGAGCCCGAGTTCATCGGAGGGACCGGCACCGAGGAGGACCCGTTCGTCCTAGCCCCGGCCGAGGGCGTGAAGCCCGGCCAGGCCGTGAGCAGCAAGGAGACGATCACGATAGACGGCATGTCGAGGATCGACATGGTGCTGACGGACCTAGGACAGGGGGCGAACGGAAACCGCTTCGGCATGCGCGAGTCAGGCACCGACGAGAGCGTCACCCGGGAGCTCCCGATTGACTACGGCGAGATCACCATCAGCATGGTGTTCGATGACAGCGTCGGCGGGCCGACCAAGGAGGGCGGCGAGTTCACCGGACTCCTGAAGCTGGGAAGAGCGAGCGTCTACCTGTCATGGACCGTCAGGGTCCAGCCCGACGGGGGAAGGTCAGTCGGAGATGCGAAGAAGGGGGCCGCCAAGAAGGGGGCTGCCGTGAAGGTAGCAGCGTCCAAGCCAGCCACCAAGGAGGAGAAGAAGGCGGCGGAGCTCGAGCGCGTCAGGGAGCGCTCCAGCACGATCGACTTCGCGACCCTCGGCCTAGCGCCCTCCACCGGGTTGGCCATGGATGTCGGCAAGGGCGCGGACGAGATCAAGGTCTCGGACGGCTCCAAGTTTGCAGACAGCGGCTCGGCTAGGATAAGCGACTCTAGGGGCACCACCGTCATAACCTGGACAGGGAGGGACGGGGACACCCTGACTGGTATCTCGGGCCTGACCAGGGCCTTCGCGGCCGCAGCGACGGTCACGGCCATGGACGACCTGCAGGCCATCAAGGGGATCGGGCCATTCCTCGAGGAGAAGCTGAACGCTCTCGGGATCACGACCTACCGCCAGATCGCCAACATGGACGCGAGGCTGGAGGACCAGGTCAACGAGGCGATCGAGTTCTTCCCCGGCCGAGTCAGGAGGGACGAGTGGGCAAGGCAGGCGGGTGAGTTCTCGCCGGACTGAGCAGCATACTACCTCAATCATCCTCAAATAGGAAAGGCGAGCCGGTTGGCCCCGGAGGCAGTCACATGGGTGTAGCCAAGTACATGAAAGCGACTTGGAACAGACCGAAATTGGGCATGTCCAAAGAAGCAAGGAGGAACCGAATGTCCTCCTGGAGGAAAGAGGGCGTGTTCCAAAGAATCGAGCGTCCAACACGCATCGACGCCGCTCGGAGAGTTGGCTACAAGGCGAAACAGGGGATCGTCCTCGTGCGAACCAGAGTCAGGCGAGGCGGTCTCAGGAAAGGAAAAATCCACATGAAGAGAAAGCCATCGAACGCCGGTATCAAGAAAATCACAATGGCCAAGTCGATCCAGAGGATAGCAGAGGAGCGGGTCAGTAGACGATACCCCAACTTGGAGGTGTTGAACTCCTACTGGGTCGGCGAAGATGGAAAAAACAAATTCTACGAGGTCATACTCATAGACCCACATCACCCAGCCATTAAAGCCGACAAACAGCTAAGTTGGATTTCGACTGGATCCAGTCACTCCGGCAGAGCATACAGGGGCAAGACCTCGGCCGGGAAGAGGGGACGAGGTCTACTCAATAAGGGCAAGGGAGCTGAAAAGCTACGACCGAGCCTGAAGGCGAACAAGAACCGCGGCAAGTAAGTTCTTTGAGCGTCAACTTGATGCTGACAACTCCAACCTAGGCATCATGCCCGACCGCAGGTTAACCACTCTGCACGGTCTACCCGTTGTTCTTCCGGACGCTAGGATATTGGGTGTTGTCCACGATGTTGTCTTGAATGATAAGGCCAGTTCTTGCACCCATCTATTTGTCGTCGAAACTCCTGAAGAAATCGTCGAAGGAGGCATGCATGTCTCCATACCATGGTCATGGGTACGCTCCGTTTCAGATGTGATCCTGTTGAGGTGGTTCCCCCCAACTCCTATCCCTCGCCGACCGGAACTATGAGAGAACCATTTGGTCACAGGACCGATATTATGTAAAGGACGATCCAGCACGGTCCTATTTGTGAATCGCATCAATCCCCTTCTGGTCGTACTGATGCTACTTGTGTTGCCAGTTCAGATTCAAGCTGCAGAATCCAAGGCTACTGTGACGTGCATACAGGATGATATTTCACAAGGCGCTTCAGTCTGGAGCCTAACTGACCAAAGTTGCCTGAGGATGAGTCTGGGTCTCTTGAGTCCAGGCACCACTGTTGAATTCAACGTATCCACAGACGCCGCAGTGGACTTACTGTTGTTCTCTTCAACCGGAGTCGTCGTCTATCAACAAGAGCAGAACTACAGAAGGGCAGACGTATGGGAGTCAAGCTCGGTCTTCGAGGACTTCACCGGTGAAGGAACCTGGAAGTGGTCTTCCCCTACTGACAGAGGCGCAACTCGATGGTATCTGGTTGTGGATAACCTAGACCATCCCCAAGACCAGGACCAAGGAGCTCTAGGGGGATCCTCTGCAGGCGTCTCCTTGGCGGCAAGCTTAGCACAAGATGAACCATTCACGCTCTTCAGCGGCATAACCCATTTAGAACCAACAAGCTTTGCAACTCTGTTAGGCCCATTTGACGCAGACTCAGGAACCATAATCAAGGTTTCAGCATCGTCAATGGTGGGTGAGTCAGACGTCTTCCTAATGACCCAGAATCAGTACCAGCTTTACTCAGCAGGAGCAGCCCCTGCTCGGATAGAAGAAGGCTCAATGCTTCTCATAAGTGAACCTAGAACAGTCTTGTACAGTATTTCTGAGGAGTTAGGTGGTGCGAACCTCTACGTCGTCCTTGACAACAAGGGCGGAGGCGGAGGTGTCGGTCTTTCTCCGATTGCCACTACGGTCACGGTTTCGCTCACCCCAATCCTAGATCCCAGAATTACTGATGCCGACTCGCTTGCGGTGATTGATGTGGGATCGAATGTTTTGCTGGATGCCAGTACGACTCCTAACCGATCTGGCCAGATAGCAACAGAGGGCTACCTCTGGGATGTTGATGGCGACGGGTTCAGCGACTTGGCTGGAATTCAAGTCGAGACCTCGTGGTCAGAACCCGGTGATTTGACGATTTACCTCAGAGTCATCGGTGTCGATGGCCGCCCTGCCACAAAATTCCATGAGATCAGCGTGGTAGACATTTCACCTCCACAAGCGAAAATCGAGGGTTCACAGAACATCACTCGGGCATTTGGCGAATCGATATCCCTGAGGGGTACGTATTCCGACAATTGGAATGTAGTCTCGGTAAAATGGTACTTGGGAGAATCACTCGTACTGACCGACCCATCCCCTCAGATGGAAGGCGAGTCCGTCTTCGATTTGGAAATCCTAATCGATCAAGTTCAGGCAGGCACCCACACAATTAGGATGGAGGTCACAGATGCCAGTGGCATGACATCCAACTCAACTTCCAACCTCACGGTATACGATGCAACTCCCCCCTCAGTGAACAACGCCATAGTCGAGATCACCAGATTCACAGATGAGACCATCACGTTAGAGGCGTTAGCAGTAGACCTTGAGTCCGAGTCCCTCGGGTATTCATGGGATGCCGATGTGAATATTGACTCAGACGGCGATGGAATCACCAACAACGACATGGACAGAAGTGGGCAGACATTCACGGTGACGTATGAAAAAACGGGAATCTACTCGATAATTTGCACCGTGACCAATGATAACGGCCTTGAGACCAGCATAGAGTATATCATTGCAATTGAATCAACACAGACAACACCGTCCCTGATTGATCAAATCATGCCATATCTTCCAATCATTGCTGCAACATCGTTGGTTTTGTTGATCGCAGCAGCACTCATATTGATCATATCAATGCGAGCCAGAAAGAAGATGAAGGAGATAGAGGAGGAGCTGCGAAACCAAGAGCAAGAGCAGATACAGGTACCGAGCGAATCTGAACAGAAGGAGATGTTTGCAAGAAACAGGGACGATGGACAATCCAGCTTCAGCTACAGAAGGAGCACCACGACGGAAATTTCCGCTGATCCAGACATTGCCGCACTATTGGGCCGCAAACCAAGTGACATGGCCCAATCTCGTAAAAATAGGCGCAATGACGACCTATTGTCATTGATGTTTGAGGAAGAAAATGATGGGGGCGAGGACGCAACGACTGATTTAGAGAACGATGAAACCGAAAGATCCAGACCCCAGATACCTCAGATTCCTATATCCGAAGAAATACCTGGTCCGTCATCAATCTCAGGCAGGGAAACAAATGAAATCAACGAGGAAGAACAGCCCACAGATGACCCACCCCCTCCTGGCGACGCCGAGGAGTTGGTCCAAGACCTCCAAATGCGAGTAAAATGCAGCGAATGCCAAGCTCAATTTAGGGTAAAAATACCTCATGGGGCACCTGGCGTCAGGGCATCATGTCCAACATGTGGCTCACTACAGGTTGTCAGACGACCGTGACTACATTCGATCACATCGGCGAATATCCTAAATCATCTTGATCCCGAAGTGGAACCATGGCCGGTAGCCCTGTGAGAGCTATCTACCCCAAAAACGACTTCAAACCCTCGTGGCCAATTTTCGTCATTGTCGTCCTTTTTTCCTCGATGGCATCTCCGAGCATAATCGCCGGTGCAGATCAGAGGATTGAATCCCGCGACTTCCAGATACTCGAAGATCTCGACTTGGTGTTATTACAGGACAATTCGATTAAGGCTGACCCCCAAGCGAGAGACCAAGCGGGCGAATCTCTGGATAGAGTCAGGAATTCAATTCGCGAAAGTGGGAACGACTCCCCAATTGCAGGGACCGATACGATGCTTACTGATATCGAGAAAATCGAGACTCTTCCCCCAGAGGTAAGACATCCCAGACCCTACGAGATTCTAACTGACCCGGAACAAGCACCCCCTGGCGAGGTTAGGAACATATGGTCCACAATCCTGAACATCACAGACTACGCCATTTGGGTCGAATACGAGGATCAAAATGGAGAGAAGCGGCAGAACATAGAACTAGTGACCTTCACGGACTCGCTCCAATCCCTGATCTTCAACAACGGGGAGCCATTTTTGCATCAGATGGATGTGGATGATGATGGCAATGACGACATCGAGGTCGGACTAACCCTTGAGTTTGACTTCAATGGGGGCTGGGGCATAAACGGTGACAGGCTGTGGATCAAGCCCACCATACAGTTCAAAGTCGATGTAATCGAAGAAGAAGCTCCGATCGATCCGGCTTGGGACAATCTCGAAAGGCTGGAGGTATCTTTGGTGAAGGCGTTTGCGTATTCTGACACATTAGGGTTAGAACAAGGCGAGAGCTACGTCTGGATAATCGACTCATCCTTCACCCAACCACCTCGAGAGTTCACTCTAAATGTTGGCATAGAGAGGATTTTCCTCGACATATCAGACGCCTCATCGGAATTCTTGACGGCATTGACATTCGGCATCTTCAACCCCAATGGAGACGCTTCGGAGTCGGGCATAAGCATAGCATCACTATCAGCACCGTACGTGATCTCGATAAACAACCCCGTGGAAGATCAATGTCCGCAGGGGTATGATCCATCAGAACTCACCACACTACCCTCTATGGAGATCTCCTGTGGGATAAGAGCTGGATTTGGGTATATTCACTATTCTCCTCCCGATCAAGATCAGCGAGATATCTGGGAAGTAGCCTACATTGATCTCGGCATTCACCCAGAGGATACGAATCTAATTATCCCTCGCGAAGTCTCTGTCACAATTAGGACCGACTCGTCCTTATCCACGGGTGCCGGCGGAGCAGGGGAGCGAAGCCTGACCTCACTGGAATATTTCGCAGATCGGGGGGCAGACATCCACCTCCATTTCCATGAGGATAGAGTGAACGTTCCTGAGGACAAAGCGGACGGTGATTTTGGAAACTCCACGGACTCCCTAGGATGGTTAAGGGGGATGCCAGCAGGAACACTATCGCCACAGGAGATAGACCGGGTGTTTACAATGCTGGGCTCCAGAACCAGCCCCGAGTTGCCAGGGTCCCAACCGGACAGGCTAGGCCTGATCATCGCCGTCAAGAATTTTTCGAGGGACGTGACCCCGAATCAAGATAATGACGCACTACCGATAAATCCGGCAAATCCCCCCAAATCGCTCGTTCTCCTCAGGTCAGTGGAGGAAATTGAATCCATCTCTTACGACTCGTGGGTCACTCGCGGTGGTGTAGTGACGGATCATCAGACGATATCCATCACCACCGGAACCATCCCAACCGCATTGATCGTCTACGGAGACTTCAACATAGGAGGCAGTGATGAGGGTAACAATCCGTCTCTCGGGAACAACCAGAATCTAGATTTCTTGTCCAGGATTCTTGATGCTGCTCTCGTAAATCTCGTAGACCTCTTCCTAGACACCGCCTTAATCATCAATTCCATCCCAACTGTGGTGGTAGATGTGTTGAGCGGAGGAGTAGAATTTTCCCCAGACGGAGGGGGTCAGAACTTGCATCTGGAGATCACTGATGATTTCAGGCCTAGCCGGCAGGCAGAGGTTCTTCCCCTGATCAACCTAAAAATAGGCTCATATGATCACTTCGACATACCTGGAAGCAACCACCTCATTCTGTCAAAGGATCGTGAGTCTGAGTTGGTACAAGGATACGATGGGCCAGTGGAACCCCTGGTCCCAGTCGCGGCATCAATAAGGTTCACAGGAATTGAGGCCATTCATGCTACGTACGACAGGTCAACGGAAGATAGGACATTTCAGATTAAGTCGAAAAACACCGGCCCTCTGAAATTCCTTTTCATCGACTTCTTCGGAACCGACCTCGCGAATGCGTCAACTCAGAGCCTGTCTATCTCAGATCTCCCAGACACAATCGACCTAACTGTTGGAGTCGAAACAGCAAGTTATGTCGCAAGTGATGAAATAACCTCATTCCAGTATCACGCTTCTAACGGCAGCCAAAAGCAAGCCGTCAGAATCCTAGGAATACCCGATTCCTTCGATGCCAGCTTTGGAAATACCATATCATGGGAAACAGATGGGGCCATTTCTTCTGTAGAAGCCCAAATTACAAATTCTCCCACACCACATGTCATGGATGGAGACCACTTCTTCTACAGCCATGAGGCAGAGAATCAAACTTCAAGCCTGTCAACTAGGATCTCGGGTTTGAGTAAGGTCTCATGGAAGCCTGCAGACAACGCCTCTGCATTGGGTGTTGCAGGCAGAAGCACAGCGAGCATCACCACCTCTGATGCCACACCATTCGGGATTGCTGTCGACCATGTCCCGGTGGTCGGTATGAACAATGCGCTAAGTGCAACCGTGATGCTCGACCCCCTGCCCTCTTCCCTCTCCATCCAAATTCCAGGAAACGGCACTGGACAGGGCGATATCGACATACCCGTTCTCGACAGGACTCAAGGTGTCTCTGGATTGGCCTTCTTCCTTGGGGGGTTCACGGACCTAGGACAATCAATCAACAGGTTGCTGGCCTCTGCGACTTCAGAGTTGACCAGCGGGACGGAGACCGCCGACGCTCCCTTCAACTATGGGTTAGAATTGAACTCAGACTCAAACTTTGACCTCATTATTGAAGCAAATCAAGGACTCCCCCCAGAGATCGAACCCCCATGGGTGCATGGAATAGCAATTCATGCCCCCAAAGAGGGCCTATCAGAAGGTTTTGCGGCGAGGGTGTGGATTCCAAACCTCCCGCCCGTCATTGATTTGGAGCTAGAGAGGAGGAGCATAGAAGAGGGCTCCAGGTGGGCAGTGAACTTAGAGGCAAACGGATGGCTCCCGGGTGCGGAATCGCTCATTTTAGCAACCGATTCTGTTCAGGGCATGGACGCTTTCGTTGCGCTACATGGGTTGCCGTTGGGCGTCCAATCCGATATTGACTTAGAAATGGTATTCGATGTCACGGAGACGACCGGCAGCATCTCCGAGATCGATGCAGTAGCACGATATTCAGCCTCATTCCCATTGTCCAGTATACATGCGGAGCTTCTGGACAGAAATGTGGGTGCGAGATCAGAACTGCTAATCAATGGCGTCCCGAGCAGGGTTAACTTGGATGCAAGCCTCGGAACAGCAATCAAGATCAACATGGACGTACCAGAGGAGTACAGAGACTTCAAGGGAAGAGCTGTCGAATCCATGATGGTTCAACAGATGCAATGGTTCGATGGAGCATGGCGTCCTGCAACGGTATTTTTGAGCGACGTGCCGGGAACAATTGCTCTGTCGACGGAGCCAGGGAGAACATTCGACATCACCAAGAGCCTCGTCTTCCAGGGAATACCACAGTTGGATTTCGCCTCTAGCTCCCCAGGGATGTCCCTATTCATCGAAGCTGAGGGGGAGGCTATCAACCAAAAGGGTGACATCCTGATGTTGGCCGAGGGCATGGCAGACAGACTTTCGATAAAGCCCACGGAGGATTTTGGGCTTGCAGTGAAGTCTTCGGGTGATGGAGTGAGTGTACTCTACATGAGAATAACCGACGTTCCCGCCACGCCCCCGGTCATCCTAGAAAACATGGAGATTCTAAGTGAGGACATCAAGAGTGCCACGATAGAGGTGCATACACTAATTTCCCAATTCGGATATTTTGAGATCTCAGATGTTCAGGGAGGCAGAATCGTTGCCTCAGCCCGTGCCTTCGCGGAGTTCAATGAGGGTCAGAGGGTAGACTTACGCGGGGTTCTATTGGACGCCCAGTTCACCAATGGAGTTCCAACAGGAACGACATTTGGCGTTAATGGATTGGCATCCGACCTCTCGATCGTAAACAGCATCCCCGGAGTCGAGGGATCTACCACGCACATCGTAATTCCCGAGCCACTGACTTCTGGCGTAACTACGATCGCTATGACTTTGATAGGAGGCCTAATCTGATGACTGCCAGAGGGTTTCGAGAGATCGAACCGACTGCTGCAGACGAGGAGGCAGCTGAAGAAATCCTCGAATCAATCGAAGAGGCCCTGGAGAGGGTACATCCCGCGAGGGTGATGTTCTCCACTTTGGTAGTTTTGATCATTACGATCCTCCTGCTTGGCGGCTCATTATGGGTCGTGCCTTATGATGGGGTGACTGCAGATGTTGTATATCGCCAATCAGGTGGCGGCCACATAGTGTTGGTCGAACTAGACAATAGAGGGTCCAGATCCATTCAAGAAATTGAGATGTCGATCAGGATGGTGGATGAGGTTGGCATCGAAGTTGGAAGGACTGACTTCGACTGGGATCAACTGGGACCACACACCTCTATCGCCCATGATGACCTAGAACTAGTCATAGATGGCGCCTCAGTTTGGGAGAATTATACCATCGAGATAGATCTGAATTACCAATACCACAATGGTGAGAAGGAGGAAGACTGGTCAATCGATGTGGGTGGGTGGACTTCCGAATACCACATAAAATTCGGGACCTTCACAATCTTTTGAATCATGAACCATGAACCCATATGCTCATAGAGAGTCAGAATTTCCTCGATACTAATGAAGGGCAGGGGAGCGCTGTTGATCACGATCCTTCTCTCCATGTCTGTATTCGGTGGAGTTCAAATCAACGACAAACAACCTCTGGAAATTCCAACCGAACCGAGGCTAGTCGACCTATCCGGCCCTCTAAAGATTCACGATCTAGGCGAACCAGTGAGGTCCACCAGCGAGGAGCGAGATCGCACAATGGTAGCATACACTCCCATTGGGACCTTCACACTGGCAACCTTCATTCCCAACCAGGAAATCAAACCATCCCTGACAAGAGAACGACCAGACCTAACTATGCTCATAATCAACGATAGGTCCAGTATGTGGGATGCACGAGTCTCGATCGATGAGGTACCAGGTGTGCAAATAAGGACCGCAGTTCCTCCATCCGGATTCCTCGTACAAGGTGAACCAAATTCGTTGAACCAGGCTGCCTCATTGGATGTAGTCGCTAGCTCCCACAAGGTCCCTGCTGCGCTTCTGGTCCATCCAACCTTGGCTAATCAAAAAGAGTTGACGATGATTGAGGTCTTAGGATGGAATACTGAAACTGGGGAGAGGTCCGATCATTCAGCGCCATTAGACTTAGGTGACCTATCAGACCTGGACTTATTCGGATTCGAGGATACCGGGTTGGTTGACGATGGTCGAAGATGGGGGTTTGTTGGCAAAGAAAATATCCCAAAGCTAGTATTGAATCCCGCCGTTTCATGGATTTCACCAATTGACGACATACGCCTATCCAATGATCAAGTCAGAGACCACACTGAATCCGAAGACGTCACGACTTGGTTCTCCTCAAGCTTGGATGGATCAGGTCAAATAATCGCTGTAGGGGACTCTGGGATCGACCATGATCACGGGGACTTTGGCTCAAGGATTATTTCAAGATCATCAGTGACGCCTGGAGACAGCTCTACTGCGGACGGGTCAGGGCATGGTACACATGTCGCATGCACAGCTGTTGGCTCGGGATATAGGAGCTCGGGGCAGTACGCAGGAGTCGCGCCGGAGGCGGAAATAGTATTCCAGGCCATGGAAGACGATGATTCGGGAAACTTATACAGCTATGGGATAGATACAATGCTTGTTCAGGCCTACAACGAAGCGGCTAGATTTCACACCAACAGTTGGGGCTCTGGCTCTGGATTCGGCAGCTACACCACATCAGCAGAGGACGCTGACGACAGAATAAGCACATGGGACCAGTATTGGCAATATGAAGGTATGACAGTCCTCTTTTCGGCCGGGAATGAGGGCAGTAGCGGAATATCTCCTCCTGCAACCGCAAAGAACGTGATTGCCGTCGGAGCACATCAAAACCGATACAGCGGAGCTCCTGATGCTATGTATCCTTACAGCAGTGAAGGCCCAACTGACGATGGCCGCATCAAACCAGATGTAATCGCACCTGGGATGTATGTCCGATCATGCCAAGCACAAGAATCCGGCGGTTCGTCAGATCTCGGCCAATGGTACGAGGAATTCAGTGGAACATCAATGGCAACCCCTGCCGCAGCTGGTGCATCAGTCCTAATACGAGAATACCTGATGGAAATTGCCGAAAGGCCTGCCCCACAGGCCTCCCTGATCAAGGCAATGCTGATATTAGGAGCCGAGGACATTGGAACTCCGAATATCCCTAATAATGTAGAAGGATGGGGAAGAATAGACCTAACGAATAGTCTGGTACCTGACTCAGATGTCGGAATATTCGTTGATGATCGTCATAGGCTTAAGAGTGGAGAGTATCATGATTACAGCTTCGATGTGACCAGATCGGGCGAACCACTGAAGGTCGTTCTGGCATGGTCCGACTACCCAGGTTCGTCCTCATCTACAGATCAATTGCGGAACGACCTCAACCTAGAGGTGATTTCGCCAGACGGATCTACAACATACATCGGAAATGTATTTTCTCAGGGACGCTCAATCACAGGTGGCCAATCTGACTCGACGAATAACGTAGAAGTCGCTCTGATCGAGTCTGCAGAAACCGGCGTGTGGACGGTCAGAGTAAGCGACGTCTACCACTCCGGCGCTCGACAGTATCAGCCATACTCAATTGCAATCAGGGGTGTGAACGTCAATGACCTGACCCCTGACCCCACTGTTGACCCTGACAGCTTCTCCATCTCCACACCCATACCCCAGGTTGGAGAGGCCGTCACCTTCGGCGCCTCCATTGTGAACCTAGGCGCTGGTTCGGTCCCAACCCTGTCGATCACAGCCTCAGCCGTTGGACAACCATTAGGAGTCAGGACAATATCAATGGCACCAGGCGAATCTGTTCCAGTAGAGTGGGACTGGATCCCAACAGCATCTGGGAACATAGAAGTCACGATCGAGGTCGATCCGACAGACCAAGTAGAGGAGACAGATGAGGACAATAACCTCTTTTCCACTTTCGTCTTGGTTAGCGAGCCGGGCATCAGAGTTGACACACTTAACCCAAATCCTGTAATGACTGATCCAAGGGGCACCACCAGTTTCGATATCCAGTTGACAAATACAGCATTATTTCCAACAAACGCATCAATTTCAGCCTCAAGCGTAATCCGGCTTTCTGATGGCGCCGTTATGCCATGGTACAGCTCATTCTCTCTAACCCAAGTTCAACTGAATGCCTCAGAGACAGAACAACTGACCTTCGCCCTTACTCATCCAAACCCTCCAGAACCAGGGATCTACAGGATAATTGTCACCGGTTTGGACACGGAGAATGACGTCACTAGCGAGCTAATCCTGAAGCTCACAGTATCTTCTTTCCCGGACATTGAATTCAGAGTTCCGGGAGGAATTTTAGCGATTGACGCATTCGAACCCACGGAGGCCTATTTGCAATTATCAAACGAAGGCAATGGCCCACAGACCTATGACCTCGCCCTTGAGTCCCCTGCAGGTTGGAGGGTCACTTTGGATAATCTAGGCACTTTTGTAGACTCAACTCACGGTTCAACAGGCATATTAGGACAAGGAAATACAAGACAAATAGACATTACACTAACCCCTCCATCCGCGGTGGTTTCTGCGGGCACATTGATCAATGCCGAACTCACTATTTCTGCAAGGACCACAAGTGACACATGGATTCACCAAATCCCTCTGATAGTCGCTGCAAAAGACGACGTCGTTTTCACCCCCAGTTCCGGGGGGGCCGACTCTCAAGTTAGACCCGGCGACACACATGAGATTCCGATACAGATCGTAAATCAAGGAAACAGGGACATAGCTCTCACCCCTCAAATTCTCTCATTACCTGGTGGTTGGAACAGCCTATCGAACACTCAGCCAATTACCATAGAAAAAGGGTCCACATCGATATGGTTTCTGACCATACAAGGCAATGGCTTGGCAGCAAGCGGACTCGCAAAGGTAAGGTTCCTGACCCAGGATGGCTCCTCATTCTCGTGGAACAGAACAATAGAGGTGACCTCCGGCGCTGCGCCAATAGTCTCATTCAGGTCCATAGTCCTCGCTGACGGCTCGACATCACCGAGCCCGTTGGGGCTTGGGCCTTTGCCTGTTGCAACCCAGTTCGATTTATCTTGGACTGTATCCAATCAAGGTCAAGG
The DNA here is from genome assembly GCA_002507175.1 of Euryarchaeota archaeon UBA558. Taxonomy (GTDB): domain Archaea; phylum Thermoplasmatota; class Poseidoniia; order Poseidoniales; family Thalassarchaeaceae; genus MGIIb-N1. The sequence continues at coordinate 18,635 of DAZE01000005.1, forward strand.
ATCCTGGTCTCCGGTGGCCAGCTTGGTTTCACAGGAGGATGGATGGACTACACCCTGCACCCCGGTTAGCCCTGTCCAGCCAGCTTCTTCATCAGTAGCGTGGTGCTCCGTAATCATCCCAGAGTCTCAAGCCGGAAATGCAGAGGTGCCCTTGACACTGAGGCTTGAATCCGAAGGTCTTCTGGCCATCGATACCGTTTCCATATTAGTACAAGAGACATCCAAGATCTCGTGGACAATGCAGGGAAACACCCCCATCTTGAATTCAGGGGAAAGCACCCTCATATCCCTTCAAGCGGAGAACCGAGGGAATACTCAGATTAATACCAAAATTATCGTAGACACTCCTCCCAATGGATGGACTCACCAAGTATCTGGAAGTGAGATCCTTTCCCTATCCCCGGGCGAGTCCAGGACCGTTGAGATTTACCTAACCGTCGGAGAATCAAGAGGCCCGGTATTCATTGAACTTCAGGGAGGTACGCTAATCGATGGCTCAACTTTCCAAGTGCCATTACAGGTACGCGCCATTGACTCTCAGGGCTCGATTTCGGCTTGGCTCATTCTTTTTGTGTTGGCCGTGATGGGCCTAGCTGGCAGCCTAGTTGCAGTGCAAATAAGGAAGAGGAGGGGAGATGGCCTGGATCGAACCGGAGTCGAAGGGGAGATACCTTGTTTCCTCTGTGACTCACCCATTGTCGTTGGAAATGCTTTGGCGTGTGGGGAGTGCGGTGCAAGATATCACCGGTTTGGACAATCCGGTAGTTGCAATGTATCCGAGATCGAGGTTTGTATCAACTGCGGGGCTTCCCGGGACCTCCTTGTAGATGCCTAATTCGCCACATGTAGCGTCCCAGTCGCCGAAGCCCTTAGAGAGGTTAAGAGCGGCAAAGACAGTTTGTGAGACCCCGCTCAGTCACAGTAGTCACCACGATCTTGCTACTCGCTGCCTTCGCACCAACGGTCGCAGCGGACGTTGATCCGCAACTGTCCACTCCGATATCGGAGCTTCAGGCCACAACAAGCGATCCCGCAGTTTATGAGATTACTATTCGCAATAATGGGGACGATGACATGACATATACGCTGCAGACACAACAGGAAACGGGCTGTGGTGGCTTCACCTCGACAGTCGACTCCCCCTCCGGCAGTGTAAATTCCAATGGCGAGGAGCTGGTAGATCTGACAGTCCAAGTAGACGACACAGCCGCTGGTGAATGCGAGACTACTCTGACCATCACTGCGACGGGTGGCACCCCACCAACACCACAATCAGACTCTCTGACAGTTACCACTACTGCCGAGGATGGGGGCTTGTACTCAGTCGTACTCACAACAGATGACCTGACCAAGGAGTATGACCTTGAAGGTGACACAATCGACTGGATCGTCAACGTGGAAAATAATGGAGATCAACAGGCAACGATACAGTTGGCAGTTGAGAATGACAGTGGCTGTGACTCAGATGACGACTCAGTTTCCGCCGAGGTCAACCCTGCTACTGTGAGCCTAAATTCAGGTGACAACGAGGATGTTGATTTTGTGATCACTCTTGACGATGAGGGCGAAACAGATGCAGGTGATCATTGCTTTATTCTCAGAGCAACGGTGAACAATGATCCAAGTCCAGATCAGGCAGAGGACAATCTCACGCTGACTGGTATCGTTCCAGAAATAAGATCCTGTGAAGAGACGCTCGATTGGACATTTGTAAATCTACAACCCGGTCAGACCAGCACAGAGAACTACCTAGAGGTCGAAAATACCGGAAATACCGCATGGACAGCATCAGTGCAAGCACAGAGCACTGGGGGCCAAGACATATCCGGCTGGGTCTCATTTGACAGTCCAACAAGCAAACTCCTCGCAGAGCCGGGGAACAATGGCGACTCGTTCGCGTTTGGGTTTGACATCACCCCTGACTCATCAGTGGAATCCGGCTCCAGCGTAGACATTAGGATCATGGCGAAGGCGGGCTCCTCGGTAGGATGCGAGGCCATCGTGACTGTGAAAGTGGGCCAAATACACGCTGGAGATATTTCCCTAAACACAGGGACAATCTCCAACATTGAGCCTGGTAGCCAACCCCAGGTGACAATATCGCTGGAAAACACAGGGAATGGCGCAGACACATTCACGTTGAATACCGATCCTCTCCCACCTGGGTGGAGCGTTTCCTTCTCACCTCCATCACACAGCCTCAATGCTGCTCAAACCTCGAATAACGAGGCAACCTCCACCGCAGTCATCACGGTCCCGGACGACGCTCTCGCTGGTTCGACACCAATTAAATTCAAGATTTCTGGGGGTGGAGGCCCCGATTCTCTTGATTCCGTAACTTTGACTGTGAACGTCAACCAAAGGCATGAGGTAGAGTTAGAATTCACTTCCACCTCGCAAAACGGCCGCACGGACCAAATAGTTAGGTTTCCTTTCGTAGTGACAAACCACGGGAACGTAGAAGACACAATCAAGCTTCAAGTGTGTGACCCCGGTGATCAAACTGGTTGTAATGCACCTGAATGGAGTGCGTCCTACTCAGATTCAAGCGGAAATGGAATCAACCAAGTCAGTCTGGAACCAGGCCAATCAAGAAACCTATACCTGGATGTCAACGTGGAAGGCGAGGAGAATGCCGACTCAGCAAGGATATTGGCTAGGGCGGCGGTGTTCGGAGCCGATGCTGACGCCAAGGAAACCGTGACAGTGACGGTCTCGAATTACAATTATTCGTTCGAAATATCACCATTGGAACCGGGCATAATGCCTGATCAAATAGATCTGACACTTCCACCAGGAGGTGAAACAACAGTTTCTTTCTATGTCGACAACACAGGAGACTACCCTGCTGGCGACAATCTTAAGGTTGAAATCACAGGTCTTGAGGCACTCGTAATCAGAACGGTCAGTATCCAAGGAAACGCCATAACAGCACCAGTTCCAGTGGGTGCAGGGGAGAGAATACAAATTGATGTGAGGCTTGAGGTGATCCAAGGATCGGGCAATGGCTTGAATGGCCTTATGCAAATTAATACTTTTTCGACGTTGAATCCAAACGAAGTTTCTGCCTTGGACATAGCAGTAGAGATCAGAACAATCCATGACCTACGAATAACAATGGAAGAGGCGACTAAGCAAACTACAACATATCCCGACAAGGGCGAGTACACCTTTTTCGTGACAAATCACGGCAACGTTGTGGAGGACGTCGTCGTTATTCCTACTGAGTCCCTGAGGGGGTGGTCTGTTGACATCCTGCCAGACAATTTTGATTTGGAACCAGGGCAGACCATGGAAATAAGGGTAAACACTCTCCCACCAGCAGATCTCATTTCTGACGATGAATATCGGTTTACCATCGTTGTGCAACCGAAGGGCCTACCAGCCGCAGGGCAGCCACTCGATTTAGTCACGGTGACTAACCTTCCTGCCGGCTTTCTGTCCCTGTCGGACACAGCAGAGCAGATTCTGATCATATCTCTCATCGGAATTGGGGTTCTGACGATTACAGTCCTAACTTTCAGATCGAGACGAGAAAACCGGCGAATATTAGAGGCGCTGGGCGATGAGGGCAAGCTCTGATCGAGCAGATCTTTTAGATGGGTTTATGGAGCATTTTCTGGTGGGAAGTCTCGTAGTCCCCTCGGGGGTTGGTGGTGGTGCTCATGGATACAGTCACGGAGGCGTATCTTGCATTCGCCATAATGACTCTCGTAGGCATCGGTTTTCCCGTTGGAGCATTTATTGCCTCCTACTTCCTTAGACCGATCGAGGACCCCAATGACAGGACCAAGGTCCGATCCATACTTCTATCTGGATACGACAGGGATCATACCCTTTATCCTCGGGCTGCCACAACCTACGAGTGCGGTGCAGAGCCTCTAGGAGAAGCACATATCAACTTCCACTTCCAGTATTATTGGTACGCCATTATATTCCTCGTCTTTGACATCGCATTCATGTTCCTAGCATTCGGTGGCATTGTGGCCATAGATTCAACTCTAGATCAGTCCGAGGTCATCTCGGCATTGGTGACTATGTCAATTTTCATGCTCCTAATGAGCCTGGGTGTTTGGCATGTATTCAGGAAAAGAGGAAGAATCTACATTTGAGGTGGTCCCATGGCAGATGACAATCAGAACTTTACAGTGTTCAACAGCAGAATCCTTGTCGATACTGTAGGTCACGTGACCGATGAAGCCCTGAAAGCCTCGAGAATAAAAGATGTGATTGGCGTGTTGGCCGGGAGACTCTTTAATTGGGGCCAGAGGAAATCTTTGTTCCCACTCCACCTTGGAATAAAGTGCTGCGCTCTAGAAATGGCCGCAGCCGGTGCCAGCCGATTTGATGCGGAACGATTTGGAGTGTTTTTCAGATCGAGCCCTCGCCAATGCGACGTCTTGTTGGTTAACGGTCCTGTGAGCAAAAAATTCGCCGACCCCCTCGTTCGATTGTGGGAGCAAATGCCTGAACCTAAATGGTGCATCGCAATGGGGGAATGTGCCATCTCAGGAGGTCCTTATTTCCAGTCGTACAACATTTTGGAAGGCGTAGACACCGTGATACCGGTTGATGTTTACATCCCCGGCTGCCCCCCCAGGCCAGAAGCTCTGATAGATGGGTTCGCCAAACTCAGACAGAAGATAATTCGGATTGGTGCTGTTCCAAGCGAGGACAGATCAGAGGTCGAAGTACCCCTGATACTAGGCGATGACTGATTTAGGTGGTTGCAGATGGGAAAAAGAGTCAGCGCCGAGGCACAGAAGGAAGCCGTTTCGAAGCTTCTGGAAGACGTGTCGTCCATAGAAGGGGTTGAGGGCGAAGTTCTGACCAGGACAAATGGCACCCAAGACCGAAACATCGCCCACATCACATGCCAACCATCAGCATGGAGGGATCTCGCTGAGACAATGAAATACGACCATCTCGTTGACCACTGCTCTATGATCACAGGAATTCACTGGCCCGACTCAACAGAATGTAACTGGGAACTTATCTATCATTTCCTCAGAACTGGGGTTTTGGATCCTAAGTCCACGGAAAATGGATCCTCGATCATTCCTAATATCACTGATACCAAAAAACTCGGTGGAAACACTGTCCCCATAGAGATCCAGGTCAACGTTGCTATCCCCGAGACGAGAACACCATCAATTGCTTCGGTACAGGACATCTGGATTGGAGCAGACTGGAATGAGAAAGAAACATGGGATTTGGTAGGGATTGATTTCGAGGGCCACGAAGGTATGAGACGAGTATTGAATCCGCATGAAACCCCCCCAGGTTATCACCCCCTACAGAAACAACACAAGCTTCGATACCACGGATTCGAGGAAATGTACGATGATGCCCAGGGATTCCTGAGGAAAGCTCCTGATTCCGGACGAGTGAAGTGAGGGCGTAAACATGGCAGAAATGTGGATTTCAATGGGACCACAACACCCAATGACCCATGGTCTTTGGACCTTGAAGGTCAAGGTCGACGGTGAGACAGTTGTCGATACCGAGCCCGACCTAGGATACATCCACAGAGGCGTCGAAAAAATCTGTGAATCTCGCGATTTCACACAGATAACGACCTATTGCGACAGACTGTGCTATGCCAGCGCAAACACTTGGTCGCATGCCTACATCTACGCCGCGGAGGACCTCCTCGAGGTTGAGGTGCCAGAGAGGGCAGAGTACATCAGACTGATAGCAGTCGAGCTTCAGAGAATAGCAAGTCATCTGATGTGGTTGGGGGCATATGGCCCGGACATTGGGAATCTATCGATCATGGTATGGTGTCTGAGAGAACGCGAGATGATGATGGATCTCCTGCAAGAACTTGGAGGCTCGAGAATGCATTACAACTTCCCCAGAATTGGTGGTGTGAAGAGGGACTTGCCATATGGATTTGCACAGCGAGCCAGAGCAAAGTTGGACTTATTCAAGCAGAGAATACAAGAATATGAGTCACTCTTTGATGAGAGCACAGTATTCCTCGTTAGGACACAAGGAGTTGGATATACAAAGGCAGAAGAAATGGTTAATCACGGAGTCACTGGCCCCAATGTCCGGGCAGCAGGGGTCGATTACGACGTCAGATGGGCTCACCCATATTCGGTATATTCCGAGCTTGATTGGGCTCCAGCCGTTGAGAGGTCCTCCGTCAAAGGCGCGGATTGTTACGATCGATACAGAGTGAGGGTCACCGAGATGGTCGAGTCTGCCAACATGGTGCTTGAAGCACTTGAAAGAATGCCCGGCGGTGCCGAGACTCACTACGAGCCAGGGGATCCAGCCATCATCGCCAAAGCGCCATCGAGGGCACCCGAGGGAACATTCGGCTCCCACCATTTTGAGGACAGCAGGGGGGAATCAATGTTCCACATTGTTGGAGGGGGAGAAGGACGCGGCAAGAATCCATACCGGGTGTCCATCCGGTCTCCAATGTTCATAACCATCCCCTACGCGTCAAAATGCATGATCGGCTACAAGGTTGCCGACATACCAGCAATTATGGGCTCATTCGATCCTTGCATTGGGGAAACGGACAGGTGAGGTGACAACATGGCAAGCAGCGATTGGCTAGACATCAGAGGCTGGATGGATTCCATCATTGGATGGAGCTTGGACAAGACCCATCAAATCCTACCATCATCCGACATAGGTCTCGGACCCCTTGGGACGATCAACATCCAAGAAGGGTTCTCCTCTATACAGAGCGCTCTGCACATATTCATCTTCACCTCGGTGATGTGCACGGTAGTGTTCGCAACCATGATGATAACCCTAATTGTGGTTCCCTACATAGAAAGAAAATTCATTGGTAGATTGATGGACAGGTTTGGCAACACGATGAGTGCACGAAGCCTATGGGTCGGGGAGGGAGGAGTGACCGCAGGTGAATGGTGGTCGGGCCTCCCACTTGGATTGGGGGCGCCAATTGGGGCAATAAACAAGGCACTGAACAAGAATTTTGGAAACGATCATCATACAAATTCCGTCACTAGGGTAGGTGACAGGGGCTACCACGGGATCTGGTTCATGCTGCCAGGGTTCGTGGCAGCTGTCGCTGACTTCGTGAAATTCAACACAAAGGCACACATCGTCCCGGAAAAGGCCGATCGTCTCGTATTCGAGGTAGCGCCCGTCATCATAATCTCGACCACCGTTATGGTCTACGCCTTCGTACCATTCGGACCACACATATGGGCAGCGAATCCCGATCTATCATTGATATTCATGATGGCAATTTTCGGAGTAGCCCCACTCGGCGTTTTCTTCGCAGGCTGGGCCTCTAACAACAAATACACGTTAATTGGAGGTATGAGGTCTGCTGCCCAACTCACAGCATATGAAATTCCGTTGTTGGTAACCGTGCTGGGCATAGCCGTTCTGAGCGGTTCTTTCAACATCATCGAAATAGTCGACTTCCAGATTCAATCCTCCGACACATGGAATCTGTTCTTGATGCCACTTGGAGCCGTCTTGTTCATAGTGACAATGATTGCTGAGGTGGAGAGAATACCTTTTGACATGCCAGAGGCCGAAGCCGAACTCGTAGAGGGATGGTGGACAGAATATGGTGGGATTCGATGGGGTCTGATGTTCGCAGTAGAAATGATGCGTGCCTATGCCGCATGCATCCTATTCGCCCTGTTTTTCCTAGGAGGATGGGAACTACCTTTCCAGGACACACTTGTGGCACTCCCATTAGTCGGAGCCGTCTTTTCAGCACTAGCAGCGGTCACACCTGGCATTGCCATACTTTTGATCAAAGCTTATGTCATGTTTGCACTCTTCGTCTGGGTTAGGGCCTCACTCCACAGGATCCGCACTGACCAGATCCTCGAGTTCGGTTGGAGATACCTCCTCCCCCTCTCTATAATCAACCTAGGACTGGCCATGGTGATGAGAGTGGCCCTATGGGACGGGTCATGGCCAATCTGGCTAGCCCCCTTGATGACCACCGGGAGCATACTAGTATTCGTACTTCTGGCGATAGACGAGGACAAGGAGGCTCTGAAGAACTCCAACAGGATTTACCATACACAGACCCTCGAGAAAGCATACCCAGGAAGGAGGGACTAGAAATGGAACATTACGACTTCAGGAGCGGCCACCCCCACGCCCAACCTAACTTCAGGAACCTCGTTATCAGGCCAATGTGGATAACAATGAAGACCGCTCTAAGGACTATTCCGTTGATTGGGCGATTGCCCATGCTTCACAACGACTACCACAACAAGAGAGTTAGCATGACTGACGGATTCACAGAGCAAAGGATAGGGTCTGATCACGTTTCCACGAAATGGACGGATTCAGGAGCATATGCGGCGGACAGGGAGGCCAGCGAGGTCATGCCATTCGTCGAGAGGCCCGTGACTGTGATGTATCCATATGAGAGGCTTGAGGACCTGGAACCATGGCTTTTCGTGCCAGGGGAATACAACGGGAGAATTGGAATTATTTGGGAGACCTGCACAGCATGCAAGGCATGCGTCCGAGCCTGTCCAAACGACTGCCTCCACATGACCTCCGAGACTAGGGTCAACGTGCTGGATACCACCACTGAGGGTGACGAATGGCATGGCTATGGAGGTGAGATCGAGGTCGGGGGCCTTGCAGCCCTACCAAAGGAGGACCCAACAGAAGCAGAGACGTTCGATCTAGTTCACGCTCACTCAGCACCTCCACAGGAATATGATTTTGGCGAGATCATCGACCTATCCGGCTCAACAGCGACAGTGAAGTGGAATGATGGGAGTGGGATCGGAGACGTACTAGTCACCGATCTAAAACCAGCAGAGCAGGACATTGTCTCGGGTCGCATAGACATTGGGCGATGCATGTTTTGCGGCCTCTGCGCCGAGGCATGCCCATTCGAGTCCTTCTTCATGACGAACGAATATGACGGGATGTCCGGCTACACACGTCAGGATCTCTGGTTTGACGCTGACAGAACTCGCGTCCTACCATCTGTCCACAAAGAGAGAGTTGACATGGAGCTCGAAAAGAGGGCAAGGAAAGAGAAAACCAAGAGAGAAAAGAAGGCAGCAAAGGCCAAACAAGCCGCAGAGACATCTCAGGGAGCATGATTTCATGGTCAACCCCGAGGAGGCCGCGTTCCTTGTGTTCGCAGCAATCGCCATCGGCGGAGCAATAGGCTGTGTCTATGCCAGAAGAGTGGCTCATTCCCTCCTCTCACTCATGATGACCTTCCTAGCAGTTGCTGGGGTGTTTATTCTTGCAGAAGCCGAAATGCTCGCTGCGGTACAGATACTCGTTTACCTTGGCTCAGTTATGCTGGTAGTCCAGTTCGGAGTCATGCTCACTCGCCGCCAAATCCAGGAGGGGGACATTTAATGAGGGCATTAGGAATCCTAGCAAGACTCGGGGTTTTCGTTCTCGTGCTTGTTCTACTGACGGAGACCATGGAGTTTTCTGGATGGACTGACACACCAGAGCCCCCAACCTCGTCGTCCTTCGCGATTGCAATGCTCGATGAATGGAATATGATGACCTTGGTACTAGGATTGTTACTTAGCATGGCGATGATCGGGGCTTCCTATCTGGTCAGAGACGAACGTCTGGCTAATCTGACATGGGATCTTGGCCAGGATGTAGAGACCCCGGTAATTGGGATGCCCCGTGCTGCCACGAGAACCTCCAATAAAAATCAAATTTCGATCACAGGGGATGAAGAAGAATGATCGACCCATCGTGGGTATCTGGTTTAGCAGCCATACTCTTCGGCATCGGCCTTATTGGGACATTCTCTAGGAAAAATGGGATAGTCGTCCTAATGTGCATTGAATTGATGTTGAACGCTGCCAATCTGAATTTCGTGGCAGGCGCCCTGAACACCGGTGGAGTCGAGGGTTGGGTGTATACCGCGGTTGCAATTGCAATAGCAGCCGCCGAAGTCGCCATAGGCCTCGCGATCCTCTTATCACTCTACAGCACCCAAGAGACAATATCTCTGGACGAGGCTGTAATGCTAAAGAACTGAGGTAAAGCGATGAACGAGCAAAAGAACCAGGAATGGAACCTGCTTGTTCCACTGGCCCCAGCCATCGCCCTCGTACCCGTGTTGGTGGTCATGGGCGTCGAGCCGATCGATCTTGGATTCGCCGCAATCGCTGCACCCCTAGCTATGTTTCCCGTAGTATTGCTCATAGGCCAGATATGGAATGGGAACGAAAAATGGGTCAGTCGATTCAAGGAGGGAGGAATTCTTGCTCTATCAGCGCTGTCAGTATCCCTGATAGCCGGCCTGTGGATGGTTTTGGATTTCTTGGGCGCTGGTGAAAAGAAAGTGCATGGCGACCCCCTAACATGGCTTGACTTCGATGTCCTACGTTATGACGGAACACAGTGGAACATTGATGCAGGGTTCACAAACATCTCATTTGGTATTTGGCTCGACCCAATCAGCGCAATGCTGCTCTTCGTTGCAACATTTCTGTGCTTCCTGATATGCTGGTTTGCGATTGGCTACATGACCACTGATGACATCAACTCAAACAGGAACCATCGCTTCTTCGCCGAATTCATCCTATTCAGCATGGGGATGTTTGGAATGGTGTTGGCTGACAGCTTCCTTTGGTTGTTTATTTTCTGGGAGATCATGGGACTGTGCTCCTATTTGCTAATTGGATTCTACTACTGGAAGGAAAGCGCTGCAGCCGCTGCCAAGAAGGCATTCATGACAACAAGGGTGGGGGATGTTTTCCTCATGGTAGGTCTCTTGATGTTGTATGACATATACGGATCACTCGACTTCGCAGTTGTTTTTGACAATCCCTCCACTGGGGTGGGGGAGGCCCCGGTCAAAGCGTCGGAGCTCCAACCAGCCCTGCTCATGCTTTTCATCGGGTGCGTCGGGAAATCAGCTCAATTCCCCCTCCATGTCTGGTTGCCAGATGCTATGGAGGGCCCGACCCCTGTCTCTGCATTGATTCATGCTGCAACGATGGTCAATGCTGGACTTTACCTTGTGGCTAGAATGGTTCCCTTCGTCGACGTTGATTACTATGGCGTGATGGGTATGGAGGATCTAGGAATCATAATCGCATGGGTTGGCGGAATCACCGCATTCATGGCGGCTTCGATTGCCTTCGTACAGAATGACATCAAGAAGGTCCTTGCATATTCCACCATGAGCCAACTGGCCTATATTTTCCTAGGTCTCGGCTCCGCATTGTACCTAATGTCAACTGGACACAGGTACGAGGGACTTTTCGTGTTGGGTGGGGCCCTCTTCCATCTTTTCAATCACGCAATGGCCAAGGGTATGCTGTTCATGGCAAGTGGCTCAGTGATCCATGAAATGCACCATGCTCACCATGAACTCCATCACCACGACGGACACGGCCAACACGATGACCACGATGAACACTTTGACGCTCAGGACATGAGAAACATGGGAGGGCTAGCCTCCAAGATGCCAGTGACCTCAATCGCCATGATGCTAGGAAGCATGTCGATTATTGGTATACCCCTAATTGGAGGCTTTTGGTCCAAGGAAGCAATAATCGCTGAGACATGGTTAGGTGCTCTAGAGTATGAGCCACTTCTTCTTGGTCCCGCTATTCTCGCGGTTCTGACCGCCGGCATGACTGGATTTTACATGTCCAGGATGTGGATGATGACGTTTGCTGGTGAACCTAAACACAATGCAGCATCGCACGTCCATGAGGAGACGCTTTGGATAAAGACGCCACTGATCACTCTCTCCATCGTCACTGCTACAACGGGGGCCCTACTAGCATTCTTCCATATCGGGGAATTCCTCAGCAGCAAAGACTACTCAATGGGCCTTGATGACCTTGACGTCACAAAAGCCCTTCAGATTGCCTTCCTCCCAGAGAAGCGGACCTTAATGGCCGTTGGTTATGTGACGATAGCCCTCTCCACATTCGTCGGCCCAATTATTGCCATGAAAGTTCACGGTGGTAGCCTCAAAGAAGGCCAAGAAGCCAATGTGGCGGTATCATGGCTCGTCAGCCTATCTGCGGCCTTCAAGACCATTGATGTGTCTGGAATGGCGAACAGCAGCCTTTCAGATTCACTTCGAAAGCGCCTTCATTTCGATGACCTATATGACTGGGGAATTTCAAAAACGATCGCTCCAATGGCAAAATTTTCTGCATGGTTCGACGCTAACGTAATTGACGGGATTGTGAAGCTCGTCGAAAGAACCAGTATACAGGGGTCCCATTGGATCAGGACATACACGACAGGCAGCACAAGGGACTACATCCTCATGGCCGCAGTCGGAGCCCTCTCGATTTTCATACTAATTATGGGGGTGACCATTTGAGTTTCACCGGACCCCTCAGCATAATCACCCTCGTACCACTCCTCTCCGGATTGATACTACTTGTCCTCCCGAATGTCCTCCCCAGTGATATCTCGATGAGGATGAAAGCTTCCGTCAGGAACGTAGCGATTGGCCTCTCATCGGCCATATTCCTTCTCACGACGTTAATTTTCGTCGGGACCATTGGACAGATAGATTGGCTGTCAATTGGCATGGGGGACTACGTCCTTGAGACTGAGGACCCAGTCTGGCTGATCGAGTCGATCGGTGTCACCTGGCACCTCGGGACTGATGCGTTGTCCTTCCCGATGATTTGGCTCACCACGCTTCTGATTCCAATTTCCATGTTAGTTCAATGGGATGCCGAGGATGGTCACAGTTTCCATTCACTCCTGTTGATCATGGAGGGAGCCCTCATCGGAGTTTTCGTCTCTCTCGACCTCTTTGTTTTCTACATCTTCTGGGAACTCACGTTGGTCCCGATGTTTTTCCTGATTATGATCTGGGGTGGAGAGGACAGAAAATACGCATCGATGAAGTTCTTCATCTACACATTCACGGCAAGCGTCTTGATGCTTGTAGGAATTCTAGTGATGTACTTCAACACAGTTGCAGATCCAAACTACGCAGGGACGCTAACTGGCCATCACTTCAACTTAGTATTGATGACCGAACAATCAAGGGTTGACGGACTGATAAACAGTGAGGGCCTCAGACACTTTGTCTGGCTCCTACTGCTTATCGGCTTTGCGACAAAGATGCCCAGCGTACCAGTCCACACTTGGCTACCCGATGCTCACGTCCAAGCCCCTACCGCGGGCTCCATGCTTCTAGCCGGGGTCATGCTGAAGATGGGTGCATATGGGTTCCTGAGGATCGCAGTTGCTATGTTCCCAGAATCCACACTCACATTCGTTCCTCTCCTAGTCTTCCTAGGTATGGCGAGTCTGGTTTACGGAGCGGTAGTGTGTCTCGGGCAAACGAATCTAAAGAGGATGGTCGCGTATTCATCTGTTTCCCACATGGGCCTGATCTTCCTCGGGATTGCCACAATGCAGCCCCTCGGGTTTGCAGGCGCGCTGTTCATGATGTTCGCCCATGGTATCATCAGCCCTCTGCTGTTCGCTGTCGCTGGCTCGTTCAAACACCACTACCACACACTCGAGATCGGGTCAATGAGGGGGATTGCCCACCATTCCCCCTTCCTGGCAGGACACATGATGCTTGGTTGGATGGGTAGCCTCGGACTACCCTTGTTGGCGGGTTTCGTCGCTGAGGTAGCGATTATGATCGCCTTCTGGATGACGTTTGGTTGGTGGGTCCTCCTACCGGCACTAACCCTGATCTTCACTGCCCTGTATTACCTTACTTCGATGCAGAAGATGATTTTTGAGTCCGATGATCCGCACATAGGAAAACTCCCAGACACCATGCATGACGAAGAACCAAGGGACGTCACGTGGCATGAGAATGCCGGTATGTTTGTCCTCGGCGTTTTGACGATCCTATTCGGTATACTTCCGTTCATATTCTGGGACATGATGTCCGTTTGGAGCACTGAATTCATTCAGACTTACCTAGTACATGCAATGAACATGCTGGAGGCCTCTCCATGATACTATCCTCGTCCGAAGCCGCAGCCATGGCTCCAGAGATGGCGATAATGGCCGGAATACTATTTGCCATCCTTGTGCCAAACCTCGGAGACGCAAAGGCGAGGATCCCACTGACGAGCTTCAAGTTTCCAATTCTGTGGGGCGGGACTCGATTCGAGATTACCTCCGACCCCAGAGCCCCAGGAATAATCTCAACAGTATCCCTTGCTGTTGCTTGCATCCTGTCATTATACGCCATTGAGTCATCGGACGGTAAGACAATATCCGGAGTGATGGAAATCACAGGTTTCGGCAGATTCATGTCTATGGTTTTCACAGCCGCTCTGGCAATAACAGCAGCGGCGTCGATTTACAGGATACCCTCTACAAAGATCACTGTTGATGACGCCAAGGATGCCGATGAGAGAACCACACTCAGCCTGATGGACAACAGAAGGCAAGTCGATTTACATATCCTCCTGATGATGGTAGCGCTGGGAATGAGCCTAATGGCTCTGTCAACCAATCTATTTTTCCTAATTGTATGTCTGGAGTTGGCATCTATGGCATCATACGTTCTCGTTGGCTTCCACAAGGAGAGCAGAATCGGTGGTGAGGCGGGTGTCAAGTACTTCATCGTCGGATCAATCGCCTCTGCGACTGGAATTTACGGCATGTCGCTATTGTACCTCTGGGCTGGCAGTTTGGACTTCGCCGGCCTTTCGGCAAGTTGGGCGGCGATGGACACACTCGACCCACTCGCGGGAATTGGCGTCGGCCTCATGCTGGTGGCATTCGGCTTCAAAGTCAGCGCCGCACCCTTCCACCTCGCAGCACCTGATGCCTATTCTGGTACCAATGCACCAATCGCAGGCATGCTCGCAACGGCCTCGAAAGCCATGGGGTTCGTCGCCATGATGCGAGTCCTTGTTGGGTTCGCAGCCCCCAATGAAGCGGTGACAGCATGGGCACCCGCACTGGGCGTCCTCGCCATCATAACGATGACTTGGGGCAATCTCGCCGCTTTGTCCTCTGAAAATCCAAAGCGCATGTTAGCCTACTCCAGTGTGGCACATGCAGGTTACATGTTGGCAGCATTGGCCGCGCTCGGCTCCGGACTTGCTGATTCCAATACCCAAGATCTGCTTCAAATGGCCATAGTCTTCCACTTATCGGTCTTGGTCCTCTTCAAGATGGGGGCGTTCCTCGTACTCACACTACTGGAGATAGAAGGCACAGGAAAATCGATATCAGACATGAATGGATTAGCTCGTAGGGACCCCATCGTTGCAAGTTCGATGTTCGTATTCATGCTGTCACTGGCTGGAATCCCTCCCCTTTCTGGCTTCCTTTCCAAGTTCCTAATGATCAATGGGTTGGTTACCACCACAACTGACACTGGTGCTGCCACAGCCGCCAACGCCATGAGCTGGCTGCAATCAGTTGATCCATACTTCCTGTTGGCACTCGCGATAGTCCTGAACAGCGCCCTATCCCTGTTTTACTACCTGAGAATCGGCCTATTGATGTTCTTCGAAGAACCAGTCACGGATTCTCCACTGCCAAAAGCACCACTGCTCAGAGTGGCCATTCTCGTCTCCATGGTTTTGACGGTGCTGTTCGGACTCGGCCCAGCAAGTGAATGGCTCTTGTCCCTCGTAGAGACAGCCATCTCAACATTCTAGCATCGACAGTGGTGGTAGGTTCACATAGGAAACCCCCGACGACAATGCATGGCACGTCGCGCAGAAAGGGTCGACTCCGAACTCCTTGCACGATTGGAGTCAGGTGGGAGCGACAAGATCAGGGTTCCCTTACCAAACAGGAAGATCAACGAGATGTTTGCGATAGCTGACCAGATTCTTGGTGGGCGGAGGGTGACGGCCGTCTGCGAGGATGGAGAATCAAGACTTGCCCGAATTCCTGGGAAGATGCGACGCCGACAATGGGTGCGAGAAGGTGATTTGATAGTCGTTCAACCCTGGGATTTCCAAGACTCGAAGGCAGATGTCAGAAGTAGATACACAAAGACGCAGTCAATCTACCTCTCACGGAAAGGAGTGCTGCCGGAGATAGTCGATCTCTTCGGATACTCAGACGATGACATAACAGCCATGGATGAGGGCGACATGGAATATGACGACCAACCCACAGAGGAAAGGACGAAGTCCGAGGAACCGTTGGAAACCGATCAGGACAATGAGCTAGACCAAATTACAGAGGAAGCCACAGATACCATGGTCACCAGAAGAGATGAGGACGACATAGATTCATTCTTCGGTTGAGTTTTCCATGGCCATCGACATCATCAGCATCCTAATCCCTGCAGTCTTTGCCGGGCTTGTAGCAATCATATCTACCGTCTTTGTGGAACGTGGTGGTGGTGCTATCGGGGGAATCATAACCCTGCCGACCACAATCGTCCCTGCCAGCCTAGGTATTTGGTCGGAGGTCGGATCAGAGGAGTCTTTCTCCGCAGCCATGTCAATAGTGCCGGTTGGCATGCTCCTGAATCTGCTCTTTTTGGGGATATGGAGAAACTCTCCCATGTGGTTTGGTGGCCTGTTGAAGGGAAACTCCCTACTCACCGCCGTCTCCGTGTTATCAGTGGCCCTGTGGGCCATCTTCGCCGGCATTTCCGCGTCCATAGTGGAAATGACATCAAATTCAATCGATCCTCTAATGATTGCGATAACGACAACATCGGCTTCCATTGTTTTGGGATTTGTGGCAGTGAAGTCGAACCCCACAGCACCAGCCGGAAAGAATGCAGTTGGCTGGGGCGTCTTGTTGGTCAGGGGCACAGCTGCTGGCTTAGCGATTGGGGCCTCAGTATGGATTGCATCGATGGGTTTGCCATTCATTTCTGGAATAATCTCTGTCTTCCCAGCCATATTTCTAACCACCATGGTTTCGCTTTGGCTGTCCCAGGGACCTGAAGTCCCCATCGGAGCTGCTGGACCCATGATGTTGGGATCAGCCTCGGTATCCATCTATGCCATCCTCACCATTTTCCTGTTCCCTGTGATGAGCCCTTGGATGGGGGCGATAATTTCATGGTTCATTGTCATAGGTACTTTTACAGCCCCAGTTGGTTATTGGACATGGCGAACTCTTGATGGAGGAGAAGTGCAGGTGAGTAATGGATGAGGAAGCCAGAGGACGAAGAGTGGGAGGACAAGCCCGGCTACGGGGATGATTCAGTACCTACACAGCATTGGATGGAGGAACCGAGATACAAGCAACTATTCAATGAAATAGAGGACAAGATATCCGGCGTCCTGGGGAAAGGCGAATTTGAGTGGTCTGATAGAAGGGTCTTCGATAGCGTCTTTGATCAAAGCACACTCCTAGCACTCCACAAATTGATGGAGGGAGGGGAGATCGATACCCTCGACTTTCCGATAGCAAGAGGAAAAGAGGCACATGTATTCCATGCTACGAGTTCAACTGGGCCGGTGGCCGTGAAGATATTCCATACTACTAACGCCGTCTTCAAATCGCTCTCCAAATACATAGACGGAGACCCAAGATTCGGCGGGTTGAAAAGGCGACATAGGGAAATTGTCAACGTATGGGTGAGAAAAGAAGTTAGGAACCTTCGACGTTGCAGAAGACATGGAATTCCTGCTCCTATGCCTAGAGCCAATTACAAGAACGTCCTCGTAATGGACCTAATCGGAAGCCTGAACGAACCATCGCCTAGACTCAGAGATGTCACAGTTCCAAATGTAGAGAAAGTGTTCAACGAATTGATAAAAATGATATCTGTCATGTGGCAAAGAGCCACGATGGTCCACTCTGATTTCAGCGAATACAACATACTCTGGCATGAGGATGAACCATGGATTATCGACGTTGGACAGGCCGTCGTCGAACAACACCCTTCAGCTAGGGAGTTCCTAGTTCGGGACGTAACAAGAATTGTTGAGTGGGCAAATCGTAGTGGCATCAAGGTCGATGTCGCGGAGGCGTTGCTGAGAGTTATCGACGATCCAGCTCCAGAATTAGAACCTCTGCCTGGATTGGATTGAATAAGGACGTTTAGGAGAAAGGGACATGGAATCACTCACTAGGATACCCAAGGAACGCATTGCAGTTCTCATCGGAAAGGGGGGCGAAACAAGGAAATCAATAGAAGAGGCCTCTGGAGTAAAACTCCACATTGATTCCACCACGGGTGAGGTTTCGGTGGACTGGCCGACCGACGTCGACCCGGTTTTGAGACTGAAACTTCCGGACATAATCCGCGCCATAGGCAGGGGCCTTGCTCCCAACCGGGCCCTTCGGTTGATCGGAGATGATGCTTTCCTGCGCATCTACGACATAAGGGAATGGGTCGGGAGGAAAGGGAACCACACCCGCCGTATGCGCAGTAGGCTCATTGGCAGGGACGGGAGGATTAGATCTCTGATCGAGAGTTTTACTGGCACGGAGATCGCAATTCATGGATCCACAGTGGTAGTCATTGGGGATGAATTGGGCTTAATGACAGCCTGCACCGCCATCGAGGGTCTCTTGGATGGCGCTGAGCACAGCACCGTGATCAGGGGCATGGAAAGGGACGTACGCAGAAGGAGGATCGAAGATAGGAGCCTGGATAGCTATCAAGTCAAAGATGCCACGACAAACACTGCTACAGAGTTCGAGGATCTGGTGCCAAGATTGGCTGAAATTAGAAACAGAAGGAAAAACATCGACACCCAAGAACTCACCGAAGATATCGGGACAACGGAAGCAGATCATGATACGGGTGCGCACTCCGAGGAATGACGGATTATGACTGCCTAAACGGAGGTTGATACGACCCCCCGCCTCTTCAGAGTCGATGCCGGTCAACGTTGTATGGTTCAAGCGTGACCTCAGGATCAGGGACCATGCGCCCCTGTCCGAAGCCGCAAAGGGAAGCGATCCACTGATCCTTTTGTATCTCATAGAACCCGAGAGATTGGCTCAGCCCGATACCGATCCAACGCATATCGAGTGGGAGTTAGATTGTGCAACTGAACTGGATAAAAATTTGAAGGCTATGGGAGGATCCTTGCATGTCGTATACTCCAATGTAATTGATTGCCTTTCAAAAATTAACTCCGAATACCGAATAAACAAAATATTCTCCCATCAAGAAACTGGAATATCTTGGTCCTATGAACGAGATCGTAGGGTCAAGGAGTGGTGCAACAAAGAAGGTGTGTCCTGGGAGGAGTTCCCCACAAATGGCGTCGTTCGGGGGTTGATGGACAGGGACCACTGGAAGGGGTTCAGGGACAAGAGAATGTCGAACCCCCCAATTCCCCCGCCCGTTTCAATAAGATCGATACCCGCAACAGACAGCAAGCCTACGGTTGATTCTATGGGTTTGACTCCCAGAAAGTTAACTCAACGCCCGAACCCCGGAGAGAATGCAGCAATCGAAACCCTAGACTCGTTTCTGAATTTGAGAGGCGAACAATACAGATGGCGAATGTCCTCACCTGCGGAGGCGAGCTACCACTGCTCAAGGCTATCACCATATTTCAGCACTGGTTGTCTCTCAATCAGAAGTGCCCTCTGGAAGACCAACCAAAGAAAAGCCGCGTTGAAAGACTCGAAGATCAGCAACAAAAGCAAATCATCGTGGGCCAAGAGCTTGAGCTCATTTCAGAGTAGATTGGCGTGGCACTGTCATTTCATCCAGAAACTCGAACAAGAACCCACATTGGACCTCATCGCAATGAACGTAGATTTAGACTCGCGCATGGAAAGGGAATATGACGAGACTACCTTCCGTGCATGGGCATCAGGCAATACCGGCTGGCCGTTCTTTGATGCCTGCATGAGACAACTGATTTCCACTGGTTGGATCAACTTCAGGATGAGAGCGATGATTATGTCTGTATCATCATACACCCTCTGGCTGCCTTGGAGGGATTCCGGCTTACACTTGGCGAGGCTTTTCCTGGACTACGAGCCTGGCATACACTGGTCCCAAGTCGGCATGCAATCCGGAACAACCGGAATCAACTCAATCCGAGCCTACTCTGTCCATAAACAGGGATTGGATCACGATCCCTACGGCGATTTCATAAAATCCTGGATACCTTCGTTGAAAAACGTCCCAACTGAATTCATTCATGAGCCATGGAAGATGCCAGTTAGTATCCAAAACGAGAGTGGGTGTGTAATAGGAAGAGATTACCCGTTGCCGGTGCTGGATGAGTCAAAATCAAGAAGAGAGGGTGTCAAGAGGGCTTACTCAGCGAGAAGGAGTGCAAAGTCTAGAGAAACGAGCAAGAAGGTATACGAAAAACATGGAAGTAGGAAGAATAGACGCAGAAGGAAGCCCATAAGGACAGACGATCCGCTACAGACGAAGTTATTCTGAATATCCGATCAACTCAATACACCCCTCCGACTCCAAGGGCTATGAATCCCTTTGAGTCCCTGTATGAATACGAGAAATGGGCCATCCGGATCTTGATTATCACGTTGCTATTGTTCGGCTTCGGAATTACAACGCACTCCACTGGATTTGAAAACCCAATCTCGGAGTTGGTGTTCACTTATTTCCTCGACTCGATATTGAACGAGTCGACTGGGGACAGCGGATATAATTACGTCAATACCGCTGGTTACGGCCTCGGACTTGCACTATTCGTGGTATCTCTGGCAGGGCTTCTTAGGATTGCTGGGATAGACGGGTCCGATGCAATGCTCGTTGCCCTCATTCCATGGGTATTGTGGGCCCCTTTTGGAGAGGTAATTGAGGATGCTGGCTTGTTTGGAAGCACAATGGCTCCATGGTTCGTAAGCCCAGGGATCCACTTCCAGACCGCAGCATGGGTCGTCCTATCTGGATTCTTGGGCCACCGTGTTTCTGTGGGTCGTTATGGTGGAACCGTAGATGCGGGCCCATCCACACGCCATATATCAGCTATGTTAATCGCCGCTCAGGCCTTAATTTACTGCACAAGCACCCTCGAGAACTCATCAAATGGACTCACCAACACTCTCGATCGAGAGGTAATGGTTATCATATCCATCTTCGGGATTTCATCACCATATTGGCTAGCGGGATCACATGCAGATAGATTCGATGACACACAGAGGGTCGTCTACACTTCTGGAGTTGGCGGCTCTATCGTATTATTCTCTATATTAGCCGCCTACGCCGTTGAAGGGGTCAATGGCAATCTGACCATATGGCCGATAATTATCGTCTTTGGCGTTCCATATCTGATCTGTATGGGAATTTTTTCCTATGGGAAAGAAGATGCTAGAAGGTCTTTGGAACTAGGTTTCGTACCAGGAGTCTTACCTCCCGGAATGACGGAAAGCGACTACCTAACTCTGGATACTCCACAGAAGAAAGAAGTTGAGTCTTTGTGGAAGCGGGGAGTCCTCGCCAGCCCTGCGGTCTTACTCCCAGTTGGCGGCCAAATTGGGGATGGAATCGCGACATGGATAGGAATCGACTACTTTGGATACACGGAGAAGCACGTGATTAGCGCGATGGTCACGGGAGTATTGGATACTTCAATCACTTTCACCATCCTCAAAATTGGAATTGCTGGTGTAATTTGTTGGTTTTATTCGCAAGCCGTCTTCGAACACCGGCAGCAACATCTCAGAATACTAATCGCCCTCTGTTTGATGGTAGTTGGCCTCGCGCCTGCCTTGAGGAACGTGTTCAGGCTCACACTGGGCGTATGATCCCATTCAAACATTCAAACGATACCTCTCACTCGATCTGACATGTACCATTACCCCGATGAGGATTTGCCGTTTGATACTCAGATGCTGGACCGTCTCGCAGAGGTTTCGATCCGAGTTGGATTGAATCTACAAAAGGGTCAAAATCTGATAATCACCGCTCCGGTAGAATCCCTCCCGCTAGTTAGGAGGCTCTCTGCAGAGGCATACAAAAGCGGTGCTGGGGTAGTATCCACATTACTCTCAGACGACCTCTTGTCACTGACTAGGTATGAGCATGCATCTGATGAGAGCTTGGATTCCGCACCGTCTTGGATGTTCAATGGAATGGCTGAAGCTTTCGACAACAATACAGCGAGGCTGGCCGTCTCAGCAGCAAACCCATTATTATTGAATGGTCAGGATCCAGTTCGCGTCGCAAGAGCCGGGAAATCGATGTCTTTAGCTTCAAAACCCGCGATGGAAAGAATCACAAATTTCGTGACAAACTGGAACATAATTTCTTACCCAGGTTCCGCATGGGCAAAGCAAGTCTTCCCCGACCTTGAAGAAAGAGACGCCATCGCTTCCTTGGCACAAGCTATTTTTTCGATCTCAAGAGTGGATAATCCGGATCCGATCGCAGCATGGGAGAAGCATCAACAGACCCTCACAAGTAGCCAAAAATGGCTCAATGAGAAGAATTTCTCTGCTTTGAGGTATAGCGGCCCCGGGACGGATCTGACGATAGGTTTGGCAGAGGGACACGAATGGAAGGGAGGTGCTAGCACTTCCAAAAACGGAATAACATGCACACCCAACATCCCTACTGAGGAAGTATTCACCACTCCGCATTCCCATAGAGTCGATGGCTGCGTCAGGGCTACGAAGCCATTGGTCTATCGTGGAACCTTGATTGACGGCATCGAGGTTGAGTTCGAGAAGGGAAAAATCACAAAAGCAAGGGCTGACAAAGGCGAGGAGGTCTTCCTCAATCTTCTGGACACAGATGAGGGTGCTCGACGCTTGGGGGAGGTCGCCCTCGTCCCGCATTCATCTCCAATAAGCGAATCAGGATTGCTATTCTACAATACACTCTATGATGAAAACGCAAGTTGCCATATCGCACTTGGGCAGTGCTACTCCAAGTGTTTCAGGGACCACATAGGGAACAGTCCTGAAAGCGTGAAAGAGGCTGGTGGCAATACATCGAACATACACGTAGATTGGATGATTGGCTCAGGTAAAATGGACATCGACGGAGTCTCCCAGGATGGGACGATCACACCCGTGATGCGAAACGGTGAGTGGGCGTATAATTGAGTTAGACCCCGCCCATCGATTCCGCGATCATATCACTCATATTTTCATGCTCGTGGTAAGCCCGGTGCCCTGCTATGAAACCTCCAGCATCTCGCTTAGTCCCAATAAATTCCTCTGTACAGAGGGGGCAAAAGACCCTAACTATCTCAGCCTCGATATAGGTCCCATCCTGCCTCTTTATGGTTATGCATGTCCCGATATCATCCTCCGTGAAGCCATCTTTCTCGTCTGACATGACTGCCGCTGTTATCGAAGAGACGTAATCCTTCGGGCTCTCTAACGATTAAGAAATTCATTAAGTCGTGGGATTGAAGTCTGGGGCCCTCTAGGGTAGGCCATATGGTCAGGCTTCCGACACGCGTGAACAAGACTGATAAGTCTTGGAGAAATCGCCATAAATTCAACTCCGAACTAATCAGTGAACTTAGGGACAGGATAAACACCGCGAGGAAAGGAGGAAACGAACGCTCTGTCAAAGTCCACAGGTCCCGTGATAAGTTGTTGGCGAGGGAAAGAATAGATGAAATCTGCGATCCAGGATCACCATTCTTGGAACTCTCAACGCTCGCAGGGAATGGGATGTACGATGGTAAGGCTCAATCCGCAGGGATTGTGACTGGTATAGGGTTAGTCAACGGACGCGAATGTATGTTTGTGGCAAATGACGCCACTGTAAAAGGCGGATCCTACTACCCAATGACTGTAAAAAAGCACATCAGAGCCCAGGAAGTTGCAGAGGCCAACAACCTTCCATGTATCTACTTGGTTGATTCAGGGGGAGCCTTCCTTCCCATGCAGGACGAGGTTTTTCCAGACAAGGAACACTTCGGACGAATATTCAGGAATCAAGCCATTCTCTCAAGCAAGGGCATCCCCCAAATATCCGCTGTCTTGGGATCCTGCACAGCCGGTGGAGCATACATACCCGCAATGAGCGACGAATCGATCATTGTGAAAGGAAATGGAACTATTTTCCTTGCCGGGCCCCCGCTTGTCAAAGCGGCAACGGGGGAAGAGGTGTCATCTGAGGAACTGGGTGGAGCAGATCTTCACACCAGGGAATCAGGTGTGGCAGATCACTATGCAGAAAATGAATTAGAGGCACTGGGAATGGTGCGTGAGATCGTGAGCCATCTCAATGTGGACCCAAAACAAAGGTTAGATTTCAAGACAGTCTCCCCCCCAGTGCATGATCCAGAGGATCTTCTAGGGATCATCCCAGAAGATAACCGTACGCCCTTCGACGTTCGTGAGGTCATAGCGAGGATCTTGGATGGTTCGGATTTTCATGAGTTTAAACCAAGATATGGAAACACGCTAGTATGTGGTTTCGGCCACCTCCATGGGTATCCCGTGGGTGTCATCGCGAACAATGGGATCCTATTCTCGGAATCATCACTGAAAGGGGCTCATTTCGTAGAACTCTGTGGCCAACGCGGGACTCCCCTCATCTTCCTCCAGAATATCTCTGGATTTATGGTTGGAAGGGACGCTGAAGCAGGCGGGATCGCGAAGGATGGGGCTAAACTAGTCACAGCAGTATCCTGCGTCCCAGTCCCAAAGTTCACAGTAATCATTGGAGGAAGTCATGGAGCTGGAAATTATGGCATGTGCGGGCGGGCCTATGACCCGAGATTCCTATTCATGTGGCCAAATTCCAGAATTTCTGTGATGGGAGGTCCTCAGGCCGCAGATGTGCTGACAACCGTGAAACAAGACCAAAGGCATCGCAATGGATCCAGCCCGATGGATCAAGAAGAAGTGGACTCCTTTCGAGCGCCAATCCTACAGAAGTACGAGGAAGAAGGAAGCCCATATTACTCAACAGCACGATTGTGGGATGATGGGGTTATTGACCCTAGAGACACAAGAGACATACTAGGTCTATGCATATCGGCGAGCTTGAACTCACCATTTCCAGATCAAAGGTACGGAGTATTTAGGATGTGATGATATGAATGAACCCAGAACAAATCTCTGCGAACTATCATTGAATGGCCCCCAAGCAACGATTATGTTGAAACGAGTTGAGGCATACAACGCGCTGAACATTGAATTAATCTCCGAGATCACTACACTTCTTGATTGGACTTCTGACCACTCTCAAACAAAAGGCGGCTTTCTTCGAGTACTGCATCTCTGTGCGGAAGGGAGACATTTCTGCGCAGGGGCTGATGTTAACATGATGAGGGATGCAGGATCAAAGTCGGAGGAGGAAAACAGGAGAGATTCAGAGCGGCTTGACGGCTTGTTCCATCGTCTTTGGTCACATCCCTGCTTCACTATCGGTCGGGTACAAGGCGTCGCTCTGGGTGGAGGCGCTGGCCTAGTTGCCTGCCTTGATCATGTCATTGCGGAGCCGAACACTAAGATCGCCCTATCAGAGGTAAAATTAGGTATCCTCCCGGCTGTGATTGGACCGTACGTCTATAGAAGGCTAGGAAGCGCTAATTTCCGTAGACTTTCGATGCTGGCCGGCAAGATAGACTCGAAGGAGGCCCTCAGGGTGGGATTCATCGATCAATTGGTTCACTCCGAATCTTCGTTAGCAACGGCCTCAGTTGAAGTCGCCGAGGAGATTCTGACATCCGCGCCGACCGCAGTTTCGAGAGTGAAGGACCTCACCGCTCGACTTGACAATTGGGATGGAACTGATGAGGCGCTGAGGAGTTGGACCTTGGACTTGACGAGCGAAATGAGGGGGTCTGTAGAAGGCCAAGAGGGACTGTCAGCGTTTCTAGAAAAAAGGGATCCGAACTGGAAAAACCACTGAAAATCGTAGAGGTTTATCCATGACAGGAACTCCAACAGCCATAGTTCTGGGAATCGCCCAGGATGGCGGAGTGCCACATGCAGGCTGCTTCTGCAGCACCTGTACTTCATTTCACGCTGAATCCAAGCAGCTCTTTCCCACGTCGATACTTATCAGGGATGAAAATGAACTGCACATCATAGACGTTTCAAGGCAATTAGATGCCCAATCCAGATCTTTCGGGTTCAACCCAAGAGACATAACCGACATATGGATCACACACGGACATCTTGGGCATATAGACGGCCTCGGCCTGTTTGGGAAAGAGGTGATGGGCCTCAGAGGGGTCAGACTCCATGCAAGCAAGTCAATGATGAATTTGATTCGTTCAACACCGCGGTTGCAGGATCTATTGGAAACAGGAGTATTCATCGAATCCATATTTGAGTCAAATATCGAAATTAGAACACATGGGGGACTTACCTTCCTCCCGCTCCCTGTCCCACATCGAGATGAATTATCCGACACTCATGCGTTCGTCGTCAGGGGTCCCAGACGATCACTGCTACACCTTCCAGATCACGATCAATGGGAACTTACACTCAAGAATCACGGTCATAACTCGATCATGGGCTGGTTGTCGGATTTGAGAGTGGACGTTGCGCTCTTGGACGGCACCTTTTGGAATGAGGAGGAGTTGCCATCACAGGCCCTTGTCCCGCATCCAACCATGGAGGAATCCGTGCGGAGACTGGGACTTAGGAATGCCAACTCCCCTGATATCCGATTTATCCACATCAACCATTCAAACCCCATCCTAATGGACGAAGAACTCCGGCAGAACATGCATGGATGGGCATTAGCAGAACAAGGCGAGGCTTTCATCCTCTAACACGGGTGAGCGAAGGAACCATTGAAGGAACCATCAGGGTGCGGTTATCACATGCGACCTACTGCGTGGATGACAAACTCTCCCAAACCCTATGAGTCCGTGCTCGTCGCAAATCGTGGTGAAATAGCGGTTCGAATATTGAAAGCAGTGCGAGAATGCGGGTTGAGGGGCATAGCAATACACAATGACCTAGATCGGGATGGAATGCATTTGGAGTATGCTGACAGTGTCGACCACCTAAGGGGCGAAGACCTAAGTTCGACCTACCTTTCTCCAGAGGCAATCATCAACTCGGCTAGGAGAACTGGTGCAGATGCGATACATCCTGGCTACGGTTTCCTCTCCGAAAGGGCAGACTTCGCCAAGTCAGTATTGGAATCAGGCTTGGTTTGGATCGGCCCTCCTCCCGAGGCAATCAGGTTGATGGGGGACAAAATAAGAGCCCGAGAATCAATGATAAAAGCGCAGGTCCCGGTAATTCCCGGAAGGTCAATCAGCATTTCAGATGGTGAGGATCCACTGCCTCAACTAGCAGCGGCTGCGGCGGAGGTCGGATACCCACTTCTTCTCAAAGCCAGCGCAGGTGGGGGTGGGAAAGGTATGAGGGTAGTAAATGAGCCAAAACTGCTCAGAACCGAGTATCAGGCCGCTTCTAGGGAGGCGACCGCAGCATTTGGGAATGGTACGGTATATGTCGAGAGTCTTTTACGTGGCGCGAGGCACATAGAGATCCAGATTTTCGCAGATAGCCACGGTAATGTAATTCACTTGAACGAAAGGGACTGCTCACTACAAAGGCGACACCAGAAGGTGATTGAAGAAGCACCATCTCCGGCTGTTGATCCAGAGCTAAGGGAGAAGATGGGCGATGCAGCAATTCAAGCCGCCCGTGCTGTAAATTACGAGGGTGCTGGAACAGTGGAGTTTCTACTCAGTTCCCAGAAAGAATTCTACTTCCTGGAGATGAACACCAGACTGCAGGTAGAGCACCCAGTCACTGAGCTTGTAACCGGCTTGGACCTCGTTCACATGCAGTTGATGACTGCAGCTGGAATCGAGTTGCAACTCAGTCAGGACGAGGTATCCTTGAGTGGCCATGCTATGGAGGCCAGGATATATGCTGAGGATCCCTCCACGGGATTCTTGCCGTCAATTGGTCCAATAGCCAGATTTGACACGCCAGTTGGACCTGGGGTCAGGGTAGATTCTGGTATTAGGAAAGGTGATGAGGTCACAACATCATTCGATCCCATGCTGGCAAAGATAATCGTTCATGCCCCAGACAGGAATTCTGCCATCCAGAGACTCGATCACGCACTCTCAGAGACAATACTTCATGGAGTCAAGTCAAACATAGAATTCTGCAGAGAGATACTCAACACGGAGACCTTTAGGGGACCAGGCGTCACAACTGACTACCTGGAAGGCAGACCCTCAACTCAATCTCAAAACAAGACACCTCCTGGCCTAATCGAGATTATTGCGACTGCTGCCGAGAAATTCGGGTTGAATAAGTCAACAGGAACTCCTCTCGGCAATCAAGACAAGCACTCAGGACACGAACATGATCCATTCACCACCCTCGCCAAGAGGTTCCCATGAGGCATTTTAATGAAGTGGAAATCAGATAACAGCGACAAAGTCTGGTCAGTCAGGCTATTGATAGAGGGGGAGCAAGCCTCAGTTGCGCATCTGAAGTGTGGTGATGAGACCATACAATCAGACGTCACCATAACTTTTGACAAACAATCGGGCAGCATATATGTCAATGATGATGGGAAAAAGCTCAATCCAAAGATTACGAAAGTCGGAGATTCATGGTGGGTTACTGTTTCCAGCCAAACTTTCGTTGTGACGGAAGCTCTGCATAACTCCAAGTCTACAACCGAGGATCAGGGAGGGTTGACGGCACCAATGCCTGGGATCGTTAGGCAAGTGAATGTCGATACTGGACAGAAAGTACGGAAGGGCCAACCTTTGATGGTATTGGAGGCAATGAAGATGGAGCATCAGATAATAGCCCCTCAAGCAGGGAAGATCGAAGCAATCCATTACAATGAAGGCGACAGAGTCGAAATGGGATCTGTTCTGATATCAATCTTTGAATGAAATCACAGACCCAAGGACCTCGCCAACTCATCAGATCGCGTATCGGGCAGCTCACACTCCCAGATCACCAGAACCCTCCAGCCCAGTCTTTGCAACTCCTCATTTTTCGTGGTGTCTCTAACATAATTTTTGTTGAATTTTTCCTTCCAATAGTCTTGGTTACTTTTCGGCAAAGGCAGGTCGCATTTTGGGCATCGATGCCAAAAACAACCATGGACGAAAATGGCCAGTCTCCTACCGGGGTACGAAACATCAGGTCTACAGACGTACCTCCCTTCTTCATCATCTATCCTCCAATGAAGCCTGTATCCTGGGAAACCCGCTTCTCTGAGTGCTGCTCTTACGCGGATTTCGGGCGCAGTGTCCTTGCTTTTGTTACCCTGCATTACCTTTCGCACGGCAGGGGTTGATGCTGGAGGCGTCCGGTAGACCATCACACTCACCAAACAGAGGTATTCATCAGGATAGCGAAAGGCTGGTGACTCATACAACTTCACCTCATTCTGCCTCATTCTTCTCAACTTCAAAACTCATGAGCATCACCCTTAATTCGTACCTAACCTCTTCACCATCGTCACTGTGTGGGCATTGACCGTTCCCACCACTGTTAGCATCGACTCTCAGGGATAGAGCGTAGTCACCGTCTTGTTCCCCCGACGAACTCAGATTCTCTCGAATCTCCCCCTCGGAAAGCCCTGATATATTCCAGGCTTGGGTTCCATTGCCCAGATCATCACCAAATGATACGCCCGTTACTGTGACTAACCATGAGAAACCAGACCAAAACTCCTCGCTCACAATTCCTATGCCAGTCATCTCATCTCCCTGTACCGATGAAAAGTAGCCATTATGCTCCAATTCTCCGATGGTTGAGTCCATCGCGTCATTGCCAGGGTTGACTGCACATGCTGCTTGTTCTTGGAATGAATTTGGATCAGCCTCCTCGTTTGTCTCATCATAGGTCCAAACCATTTGTACTTCTGCGACCTGGAAACCGTCTTCTCGATCGATCTGAGTGAGCAGGTAGTCAAAATCAATCGTCTCCCCATCTCCAATGTATTCCTCATCTTCGACGAGTACCACATTCTCGAATTGAAGGGTTGCAGTATAATTTCCAACATCCCCCATGGCCCCACTATCGCTGGATCGGCTGAGGAAATAGCCAACCTCGGCAGCCGACATCGGGGCAAGAATTATCATTGCAGATATTCCGATAACACGGCCACTTGGCATCGCATATCGACCTAGGGGGGAGGAATCAGGTGTCCTTATGCGAGCCATGACGAAATGAGCGGTAAAGGCAGCGCCCATCCCAGGAACGGATTCAAAAATATCATTGTTCAGTCCGACAAGCCTCCAAACAATAACAGCCACCAATGCTGAAACCATCATCACGATTGAGTGGAAGGTGTCAGGCTCATACCCCATCCATCGAATGGTAAGCATTGGGATGAATATCCCTCCAAGGCCATAAACCGCTAGAACCACCAGTGCGAACACCGAATCTCCACCGGGAATGTATTGGCCGGCAACTGAAATTGTAGTTGCTAGTAAGGCCACAAGTAATGTGACTACTTTTGTCATCGCATGATTTTGGCTCCATTTCGGAATTATGTCATCAGTGATGGCCGCAGTGCAAGCCAATACCTGGCTGTCCGCAGTAGACATCGTCGCCGCAAAAATGGATGCCAAAATCAAGCCAACCCAAAAAGGCCCCAGGGTCTCCATGGCCATCATCGGCAAGCCTAACTCCGGATCAAAATCAGATGATGTGAAGGTCACCCGACTTGCAAGCCCGATTATGAGCATGAGTAGAATAAATGGGGTCTGCCAGACGAAAAACCAAATCATGGCCTGCTTCCTATCTCTATCGGTCCCGAGCGTCATTACCCTGGAGACAACCTGTGGTTGGCCGGCCACTCCAAGTCCCCCTAGGAAGAACGCGAAAACCCATAGCGTCACTCCAAGTTTCAAGTCCGGTGGAAACATATCAGTTAGGTTATCATTCTGAGAATTCAGTCCATCGTGGAGCCCATTGAAGCCACCGACCTCACCCATTGCAACCCAACAGAGTAGGACAGACCCCACAATCATGACACAGGATTGGGCTGCATCAGTCCAAATCGATGCCCGAATTCCTCCCGCATAACAATAAGCAACAACCAGAACAAATCCAATCAAGATGCCAACTAGCTCCGGCCATCCCATCATCGCAAATAGCGCCTTTCCTCCGGATGTTAGTTGAGCCGCGGCGTAAACTGACAGAAATAGAACAGACAGTGCGGCCGCCAGCTTAGCCTCAGGAGCCCCACTTACGCGAGATACGAGGGATGAAAGCGATCGGACACCCCTCTCATTTGCTTGCTCTTGGATAAATTTGTACAACCATATCCATGCCACGATCTGTCCAATTGTGGATGCCAGACCTATCCAAATGACAGAATAGCCAATGGTATATGTGAATCCAATAAACCCGATGAACATGTATCCACTGTTCCAGGTACTAACAGCTGACAATGCCGCCAAACCTGGATGCATTCCACGCCCCGCAACTAGGTAATCATCCGTGGTGTTCTCCTTGACTCGAATTGAGGAAAGGCCCACGGCTGCGAAGAAACCCATGAACAGGAGGAATGAGAGGATCAGGATGATCTCCATCGACCTGTCAGGGGAGCCACCCCATGATCAATACCTTGCATCCGACATGACTTTGAGTAGCGGCTGACCGCTGAAAATCGTGCCTCTTCTTTCTTGGAGTCGGATATCTGCCTCGCCGTGGTTTAGGGGGGTATTGATCTACTCAGTGTTCAGGGCGATTTACGGCGCGTTAATCCTGTTGATTACGCTTGTGCTTGCAACGAGCGATGATGCCCCATGGTGGACCAGCATAATTTTCCTATTGATTTCCATGGTGGTAAGTAGAATCATTTTCAGGCGGATCAACTTATGGTTTCAGAACAGATCAAAAAAGTAAGGGTGATGTAGATTGAAAATGGATATCGAAGGTCAAATGCTATTCATTCGGAAGCAAGGTCTTTTTCCCGCGCATCGCTGGTACTAGAACATCCGGTACGATCACACTCCCATCGTCAGTCTGATACTGTTCCATGATAGCAACAAGCGCCCGACTGGTTGCAACAGCAGTGGAGTTTAGTGTATGAACGGCCTCATTACCACCACTCTTCCTATACCTCATTTTGAGTCTATTTGCTTGATAATCGGTACAGTTTGAACAGGAGACTACTTCTTTGAATTCCCCTGCACCAGGCAACCACGCCTCCAAGTCATATTTTCGTGATGCAACAGTACCCATGTCCCCTGTGCAAATATCGACAATGCGATAGTGGAGGCCCAAACTGTCCCATAGGTCCTTCGCGTTATTCAACAATTCAGTATGAAAGCCCCACGATTCTTCCGGCTTGCAGATGATTACCTGTTCAACTTTGGTAAACTGATGAACCCTCCAAATTCCTCTGTCAGACATTCCGTGGGCCCCGACCTCTCTACGAAAGCATGGACTCACTCCCACCAACTTGATTGGCAAATTGTTTTGTTCAATCACCTCATCCATCATCATTGCAGTAAGAGGATGTTCACTCGTAGCTATGAGATAATATCCATCGGGTTCCACCCCATACATCACATTCTCGAAGTCAGATAGGTCTGTGACACCTTCGTATGCCTTCCTATTCATCATCAGAGGTGGTTGTACCAGGGTATATCCTCTGTCGATGAGGAAGTCTGCAGAGTACTGTTGAAGAGCCATCTCAAGCCTAGCGAGATCCCCCATCAGAAAATACTGTCTTGACCCAGTAATTTTACCTGCTCTGGAGAGGTCAACCCACCCGTTCTTTTCTATGATTTCATTATGGGTCTTTGGTTTGAAATCAAAACTTGGAAGTTCGCCATGTCTGCTGATCTCAACGTTTTTTTGATCATTCTCTCCTGTTGGCACGTCCTCATGTAGTAGATTGGGTATCTGCATCCTTATTGAGTCCCTTTTGAAAATCAACTGTTCTGCTTCCTCCTCGAGGTCTTCAATTTTGGAACCCAAATTGCTTACCTTACCAAGTATTGCATCGACCTCTTCTTCATCCCCTTTCTTCTTAGCCTCAGAAATCAATCTCGCGGCTGAGTTGCGGGACTTTCTGAGTTGATCTACCTCGAATCTAACCTCCCTCCACCTACCATCTAAGAGAAGAACTTCATCAATGATGGAGCCGTTGATACCTCGTTTGAAAAAATCAGCCCTGATTCTATCAGGATCATCTCGGAATAACTGTATGTCCAGCATTGGTCCCGACGTTGGGTGATAACCGGCTTTCTTGAGGGATTCGGCGATTGCCGAGTTAGAACAACGATATATCCTGCCAAAGCGCCGTTGGGCCCACGAATATTATTCCTGAAATTATGTACCCCATGATCGCTCCTCCGTTTAGAAGTGGGAGACCTGGTTGGGCTTCTCCTTTGGCGACGAATGACATCAATTTTGCGTAACCTACCAAGCCACCCAGAAGGGTCCCTATCGCGACCAAGAGCTGACCGAGATACATAGTGCCGAATGGGTTGAAGACCTCTCCTCCCACTTCTGGCATGTAGGTCAGGCTCGAAATTACAAGCATCCCGGGGAATATGACATCTCCTAATCCCATAAAAAGTGCGTCTCGACCCTTCCCACCACTATCTTCGCTATCTGGGCTTGGGGGAAATCCTGATCCATCGGGTTGATCCTGACCTTCTGCCCCCTCCTTGGTCTTCATGTCTCCCTTTTGCCCAATGAAGCTGTAGCTTGCGTCCTTTGGTGCGACCAAGACAACTGGAAGTTTCAAATCAATCATGGTGTCGGCAAGCTCAAGCATGTGCTTAGATCGATGCACTGCCCAATAGTCGTAAATTGCAGCTGCAATCATGAATACACAAATCAGTACTGGGACGAAACTAATCCCTAGCATCACAATAACGCCCGAGCCTACTACCATTCCAACACCGTTCACGACCCACCATTCGGGATATTTGTACAGTGCGACTATGGATAATAGGGAAACGACTGGTGAGGCATAGAAGGCGAAACGCCATGGTTCTTGATCTTCCAAGCCGGAAAGCCCTCCAATCAAGGCGAATATTGGTACTGTGGCGTATAGCATTGAGACCCATAATGCAAAGAGGATGAAGTATTTTATTGCTGCCTGCAGACCTTTTCTTGCGAGCCATATCACGAGTGCTGTGAATAGGAGGATCATCATCAGTTCAAATATGATATTTTTAGCCTCCGTTGACCCTTCTTCCCCGAAGGCCTTGGCTTCCTCGAAATTCCAAGCAGGTTGGATAAATATTCCAATACAAATGGTTGTTACAAACATTCCTGCCATTCCGATCATCGAAGTCCAGGCCATTCCTCCCATTTTTCCGTCTGCCATGGTGGCCCCCATAGTCTAGGATCATATCAGGGTGACCCGTCGTCGATACATGGCAGAGTGGTCTCACAATGAACTTCGTGACTGGCTAGCTCCTACCCCTGGCAAGAAGCGGATGCGACTGGGCCTCGAAAATGTCAAGGATATTTTGGGTCGATTATCAAACCCTGAGTCCTCGTTCCCTTCAATACACGTAGCGGGTACGAACGGAAAGGGGTCACTTTGTGCACATCTTTCGGCAAGAGGTGCAGCAAATGGCGTTCTGATGGGAATGTTCAGCTCTCCTCATCTAGTATCTGTTGAGGAGAGAGTGAGGATCGATGGGAGGCCAATTAGCTCAGATGAATTCGACCTAGCCCTTTCTGAGGTAAGGCTAGCATCAGAGAAGGAGCCCGAGATCGAGGTCACATATTTTGAGAAAACGATGCTCGTAGCCATGCTCGCATTTCGAAGAGCCAAGATAGGTAGGGCAGTCATAGAAACAGGGTTGGGAGGAAGGCTGGATGCGACGAGATGCGTTCATGCAGACCTATGCGCCATAACAACCATCTCTGAAGACCACATGGAGATTCTTGGCCCTACGCTGATGCACATTTTGAGGGAAAAGGCGGGGATTCATCGTAAGGGCGCGCCCTTGGTGATGCTCAATCCAGAACACTCCGATCTTGTGGATGAGGCACGAAGGATCATCGGCGGCGATCTGATAATGCATAGTCCTGAGAATCTAGACTCTCCTTGGGTAATCAGCAGGTCCATGGCAGTCGCGATAGGGGAAATGCTGGGCTGGGAGATTGATCATGAGGATCCTCTGTGGCCAGGTAGGGACTCTAACACATATCGACATGGAAATAACGAGATATTCCTCAGCGCTGCCCACAACTACGAAAGTATACTTTCGGAGATGACTAGGCTCAAGGAACCCAACACTCTCATCATCGGATTGACAAAGAAACAAGATCTTCACAGGGTACTGGCTCCGGTCAAAGCTGCAATTGAACGCAAAATGATTGAGCGTGTTCTGATCCTAGAACCAAAACATGGCAGGCTCCCTCCTGAAAATCAACAAGATGTCATAGAAGCACTGGGAACGGGGGCTATGGTATCTGTGCCTATCGATATGAAAGAGGCAATTGAATTAGCAAGCAGTATCTCCAGAGATAAGGCGACTAGGATAATGGTAATGGGAAGCATACACCTGGTTGGAGATTGTATTGAAATCATACACACAGGGAATGGGGATCTTGACCCAATCCTCCAGATACATGCCAGTCACCATTCACCATGCTTCTAAAAGGAGATTATACACGGTGACAACATGAGCGCTAAGTGGGACATACGATTCTTGAAACTTGCAACTCATATATCGGAGTGGAGCAAAGACCCATCGACGAAGGTTGGGTGCGTGGTTGTCGGTCCAGATCGAGAAATTAGGTCAACGGGTTTC
The DNA here is from genome assembly GCA_002507175.1 of Euryarchaeota archaeon UBA558. Lineage (GTDB taxonomy): Archaea > Thermoplasmatota > Poseidoniia > Poseidoniales > Thalassarchaeaceae > MGIIb-N1. The sequence goes on from DAZE01000005.1 coordinate 54,145, forward strand.
AATGGATTCCCCCGAGGTATACAAGATTCGGATGAGAGACTTACAAACAGGGATCTGAAGTATCCCTTGATATGTCACGCGGAGGAGAATGCGATAATGCACGCAGCAAGGATCGGTCTTGCTTTGAAGGGATGTACGGCATATGTGACATGGCCCCCGTGCACTAGATGTGCGCGCAGCCTCATCCAAGCTGGAGTATCAGAGATAGTAATCCCATCAGGTCTCGAGATACCAGACCGATGGAGGGATGATTTTGAGATGTCTATGGGGCTACTAAGAGAAGCAGAGGTCACGATCCGATCGGCTTAAGTTGCTAAATCTCTGGAAAAAGCTCTCCTAAATGCCTTTCCAAGGCAGCTAGGTCGCCGTTGTTTTCAACCGTGTGGTCCGCCAAGGCGGATGTCGCGATCAAAGATTGGCCCGTTGCATCTTTAGACACGAGCTCCAATCTCTCAACCTCCAAAAAAGCCTCTTTGGTAACTGGGTCTCCAGATCTTGCCCTCGTCTGCGCCCTGAGCCACCGGGTTTCAGGATCAGCAGTCACCTCCAATAGAACGAAATCATTTCTTTTCCTCAGGGCGTAAACTTCGTCCGGCGTCCTTATGGAGTCAATCACTGCATTCTCGCCCTCAAAAGCCTCCAACAGCATTTCCGCTAATATCCCAGGCCCATGCCTTTTTCTTAATTCCCTCCCACCGTTTATCAGATTCTCCCTAGTGGGCTGAATATCGTTCTCTGATAACCAAGATCTAATCGAATCTGAGCATGATCCTGTAAGGAACCCACGTGTTTGGAACCATTCCAAAACAGTTGTTTTCCCTGCTGCGTTTCGCCCCGTAAGCCCCACAAGCATAATTCGTGGAGAGCCCACAACTCAATAGCGGTTTTGTCAAGACCAATACCGCCTAGTCCTGGCATATTCGATTTCGGAATTGTGGATCGACCTCAGTAACCCAGTCCTAGAATCTGTCCGGAATCCTCTCAGTATCCTAGTAGCAGTCTCCTCCCCGATTCCTCTTCCCATCAGACAAAGGATTGCTTCAAATCCATGGTTATTGAGCAATTCAGCATTCTTCTGCATCCTCGCCCTATCCTTGGGTTCTCTACTTTTCACCCATCCCAGCATCATTTCCTCCATCCTCTCTGGCCCGCAACATCTCATGCTCCCTCCACAAATTGGACAATCTCCAACACCCAGTTCAAGCCTATTCACCCGACTTCTTTGCACATTGTGGCAATTCAAGCAGACCAGAATACAGCGTTCTGACAACAATCTTGTTTCCAATCTCTCTCGCAACTCTTTATCCCCCCAAGCAGGGAGAAGCATGTCTCGTTCAGACCTCGGCGATTGTCCGAGCGGCCCTGGGGGAGTTATGATGATCTCGACGGAACCAAGTTGTAATTCCGACATGAGTTCCATGGCTCCCGTAATGTCCATTCTTTCATGGAATAACTTTGACAAAGTCTCCTCAACTACCGCCGTCCCTTGATAGCGCTTCAGCATCCCTGAAATGTTTACTTTTCTTGGGTCAACGTCCTTTCTCAGTATGCCGAATCTTCGAGCAACCTGCACAAATCTGGCTCTGATGGCCCTTCCGTTTGGTATGGTCATCCTCAATATTGCTTCCAAGGCAAGTGGCGAGGTTTCACGTAGCCACTTCTCTATGTCGGATGCTTTCACGCCGGGAATTCTGAATGATATCCTATAGGGGTCAACAACAGCGACCCCCATGCTCCCACCAAGGCCTGATCCCATAGCTTGGATGAAATGGGCTAGAGTCTCATTTATTCTTGATCCACGACAGCAGTTCAATATGATGGCATGTTCTCTGAGTTCAATCGTCAAAGTCTTGTCATCTGGGACATGGCCGGTGGAATCAAAGTGGTCAACTACGGTCTGGATATACAACGAGGCTGCTTCCTCAGAGAGTGGATAGTCATCAAACGAGATTTCATCTTCACTCTCTCTGGTTGCGTTCACAAGGTCCAGAACCCTCCTTCGCATCTGTCCAACTTCAATGGCAACCTCAGAAGGGACTGGCGGCAACTCCCCTGACCAAACAGGAGCGCTCCCTACTTGAGAAACTGGTGCTACCACTAACTCATTCTGCTCAGGATCAGCATCCACAATCTGCCAAGTCCTTCCTGCCATTACGAATGTCCTGGGTCTGCCCTCAGCATCCTCGCTGCCATCTGAGTTCAAGGATAGTACGAATGACTCATCAACCGTTCCTAGGACTCGTCTGCTGACCAGATCACGAATCTTGAACAAAGACTCGTCTGGAATCATCGAATAATGGTCCCCCCTCGTAGACATTAGCTTGCCAGCGCCTTGAAACCAACCATCAGACAAAACCTCGGGTAGGCTCCTCACCATTTTCAACCTCATCTTTTCCAGTTCCGAGTCAGAATAATCGCCGGGGATTGGACGAGAATCAGGGAAGTCAGCGTCATCAATGAGGCTAGAGAACTCATCCCAAAGCATCGTGCTCCAAGCAATGATGTCCGAGTTAGGGGGGTCATCTATTAGCCTAAGTAGCCAACGATCATCAAGCACCCTAAGAGTCGCCATGGTATCTTCGAATGACCAATCTCTGAACACTGATGCAGATGAAAGTATGCCATGGGCAGTCTGGAGAGGTACAACCTTTCTCTCCATTGCCATTTGAAGCAGTTGATTTGCCGCAACGATTGTCGGGTTGAGACGCCACTCGATGTTAGGTAATTCCTTGGCGAGAGCCTTTCTTGCAATCACAGCTGACTCGGCGATATCATCATGCTCCCATACGAGTATCTGACCTCGTCCAGTTCCCCCCAATTTGTGTTCGGACCTTCCGATCCGTTGGAGCAGGCTGTCTACACTTCTAGGAGATTGAATCTGATGCACCGCCTTGATTGATCCGACGTCTATTCCAAGCTCTAGACTAGATGTGCAGATCATGGCATCCAACTTACCATCTTTCAGTGCATTTTCCATTTGCTCTCTGGTTTCAGCCGCAAGACTTCCATGATGTACCCCGATTCTTACCTCTGGGGAGATCTGAACCATGCGCTGAGCTACTGTCTCGGCATTTGACCTCGAATTCACGAAGACCAAGGCTGGAGAAGATGTGTTGATGAGACTCGTTAGCCTCCTCAGTGAGGATATGGCTCTAGGGGAGACATTCCAAGCTACTGACAGCGCTTCATCCTCGGGAGTTGCGGGCTCCACGTGAACTGAAACCTCGGTTGACCTTGGTGATGGACCTTCCACCACCACTGCGTCTTTCGAAAACCATCTTGCAACCTCATTTGCGTTTCCTACCGTAGCTGATAGCCCTACAACCTGGACTTCTCTTCCAGCAAGTGCGCGTATTCTTTGGATCCCCACTAACAATTGTGAGCCACGCTCTGAACTTGCGAGGTCATGAACTTCGTCAATGACGATCGTTCGAACCTTCGCTAGGTGTTTTCTCAACCTAGAACCTAAAAGCATGATCTGGAGGGTTTCAGGCGTGGTAATCAGAATGTCAGGCGGGGTCTTCGATTGTCTTGCCCGCTCTTTTTTTGTAGTATCTCCGTGACGTAGTGATACCGTGAGGCCAAGGGGTTCCAGAAATGGTCCAAGCCTCTTATCCATGTCCCTGTTCAGGGCCCTGAGAGGTGTGACATATAGGACGGAAAGTGCCCGCCAGTCCCCTGAAAGTACGTTTGAGGCTATTGGGATTATTGCAGCCTCGGTCTTCCCGCTTCCAGTCGGCGCGACCAACAAGGCATCCTTTCCCAAAAGCAGGGGTTTCAACGACGCCTCCTGAATAGGGGTGGGAGTCCAACTTAGATTGTCTAGTAGTAGAGATACCTCAGGGACCAGCCCCTCGTTAGGTCGCACGGACCATGGGGAGACTAGGGCATGCAAAAAGACATGTTCCACAGGACCAACCACCCGCAAGTGACTAATTCAGATCGCTCCTCCGGTGAACGTGGCCCGATCTGGATCCAGCAGGGTTCTCAGGAAATGGTGGGCAGATAATCCAGATTTACATTACCCAATGACTGCCTATGCATCGATCATATCTGTCGGATCTACCATGTGGGGCCTCCTCTTCATAATGCTAGGTGGTGCGACTGACCCTCAGGCATCGTCATTGGTCCCGATCAGTTGGGCCTGCCTCATTCTTGGCGGAGTAGGGTGCTTTTTCCTTCTCCCTGAGTTCTTTCTCTACATTTCACTTCGGTCGACATTTGAGCAAATATGCTCACAGGATAACAGGACGGAGATCATTAGAAGAAGGAAAGAATTGGAAGATGCAGCAGAATCACTGGGTAGCTCCTACAAGTCTCGTGTTCTCGGAATTTATCAACAAATGGAAATCAAGCCTAATCGTAGATGGAGGGTGGCCCCATCCACGGCAACTTCACAAACAAAATGGTGGTCAAATACCAACTCAAAGCTATCGCGCGTTCTCCCCAAACTAAAACCGCTCAAGAAACAGTCTACTCATAAATCGATAATCGCAGTGACCACAATTTCAATTTCAATGCTGATCCTTGAGGCGAGCATTGGTGGCATGGATGGATCGACAACTTCCATCAATGACCTCATTCTTGGAAGTAGTGAGTCAAAATACCCTCCTCCATACCTAGATCCAATCTCTGGAATATTGTTGACATTCCTGACCATATTACTATGGCTAACATCACCCGCCCCATCAGAAAAAGAGGGATTTGATTGAGATGAAATCAACCATGCTCAGAGAGGTGGCAATCTCTATCGGGATGGTGATAGCTATCCTTTCTGGCCTGTGGGCTTACACTGGCTCATGGCCCCCGCTTGTAGTTGTCGAGAGCAACTCCATGATCCACTCAGAACAAGGACAGGTTGGATCGATAGATGCTGGAGATTTGGTATTAGTAAAATCCCCTGGAAGGACCGATCAAATCGTCACGTATGTGGAATCAATGCAAGAAGGCAATCAGTACTCTGGCCACCAGAGTCATGGCATGCCAGGTGACGTCATAATCTACCAAAAGAACGGCGGTACCGATACCCCTGTGATACACAGGGCAATTCTCAAAGCAGTGAGGAATGAAACTGGCGGTTGGGATGTCCCTGGAACTGATATCAGGGCAGTTGAGGAGATCTCCTTGATCATCGACTATCCTTGTTATCCGCACGGTGGCAGCTTGAGGATTGACAGGTGGGTTCCCGCCCACGAGGGTTACCTTACAACCGGAGACAATGAAAAATCAAATGGTTGCAGGTTGGACCAATTAAGGGCCACTGATAGAAATGCATCGGATCAATATATTCGAAGTCAGGGCCTTAAGGATCAGGACGGGAACCCTGTCTTGGCAGTGAAAGATGAGTGGGTAATAGGCGTCGCATCCACGGAGATTCCTTGGCTCGGATCGATAAAACTGCTTACAACTGGTGCATGGCCAGCTGTTCCCAACCAATCATGGACTAAACTCAGCATGGTGATCGGGGTAATCCTAGTAGCGCCCGTGATCGTTGATGCTATCCGAGGAAGATCAAAAGAATCTGGGAAGCAGTATGGGGACAAGCACCAGGGCGAGGACGAATAGCGAACTATAACCGCTTATCTGATCTGCTATCCTCTCGATTTTCAGGGGGTTTGACTTGGGCAATACGGTCTTGGCAATGATGTGTCCAGCATTCCGGACCATGTGCCCCCCATCAAACGGTATCAACGGAATTAGGTTAGCCACCCCCAGAAGAAAACTAATCCACATTATCCAGAACAAAAAATCAAACAGGCCCAAGATGACGTCTATTCCTAGCAGGGATGGAAGGATGCCGGTACCTGCCCCTAGGAAGGCCCTCTCTTCTAACACCATCGTCTGACCCTGATTTTGGATTGGCACACCACTAAAGAGGAGGGGCGAAATTGCCGTTTGGACGAAGCGCTCACCAAAACTCAAATCCTCTGATATTGGAAGGCCATAGGCTCTAGCAGCAGAGTCTGCAGATCTTATGCCACTGACACCGAGAAACGCATCCCCTTCCTCTATCCCAGCTGCATCCACGTTGGATTCACATTGAGGATCTCCATCACACAATTGATAGTAGTATCTTTTCTTGTCAGTCAGTGTCACATCAACCTCTCTAAATACGACGTCGCCATGTATGGGATTCGAACTGACGAGCATGGTAACCAAATCCCCCGAATCGTGTTGGTTTAGGATTCCAGTTAGGTCGTCACCAGTCGCGATGGCAACTCCATCAATCTCAGAAATCAACTCATACGGAAGAAGGCCGGCTTCATCCGCCCCTGAACCCTCAATTATCCCAACTGCGTACACGCCTTCTTGTTTCGCAGTTAATCCAGAGGAAACCACTGCTAGAAGTATGACGACAAAATAAGTCATGACAATATTGACAGACGGCCCTGCCGCAAACATCCTCAACCGATCCCGTTGTGGAGCAATCCTCATCTCTTCTTGGTCTGGCTCATAAAATGCCCCGACTGGAATGATCCCTGCCATCAGTATCCCAAAAGATCGAATCCTCATCCCATGAGCTCGTGCCATTAGGCCATGTCCATACTCGTGAACCACAACAGCTACGATCAGTGCAAGAATAGGCCAGAAAATTGGTACAAAGCTAGTCACCCCTGGGATGAACAAAATATCCGTCGCAGGTAGAACTTCTTGCTGGGCCGGCTCGATGGCTGTGCTTATTGCGCTTGCAGCTATTCCAAAAATTAAGAAGAGCATGACAGCAAAGCAAAGCCAAATTGAGGCCTCCCCAAAAATCCTCCAAAAACGTCTGGGACGTGCTATGAAATCGGCTGTTTTTTTTCCCTTGTTAGTCCTAATCATCAATATGATGCCTAGGATTCTCGTACAATTCCACCTTTCTAGATATCCGTTTCTATCTAGGAACAGAATTGAAATGTACCATAAAATAAGGAAGGCCCCAAGCGGAAGACTGAGCAAACCATTCACAGTCAGGAGCACAAGTCCTGCGATCATTAGGATCTGATTCAAGCCCAATGAGCCGTCATCCATAGTACGACCGATATGGCGGCCTGCTTCAAATGTCACTATTCCGAGAACACTAAGACCACCCCCCACCACAGGGGTGCAATGGCATCGGACGTAAGCAGGGAAAGCCGGGCTGTTATCAGGGTGAAAAAAGAGTATGAGGCCATTGAAGCCCGTCTCGACCGTATTGATTTGGAGATATCAAAGCGTGAGATTGATGATATCCGAATTATATTGGACCGGATTGATCGGGAACTCACGAAATAGTTGTGACAGATCCTCTCGAACCGTCTGACCTGCAAATCATGGCGATAAATCTGTGCAGTGGCATACCACTTTCCCAATCCAGGTGGGGGGCCCCATTCCTCGTGAGTGGTAAATTCGGAACCCTATTGGCGATTAATCGCATCTTTCCACTCAATCCGTCGACTGGAACGGATAGGATCCGCCAGCTATCCCCCCTAACTCCTTTCAGTCTGAATGCATACAGGGGTAATAGGCCGCAACGTTCGCCTGTTTCCTTGAAGGCTTCATACTGGGTCATTGTCCTTCCTGATAAGTAGATTTTACTTGTTTTTGATGATTTGACCTCTATTGGGAAGCAAACGTCCCCTCTCAAAACAAGAAGATCACCCGTGCCCTCTGATCCGCTACCGGGAGCTCTTACAACTAGAAAAGGTCGCTCACAAACTTGCATTGCCCGAGCCCTTTCTACCTCGTTACAGGACCTTGTTATCGCCAATACTCCTTTCCTTTCCCCAGCGAGGACGGATCTTAATTCACGCTCGTAGGGGCCGCTCATGACAACATAGCCTATCGGGTAGGCTAATGACGACACCGGTGCGATTCACTAGAAACTAGCGATTAGCATTCAAAACAACCATCACGAAGGCCCAAACAGCAGTAAGACTTGAACACCGGCTGCCACCAATGTTCTACAATGGACATAGCTGGAGTCAAGACTCATGACTACCAACTCGCATACAGATTGATTCAAGCATTACGTGCCACAGGCATCAGGCCAGTTCAACTGAGTCCCGACGATCCAGTCCCAGCCTCGATGCCAATTTGGTTCGGAACACCCTCAGAGGTGGAATCTATGCGGGATCCACGGGGTGTTGGATGCACTATTGAGAATCTCGATGCGGCCATAACAGCCGCAATATTGGGGACATCCAAATCAATAAATCACATAATATTTGGAGTAGATCCTGGACCCAGGCCAGGGCTAGCATGGATATCAAGAAGCCAGTTATTGGGGTCCATGCAACTTGAATCAGTCGATGAGACTGTCAACATGATTGATTCTATCCTCTCTGATCTGAGGCCAATTAGCTACATCATTAGAATAGGCGATGGATCTAAAACAATCTCCTGTAGACTCGTCAACGTCTGTCTGGCCAGAGGACATATTGTAGAGGTTGTAGACGAGAGGCGTACATCAATGGGATCACGCCACAGCCACGCCGCATCTGCAGCTAGAATAGCACAGAAAAAAGGAAAGCAGGTGGTAAACAAAATACAATTGGATCCTTCTAAGGGCGAAATAAAGGAAATTCAAAGAAGGTCTAGGTCTACATCGGGAGGGAGGGTTACCATCCCAAAGTCTCTCGCAAAGGCAGTTGCAGTCGGTCGAATGGATATTCACGAAGCAGTGCAGAGACACGGGAACCTAGGAGAGTTCAAGCACGTGAGTTAATCGATCAATCCTCTTCGATACTCTCTCGTCCGGTCCACGCCAGGAAACCTGTCTTCCGATTCCCTGTAAACAGTTTTCATATTGTTCACAAAATTCGTTTCCTGAGTAATTATCTTCACTTTCTCCACACCGGGGTCGACCCCAGAGTCCATCCAAGCGAGAACAATTTCCATTGTCATCCTGGCACCTTCGCGATGTGGGTATGCGAAGATGTCCATACTCAGTGGGGGCAATACAATTGTTCCCCTGTTCTCTATCTCCCCGATTCTGTCGAAGAGAGAGGCATATGCAGCCTTCAACAACTCCCTTCTGTCATTGTCTTGGGTGGGTCGTCGACAATCAGGTCCAACTACGTGAATTAAGCTGCTGTGAGGTAGTGAGAATGGAGGAGTAATTACCGCCTCGCCGACACCACAAGGGGGGAGATTCTCTTTCCGCCTCTCAACGGCTATTCCATGGGTGTGTTTCCTTAGTTCTGGGCCCGCAGCCTGATGGACGACCTCATCTACACCTTCCCTCCCTGCAAGCCGATTGTTCGCAGGAGTGACGAGAATATCCCCCTCTTCTTTTGTAAGGTCCCCGTACATGAATCGAACCTGGCCAAATTGGCATTCTCTCACGATGATAGTCTCGGCCACAACCGTTCGGACAAGCCCCGACGTATATCCTCATCGACTGAATGAGCCCTTTTACGAAGCCTTCATGACTCTGAACGTCGCATCACCCATCATGGCGGCGGGCTTTGTGCTGATCAATGTAGAACCGGGATCCGAAATCAGGATTCAACAAGAGGCTGAGAAATTTGATTTTGTATCGGAGGCCAATGTCCTGTTCGGGGATCATGATTTGATAGTAAAAGTTGAAGCTGGCTCTGTAGGAGACATCGCTAGGTTAGTAGTTGAGAAACTTAGGTCAATCGATGGGGTCACCACCACCAAAACACTTGCTTGTGCAGAACTGTGAGGGATATTTTCCTCTCAGAAAACTCGTTTTAGACCAACTCAGCGCCGCAGTCTATCGAAATCGGGGAAACGGATATATATAGAACAGTATTGTAGGGGACTCGGAGGTATTGTACTATGAGTGATAAAAAGTACTTCGTTTTGCTAAATAGCGATGGAACAGATTCGGACCACGTGTTCGTTTCGAAGCAACCAAGGGGTGCCGCCTTGAAGGCAGCAACCCGCGGTCACACCAGCATTGAGCTGAGGGAGAGGGGGACCAACAGAGTCCACTGTTTCACAGGCTCAGTCACAATGGTGGACAGACCAGCTTCTGGACCTGCATGGCTTCCTGCGAAGATAAAGAAGGCCAACGTCAAGAAGTCGGGTATAAAGCGCCTCTAAGCGTAAACCCACTACTTAATGTCTGATACACGCAACACCTCCGAGGGCGTTTATCGCTCTCGGAGGGAACAAAAAACCGACTATTTCCTGAGCCCAATCTTCTTTGCGATCATTGCAATAGGGTCATAGTATTCCGTGACCACTCTTTCTTTTAGTGGTATGACCGCATTATCAGTGATGTTGATGCCTGCTGGGCATACATCGGTGCAGCACCTAGTTATGTTGCAGTATCCGATCCCGAAGTCTTCTTTGATTTGGGGTATGCGACTCTCAGTGTCGAGTGGGTGCATTTCCAGCCCTGCGAGTCTGACAAAGAACCTAGGACCAGCAAACTCGTCGAATTTCTCATGTTCACGAAGAACGTGACAGGTATTCACACATAACATGCATTCGATGCATTGTCTGAATTCTTGAATCCTGTCTGCCTCGTCCTGGTTGAATTCCCAATCAAGCTTGTCAGGACCGCTTACTGGCACCATTTTCTTATTCATCTCGTAAGCCCAACTCGTGTCAGTTACCAGATCTCTTATCAGTGGAAAACCTTGCATGGGTCTTATCGTAACTGGCTCCTCATCTGGGGTTTCTTCAATTATGTCTGACATCCTAGTCATACACATTAACCTGGACTTACCATTTACTTCCGCCGAGCATGATCCACACTTTCCCGCTTTGCAGTTCCAGCGACAGGCAAGATCAGGGGCGTGTTCAGCCTGAATTTTGTGAATAACGTCAAGGACGACCATGCCCTCATCGTATTCGACAGTGTAGTCCTCCATACTCCCTACGGAGGATTCTGTTCTGGGATGTGTAGCGTACGGCCTTTCGCCGGTATGGCTTCTGAATACTCGAAAAGTGACTTCCTTGTCCATCAATGTCCACCTTCTAGATCATCTGCATCCAAGAGTTCGATCAGATCCTCTGGGATGGGAGGATAGCTTCTGTGTTCTATTTGCATTTCTCCTTGTTCGTTCCTGGAAATGACGCTGTTCAGGCTCCCCCATTTCTCATGATCCGGTACGGGATAGTCTTCTCTTGTGTGGCCTCCTCGACTTTCCTCGCGCTCCAATGCTGCGAGAGCGCACATCTTACTGACGTCTATCATCGCCTCCAATTCAAGTGCTTGATGCCATCCAGGATTGTAGATCACTCCCCCTCCGGGTGAGGAGTTCGCCGATCTTGCTCTCAAGGCCTCTAGATCATTCAATGCCTCTTCCAAAGACTCTTGGTTTCTGATTATGCCCACCTTCTCCTGCATCATATCCCTCAAATCGTTGACGATGACGGCAGGATTCTCCCCTCCGCTGCGAGACAATGGGGCCATCATCTTCGCTATCGCGGAATCAACGTCTTCAGCAGCAATCTCCGTCCATGAATCGATTGTCGTAGCGGACTTAGCCGCATGGAGGCCTGCGCGCCTCCCAAAGGTTACTAGATCGGAGAGTGAATTCCCACCCAGTCTGTTGGCACCATGGAGTCCAGTCGCTGCTTCGCCTGCAGCAAAAAGTCCCTTCACAGTCGACTCCTGGGTTTCAGGGTCGACCTTTACCCCACCCATGACGTAGTGAGCCGTGGGGCCCACCTCCATTGGTTGTTTGGTTATGTCGACTCCTGCGAGCTCTTTGAATTGGTGGTACATGCCGGGGAGCTTCCTCTTAATCTGGTCTGGAGGTCTCCATGAAATATCTAGATAGGCGCCACCATGTTCACTGGCTCTACCTGCAGCCTTCTCGCTGTTAATGGCCTTGGCAACTACATCCCTGGTTAGCAGTTCGGGGGGCCTTCTTTTGGTTGCTTGTTGATCAGATATGACCTCTTGGACCCATGCCAGTGCCTCTTCCTCGGTATCTGCAAACTCCTCTTCATACATCTCTGGGACGTAGTTGAACATGAACCTCTTACCTTCTGAATTCTGGAGCATACCTCCCTCTCCCCTGACACCCTCGGTGACTAGAATTCCCTTTACACTAGGGGGCCAAATCATTCCGGTGGGGTGGAATTGAACGAACTCCATGTCACCCATCTCCGCCCCGGCCCAGTAGGCGAGTGCATGCCCGTCGCCTGTATATTCCCATGATCCAGAACAGACAGACCAACATCGAGTGATTCCCCCTGTGGCAAGAACGATCGATTTTGCCTTGAACAGATGGACCCTCCCCCTCTGTCTGTCATATGCCAAGCATCCAATTACCCTATCACCCTCTTTGAATAGCTCGCACACTGTAAATTCCATGAAAACATCCATGCCCATGTGGACACCTTTCTCCTGCAAGGTACGGATGATCTCCAGGCCCGTAGCGTCTCCGATGTGGGCCAGCCTGGGGTACGTGTGACCACCGAAGTTCCTCTGATTTATCCTGCCCTTCTTGGTCCTGTCAAACACAGCACCCCACGTCTCTAGCTCTCTGATTCGATCTGGAGCTTCCTTCGCATGGATCTGGGCCATTCGCCAATCATTGAGGTACTTCCCACCCTTCATAGTATCTCTAAAGTGGGTTTTCCATGAGTCTCGAGCATCCTTGTTGCCGAGGGCCGCTGCTGCCCCTCCCTCGGCCATCACGGTGTGGGCTTTACCAAGCATCGACTTGCAGATCAATGCAACGCTCACGCCCATGGAACTGGCCTCTATTGCTGCTCTGAGGCCAGCCCCCCCAGCCCCAATTACGATGACATCGTGCTCATGAGTATCATATTCCTTCATCTTGTCACCCCAATATGAATCTCGGGTCGCTGATTAGGCCCTCAGCGACTGCCATCACAAACAAGTCGCCAAGGAAAACCATGGCTAGAGACGTCCAAAACCATAGATTGTGATGAACGTTATGACGACTAGAGAACCTGAAAATCCTCCCGGCGATTGATGAAGCCCCTCCCCTCCATTGTTTCAGGGAGCCCCCCACGAGGTGTCTAAATGCATGACATGAAATGACATACATCGTAAGCAAGAAAGATTCGATCGCAAGGACAAAGGTCCCGACAGAAAGCCCCCAAGATCCGCTGAATTGCATTGTGTGGACGACGTCATAGTACTTCATCGACAGTATAATGATGGCAAGATACAGCATGTACCGATGAAGATTGTTGAAAATGAAAATGCCCCTCTCGCCGGAGTAGCCGAGAGTATGGTTGATGTCGGGTTTAGAGACCATACACGCTGAGGGGTTTTGGAAGAAGGATCGGTGGTACACCTTCCGCATGTAGTAGCAAGTACCTCTGAAACCGAAGGGAATCCATAGGATCAGCATTGCTGAGTTCATCCATCCTGGGTGGTTGGTCACATGAAAAATGTGGAGCACGTCAGGTGAGAAGATTGGGGAGGTCACCCGATGGTCCTCGTAGTGTATGCTACCATCCAAGACCGCTACACGGATGAGTGTGTAAAGTAAGGCAAAACCGAGGGCGGCAGCCATGATCAATGGTTGATTCCACCAATCGTCAATCCTCTGAGTTTTTCCGAAACCCTTCACCAATGGTAGACGCTGGTAGCCCCTCATAGCCTCCACCCCGAACCGCTCAATCGTGGGCACCGCATAAGGCTGACCTTTTTCCGACACACCTGACCAAGAAAATTTTAATCCAATATTGAGTGAATAAAACCAATGTCCGACGATGTGACATCATCGATCTGTTTGGAGTGCGGATTCATGCCGGGGGCGTTTCTTCCCGGACTGCCATGCCCCGTATGTGGTGAGTTGATGTTTCCATGAGTCACCATGGGTACTTCCAAACCCAAAGTATGCCATCATTCACAATTACCTGAACACCGAGCATCAATCCGCCGATGAAGGGAAGGATGCCTGTCCCTTCAACTCCACTTTGCCATGCTACCCAACCCATCATGATCAGCAGGACATTTCCACAAACTACCAGCCACAAGTTCCCGATCACGAGCCATTGAGTCAGGGCGGTGTTAGTTTCTATGTGGATCCTAGTTAACTCGAGCCAAAGCATCGACGGAATTAGAATGAGCAGCATCGCAATGAGTAGCCTTGCATGCCCCCCTGTGTCGACTTTTCCACTCCATGGCCACCCGATTCCTTCCACAACTGAATATTCCCAAGAGAACAAAAGATGCCACCATGCGATCAAAAAGCCTGCGGCAGCTACGAACATGCAGGTCACGTTCAATGGCCTCCAAGATTCTGGGATGCCACCCCAGAGAGACATAGGATCCTCCATCCTTCGCAATCCAATCACGTATGATGCCAGTACCATTGGTCCAAGTATGAAAACAACCGTGCGGACTAACTCTCTTGAGACTTCCATGACTACAGCCAGTTAGATCAGGTGCTTGAATGTGAGTATCAAAGCGCATCGTTGGATGTCCAATATCTCGCAAAAACACCATATCGTCGCCCTTGCTGGAGACTATCACCCTCGCATGGCGGGGAGAAGAGGCGCACGTGATCTAGCGGTTATGATACGAGGTTCCCAACCTCGTTACCCGGGTTCAAGTCCCGGCGTGCGCACCAACTCGTCACTCAATTATCCTGTTTGGATCTGATTCCTATTGCTGCGGTTAGCAATGCGATCATAGCCATGTAGAGTCCAAAACCGGGCAAAAGGCCACCATCCTCAGGCTTATCCACACATCCCGTTTGAGATGTCAACGGTTGATGCTGACCGGCTGGACAGGGGGTCTGTTCCACTGATCCCGACTCAGACGAGAAGAAGTTAGTGGAGGTGAATGTGCAAGAGCTTTGGCCTTCTAGTGATTGATAGGTGCCTGGCGGGCATGGGATCTGTTCTGTGGCAGCGAGGTTGTCCACGAAATTTCCTCGATCCGCGAGCAAACACTCGGAGGAGCCGATGTTTGGTTGATAGGTCCCCTTTTCACAGGCTGTCTGGCTTAGCTGTGAATTGGAATCGACAAAGTGGCCACTATCTGCCTGAATACAAGATGTCGAGGCTGAGATAGGTTGGAAAGTCCCCACTCCGCATGCTATGAACTCAGTTGCAGAACTGTCAGGTACATAATGTCCAGCTGGGGAATCACGACAACTCGTGGACTTCGCCATTGATTGATACGTACCGGGCTCACAAGGGATTTGGTTTACAGACCCTATCTCATTTGTGTAGTGGCCTGGTTCGACGTCTTCACAGTTAGTCTGTCCGCTCAAGGGTTGGTAGGTCGTCAGAGGGCATGGGATCTGGTTTTGTGAACCCTCACCAACTACATAGTGACCGGCGTCCCCCAAAAAGCACTCAATTGATCCTGGATTTGGCTGGAATGTTCCTGATGCACAGATCACATAGTCAATCGAGCCCTCGTTTGGTACGTAGGAGCCAGGGATTGCAGAGAGGCATGTTTCAGCACCACTATTTGGTTGGTATGAGCCAGGACTGCATGCAATGGCTTCGGTGGATCCAACACCGGATGTGTAGTACCCGGGTTGTGTGACCTCGCAATCTATCGAACCCTCGAGGGGTTGGTACCTTCCTGACAAGCAGGGTTGGAAGGACGTGGATCCTGCAGTTGATACGTAGTATCCAGCAGGAGCAAGAATGCAACTCGTGCCAGCTGAGTTTGGTTGATAGGAACCTGGTTGACAGGTTTCGGGATGGGTCGATGCATCGACCGAAGTGTACTGTCCAGGAGATGTCGATGAGCACGAAATAGAGCCCTCAATGGAGCTATATTGTCCCGGTGGACAGGGGGTCTGTTCCGTGGCTGAAGTACTGTCAACATAGTATCCAGGGCTTGCCCTTAAGCAAGCGGTTGCTCCATGTGTTGGAGAGTATCTACCGACTGTGCATGGAGATTGGAAGGTCTTCCCTGGGGTCTCCACCATGTGACCAAGATCAGCAAGGATGCAAGTCGAGGCTCCTGAGTTGGGTTGGTAGGAGCCAGCGGGACATATGGTCTGCGATAATGCGCCCTCATCAGGAACATGGTAGCCTGGATTTGAGTCTATGCAGGACGCTTGCCCCCCGTCGGGTTGGTAGGTCCCACTCTCACAGATGACGAGGATCCCTGGTTGACCCCCTTCCGCATAGTGACCTGGCGGGGATTCTTCGCAGGAGTTAGGACCATCTTGATACCATCCGGTGGGACAGCCTACGGGCCACAGGTCGAATGGGGAATCAAGCCCGTCATTATCCGAATCGAGGTCACCCAGCAAAATCTTCGCCGTTCCTGGAGGATGCATGATTTCCGGGACCCGAGTCCCCCACCAGGTCTGATGGGAGGTCTGGTTAACATTGTTCCATGCATATGCGCCCCAGCAGTGGATCTCGTTTGAGGAATCCAAGCCACAAGCGTTCGCAGCACCCATCACTACTGCAATATAATTTCCACCCGTGTAGACCTGATGGGGCGCCGAGCGATCCTCACAATCTATGTTGTATCCGCCGCCAGACCCTCCCATGTAGTTGCATATCACTGAGTTCGAACCATTGTAGTCTCCAGTGTTGCCGCCCCAATTGTCACCCCAGCAATAGGCCCCGGTTTGGTCGTACATCGCACACGCTTGTGCGGTTGTGGCGGATATGCTCGTCATGCTCTCTCCTGATGGGCCTTGGATCAGAGTTGGAACCACGGCATAGGGTTGGTTGCTATTGTTGCCTATCCCTTGTTGGCTCTCAGTGTTGGCACCCCAGCAAACACCCTCTCCTGAACCGGTCATCGCGCACGAAAACACCCATCCATTGGCAGCCTGAACGAAAGATAGGTTCGCCACATCTTGGATCGTGATTTCGGTGTTTGACATTTCCAGCTTTCTGGGACTGCTTGTAATCCACCAGTAGCCGCAACCAGGGGCTTCGGTTATAGGATCAGGATCAACAATATCCCCGCCAGTGACCCTGCAATTCATGTCAGATCCCCAGCAATACATCCCACCATCGGTGCCCGTAGCACATGTGTGTTCGCCTCCCACGCTTACGGAGGTCACCGAGACCCCCCCTGGCATGGCGATCAATTCAGGAGTCCTTATGCCAGATGCGCTGTCGTCGCATGGGTTCACGTATGTAACAATCGATCCATCCCAATCAAAGCAGATCTGCCCGTTCCCAACCTGCCCCCTGTCGTTGTTCCCCCAACAATAGAGGTCCCCATCGGTGCTGATCACGCAGGAATGAGAACTCGGCCCCTGTGAAAGTGATTTAGCAACGACTCCCTGGGGCAAGAGGACCAGTGACGGGACAAGTTGGTTGCCCCCTATCTGCCCGTTACCGATCTGCCCACGCTCGTTGCTGCCCCAGCAGTAGACGGCTCCTTGTGACGTCAGGCCGCATGCGTGGTCTAGGTGTGCTGAGACCTCTACAATGCCCATTCCGTCAAGTGCATCCACGTAGGTCATGTTGTGGTAGACCATTTCGCCTTCGACTCCAATTCCAGTTTGACCGAAGTCTGTCCTTCCCCAGCATAGCACGCTGGAGTTCTCAGTGATAGCGCAGGCGAACTGCCTCCCGATCGAAAGCGTATCAAGGGTGTCGATATGGCCCAGTACTTGGCCTGGTGAATTGCTGGAAATGGACCTCAGACTAATCTCATCCGAAGGAAACTCGATTTCTGTTTGTGATCCTGATTCAACCAACAGAGAATGTGTTGAAAATAATACCATCATTGTTGCAAGAAGTATGCCTGTCCACGGACCCTTCGCCATGAGGGGCATAGTGGCCGGGGGAAAATAGAAGTTTTCACTAAATCCACGACGGCATTGCCCTCTGGACCAATCAAGCCAAGGACTCGTAGTTCACTTCGGCTTCTTCTATGTGGATCTCATCAACGTCCATCTGGGCAAGCTGCAGCTTACCCGATAGCTCATCGTTCACCGCATGCCAGTAGGAGTAGGACTCGATTACCCAGATCCCAGACTCACGTGTGCCGTTTCCTGACCCCTTGACTCCACCGAACGGTAGATGCGCCTCTGCTCCAGTTGTGGAGTTGTTAATCCCCGTCATCCCCGCCTTTATTCCAGTTTTGAACCTGTAGGCCTCCAGCCTGTCGTTAGTGTAGATAGCACTGGACAACCCATATGGCGAGGCATTCGCCAAGTGTAGGGCATGATCGAAATCTCTGGCTTTGACAATGGTGATAGCAGGGCCGAAAATTTCCTCGTGGAAGCAATCCATGTCTTCGGTCACGCCCGTATAGACATGAGGCCACATGTACACACCTTCCTCGGCATCCGCTACGAAACCGACTGGCGCCGAGTCTTTGGTGATCCGACCGTCTCCGTAGATGAGATCAGCACCACTGGTCTCGCACACCTCAAGGCTTTGAAGGAACTCCTCGGCGTATTTTGATGAGAGCATTGGGCCGTAGAGAACGTCATCGTACCTCATCGAATCACCAATCTTGGTATTCTTGACTTTCTCCATGAACAACCCCATAAAGTCGTCATAGATGTTCTCATGGATGATCAGGTTTCCTAGGCTGGTACATCTTTGTCCAGCCGTTCCGAATCCAGCCCAGTAGGCACCCTCGACTGCATTTTCAAGGTTCGCTGATGGCATGACTACCAAGGGATTTTTTCCACCAAGTTCCAAGGAGCAGGAGACTAGATTCCGTCCGCAAATCTCCCCAATCATCTTCCCAACTGCTGTGGACCCCGTGAATGATATTTTGTTCACGAGACCCTCGTCAACTGCATCCACGAGGTATTGGCCTGCCCCACTTCCTTTCCCATGAACGAGATTTATCACCCCGTCAGGAAGTCCAGCCTCATGCATGATCCTTGCCAGCGCAAAGGACAAGAGTGGAGAATCCTGCGGGGATTTCCAGACGCAGGTGTTGCCGCACATGATTGCAGGAATCATCTTCCAGAATGGGACGGCTGATGGGAAGTTGCATGAGTTGATGATACCACAGACTCCTAAAGGCCTTCTGTAAGTGAATAGCTCTTTGTCCGGAAGCTCACTGTTAACCGTCTGGCCGTAGAGCCTTCTTCCCTCAGATTGGAAGAAGAGACAGGTGTCTATGGCTTCTTGAATTTCACCCGCACTCTCTTTCAAGGTCTTCCCTATTTCCCTTGTTTCTAGCCTAACCAAGGCATCTTTTCTGTCCATAAGCAACCGGCCCATGTTTCCGATGATTTGCCCCCTGGTAGGTGCAGGTGTTCCCGCCCAGGAGGAGAAGGCTGATTTTGCGGCCTTCAATGCATCATGAACATCCACTTTGGTTGATAGGGGGAATTCACCCAAGATATCTGACAACAACGCAGGATTACTGGAAGTGAATGTTGCACCGTCTGAGGCAGCTTCTAATTTTCCATTGATTATGTTGTACCCACGAATCATCGGCAAGCCGTTGGGGTTGTCGTTTTGCATGAACTCAAAATCTGCTGCTAGGACGTGTGTCATGACCCTCGCAGTCACACCCTTCAAATGAATGCTGCTAAAACCGTTCGGTGAAGGTTATCACAAATACTGAGCCAATATCGAACTTAATGTATGGGGGTTTAAGGGGGGCGCAGTCCTTAGGCGACTCCGAGGAACAACCATGGCAGACGGAGAGGGAGAACTCACGCTTAGGGTCGCTAAGGCCATACCGAGTGACGTCGGACATGGTAGGGCCAGGGTACCGTTCGATAACGATCTCAATCTCAAGCCAGGTGACGTCATTGAGATCAACGGAGAAAAATCAACGGCCGCGATTGTTTGGCGGTGTAGGCCCGAGGACGCTAATCTTGGAGTCATTCGAATTGACGGCATCATACGAAAAAATGCATCAGTTTCCCTGGGAGACAGAGTAAACATCCGGAAGGTTGAGGTCACCGAATGCGAGAAACTGGTTCTTTCACCGGTAATGGCGAAACAACAGAAGGTCAGGTTTGGACCGGGTATCGAGGGTTTTGCAAGAAGAGGCTTGAACAAGAGGCCTGTCGTATCAGGAGACAGGATTTTTATTCCGGGAATGACGTTGTTTGCAGAAGCCCTGCCCTTCCAGATCGTGAGCACCAAGCCAAAGGGGATTGTACAGGTCCTACCGTCGACGGAGATCGTCATCAAAGAAGATCCCGTTGATGAGGAAGATGAGAGCATCATACAATCAATATCCTACGAGGACATTGGCGGGCTCGGTGACCAACTCCAAAAAGTCCGAGAAATGATTGAACTTCCATTAAAACACCCAATCCTCTTCCGCAGGCTTGGGATCGATCCGCCCAGGGGTGTTCTCCTTCACGGACCTCCTGGGACCGGAAAGACACTGATAGCCAAGGCCGTTGCTGCTGAGACCCAGGCCCACTTCACCTCAATAAACGGGCCAGAGATAATTTCGAAGTATTATGGAGAAAGCGAGAAGCAACTTCGCGAGATTTTTGACGATGCCACCTCCAACGCTCCGGCCATCATCTTCATCGATGAGCTTGACTCCATCGCACCCAAGAGAGAGGACGTCAGTGGCGAGGTCGAAAGACGAGTTGTCGCCCAGCTCCTCACCTTACTAGATGGAATGCAGGGCCGGGACAATGTCGTGGTGATCGGCGCAACCAATAGGAGAGACGCCATAGACCCTGCTCTCAGAAGACCCGGACGATTCGATAGGGAACTTGAGATTGGGGTCCCGGATAAGAACGGACGTTCTGAAATCATCGACATCCACACACGCGGCATGCCGATCAGCGATGATTTCGAGATGGAATGGTTGCTGGAGAACTCCTATGGTTTCGTTGGGGCGGACATCTCTGCACTTGTCAGAGAATCGGCTATGAAGGCACTCCGAAGGTATCTCCCTGAGATCGATCTGGATCAAGATGAGATACCCGCAGAGGTGTTGGAGAAAATGGAAGTTAAGATGGCGGACTTCCGAGAAGCGATCAAGGAAATCGAGCCAAGTGCACTCAGGGAGATTTACGTCGAAGTCCCAACGGCATCATGGGACGACGTGGGCGGTTTGAGCGAAATCAAGGAGCGCCTGAAAGAGAGCATTGAGTGGCCTTTGAACCAACCGGAGACTTTCGAACACTTCGGGATCAAACCCCCTCGTGGAATCGTACTCTTCGGGGCTCCCGGCACAGGTAAGACCTTGATCGCAAAGGCAATCGCGAATGAAGCAAAAGCCAACTTTATCTCGATCAAAGGCCCAGAGATGATCTCGAAATGGGTCGGGGAATCTGAAAGAGCGGTCAGAGAGGTCTTCAAGAAGGCGAAACAGGCTGCTCCTTCCATCATTTTCCTTGACGAGTTTGAGTCAATAGCGGGGGTTCGTAGGTCGATGACAGGCGAGGGATCGGACGTCATGAACAGGGTTGTCAATCAAATCCTATCAAGCATGGACGGGGTGGAGTCGATGGAGGGCGTGATCGTGGTCGCAGCCACAAACAGGCCTGAAATGATTGATCCGGCACTCCTCAGGAGTGGTAGATTCGAGAGAGTCCTGCACGTCCCTCCCCCAGATAGGCAGTCGAGGTTGGAGATCCTCAAAATACACTCCTCCGAGATGCCATTAGGCCGGTTCAAGCTCGATGACATCGCTGACGACCTCGAGAACTACACTGGTGCTGACATAGAAGCAATATGCAGAGAGGCGGCCTTGATTGCCATGAGGGCGGGCAAGAAGACAGTATCAAAGAGCCATTTCGAAGAAGCTGTCAACAGAGTAAGGCCAACGGTCAACAAGGACATGCTAGAGTACTACTCCAAGATGGAGGAGACACTTGTCAGTGGCCTGGAGTCTGTCAAGAGGAGCACCAACTCTCTTCAAGGCATTGAGTCAGTGTGATCGCTATGCCATCGGGTTTCGGCCGTGAAATTCTGAATCGTCCGATACTCGATGGCGCAGGTGACACTCTTGGGCATGTATCCGACCTCGTAATGGATACGAGGACCGGTGATGTGGTGACCCTGCTAGTTATGATCAGCGAGGAACTCGATCCGGCTCTACTCCCCTGGCCAACTGTGGATGGGCTTCTGGAGGTTCCCACTAACGAAGTTGCCGAAGTCTCAAATGCCATACGGTTGAGATAGCTAGATCTCACAAAGTCGGACAACCGTCTTATAGCGTTGGATTCGGTTGGCACATGCTGCTGGGCGGTGGACTGATGATGAATGGGCCGAGGCGATCTTCCAAGATCTTCAATCGGACGAATAGACAAAGACTCCTACAGTTCTCTTTTTGGTCTGTTTTGACACTCTTAATCGCGTTCATCGCATCGACCTACATCGTTGATGGGAAGACACAACAATCCGCATATGGGGACGACTGGGATGATCTTGGCGATTTCAGATCTGAAATTAACTCAATGGGGGTCGAGACAACAGCCATGGTTTCAAGCCCACTCCTCCTCTCTGAAATCGATAACCCCGAGGAAACTGTGTTTGTTGTGTCCGGGGTGGAACGTGACACGATATCCCTACCTCGATTTACAGATGACGAATCCATTGTTGAACTGTCTGACTCCGACGGCTACACTGGCTCAGAGATCGAGGCAATCGTGGAGTACGTGCAAGCAGGTGGAACACTCCTCTTGATGGATGACTTCGGGTACTCGTCTGCACTGGCCCAAGAATACAATATTGTCTTCTCGAATCATCAATTGTATGACGGAGAGGCATGGGCCAGGGAGCTAGATTACAACTACGTCTGGACGAATGTCACCAATGCTCACAATCTTACTCAGACCTCTGGATCGACCTCAGTTTACCACCCGTGTTTAGCAGACAGGGATTCGGACCTAATTCTGGACTTGATCGACCCTGACCCAGATTCGCAGAATGTGGGATTCATCCCAACCGATGACTCATTCGGGATGTGCGGGCACCGTTGGGACTCCGAACAAAAGACCTATGATTTCTCTGAGAGTTATAACCTCCTGACTAGCAAACCATCTGCATTCGACAAAGAGTCCTCGTTCTCCCCAGCGGAGAATCGCTATCCGATAATCGTCTCTACGCTGGACTCCTACTTAGACTCAAATGATGATGGGGATTTGACCCCGGCATTTGAGGCAGCCGGGATACAAGGGGACGAACAGGGACCATTCGCAGTTTATGCCAGGATCTGCTCTTCCAGACTGTGCGCTGAGCCTTCCTCAGGACAGGTCCACATCGCCTCAGACGGCTCACTCCTCATCAATGCAATATACTCATCATCGAACATCGATGGATCTAATGTCCCTGACAATGATAACAGGTTATGGGCATTGGACATAATCGCTGATGCCCTATTGATTGGGAATAGTTCCTTGAAGCCGAGTGAGAATGCCGTGGTAATTTTCGATGAGAGTCGACATCAACAAACGAACCCACTTTCCGACACATACAATTTAGCATACTACTTCCTTGTGTATTTCACAAATGATTGGATGGCGATGCTCATACTGTTCCTTGCGCTCTTCATGATGTTGGAAGTGGTACTTATTCGCAAAGAGGACCCAGAGGACTGGCGGCATGTCTTTAGGATAATTTACTATGGTTTTGGTGATGCAAAGAGGTATGAGTTTTATCAGCACCCAGACAAAATAAGACAGGTATTTTTGTCAAAGATAAGGAGCACAAACACGATGACGAGGGAGGAGTTCGACTCGTTGTCATCGGAGGAGCTTCAAATTCTAGTAGACGATCAAGTGCTACTTCGATTTATTTATGATAATCGCAAGTACAAAACCCAAGAACTGGTTGCTATCGTAAAGAGAATGCGAGAATGGGGCCCAGACGACAATGAGCCAGACGAAGATCTGATGGACATGTGATAGCGATGTGGACAAGAAAGGCAACGATGATGCTCGTCGGGGGGGTATCACTCATTCTAGTGGGGATGATGGTGAGCCATTTCCATCTGATGATTCTGGGCATGCTCATGGTATCTTTGCTGGTAATGGCCAGTTGGATAAGCGGATATCCAAAACTGGTCGTTGAGAGGGAATTGTCTGAAGAAAACGTGTACAAAGGAGACGACATAACTGTGACACTCACGATCAGCAACCAATCAAGACGAAGAACACAAACCTTGGATATCTATGACAATGTGCCTCATGAAATGAAGATCAGAAGGGGAATAAACATGATCAGAGCTAACCTTGGACCAGGACAATCAACCGTGTTGAGATATACTGTTAGGTGTCCATTGCGAGGCCACTTTTCCATAGGCCCCACTTCCTTGAGATACAGGGACGTATTTGGGCTGTTTACCGATGAGGGCGTAGCAGACAAGAGGAGCGACGTGATCGTATTCCCCCAGGTCAGGGACATCGAGGATGCGTTACTTCGATCAAATGTCCCCAAGATGTATACTGGAGCCACTACCTTGAGGACACCAGGTCAGGGAACCGAATTTTACTCACTTAGGGAGTATATGCCAGGTGACTCATTTAGGTCGATTAATTGGAAGGCCTTCGCGAGAACAGGGGACCTTATGGTTAACGAGAAAGTCCGCGACGCAGTCACTGACGTCCACATTCTCTTCGACACAAGGGACATTTCTAGGATCGGTACAGTGCTCAAGAATCCACTGGAGATGGGGGCCGTGGCTACTGCATCCGTATCCAACCATTTCATCAGAAGGCGAGATGCAGTCTCACTGACAACTTATGGTCGGAGGATGGACCATCTTCCTGCAGAGGCAGGGGATAAGCAACAATACAAGATCCTGAGCCTACTTGCTGGGGTATCTGCAGGAGGAACAATGCCCCTCCAGGCAGTGACCAATGCGCTAATACCTAGGATGAATCGAGGCTCACCAGTTTTCGTTGTTAGTAGCCTTGAGGGAGACGGGACCACATTGCCTGCGATAAGGGCCTTGTCCAGTCACGGACATACTGTTTATGTCCTCTCTCCCAATTCAATTGATTTGGAGCGACTTGTGAGTAGAATTCCAAGGATGGCGTATGAGGTGTTAAAGATGGAGCGGCAAAATAGGCTGATGTCGTTGAACGGCTACGGCGCTAACGTGATTGATTGGGTTCCGGACATTGACCTCGCACAAGCTCTATTGCAAGTCAAAAAGGGATAGGTGAGTGAATTGAGTTCCGAGGGAGTTGAAACTGGTAAATCTCTGAGATTACGATCCGTCAGGACCCGCTGGCAGATCTTGGCCTTACAACTCGTGGCGACTGCGTCACTGGCCGCTCTTGTGTTGACCATGACTTCGAAATATGGGGAATGCGATCAGGACTTCATTCAAGAAGCAGATGGCGAGAATTATTGGTGCCCAGCATTTGAGCATACTCGCGGGATTGTCTATGTAGAGGACTCTTTCCAACGGGAATCAATCTTGCCGGACATCATTACGGGCGCCGACCAAGTAGGCAACTCATCATTTTTGTACCCCACAATTTTTTGTCTGTTCCTAACCGGCGCCCGTGCTTACACGTCCACTCGGGGGGCAAAATTCCGTCGAAGATTAAGAGTTGGAATTTATACCATGGCTCTACTTTTCGGTTTGGGCCCCTTCCTCTTCGAATGGATATCTGGAATGGTCACTTACAGGCAAGCATACATCCCATTCGGCCAGAATCTGGACATATTCAACCATGCTGACAGGCTCTCGGTTCCAATGCAGTTGATTTCAGAGATCATTGTAATGGGAGTGGTCTTCGTTCCAGTTTTATTTGGTCTGATTGGAATATGGAACCTCTCAATGAGGTCAATAGTGGCGACCATGAGTTACGTTGTCATGTTCATCATGTTCCACGCCCTATTGACATTCGAGGCTGTACTTGATTCAGTTCAGGGTATAGGGCTGAAGCCACTCCCTGCGCAGATCGGAGAATCTAGCATGTTCGGTGGATTGGTTTCACCACTCGCGTTTGAGCTGATTACGATCTCAGTGGTCCTTTTTTTGTTCTACGAATCCTCTCACATGTGCATACGCCTGTTTGAGTACGTAGCTATGTTGCCAGAGAGCGCCCGGACTGACAGCGAACACATCAGGATGTTTCAAACCGTACTGAACACTCATCTCTTCCAACTCTTTGGTGTTATCTCCTTAGCGACTCTCCTGACTGCAATAGCATTGGATTTCGATGATATTCTGATAACCGTAATTTCTGAGTTTCAACCAAATCAGTGGAGTCAGCAGGTCAAAGACTCGCTGGAGTTGCAAATGACCTATGGTAAGGTAATTTCAGCAGGTCTATTCCTCCTCTTCGTGAGCATGGCCCGATATCTTGTTCCATGGCAATTGGTCCTGGGTTGGTTTGAGTCACTATTCAGAGGAGGCTCGAAAAAGCCCGCTTCTGATTCTGAAAGGTGAAATTACCTTATTTTGAGTATACGCTCGACGACCCGGACGGTGATCTCCGAAGCAAACAAGGAAATCAAAATGAATGCTGGATAGACAAATAGTGACGAATTACCGAAGTCTGGTAGAATCACTCCTCTAACGTGAGAGGCCAATGAGATCGCCCCAATGATGCAGGCGGAAAGTACAGCCCTTTCCAACCAAGGAGTGGACCTTCTTCCACTAGGGAGACTGGAATTTGGAAGGGGCGGTGTTGAGTTCATAACAATGCGAGATGTGTCTGATGGAAGAACCCTCCTCCTTCCATTGCGTTCAAACATAATTACCTTCGCGGACGCTCATGTGCGGGCTGCAAATAGAACCCTGTAGCCGTTGTGAAAACCCCAGCGTAGTGCATCAGCCTTACAGTGGTCAGAGGCTATGTGCTAGGCACCTCAGGGCCTCCATAAGAAAGAGGGTCTCCAAGGATCTTAGGAACCAGCTATCACTTCCCAAGGATGCCAGAGGGGCCGATGGGAGCCCTTTTCGCATTCTTGCTGCAGTGAGCGGGGGGAAGGATTCAGCGATAATGCTGCATATGTTGTGTGACATACTGGGAAAACGGCGAGACATCGAGATTGTCGCCGGAGTTGTAGATGAAGGGATAGACGGATACAGATCCCCTTCGATAGACTGTGTCGAGAAATTGTGTTCTATGATGAATGTGGAGTTAGTAAGAATAGGATATGAGGATATTGGGTACCAACGGATGGATGAGGTTGTAAAGATCATGCCAGCCATCGCGGAGAAAAACCCCGATGCAAAGGGTATGATGCCATGCTCATTCTGCGGGGTTTTCAGAAGGCAAAGCCTGAACACTCTCGCTGAAAAGACAAATGCGAGGGCAATGGCCTTGGGACATAATTTAGATGATATGGCACAGTCAATTTTGATGAATATGCAAAAGGGAGAGGTTGAGAGGTCGGTGAGGCTTGCTCCTCATACCGAAACTCCAATTGATGGGCTACCGCCTAGAATAGTGCCCCTCAGATGGATTCCTGAGCAGGAAATCCACGCACTCGCGATGGTCATGGAGCTACCGTTTTTCCACGGAGAGTGCCCTCATGCTGCTGGAGCCCAACGACAAACAAGCAGAAACATAATCGCAGCGCTTGAGACAAACACACCGGGTGCTAGACATGGACTGTTACACAGTTTAGAGAATATTCGAGAGGTCTATTCACTGAATGGAGGAGGAAACTTGGATGTGAAATCCTGCTCGGTCTGTGGTGGGGTCACAAGCAGGGAGGTTTGTCAGTCCTGTACGATGAAATCATGGTTGAATGAACAGATTTGATTCTATCTTTCGCCTTTTCATTTAAATACCGCCCCTTCAAAAGGTGGAAATATGCAACGAGAAGATTTGGAAAGTATGACTGTGGCTAATCTGAAGGTTTTACTCTCGGAACTATCCCTACCCGTCTCAGGTAAGAAAGCCGAACTCATAGATAGAATTCTCCAGAACCAAAGTCCTGATACTATTGAGGTGGAACCTTCGTCTGAGAAGGAAATCGACGACGGGAACCAAGATCCTACTCGCGAGGATATCGAAACAGTAGTCTCAAAAATGGTGGAAGGTCGAATCGTTAATGAAGAATCAGAGATAACTCTCCAAACAATAGTCTTGATTGGCGTCGTAATCCTTGCCTTGGGGTTGGTTGTCTTTTCTCTCTGAGATCCTCTAGTCGCTCATATTGTTTTGAGATCTCTGTTTCCATCGCCTCCGGGCCCAACCCACGGGTCTGGTTTGTTCCCAAGAATTTCATCTATGGTCTCCATATGCTCCTCAGTAAGCCTCTTTGCGACGTCAATGCATCCTAGATTCTCTTTCAGTTGATCCTCATTCGTGGCCCCTAATAGAATGGTTGAGACGTTCTTGTTTTTCATACACCATGCCAATGCGAGCTGAGCCATACTACAATTCAACTCATCTTCCGCTAAAGATGCCAACTTCCTGAGGACCTCTATCTCGCCCCTCTCCTCCCTTTCTCGTAATTCGTCCTTTAACCAACTGTAGATCTCAACAGTCGCCCTAGACCCTTCAGGTATACCTTCATTGTATTTGCCCGTGAGGAAACCCGAACGTAGTGGCGACCAAATGGTGGTCCCCAAGGAATAGGGGGGATTAAACAACGGGAAATATTCTTTTTCGAAACGTTCCCTATGCAGCATGTTGTATTGCGGTTGCTCGAATGATGGCGGCTCTAGCCCCTCGGTCCTAGCAATCCAGAAGGCCTCAGTGATCTGTTGAGCAGACCATTCACTCGTCCCCCATGATGTAGAAGCCCCGGATCTAACGATGTCCGTCATGGCCCTGACAACAGTCGACGTAGGGGTGTGAGGGTCAGGCCTATGGCAAAATACCATGTCCACGTAATCCAAGCCTAGACGCTCTAGTGATGAATCAATCCCCTCCATAATGTGCTTCCTCGACAATCCTCGTTCGTTAACCCCGCTCCCTCCCCAGAAGATTTTGGTGGTAATCACCAGATCCGAGCGCCTCCAAACTTCCGGGTCTTCTTCAATCAATTCTGAAAGTGCGATTCCGAAGATTCTCTCGGCTTCCCCTGGGGGTGTACCATAGGCCTCGGCGTGATCGAAGCAGTTCACTCCTGCCTCACGGGCAATTTTCAGCAATTGCTTCGCTTTTTCGATTCCGGCTTTTCCCGAAAGATCTTGTTTTACACCATAAGTCGCCCAAAATCCATATGAGAGCACTGAAACCTGCAACCCTGTAGTTCCCATCATTCGATAATACATATTGTCCGCCATGTATGGTGCTGGTCAAGTGCCGTACTCAAGATTTATGACTATGATGACCTAATATTCCCCCTCGAAAGTATCACAAGGCATATGGGCGGACTGCACCCGTAGTGATTGCGGGATACAACATGGACCTCATTACAATGGATGACCTAACCAATGATGAATCGCTATCACTTTTGGAGGACGCCAAGAGGTTGATGCCCGTAGCCAATGGGTCAGCGTATCTACCTCTTCTGGAGGGAAGGGTGCTAGGGAATTTGTTTTTTGAAAATTCAACGAGAACAAGGCTCTCTTTTGAAACCGCCATGAAGAGACTCGGAGGCGAAGTACTCAATTTGAGTGACGTCGGCTCATCGGTCAAGAAGGGGGAGACTCTCTACGACACTATGCAGATGATAGATGGATATGCTGACATAGCGGTAATTCGACATCCCAGACAAGGAGCTGCACAATATGCTGCAGACGCAGTCGAAATACCTATTCTGAATGCTGGGGATGGCGCAGGTAATCATCCCACCCAGACCTTACTCGATTTATTCACAATTAAACAAGGGCATGGAAATATCCAAGACCTTCGAGTGGTTTTAGTTGGCGATCTTAGGTATGGGAGGACGGTACATAGTCTGAGTCACGCCTTAAGCCGGTTTGGTGCATCATTGACCTTCGTTTCCCCCGAGAGCCTAATGATGCCGGAAGAAATTGTTAGGGATCTAAAATCAAACGGATGTGATGTAACCGAAACTTCCGATCTACTATCCGTCCTGGGATCCTCAGATGTCGTTTACATGACCCGAATACAAAGGGAAAGATTCCCGGACGAGGCGGAGTATGAGAAAGTAGCCGGAATATACACAATAAAATCCGATGACCTAGCCCACGCCCCCTCTAACATGATGATTATGCATCCACTGCCTAGAGTTAGTGAGATTCACCCTAGTATTGACTCTACTAGTCATGCTTGGTACTTTAGACAGGCATTCAATGGCGTTCCTACTCGAATGGCTCTTCTGTGCCGAAGTCTCGGAGTTCAAGTTCCGGAGGTGATTAATTGAGCGAAATGAGGAGAGTTTCAGCGATATGCAATGGAACAGTGATCGACCATATACCATCTGGAAGGGCCGTACAAGTAATGCGAATGTTGCACATAGACGGATCTCAATCCAATCCAATCTCTCTCGTCATGAATGTACCAAGTGGTAAAGTTGGTAGGAAGGATGTGTTGAAAATCGAGGATAGGGAACTGAGTCAAGAAGAATTGGATAGGTTGGCCTTAGTCGCCCCTTCTGCCTCAATCGCAATCATAAGGAATTATGGTGTTGCTGAAAAGAGGAAAATCGAACTCGGGGACGAACTAATCGACATAGCAAGGTGTTCGTTCTTCAATTGCATAACTCAGAGTACCAATGAGCCGCTACCACACAAACTAAGGGTTATTTCATCGGAACCTTTGGAGATTAGATGTGCATATTGCGGGATGTCCCAATCCGTCGATCAAATTGTTGAATCGTTGGTTTAGAGCCAGTTTCGGCAGTAACTCACAATCTGTCCAGAATAGATTTGAAAACCTCGGATTTGGTTCCAACCGAGCGGGCCTCCAGCCTCTTCAAAATTAATTCCGGTGTTGATCTCGCTGGAATACCTATCCTTGGAACTCTATCCACAACCAATTCCAGTTCCTCATCCAGTCCCTTTGCCTCTATACCGTCAACTCTGGCCTTGAATTCCATTTTCTTGCATATCGAAGATCCGATATGCGTAACCATCAAGATAGCATTGACGGAATTTTTCGCTGCCACATCCAGCAGACCTGCAAGAATGCCAGCCGCAGCCTCTGGTTCCGTGATTGCCTCCAACTCGTCTGCTAGTACGAATTTTCTTGAACCAGAATCAACTATACTAGCAAGCCTGATCAATGTTCTCTCTAGGGCCCCAGCACTCTGAGTTCCATTCACTTTGGACATTATGTGTATCTCTTCTGCCAGCGAAATTTCAGCTTCATCTGATGGAACTGGCAACCCCGTGTGTGCAAGTAGTAGAATGATTCCCACCCCTTCTATCAACGAAGTCTTTCCTCCAGAATTCGCACCCGTTAGCAGAACTATCGAGCCATCGAAAGTCTGTCTTGGGAGGCTTCCAAATCCATAGTCAATTGGGACTGGATCAACGCCCAGGAGTGGATGGCGTAGCCCCCTTATCTTACAACTCGGACTGGAATCGTTGATTATTTTCGGCAGATTGCACCTCTTTTCTTTGGACCATTTCGCGATACCAATCCAGAGATCAACATCTATGATTTCAGAGACTGATTTTCTCAATTTATCAGACAGCAACATCGCTGTTTGAAGTCTATTTCTGAGGTTCTCATCCTTTTTCTTGGATATTAATAGATCGATTTCTTCTTCCATTGAAGCAAGGGCCGTTTTATTGAAAAGACAAGGATAGTCGCTTTGAAAACAATCAATTGGTACTCTGATGCCTATTGGTGAGAGAAATTCTTCAAGGCGTCCTCTACCCTCTTCCAGTGCAAATTCTATTGATTCTGACACTTCAAACCTCAGTCGATTTTGCAGACCGGAGCTGTCTGTGTAGTAGGATAACATCTCTGATCCATCTAGGGACAATCTGTGTTCCTGAGTCGCCGCAACAATTAGATCATCCACACTAGTTTGAATGTTTTTTACCTCAGTCCAGAGGGAATCCCTTGTCTCTTCAATTGCGGTCTCTGAAGCCTCTGGCGCGATCATTGACTCTAGCTTATCGAGGCCATCGAGTGCGTTATTCACCCTTTCACCTATTCCACACGGCCCAATCTCCAATTTTCGTAATTGAGTCAATGCAAACAGAGTTTTGTAGTTGCTCTCAATGAATCTTAAAGACAACTCAGGAATCATTTCCCATAAGCTATCCCTTAAATCACAAATTCTCCAACCAGGAGGCAAGTCAGTAGGCTGATTGGGGCCTATCCAAGTTACTCTCGGGATGCCCTCATAGTCTTTCCACGTTTCACGAGATTCCCTTACTACTATTCGGGCAAACTTCTCAACAGTCGCAAGATGTTCTAGATCCTCGGAGTTTTGTACTACTATCAAGCGATCTATCTTCGCATTTGCTCTTTTTAGTGGTCTTATCGACTTTGCAATTCTGGTCCAACCTTCAGTTGCCCCTGGATATTTCGAGACGAATGAAATTGCTTCACTGACTCTATCCCTTCTTTTGTTAATTTCTTCTATGGAACCAACCGATAGCGGTTGTAGAAACCTGAGTTTACTTTTCCCTGGCGAGGATGATATAAACGGCTCGATGTCATTAATCATGGCGGTGTGGAGTTTCTGACCGTCTTTGTTTCTAGCAGCATTTTCCATCCCGCCGGAGAATTCTGAGACCATTCTGATCGCTCTTTCCAACGAGATTCCATCAATCTCGGACAAAGAGGCAATGTCTTTTTCTCGAATAGCTCTGATTGCCTCTGATTCTCCACCAAGGCCATCTGTAAGCTTTTTTGCCAGAGATTCCCCTACGCCTGGAATTACCATCAGGTCATTCATCGGCAAAAATCAGAAAACAGGGTATTTGATAACATCGATGATATTTGTGTTGAAGACTATTTTTTGGACCGAACAAAATGTGACGAAAATCACCTGATACCGCCTTTTTCATATCTTCTAGTCCACTTCAGTCTTCTGGGGTTCCGTCCGAGATTGACGTGGTTTTTCCTAGCTTTCGAGTCTTTGAACCATAGTACAGTCCCATCTCTCCTCACGAACATGATCCCTGTTCCGGGCTCAATTTCTTCTTTGGTGAAAGTGCAAATTCTTGTTTCTGGCATAGGATACAACTCCCAATCATCTAGCACCCAACTTCCGGGCCTCACGGCCCGTGTCCTTTAGCATCAGGACATCTCCAATTCTTACTGGACCAACGACGTTCCTCGTGATTATTCTCCCTATGTCCCGAGGATTAGGGGCATCATTGACTCTTACTTTCACTTGAGTTGCTTCCCCAGTCATTCCGGTTCTGCCTACTACCTCAACAACCTCTGCCGGCCAAGACTCTTGTGACAACTTTCACACCTCATGCTGATAGTGTTTCAAAGTGGCCTTTAACCTCGTTGAAACGATCTTCTCCGTCCTTCTTCACATCAATGACTGCCACAGCAGCGGTTTTGGTCCCCTCAGACATACCAGCTGCCTCCGCCAGATAGCCCTGATCTGGTACATACATGAAGGGTATAGATTTCTCTTTGCAAATCATTGGGACGTGAGCTAGGAGTTCGCTGGGGTTGACGTCTTCTGCCATGACGACCATCATTGCAGTTCCTCTCTCCGCGGCTTTGGTCACTTCATTAGCGCCCTTTTTGAGCGACCCTCGTCCATCCTTTCCAAGGGCTTTCACCATTTCATAAACTATCTCATGAACGTCTTGCGGGGTCTCAAAGGCAACGTGTACAGTCATCGGATCATTCCTCTTGCGGTATCCTGCCGCTGAACGGGGCCTGTATAAAGACACCGCAGGGGAAATACGATTTCAGAGAATGCCAATCAGATCCAGGACTCCCCGAGCCAAAGCAGGGGCGCCGGAAATGACAGCCCTCGGATTCGCCAAGGAATCAGAGCTGTGTACTCCATCCACATGGTCTGCTAATTTGGTGAGAGCCCCCGAGGTGAATAACCCATGTGTACATGCAGCATGTACTTCAACAGCCCCCTGCCTCCTAAGTGCGTCACTGGCCCTACAAATCGTGCCCCCGGTACTTATCATGTCATCCACTATTGCGACTACCTTCCCAGATACATCGAGGTCCTTTGGAGTGTGTTCTATCGTATGGGCATCGATTCTTTTCTTTTCCAAGTAGCTATGTGGGACGTCGATCAATTCTGCCACATTCCGAGCCCTTTCAACTGCACCCTTGTCAGGCGAGAGAATGAAGTCTGGATCAACCTCTTCGCGCAGCCAATTGGCTATCTCAGGGACTGCTGTGACGCATCTGATGGGATGGTCGTGATTTTCTAGGACCTTAGGCTCGTGAATGTCAAGAATAACAATTCCATCACACGCATTCGACAGATGCGAGGCAATTACCCCCGCAGCAACAACTTCACCTGCCGAAAACCGCTTGTCCTGGCGAGCATATCCGTAATACGGGACTGCCAGTATTATTCTACGGCCAACGTCCTCCATTTCTTGGATACCTTCTTTTTTCAGGTTGGAAAGATCGCCCCGCTGTATATCTGCTATGCCTGCCAACATCATCATGGTCTGAATTATGCCATTGTCAGGAAAGGTTGAGGATACAATTACGGCTGGCTCGGATCTTATCGAATCAAAATCTTGGGCCGGGGTCTTCAGATACCCTTCTCCATCTGGGAAACGGCGGGTTTCAGCCGGGATGAAATGCATGCCCAATTCCCCGGCTAGGGAAAGCGCAATTTCGCGGCAGGATGAGCCGCTGATGACTGGCATCTAAATGGATCCAGTGCCCCATCACTCAAGACCTTGCCGGGTGGACTCGTTTGCAGCCTAGCCAATGGGCACCTTCAAATCAGGTCCTGTAGACGAACGCTCGCTCAGGGCGTGTAGCTTAGCTTGGCTGGAGCACCCGGCTGATAACCGGGAGGCCGCAGGTTCAAATCCTGCCATGCCCACCATCTAGACGTTCAGTTGGACGTAGCTCGGAAGCGTCACTAGCCGGCCAACTGGACATCTGAGGATTATTTCATCCAGATACGCAGTCGTTCTACCCAGTTGGGAGACGGGTATCGTGATTTGTTCAGGTAGCCCCATCCTTCTTTGAAGTACACCGTGGACATTTACGACGACTCCTCTGTATGTCCGCTTGACTTTCACGAGATCAACAACATTGCCTATGTCGACACCGTCATTGTCCATGACAGCCCTGTCCATCAACTCATCCGGCGCCCACAGTTGTTCATTGATTCGAACTGTGTTCCTCCACCTTCTCTGCAATTCTCTCATTGACTTTGATAATTTCACAGAGCCATCGGGCCTGATGCTATGAACCAGTTCTTTGTGTAATGGCGCGTGGTCTGCCGGTTTTCGCATGTATTCCTCCGCCACACCGTCTAGCACTTGTATCCTCATTGACTTAACAAATTCATCCCTGGGGTGGAATCTTTCTCCCACAATAACGCCTACGAGGGTTTCTCCAACGTAAACTTCCTTCTGCAATAATTCCTGTATTTCCAATTTCTCACTCATTTTCTCGCCCCCGATCCTGCACCCCACTTGCCCTCGATCTACAAGTGCCGAGCAGCAAGTCGGCATATAATCAATGCTAAAGTAATTTTAATTTTCTAATTGCAAATTTACATTATTGTAAAAAATTACAATACAAAAAATTGAATATAGTTTATCAAAAAAAAGAAAAGACCAAGGAAAGGCCAAATATTTTCTAAATTGTCATCTGAATGTCCTTACATGGCGAATCTTCATTTGGCCCGCCCTCACAGCACAATATGATGGACACTAGGGTCGAACAGTTGAGGAGCTCCTCGGGGGAAGCTAATACCCATGGCTTGAGCGATGAATTGGTGGATTCGTTTCTAAAGATCGATCCAAATCTAGGCACAGCACTGGATCTGGCAATTAAGGCAAGAGAAAATCTGGATGATGAGGTCGAAGATCTCCTTTTGGAACTCACCGAGTCTCAATTTGCAAGGGAATTACAGAAGGATTTCGTTAATTTTTACGAGCCCTCCACTGTTAATCCATACATCCCATTAGCAGCCAAAGGCCCATGGATAATCACCACCCATGGGGCGGTTGTTCACGACAATGGGGGATATGGAATGCTTGGGATGGGCCATGATCCAACTGAGGTCATGAGTTCAATGTCTGAGTCACATGTCATGGCTAATGTCATGACTCCATCCGTGACGCACAAACGATTCGCAGACACATTGAAGCGTGAAGTGGGACATACACGAGGAACTTGCCCCTTCGATCGATTCATATGCATGAATAGTGGTTCTGAGTCAGTTACGGTGGCCATGAGGATCTCTGATATTAATGCCAGGCTAATGACCGATCAGGATGGTCCACACCATGGAAAGGAAATCTGGACAGTGGCATTGGATAGTGGATTCCATGGCCGCACTGATCGCCCTGCATCGATATCGAGCTCCTGCCTCCCGAAATATCAAAAGAAACTCGCCTCGTTTAGGGGAAAATCAAACGTCAGGTTCGTAATACCTAACGACATCCATGGGCTGAAGGAGGTTTTTTCAGATGCAGATCGTGAAGGGGCCTTTGTTGAATTAATCGCGATGGAACCGGTTATGGGAGAGGGAAATCCAGGGCTTATGCTTGATAGGGAGTTCTATGACCAAGCAATTTCTCTAGCCAACCAACACGGTACACTCATCCTGATAGATTCCATTCAGGCAGGCATCCGAGGTCAAGGCTGTTTGAGCATAGTAGACTACCCCGGGTTCGAGGATTGCCAAGTTCCGGATTTTGAAACATGGTCAAAGGCCCTGAACGCAGGCCAATACCCATTGTCAGTTCTTGGTATGAGTAAGAGAGCGTCCGATCTGTATGCGGTAGGAGTCTACGGGAACACTATGACAACAAACCCCAGGGCCCTCGAAACGGCCATATCAGTTCTCAATCGGATAGACCCAGATCTAAGGATGAATATAAGAGATCGAGGTAGGGAATTTGTTGACAAGCTTGAAGCACTCTCCAAGAGGCTACCTGGGTGCATCACCCAAGTTCAAGGAACAGGACTACTCGTCTCCGCGGAGCTAGATCCTGGGAGATTCCCTGTTGTCGGGGCCGATGGCGTTGAACAATGGTGTCGAAGACGTGGACTAGGAGTTATTCATGGGGGGTCCAATGCTCTGAGATTCACTCCCCATTTCTACTTGACATCAGAAGAAATCGACATGATAGTGTCAATAGTAGAATCATGTCTGAAATCCTTCGGAGCAGAAATATCTCAACCCGAGATCCTTGCACCAAACATGTGAGGAGGGTCAAGTGGCAAATTCTGTGATTGTCGTGGGGCCAGATGGGTCGGTGAAAAGTGCTATTCAGAGAAGATTGGCTTCCCTCCCGCCTGTCGAAAATAAGGATGGTAATGACATTGAAATTGGTGTGGGGGCCGAGGCTCAAGACCTCTCTATTCTGAAATACGGACAGGAGCGCGAGATTGACAGCCCGTGCATAATACTGAGGGATGTAGTTGCAGATATCGCAGATACCTTTTGGGGCGATGGTTTGTTTCACAGAGTGATTGGGGATAGTATATCTGGAAAATCAGATTCAGAATACCCTTCAACCCCTAGATACTGGCTGCCTGTCGAAAACGTGGCAAATGCAATCAGAACGTTGGTGAGCTCCAATGCATTCCCATCTTCAGACAAACCGATACTGATGACCGGCAGGAGACCCTGGCAATGTGAGGCCTTGTTGGCGGAGGCTTCACACCTATGGGCTAGATTTCAAGCATCTAACCTTGGGGAACATTCGCCTGAGACTCTCTCTGAGCCACCTCTCCACTTGTCCTCTAAATCGGATGTGGGAATGAGACCAGATCTAACAGAGTTGAATGATCTATTGCTTTCTTGTGGGGAGCCTGCCGGCTGGAGGCCATCTGGATCGCTCAGACTCTCAATAATGAGGGTCTTCGCAACACTCGTTTGAGTGCCTAATCATCCATTCCTGATGCTGCTGATCTGCATGCGCACGTCTTGTGCAGCGCCTTTTGCGGCCTGCATAGCCTTCCTGACGCGGGTCATGGCTGCGTTGTTGCCCTTGTCGGACTTAACGGCGTCAGCCATGGTCTCGTTCAAATCATCAATCATCTTCTGTACCATATCTGCGATAGACATGAGCGTTCCGAGGGCCGATCACTCTTTGAACATTCTCTATGCGGTCACCCAAACAAAGCTGCCCCGAGAAGAGGTAAAAGTAGGCTAGCCTCACCCTCAACTAGAACTTGGGGCGCTTCAGGCCTTATCTTGCCCCAAGATATTGCTTCTCGGAGCCTAGCACCTGAAAGAGACCCATCGTATTCAGGTGCGGTGGAAATCCCTACTGCAGAATCCAGTCCCCCTCTGTACTGGTTCCACCAGATTACGTGGTGCTTGCTGATTCCGCCACCGACCATCAAGGCATTGGATTTGTCAGCAGTCCAGGATATGTCAGAACAAATCTGTTCATCTGAGAGGACGTCGATCATAAAGGACGGATTTTTCTGCCTGTGGATGAACAACTGTGCACCAATTGATCCATCTGTGATGCCGGGTATTACGATCGGGATCCTGTTCTTCGCGGCCCAATGGAGGATGCTGCTATCATCTTCGATGCGATCCCCGATAGCCCAACAGAGTTCCACTGTTCCGAACCCCTTCCATGGAGAATCAGAGTTTGAGCCCCGCTCTTTTCCAATTTCGTCCAGCCATGGCAATACCTTTTGCTCTAGGATGTCTCCATAGCACTCGTTAGGAATAACCACGTTGCCCAAGCGATTGAGACCGACTTTCCCCAATGCCACATCATCTAGGTCGAAATCACCATGATAGTATTGTTTGAAGGTCCTCGCAAGATCGTGGTCCAGTGTTCCACAAGTTGTGATCACAACGTGGACCAACTTTCTCTTGATGAGCTCCAGAAAGAAGCTTCGCGTGCCAGTGGCGCATAATGCGGCTGGGAAAGACAACCAGTTCACACAACCCTCTTTGCCAGAGTCCTCAAACATCGAACTAAGAATTTCTT
Organism: Euryarchaeota archaeon UBA558; assembly: GCA_002507175.1. GTDB lineage: Archaea > Thermoplasmatota > Poseidoniia > Poseidoniales > Thalassarchaeaceae > MGIIb-N1. Next base: position 92,843 of record DAZE01000005.1, read on the forward strand.
TTGCCCTTGCTAGTTTCGAAGCTGTGAACCCTCCAGCCTCTGACATTTGGTCGAACAGCCGAGCTGGACTATCAATATCCTTGAATACATAGTCACGAACTGGACGATCGAAAGACTCAGGATCATAACTCACCATGATACTCCATCCAAGGTCATGATTTCAATTGGTCGCTTCCCTCAATTCGGTGATTCTGTCTCTAATCAATGCGGCTCTCTCAAAGTCTAATCTAGAGGCTGCTGCCTTCATTTCCTTTTCCAGTCGGTTGATCACGCGATCATTTTGATCTAACTCACTATCGGGGCTTTCGCCCATGGGATCAAACATGTCATATTCTGGTTGGGATATAAGTTCCAAAACTGAATCGGAGGAGGACCAAGAGCCTGTTCCCAGATCAAATTTCTTAACGAACGTGTTGATGTCCTTCTTGCCCTGTTTCTTCGCCACCAACCTTCTGCCACCTTTAATTCCCTTTCCAGCCACTCCTGCCAAAAGATCGGAGGATTCCTCTCCGAGGGTTGGCAGTGACTTACGTATCGTTTCTGGTGTGATGCCATGCTTCTCATTGTGCTCTTGTTGGCGTTTTCTCCTCTCCAGGGTTTGTCTTATCGCACCCTCCATGGCTGGTGATATTGTATCAGCATAGAGGATCACATTTCCCTCAGAGTTTCTCGCAGCACGCCCTATTGTTTGAAGCAAACTTCGTTCGTTTCTGAGAAATCCCTGGGCCGCGGCATCGAAAATAGCCACGAGAGACACCTCTGGTATGTCCAACCCTTCTCTGAGGAGATTTATTCCCACGATTACATCTATGTGCCCAAGTCTGAGAGCCTTGATGATCTCAGATCTCTCCAGCGTATCGATTTCAGAATGCAGGTAGTGAGCTTTTATGCCCACTCCTTGCAGGTACTCCGAAACTTCTTCGGCGAATTTAATGGTCAGAACGGTCACTAAAACCCGCTCATCACGCTCAATTCTTCGATTTATTTCACTGAGGAGATCCTGTACTTGCCCCTCAGTACTCCTAACCTCAATATGGGGGTCCAACAGCCCTGTGGGTCGAATTTCCATTTGTGCTATCCCGTCGATTGACTTGATGACGGTCTCAATGGATCCACTCCCCTCTCTTTTTTCCGTATCCTTCGTACCTGCTCCGCCTCTGGAAGGAACATGCAATAATTGGCGAGGGATCTCCTGTCCGGTGACCTCAGCCAAGTGACGGAATTCCCTTTCACCAGGGGTGGCGCTGACATAGAGCATTTGTGGGATTAGATCCTGAAACTCATCTATTCTCAGGGGCCTGTTGTCATAGGCACAGGGCAACCTAAAACCATGTTCAACAAGATTCTTTTTCCTAGCTAGATCTCCGGAATACATCCCTCCAACTTGCGGTAATGTGACATGGCTTTCGTCCATGATAACGAGATAACGATTCTTATCGCCTTGGAAACTCTCCGCATTTGTGGAAAAGAAGTCTAACAAACAATACGGCCGATCACCCACGCCTCTACCATCAAAGTGCCTGGAATAGTTCTCTACACCTTTGCAAGAGCCAAGCTCTCTAAGCATCTCCAGGTCGAATTTTGTGCGCTGTTCAATCCTGTGAGCTTCTAGATCCCTTCCCTTTGATTCAAACCAACTTGCACGTTCTTCAAGCTCTTCCTCTATGTTTTCGAGAGCGATTGCGAATCTATCCTCATCGGTCATGTAGAATTCTCTTGGATGTATCCAGGCCTCTTCAATGTCATCTAATGGCTCCCAACTGACAGCTTCGCAAACTTGTAGGCGCTCAACTCCATCCCATCCGAATCTTGCGCGTATGGGATCATCCCTGCTTGGCATCCAGATGTCCAGCACTTCACCGCGAAGTCTTATGTCACCTCTGGACAAATCACCACTAACCCTTCTGTATTGGAGTGCGACCAATTCAGCTACAGCCTCACGAGGCTGGATTTTTTGACCAACATGCAATTGTAGATGCCTGTCCTGAAACACCTCCGGCGGGTTGAGACCATAGATTGTAGAAACCGTACCAACTGCTATGACATCAGGCCTGGAGACTAGGGACGCAACAGTCGAGAATCTCTCCTGTTCGATCCTCTCGTTCATCTGCAATTCTTTGTCTATGTACAAGTCACGGTTGGGGAGATAGGCTTCTGGTTGGTAATAGTCGTAGTAACTCACAAAATACTCCACTGCATTTTCGGGAAATAATTCACTCATCTCCTGCCACAATTGCCTTGCAAGCGTTTTGTTGTGAGATAAAATCAATGTCGGCATTTGTAGAATTTGGATGATGTTGGCCATTGCGAAAGTCTTGCCCGAACCAGTCACTCCCAGTAAAACGCACCTCTCCTGTCCAGATTGAATCTGATCTACCAATTTGTCAATCGCCTGTTGTTGATCCCCTGCTGTGGCATAGTCTGAAGTCAAACGAAACAAAACAACACCTCAATCAATCATGCCCTCGGTGAATGAGAGGCTTGCAAGCAATACCCATCCTGTCAACATGGATGTTTTGAATAGAAGTTGTTGGAATTTCTCCATGTCCAAGGATGAGGACTCGGATTTCGAAGCGTGCGACGTCATTACGTACAGATTGACGGTGGCCATCAGGATGACACTGGGAATCCAAAGTGGGTATCTGTAGTCACGTAGGTCAGTATATTCACTCAATCCCGCAAAAAGGAAGCAAATGGACCACCCCAAAGTCAGTGCGATGCTCAGGCCTTTTGTCGTTTTCAGCCCAAAGGTGGCAGGAAAGGAGTGGATCCCTTGGCGTATATCGACCTCGACGTCCATTCTGGCGTAATTCACATCAAACGCCGTTATCCAAAGTGCTACACCCATCGAGATGAAAAACAACTCTGGGAACCATGCGAATTCCCTCCCTATCCATGTATCGGAACCCACGCCTACTATCGACTCCCACCCCATTGTGTCGGCGGATATCGCCACCCATGCTCCTGCTGGGGCTAACGCCAAGCACAGACCTATCCAGAAATGGCATATCCATGAGAACCTCTTCGTGTAGGGGTACATGACGAATGCGATGACAGGCAACCATGCCATCTTCAGAGCGACCATGTTCAGTCTCCATGATGCGAACAAGAGAGTGGCAAGAAATGCGATAGAAAGGGACCAAGCCTCGAATTCAGTCATCTTACCAGAGGGAAGATGCCTTGAGGCGGTACGCGGGTTATTTGCGTCTATTTCCTTGTCTATGAGCCTGTTCAAAGCCATGGCTAGGCCGCGCGCACCAATTGCTGCAAGAATGATCCAGAATAGATCTAGGTTAGAGAGACTGACTTCAAAAACTTCCTCTCCGAGTTGCTTCTTGGCGAGGATGAAACCCATTAGAACGAACGGAAGTGAGAATAGTGTATGTTCGATTTTTACGAAATCGAGTATGTCCTTCCATTTCACTTCGACCAAGCTCCTACAACAACAGATTATCCGGCCACTCTCTACCATCCAAGCCATCTTCCACGGCGTTTTCCTGAATCCTTTGGAGGATTTCAGGATCATGTAGGGTCACAGCAGGCCAACGCCTCGCGGGCAATTCGCCATTTTGGGCAGGAATCGGGGCTGTGGCATCCCAGGCGATCCTGCTTCTATTTGTGTCCCACTTCAACCCCCTCTCAACATCAAATCTAGCAAATAATTGCCAAAGGAGCCGCCTATTGGATCCCTTTGAGTGCAATTCCAAATCATCGTCCGTGATGAACAACCAGCGCAAATTCTCTGAGCCCTCTAACTGCCATACTGCCTCAGTGATTTGGTTGATCGTTGCCCTTTGCTTCTCAGCCAACTTCTCATTGGGTTCAACCATGCCATCTCGTGGAGATGGACCCCCTTCGATTTGCGTGGTTATGACCAACATGGAGCTTCTTAGCATCTTTGCCTGTGATACACCGGGCAGTTCGAGCACACGCAACTCGAAACCCAGGGGCACTCCCGGTGGAACATCTAGGCCCTTTCTCCATTCCGGAGTATCGATCTCCGGAGTTCCGAGGGGCAGGTTCCCACCGTGTCGGGGATCGGCCTCGGGCAATGATGTTGCATCGACAATTAGCTTGGCCTGAACATTCTCAAAGGGATTGGCCGGATCAAGAGAATCGCCTGGAAGGCCATGAATCTCAATTATGTCCTCGGATGGATCAACCCTGTCATTCAAGGCGTCCAGGAAAACGTTCAGATCGTGCGGATCCTCATCCTCATCGATCAGCATCATCGTCTTGAGGAGCATCATCTGACCGGCTCCCAATAGGCCCAATGCGGTCTTCCTTGCCTGCCTCGGATATCGTTGTCTGGAAGAGACGACCGCCAGATTATGGAAGCCGGTCTCCAATGGGAGGAAGACTGATCGAACATCTCTGTGTTGGAACCTCAAGACTGGTGTGAATTGAGCCCCGATTGCCTCACCAAGAAAACCATCTTCCATCGGCGGCAGGCCGACAATCGTGGCTGGGATTACAGCATTCTTACGCCGTGTGATTGCCGTCACATGGAGCACGGGATAGTTACCCGGTAAGGAGTAGAATCCGTAATGATCCCCGAACGGCCCCTCGAGTTTCACCTCATTAGGATCGGTCCATCCTTCAATTACTACATCGGCCTCTGCAGGTATGAGTAGGTCTTGTGTCCTGGCACGTGCGAGTTTGAGGCGTTTTCGTCCCAAGAAACCAGCGAACATGTATTCCTCTAGGTTGTCAGGGAGAGGAGCTATGGCCGAGAAAATTAATTCGGGCGGCCCACCAATACAAATCGCAACCGGCATTCTCCCCTCTGGATGCAAAGAAGCGTGATCTGCGCCATGTTTGTGTATCTGCCAATGAAGTCCAATCTCTTTCTCTGAGTGGACTTGTCCTCTGTACATCCCCATGTTATGTTCACGACTCATGGGGTCGCGAGTTACTACAAGGGGGAGAGTAATATATCGCCCACCATCCATTGGCCAGCACTTAGGTATGGGCAGCTTCGTGACATCTGGGTCAAGATCGATAATTTGGTGACAAGCCGCCCTACGCACAACCTTCGGAGGGAGTGCCAGTGCATCTCTCAGAAGAGGAATGCCCTTCCACGGGGCTTTCATGTAAGCACCAATATCTGGCTTCATCAGGGATACCAAACGATCCCCTATCTCAGTCTTCCCTCTAGCCCCCAAGGCTTTCATTGTCCGTTCCTTACTCCCGAATATGTTCATGACTAGGGGCACGTCAGATATTGTCCCGTCAGGAAGTCTGGGTTTCTCGAAAAGAACCGCAGGACCACTCGTCTTTACTAGAAGATCTGCAATGCCCCCTGCCTCCAGTTCTACATCAACCGGTCTCGTAATCCTCAGGAGATCTCCATCCCGCTCCAATGAGTCGAGGTAACGTCCCAAACTGGTCCAAGCCACAACGGTCTCTCGTGCCTCTCCATTGAGAAGGTTCGCTTTTGCCCCACGAAGACCGTTGGATTCTTTTCACATCGTCTGCCTCGGGAGTCGTGGCGGAAGAGTGGGACGTCGATGTTTTGGTCGTCGGGGCCGGCCCGGGAGGCGGTAATGCAGCCCTGCAATGTGCCAGAAAGGGCCTCAGAACCATGGTAATAGAGGACCATGATGAGATTGGGACCCCCGTTCACTGCGGGGAGTGCATATCCGACGAAGCCATTGCGAACCTCAAACTCGATCTCCCCGAAGAAGTAATCAGCAAGCGAGTTAACGGAATCAGGGTGATATTCCCTGACGGCACATCAAAACAACTAACGGAGACTGGCTATGTTCTTGAGAAACACCTCTTCGAACAGTGGATCACCGACTCCGCGGTCAAAGAAGGCGCAAAATTAGCACTCAAACACAAATTGACCTCAATGGAAAGAATAGAGGATAATGGGACCTTTGTAGGATGGAAATGCGATGGGAAGGGGGAAATGTTCCCAATCAGGTCAAAAATAGTGATCGATGCTTCTGGGGTCGCAGCCGTTTGTTCTAGATTTGTAAAAACAGACGGTTCAAAACCCCTGAATGGGAAAGGGAAGGTTGTAGCTGGTATGCAATATGAACTGGCCGAGGTCCCCACAGACGACTACCTTGATTTTTACATATGGCCGAAATATGCTGAGAAGGGATACCTTTGGATGATTCCTAAGTGCGATGGTAGGGCCAACGTGGGCCTTGTGACTGAGGATCGACCTAGGGCCAAGAAAGCACTGGACCAATTTATCGAAGACACTCATTTCAGCGATCTGAGCCAACAGTTACCTCCGTGGAAGACCAAGGGCAATCCAGCTTTCGGCGGCACGATACCTATCTCAGGACCATTTGAGAACACCCATTATGACGGCTTGATGTTAATCGGAGATGCTGCTGGCTTCACTTCGCCTTTGTTCGAAGGGGGATCACATCTCGCCCTGAAATCCGCCGTCTTTGCCGCTGAAACAGCCGCGACCGCAATTTCAAATGGCGATGTGGCCGCCAAGTCCCTTGAGAATTACGCACTGCTCTGGAAGGCGGAGTTCCCTCCGTATGAAAAGATACTGAGAGGCAAGAACGCTCTTTACGAACTATCTGAAGGGGAAATGTCGTTGATGGGATCCTGTTTCCCCGATGAGATGGGAGACATGGGAATCACAGGAAAGGCAATGGTGGGGCTTCGGCTGTTATTCAGGCGACCTGGCCTATATCGGAAGAACATAGTTCCTGCGATGCTAGCTTTCGGCTACAGTCGGGCAAAATATTACGGATGGTAGGAACTTGTTATCACTTTCAGGCCGACTGATCCTTCTCACTGCGGCAGCAATTTCGTTGTTTTGGGCATGCAACCGTACCTATTCGAAAAAAATACCATTGATGTATGTACTTTTGCTACAAATCACCCCATTCCTCCTCCTCCTGATGGCATTTCTTGCGGATTGGGATTCGCTAGAAATGGTAGCGACCTTAGGAGGCAAGGACCTTCCCCTGCTGTACAGGATATCTGCAGTCTGGGGAGGGAGAGCAGGACCACTGCTTATGTGGTGTGCATGGATGGCGCTAGGCACGCACCTCCTTTCGAACACAACAGGAGTGCAGAACCTCTCACTCAGGTTGTCTGTTGGATTCACCGGGACGTTAATCGGGCTCTCAGTGTTGCTTGATCCTTTTGCCCCCGCAACTGGAATCAATGATCAATTGAACCCTCTCCTGCAAACAGACCTGATGGTTATCCATCCGCCTATCGTCTTCGCTTTCTACACACTCTGCATAATTCCGGCTTTGGTATCCGTGTCTGGATCCATATTGGGTTCGGATCAGACTTCGATTCACGAGGCGACTCTTCCTTGGTCTAGAGCAGCATTCGTGGTTGGAACAGCGGGAATCGGCCTAGGTGGATTGTGGGCCTACACCGTGCTGGATTGGGGGGGATATTGGGCATGGGACCCGGTAGAGACAGCCTCCTTCTTACCATGGATCGGCCTAGTGGCAGTGCTTCATGCGAGAAGCCAGAATAAAAAGGCCGCTGTAGTTTCGAACTCATCAATCGTAATCGCTGTTGGCGCTTTGGCCATGCACGCCACATTGGTAACCCGGGCGAACGGCGTTTGGGCTTCTGTGCACTCCTTCGCTGCGGACGGAGCTGGATCAGATTCGGCCGATCCGTATCTCAGAATAATCTCGTTATTCAATGATGGAGCAGCGGGCATAGAGGTCATGGTCTACCTGATTATAACCTGCCTATTTGGGTGTTTTATACTTCGAAACCTGTTGAAAAACCAGTCAAACCAACTAAAACGGGATGGCAGAGTATCCATGAGAGAAGGATCTCCGATAATTTCCACATCCTTGATGATTGCAGTATTGATTATCGGACTGTTCAGCGGGTCTGTGCTACTATTACTCCTGACGTTGGGTCTGATGACCTTGATCGTGGAGGGAGACAGTGACGAATCGAACCCTGTGTGGATATTTTCTGGTGTTGCACTGTACTTATTCGCGAGCTGGTCTTGGATGGCATCCCTCTCTGAAGCGATATTAGGCATGGCAGTTTTCCTTTTGCCATGGGTGCTCTCAACCCCCAAAGAAACAGAAGCAATCGGAATAGACAGATTACTTAGGCCAAGGAGCCAGAATATGTTTGTGAGGACGATTCCATGGTTCGGTGCAATGGGCTATTTGGGGCTAACTTGGATGCTTCTCACTGCTGAGATAGACGGAACGAGTCTTGAGGCCCACGAGGTGTTCGGAGCGCCATTCATTGCAGCATTGGCCATTGGTTTAATGGTGTATTCATGGGGAATCAAGTCCAATGGAAGAATCGGGCTCTTTGTCATCTTCGTAGCGATGTTAATCTCGATAACCTCAGGATTGCTCTCAAATAGCATAGATCTCCCAGGGGATCCCGACAGCTATCTAACCGATGAGTTATCCAGGGGGCAAGTTGCTGGATTCCTGCTCGCATTGATTGTTTTCTCCATACCGCCATCCATCGGCGAGATGCTTCGGGTAATCAAGAAATCAAGGGCGTCCAGCAGCAGCATTTTACCAACTAGGTGGTCGAAGCCAAACCTAAGGACCGTTGGTTCTAGCATCGCCCACGTTGGAATTCTCTTTCTTCTGTTCGGACATGTTCTGACAACCACATTGGTGGATAGGACGGACCCATCACACTTGGTGACACTGGTCAAAGACCAACCAGTGGAACATGCAGGGCATGTCCTGACATTCACTGGATTGGAAATCATAGACTCAAGTGATCCGGGTTATGATTACTCTATAGCAGACGGGATCGTGAAATTCCATGTCGATGTATCGGATGAAAACGGTAATTACATCGACACCGTGTCCCCTGGAATCCTTCGATTCGATACTCCCTCAGGGGCTGTAATCCCTCGATCAGAGGTCGATAGAATGGCACGATTGACTGGTGATCTGATGTTTATTCTGGATATCCAACAAGCAAATAGAGTCATCACAAACATGATGCTGGGGGAAATTGACGACGTAGACAGGGTGGGGGTGACAGTGTATGACCTCAAAGGTAGTCACATGGTCTGGTTTGGTTGGTTTTTCCTTCTACTTGGAGGGTCATTTGCCACCTTTAGCAGTCGTGATTTGTTCTCAGCCACAACCGACTGAATGAAAAGGGGCAAGCAGGTCGCCCGGCCCACTGGAGGCTCCAACATGAAGAAGGGAACGATCGTCCACATTGACTACGACTTGTATAACGCAGACACAGAATTGTTGCTAGAAACCACTAGCGAAGAGGTCGCAAAGGAACATGACATTCACGATGAGAGACGTACATACAAGCCCATGATTACCGTCATTGGTGATGGTCGGCTCATCAAGGGATTCGAGGAGCACCTTGAGGGGGCCAAGGAGAAAGAGGAATACACTTTCGACATAGAGCCCGAGGATGCTTATGGCGACAGGGATGGAAACCTAGTCGAAACTGTGGGCATGAATGTGTTAATGAGGAGTGTAAGAGATCCTGAGACATTGGCCATTGGCTCCCAAGTCGAGATAAATGGCCGAACCGGGACACTTCAAATGGCTAGAGCAGGTAGGGCTAGGATAGACTACAACCATCCTCTTGCCGGAGTGAAACTTCGATACACATACACGATCGTGAAGGTCGTTAAACAGAAAAAGGCAAGAGTCGAAACTCTACTTGAGATGAATACAGGAAGGGATGATTTCGAGGTGAAGTTCGATAAAGAAAACGTCACGATAACTTTACCGGAGTCCATCGCCTATGACCAGAACTGGCCATATGCAAAATTCAGTCTTGTGAGAACACTAAGGGAACACTTGAACGTCGCCACAGTGATCTTCAGGGAAGTTCACGAGCCACGGAAGATCGAAGAGGAAGAGTAACACCAATCTAAGTGTCCTCCCCCTCTCGGTGGGATGTGAGACATCGACTCGTGATTTTGACCGTACTCGTCACATTGCTTTCCTCTTCTACAATCGTCACGGCTCAGGATGATGACGTAATAATCGGCGTCGACAGTACAAATCTTCAGTTCAGCCCATCAGATGTTACAATCGAGGAGGGACAAGCAGTGAGGTTCTTTTGGTCCGGCGAGTTGTTGCCCCACAATGCTGTTGCATCAGAAGGGATTTTTGACAGCGGAGAGCCATCTCGAAACGTGGACTACAGGTTCGTCTTCGAGGTAGGTACTAATGGCACCTACGAGTTTGTATGCGAGCCACACGAACAACTGGGCATGGTTGGAACAATTACAGTACTGCCAAATGAAGACGTGCAACCTGAACCAGTGGAGACAATCACAGAAACAAGCGCATCAACAGAAGAAGAATTTCGCCTGACCTTCTTTGGGTTGGAGCTTATCATGCTCTCTTTCATAGCATTCTTGGTTTATCAGGTAGGGAGAGCCAGAGAACGTGGGATCCCCTTGTTTGTCAAAGGTGATGAAAATGAGGAATATTGACGCCTCTCGGTACTCACAGGGCACGTCAAAGCCGGGGCTCAGTTGACCCTCTTGTCGTCATTGAGGCGGTCAAACCAATCTGTCATTGCAGATTAACGCTTGGAATGGACTTCTCGCTACCTTAGAACCGACTTCTTGAAATGAAACGCTGCGCACCGTATGGTTATGAGGCACATGACGCTTGCCATTGTCCTTCTCATGACCATGGCCACACTATCCACAGGATGCCTAGGCCTTGTCCTTCAGCGAGAAATCATGGAGGATATGCGAGAACCTCCAGAAACCATACTTCGTGAACAAGCAATAGGGTTCGATCACACGTTTACCTCAACAGGACTTGACTCCACAGACTACTACAACGAAAGCAGCATACAAATCGACTCGAGTGTACAGAGCATGTCAATATCATTCCGTGCTCAAATGCCACTATCCGAAACCTTCGAAAGCCTCATTGGGAATGAGACCAATCTCATCAGATACGTAGATGCGAAGCTATGGTCTCCAGGGTCGAAATCAGCCGGTAGCGAACCTTTCTGGGAGATACGCGTGACTCAGGACCACTCACTCGAGAGGTGGGACTACACGGGTATGAATTTCCAAGAAGGAATTTGGATACTTGAGGTAGATGCGAGGGGTTATGGATGGGAACCCGGGATTGAACAATTGACCGTAAAGGACCATTTTGATGTATTCGTGACAATCACCAAGCCATGCATCAGGTTTGCCGAGATACATGACTCTGATGACTGTATTTTCCAATCTGAACTAAATTAAATTCTCAATTGTGCGAGTTTTACTGTTGCGCAGCGCTTATGAATGCCCGTCAGGTGGCCCCTTTGCCGAGGCATCAGGATGAGTGAACAAGTAACGCCGTTAGTACCCTATGATATGTATAGGACACATGCCGTACACATCGGTACAAACCAGAAATCAGCAGATATGCAGCGCTTCCTCGACACTGGCGCAAGGGATGGTAGCGGCCTACATCTGATAGACATCGAAAAGACCGACGATAGAATCAGAACTGTTGCGGCCTTTCTCAACAGGTACGACCCCTCAAGGGTCCTTGTCGTTAGCGCACGTCAGTATGGTCAGCGACCAGCCAGGAAATTTGCTCAGGCAATTGGCGCCAAGAGGATTGTAGGCCGATTCATACCGGGTACCCTTACCAATCCAAGATTAACCTCCTACATCGAACCAGAAGTACTCATGGTCACTGATCCATCCGCAGACTCTCAGGCCCTCAACGAAGCCATTAGTTCCGGTATCCCAGTGGTCGGTATCTGTGACGCCAACAATACACTCAGGAACGTGGACCTTGCCTTACCTGCAAACAACAAAGGGAGGAGGTCACTATCCCTGGTGTATTGGCTACTTGCAAGGGAGATGCTGGTTCTACGTGGGGAAGCCACCTATGCAGATTGGGAAAGGTCCCAAGACGTTGATGACTGGGAATCCACATTCTAACTGGGTCTATACATTATTCCATAAGCATCAGGACCGATTTTGCCCTATGAAAGTAGACACTGTTTGGGGTGTGTACCACGCAGACGGCGGTATTATGGGTGAAATGAGGTACGTGGCAGGAGCCCTATTCCGGGGAAATCATTGTTCATTGTGTGATATTACCCACAAGCTTGCGTGGGAAAAAAAGCAGATGAAGCAAATGAGAGAAGACTTCGGCATCCCATTCAATTTAGTCCACCTTAACGAACAGCCTGATGATCTTCTGGAATTTACCAGAGGAATAACTCCGATCGTTGTCGGGAAAACCAACACAGGATTTGTCATACTCGCAACTGACGAAGAGCTTCAGAGATGCAAAGGATCCGTCGATGATCTATTCTCTTTAATTTCTAGCAGGCTGAAATAGATGTTCCAGACACCGTAAAATAATCCCCTAACTTTCAACGGCCATGTCAATGCCAGCCCCATTGTTCTTGGCTCCTATGGCTGGTGTGACTGATCTCGCATATCGATTGCTTGCCAGTGAATGCGGGGCAGATTATACTCTCACTGAGTTTACAGCCGCATCAGGACTGTCCAGGAAGGAGAAGAAATCTTGGCTCAAGATGGAAAGCCATCCGAGAGAACATGTGTTCATTCCTCAGATATTTGGAGGAGATGAAGATGAGATGGTCACAACTGTTAGGATGCTGCAAGATCGCGCCGATGTAATCGACATCAACTTTGGATGTCCAGCCCCAAAAGTATGTAGGAATAATGCCGGCGCAGCCCTGCTTAGGGATCCGAATCAAGTAGTTAGACTAGTCAGAGCCTGCATAAGAGCCTCAGAGGTCCCAATATCCGTCAAGATGAGATTGGGAACTGGCGGAATACCGGATACGGCCCTCGAGATAACAGAGAGACTGGAATCTGAGGGGGTTATTCGTGTGTGCGTACACGGTAGAACCCTTAAACAGCGATATTCAGGAATTGCTGATTGGGATTCCATCAATCAAATCGTAAACTCCGTATCCATACCTGTGATTGCAAATGGGGATGTAACCGATGCGAAATCTGCTGAATCCTGCCTGAATGTGACTGGTGCGGCAGGTTTGATGATAGGGAGAGCTGCAATCGGAAGACCCATGATTTTTCACACAATCAAGAAGGAACTTGGATGGACCAAAGAAAAACCACCTTGGGAATTTGACGATCCAATCATCTCAAGAATATGGTGCTGGGAAAGATATCTGACACTGTGCGATGAGGTATATGGCGAGGCAGGGAGTAAGAATTCCAAAAGGCATGCAATCTCATTCACGAAGGGCTTGCCGGGAGCATCCTCGATGCGGGTGTCCCTGCACAAGGCCCAAAGTCATCAACAGCTAGGTAGGATGGTTTCTACTTATCTTAGGGATCTTGAGTGCAGTGCTATGGCACACTAGTCTAATTTCGAAATTACATCGTCCAAACGACTAGATATAGTTGTGATTCTTGAGATGACCCTTTCCATTCCAATCAAAATCGACCTCATCACATCTTCTCCTGTTGAGCCTGTGACCCGATAGCCCAGTGGAACGCGACCACCAAGCATGTTCAACATCACTCTTTTTTCATTGATGGTCAGGTCGCCTGTAGAATCTGACATTTTCTCCAAGGTGTGGGACCCTTTTTCCAAGTCTTCTATTAGGGATTCTCGAACCTTTTTCGGCAATCTTGAGAGGCCGCCTCTCCCTACCAGCCAATCTACCCCCCTTGCTCTGTATTGCCTCAATAGACCACTAAAAATATCCACATCTAACCTTGAAGCAACAACAGCTCGTTCCAATAACCCAGCGCATCTCATTCTGTCTAGAATCCGTCCAACTCTTGCCCTACTCCCTCCAGTCTCCTCCATCAGGTCATTGATTCCCAATGGTTTGTTTGATCTAGCAAGGACTTTCAGTAATTCAACGTGGAGATTGTCGCCAAGTCTGATTCGATCACCACTGAAACCCAAATCTATTGACAACTGAACAAGTTCATCATCTATCATTTTGGGTGTTAAACCCACAATATCAATCCTGAACGGAAGGCTTTCTTCCTCTCCTTTAACCACCATTCGCTCCGAGCTATCCGAAACATGTTCAACCAGAATTCTCAATCGTTGTCTGATTATCACCAGGGAATTCGTTCCTATAATTTCAGCTGCATTTGAGAAACTTCCTCCATTAATCATGTATGTTCTCTTTCCACCAATGCTCCTTCTGGATAGCAAACCTGAGTCGCTGAGTTTCACCAATTGGTGATGGACTCCGGTCGACGATATCCCGGTAATGTCAGAAATCTCGGATGCAGTCCACCCAGATTTTGGGTTAGTCATGAAACATTGAGACATGATTTTGTTTATTCCCCCCAACCCTTCGGCAGCCGATTTAGAATCACCCCTAGACCTAACCAATCCAAGACTGTCTAATATCCAACTAATCAAGACCTGGGGATCCCTACTCCCTGCGGGAAGGGGAGTCTCAACTAACCTGGCCCGAATCACGATGTACCCCTCTGATTGAGTGCACATCAGTCTTGCTTACAAATGCGTATCGAAATATCAAAATGAGGCATCCGTGCCAAAATCCGTCAATCCATAACTAAGCATCGGGTTTGATAGGCAAGAGAGGTGATCTTCCAGTCTAAGCTCTTCGATATGGACAATCCCTCTTTGCCTAAGAACCATTACTGCGCTGTTTACAGCAGATCTCGATCGACCAATCGATCTTGCCAAGTCTGCCTGCGTGGAGTAGATCTTGCTTCCAATCAACTCACATACGATCCTTCTTTGAAGTTTCGACAAACCAATCGGTAACAAGGATGATGCGCGTGCGTTATCATTGACTTCGATACCTTCTAGAATCTCAAGTTGAATCGGCGGCCCTGCGAAATAACATATTCGGCCATTTGTATTTTGGGCGAAAACATCCCCATTTTCTTCCATCTTTCTCAATCTGTGTCTCAGTGTGCCATTAGCCGCACCCAATCTTCTCTGAAGCTCCCTGTAGTGAAGTCCTGGCGAATTTGTTAGTTGTGTCAAAATTTGATCACCAAGTGGATGACTCCAGCCATTATTGCCGACTCCCTTTATGATACCCTGAATGCCAACAAATGGGATCCCTAAAAATCCTGAGAGTGATCGAAAAATACCCTGCCCGAAGGTGGAGAAATTCAATCTGTGTACCAGGGCCACGATCCCCTTCTCCTCTTCAAGTGTATGAATTGAACGTATTCCTGATTCAGTTTCAAACCCCTTTTACCAATCCTTTCTGTATTTTCATATACCCTATCAAGGGACCCAGTAGCTTTCCGCATGATCTCCCATGATCAGTCAGCCTGTATGAGACCCTGACTGGGGGGCCATCCTCGACTATACGATCTACTAGGCCACTTTTCTGACATGCACTGAGTTTGTCGGAGAGCGTTCGACTACTGATCCCCCTTAGTAGAGTCCTCATTTCGTTAAATCGACGATCTCCCGCTATGTATAGAGCAGCTAATATCTCAATCGTCCATCTGGAACTGAAGATCTGAAAACACTCCACTGCAGCATCCACCTCCCATTCGATCGCAGTTTGGGGATCCGCATGGTTCTCGAAAATATTTCGAATCAAGCCCCCATTAGATTTTACTTCATCTATGGCAGATTGAACTCTTTGTAAGTCCTTCAAAGGTATACTCATCGATTTAACGTCATTAGGCATAGTGCGCCACATAGCATCTGGTGTATAAACAGAACCTCGGTGTGGACACGGAACCTACGATCTTCATATATTGGGGCGCAGAGTAGGTGTTGAAAGTAAACCAAGTAGCATGGAGGAACTAAAAATGGACAGATGGTTAGAGGAATGGGCACAAGAAGCGATCGAAATAGAGGATGTAAAGAAGGCAAACTCGTCTTTGCTGGTACTTGCAGCATCGATAATAACCAGGAGGGGTTGAATTGTCAAGAAGTGAGCTAGTAGACGTGGTAATTAGGGCGATAGCCGAATACCGCGCTCCAGCATGGATACAAAGCCCAAGAAAGTGAATTTACTCGCCTGAGAATTGTACTCTTTCCCCGCTGAGGACCCCTTTCAATCCAATTAGGGCGTCTTTAGTTGAGAATATGGTATCTAATCCATCTAGTTCTAATTGCAACCCCGCAGTTGGGTCTTCTCGAGACTTGTAGGCGATGTCAATCAATTCAGATGCCATCTTGACGGAGACAGGGGCGTTCCTGCCAATAAATTTTGATTGCCTGACTTCAAACGGGCTCAACTCAGATGAGGGGCCCATTAGTCTACTCTGCCAATCATCCCCGTAAACCTCCATTATCTGTTTGATGAGTATGTCTTCTGGATTCCTGGGTAGATAACTATGGCTAGGATGATCAACTTTACCATTTGCAATGTCGCTGATCGCCTTTTCCAGTCCTGAATAGTCGACGACATCCGTCAGGTATCCCATGGAAAACGCCAAATTGGAATCCAACCAGTTCCCTGCAATAATGCTGTATCGAGCGCATTCGACACCTGCAATCATCACAGACCTCTGTGTCCCACCAAGTCCGGGGTATATGCCAATTCCAGTCTCTGGGAATCTCAACATAGTCTTGCCTTCTACCCCGATTCTGTGGTTGCAACACATCGCTAACTCTAGACCACCCCCCAATGCCAGTCCCGACATCACTGCAATTGTGTTGATCCTTGATGATTCAATCGCATTCAGGATATCATGTCCCCTTTCTGTGAACTCCCTAATGTCATCAATCTTGTTGTCTTCTATTTTATCGACGAAGAATTTTATGTCAGCTCCAGCAACAAAAGCCTTCCCTGATCCTCTCAGTATTGCTGTATGGACAGATGGTTCCGCCTCTAGCCCCTTCCACAACTCTGTGAGCTGTGAAATCACTTCTTCATTCAATGCGTTCATGGCTTCTGGTCGATTGAAAGTTATGCTTGCCACACCGCTCGTGACTTCTAGATCGATCAACTTGAATTCGAACGGCTCTGAACCCTGTGCAGACAAGATTATTGGACTTTCAAACCCCGCCAGGACAGCATAGTCGGAGGCAATCCCATGTGCAACGTCGACTCCCAATTTGTTTGCTAACTCGAAGGGCCCCATCGGCCATCTCAACCCTACTTTGGCTCCCCTGTCTACATCTTCCATGGCACAGATCTCCTCTTCCACGATCTGGGAAGCAATGCAAAAAACCACTCCAAGCAATCTGTTTTGGATCTCCTTCCTGTCTTTGGAAGAAAACTCGCCACTTACCCCGGCCAAATCCCATTGAATGCCCTCTTCAACGAGCCTCCTAAGAGAGTTAGCCCCTTTGTATCGATCAACTTGCAGCTGTGATGCCAGGTAATCAGTTGAATGAAGGGCAATGGAGGGGCCAGTCAGATTCATCAATTCAAAGGGCCCCATTCCAATATCGAAGCATTCTTTCGCGACATTATCGATCTCTGCGGGCGTCCCAAATCCCTCGTCTAATAACTTACATGCCTCATTCAGCCATGGGACAAAAAATCGATTCACAACAAAACCTGGCCTATCCTTACAGAGAATAACGACTTTGCCCATGGCCCCACAATACTGTATGACTGACTGTATCGTCTCGGATGATGTCTCGGATGATGGAATAATCTCAACCAACCTGTTTTTTGCGGGGTGATAGAAGAAATGCAGTCCGATAAAACGGTCAGGCCTGTCGGATAGAGTGGCTAGGTCCTCAACCGAGAGGGATGATGTGTTTGTGGCGATTATGGTTTCTCGATTGCATGACAAGGCGAGATCATTTAGAACGCTCGACTTCACATCAATATCCTCAAACACAGCTTCAATCACGAGATCTGTGTCATCATGGATGGAATCCACCCCGATCCCAACTGAGATGTTGGAGATGATTCCCTCGACCCTTTCCTCGGAGAAAATTCTTCTTTGTATTGCCTCATCCAGAAATCCATTGATGGTTTCCATTCCGCGTTGCACAAAACCATCTTCTTTGTCCACCATCTGTACAGCAAAGCCTTCTTGCGCTGATTTCTGGGCAATTCCAGACCCCATATTTCCAGCTCCTATCACTGCCACGCGCTCTATCGGTCCCATGACATGCCCTCCAGCATTCGGCTCATGAAATAGTCGGATGAAATTTGTCTTTCTTTTTGAATAAAACTTAGACTGATTCCCTTTCTCCCAATACCATGCGACTGGGTGTTGTTGATGTCATCGTCATAATTTCTCATCCGATCCTCGGAAGTATTGTCGCATACCTCCTATACAAACAATGGACTTCTCTCAAAAAATCCAGAAGTAGTAGCCTTGACTCTGACCATTTGGCCAGAATCCGACTTCAACATGAGAAAAGCGGCAAACTGCTTGGAAGTTTGGTGGGGGCAACAATCCTGCTCGCTATTGCCGCAGAAGCGTACAGGGGAATGGTATTGGATGTACCTCTTTCTGGACTGATTAGCCTCCATGGATGGTTGGGCATAATTCTATTCTTGGGCGCGATGAGAATGAGGAAAACAGGTACTAGGATTTCTGAAGAAATTCAAGTTGGCAAAGAAACAGGAGAGCATAAAAGGACCCACTCAAGATTAGGAGGAGCAATGATGGTGCTCCTAGTCATCATTGTTTTCCTCGGGTTCCTGAGATTGCTCCAAGTATTAGGATGACAATGCTTTATTCCTCCTCTACTTGTATCGGAGACCGGTTGGGAAAGAGAGCCTCGAGAATAAAATCCGATTGGGAGTCCGGGTCCAGATTCAACTCCTTTATTCTGTTTCTGCCAGTTGCTTCCCATTTCCTAATCACCTCTGGATCCCCAGCGATTTCTATCGCTCTGTGCCATGCCTGATAATCATCACGAGGGAGAAGCCGTCCACAAATTCCATCGATAATTGAGTCCCTGAACCCACCCTCATCGACGAATAGTGCGGGAACACCAACAGATAGCGCTTCAATTGCAGTGAGGCCAAATGGCTCCCCATGGGCCATGGATATGACGGCCCTGGACCTCCTCATGGTTGCGATGAGCTGGCTAAGATCTAGGTTGCTGTAGACCCACAGATCCACCTCTAACCTCTTGGCATGTTCCTTAAGTGCATGGAGATCATCATCAGACCCGCGGCCTACAACTACCAAGCCAACACCAGATCCCTTCAACATTGATATGCACTCCCAGATACCTTTCACCCAGTTGAATCCCCCGATGGTGACTACCCATGGTGGTTCTGGTAGATCCTCTACCTCTTTCCATGCCCCCTCTTCTTCATCGGTCTGTCTCTCAGTGAATTCAGAAGCAGAAACTGTGGGCCTGATCACGCCGGCGTCAAATCCGTAAATTGACTTGAACTTAGATGAGCTGTATGATGAATTTGCCGATACCACATAATTCTCCCTGTTGACGTATTTTCTGACCATACGACGATCTGAAAACCTTGCAAAAGACAACGCCAAGCGAGTAATAATCATCGGTCTTTTTGGCCTTCCCCTCACATCCAAGTGCAAGACATTCTCATGTAGTCCTCTATCTGGCTCCAGGTAGTGTACATGCACCCTGGTTTCTGAGCCCACTAATCGAAGAATTCCGATTGATCCATCTCCACTAACCAAATGAATCCCGTCCACAATTGCCAACTCTTCTCTAATCCCGGGAACTTTCGCCCATGCCTGGAACGATGCTCTCTGTTTTCTGTGTAGCATCTCATCAAGGATTCCATTCGGTACTATCCATGGGTCATTTGGAATTAATAATTTCAAACCTAGGCTGGAACATAACTTCTCCAATTCTTTTGACGGTCTGAGGGTTGCCACAGACACCTCAAATCGCTCAATGAGGGACGGGATTGCCCTCATGATATCTCTTTCTGCACCGCCCACTGGCTCAAAACAGCCTTTCGCTACAAGTATCTTGAGCTTGCTTTCTGACCCGACCTTCAGGCGAGTCTGCATGTCCCTCGGTGAAAGCGGTCACTTATTGTGGCTTCCGAAGCAGCTCAACTCAATTAGACACGGGAATTACGTCCAACAGCATGTTCGTAAATCAGTTCTATCTGATCTGCAACCACCGGCCAAAGGAAGTCCTTTGCCAAGGCTGGACCGGCTTTCGACCAGGCACCTATTTTCCGGTCATCCGCACTTGCCATCTCCGACATGGCATCAATACACGATTTGACATCATCGGATTCCATTGAGATGCCAAAGCCCCCCTCTGCTGTGAACTTGCCGAGGTCGTTCACATCGGACATGGCTACCGGCAAGCCTTCCCATGCAGCCTCCAAAAGGATCGCTGGCAATCCCTCAAATCTAGATGGTAGAATCAGCGCAGAGGCGTTTCTTAGCAACCATGATTTTTCTTCTTCATCCACTAAACCGACGTAAATCAGGTCGGTAGTGGTCCGCCCAATTGATTTCAGGACCTCGGACTTTAGGGGCCCATCACCGGCAATCACCAATTGGTGTCCGGATTTCGCAGAATCTCCCATCGAAGACCATGCTTCCAACAGGATGTCCAACCCTTTCTGTTTGGTAAGTCTCGAAAGATACAGCAAGAAAGGTCCCTGCGGGGCACCATCAGGAACCCGCTCTTCCTCCGTCGGTGGCTCAAAACCTGTGGGGATGACATCAATCCTGCCTTTCACGCCTTTTACTCTGAGTAATTGTTCGAAGTAGGGTCTGAGGACAATCCTTGCGTCTGATAAGTCAAGGGTGTTTTTCCCTTGAAAATGCCATCGAACCCACTTCAACAACTTCCCTAAATATGACGATTTGACGTAGTCGTTATGGTAAGTTGTCACGATTGGAACCCCCAGTTTCGAGGCTTTCCTCGCTACTTTCCTTATCAGGATGGGCAGTGTATCGTGCAGGTGAACAATGTCGAACTCCCCGGGGTCAAGTCCACTCAGGCTGACCATGGGATCAATACCTGATATGACAAAACTAGGAGGAATCCTGACAACATTCATTCCGAATCTCTTGAAAGCCTTCTCGTGATGTTCAGGTACATCTGCGCACCAAACCGTGACCTCATGCCCCTTGGAAACCAGCTCTCGCCCCAACAATTCGACATGACGATTCCCGCCTCCTATATGTGGCCAGAACCAAACGTGAACCAATAGGACTTTCACTCAACCTTCTCCTGGTACTCGGAAGAGGGGTCAGAACTTCAAGAATATCCAACAAGGTGCCCATTTCCATGCTCTGGAAATACAGATCCAAATAGACGAAACATGATAAGAACTCTGGCCTTCGTTAATCCTATGCTTGAGGTCTCAGGCCTAAAAAGGGGATTTGGCTCTGGTTCAAACAGACTTGAAGTTCTGAAAGGAGTGGATCTATCTTTACAAAGAGGGGAACTGGTAGCACTCATGGGGCCCTCCGGATGTGGAAAATCAACATTGCTCAACATCATTGGAGGACTACTCAAGGCAGATGAAGGACGAATAAAAATCGGCTCGAGGAACCCCTTGGTTTATGGAACCAAAGCACCCAATCAAGTAATCGACGTCCGAAGGAAAGGAGTGGGGTGGATCTTCCAAGATTTCCACCTGTTGGACCACATTACATCACTGGAAAATGTGATTCTTTCATTGGAATTAGCGGGCACAAGCTCACAAGATGCAGAAAGACGAGCAATAAATGCGATGGAAAGGGTAGAATTAGGGGACAGGATGCACTTCATGCCAAACGAGCTGTCTGGCGGCCAACAACAAAGAGTAGCCGTCGCCCGGGCCATAGCAGGCTCAAGGCCCCTGCTACTCGCTGATGAACCAACGGGAAACTTGGATGTGAAGGCTGGCGAGTCAATTATCTCTCTATTCAAGGAACTCTGCGCAGATCCAGATGATCCAATTTCGGTACTAATGGTGACGCACGACCCAATATTGGCTTCAAAGGCCGACAGAATGCTCCTCATGAGGGATGGTAAAACAGCTGCTTCTGACATTAGATCAGCATGGGGAGAATCAACGGGGGATCCAATATGAGGCCAATTGGAGAAAAATCACTCGGCGATCGGATTTCCGACATACCTGCTGACTTTTCTATGAGGCCCATTGGGGAGAAATCACTCGGCGATCGGATTTCCGACATACCTGCTGACTTTTCCACAGCAATCAGAAGTGCGTGGATTGGAAGAGAAAGGGGCTTAGCCGTCTTTGCCGGAGTGTTCCTCGCCTCGCTGGTCATCACAACAGTTTTCGCTTACGGGGTCGGGTTATCCCAAGGTGCTCTGCAAAATTCGCTAAACGATGAGGTATACGACGCAAAAGTTGACTTTTCAAGTCAAAATGATTGGTCCTCGAGGACAAACGACTCTGCAGAATGGGGATCAGTCTGTGACGAGCTACTCGACAGGGCCGAGATAATCGATTGTGGCCTAGTGTACGGAAGACAGGGCCTCAGACTGTCAGGCTTTTTCGATGAGGGATTCGCACTCCCTCAACCCCTGAACGTCATTGAGGTCTCTGGTCCGACAGGAAACTGGGATAACGTATCATGGGACTATCCCGAAGCTCTGGAGAACGGCCCATCGATAAATGGTGACAGGATCATGAGGATCGTCGACCCTTCCCACTATGACGGCGAGTTGGCTGATAGGTATTCCAATCGTGTCGTTTACGGCTCATGGCCAAGCGGCGATCTACCAGGCATCAATCCGGTAATACTACCTAGCAAGATCGCTAGTCAAGCAGGAATCAGGGTCAATGACACAATAGACTCACTAAACTTCACCTACGTAACCGACGCCGAGGTCATCGGTAGCGAACTCAAAGACTGTGAAGGCGAGATTATCACAAGGGATCTGGATGCCGGTGTTTACCAATTCTGTACGGTGACCATGACCCTAAGTGACCTTACCATCGTCGCGGTTTACGAAGAGTGGCCTTTCACAAATCCAACCCTTCTGTTCAATCCTGTGATCGTTGGAGACTCGGCTTTGTCCATCTCCAACAGGACAACCCTGGTTGTCAACGATCATGCTTACCTGGGTATAGCCATAGACAGGAACCTCCTACCCACTTCATCCACAGATGATGCCGCCGATTGGTTAGATGTCAACAGGAAGGAGCTCGAAGGCCAGGGCTACGGGCCCGATGGAGAGATCAAGATCGAATACAATGACCTAATTTCTGGAACAATCGTGTTTCTCAGGATATTTCTTGGGCTTGTCCAAGTGTTTGACTATATCCTGATGATACCAATAGTAATACTCTCATTCGCAGTACTAATTTACGGTTTGATACTATCGCTTGAACAAAGAAAACGGGAGATATCCATCCATCGCGTAATCGGGGGCACAGAGCGAGGCCTACGGGGGATGGTACTGCGTGAGCTAGCAGCTATCTCAGTAGCGGGTTGGATTCTCGGATATTTGGTGGCACTATTATCGGTGCCTTTGATTCTCGATGCAGTCGGCTTCATGTCTTTCGAGAAGGGTGATTTAGACGTGAACCCTACACTCGGATTGGGCTACACAATGTCCGTTTTCCTCCTGACTGTAGGCATTGCCTACCTTGTCGCAAGGGGGAGGACGAAGGATTTCCTCGAAATGGAGATCGACGAGGGAGTGAGGAAGGTTAGATCAACACGAAAACCAAAGACATGGCTACAGGTCCTCGCTTTTGGAGTCGGACTCCTAGCAGCGCTGGAGAGTTACATCGAAACTAGTGGAGGTTGGGGTCCTTGGGGCGCTTCGGGAATAATTTCTGGATTCTTCATAGACTCGCTGTTAGCACTATTTGGCCCCTTCGCTCTGTGGATAGGCGGGGCCCTCGTCTTGGGAAGAATTGGGGGCGCTGCCCCTCGAATAGTGTTGAAAATCATTGGATGGACACCAGCAATGGCAGACATTAGGAGGGGGCTGAGATCATCGGGATCCAATGAATCAGTCAATCGGCTTGCAGTCATTCTTTTGCTAACACTCTCGATAGTGACACTCGCCGCTGTTCAGGGATACACGGGGACACTGGTGGATGAAAGGACTGCATCAGCACAGGTAGGGGCCGATCTGCAAGTTCAATTCGAAGGACCGGTATCTGAAGATGTGGCCCGACAAAGGGTAAACGCGGCAATGAGTACTCTGGACAATAGCGCAGTGGATTCCATACAGTCCATGACATCAGTCGGCTCGACATTCGTCACAGCACAGCAAGGAGGAGGCCTTGTTCCTGCCCTGGTACTCTTTGATAATCACGAAGACACCCTGATCTGGGATAGCCAAGCCTCGCCGATTTTAAACTACCAATCCTCCAAGGTCACCATTGGGGAAAACGCAGTTGACTTCTTCAATGTAGATGATGGCACCGTGGAAATCTTCCTCCCAACATTCACACCTGTGATCACCGGAACAGGCTTTGAGATCTCAACAACCTACACCTCGACCAGCCTCGACTATGAGGGTAGACATGAGTGGATCCCGGGAATGACCGGATCTGAATCCACCCAGGCAGTTTTGATCGGCGAGTCGACTTACAGGGAACTCGCAGGTAACTCTACTGTGGACACTTACACGTCCCCCAGGTGGTTCTT
Source organism: Euryarchaeota archaeon UBA558 (assembly GCA_002507175.1). GTDB lineage: Archaea > Thermoplasmatota > Poseidoniia > Poseidoniales > Thalassarchaeaceae > MGIIb-N1. The sequence continues at coordinate 117,252 of DAZE01000005.1, forward strand.
CGAAGTTTGTGACCAGACAGATAGCGATTGTCAAGCGGGTCTAGAGAGGTTGAGCGCTGAACTACTAAACATAGAAGGCGTGAGCCTCGCACTAGACTGGAATTCCGCACACTCAGAGGTCGAGAGGAACGGAGGACTAATTTTTGGGACCCAAGGTCTCCTCAGCCTTCAATTCGTTGTGGCCTCCATGGCATCTGTAGCCTCAGCCTTCGTCTTCCTGTCCCTGGTGTTGACACAGAGGAAAAAGGAACTCGCAATTCTTCAGGCCATAGGTGCAAGCCCCTCTCAGATAATTAGGCTGGTTTTGTTTGAGATTCTGGCCATAGTGGGGATGAGCATGGGCCTGGGAATCCTACTTGGATTGGGGATAGCCCAATCATTCAATGGTTTCTTCGCCATCTTCGGCTTCCTCTTCCAGATATTCCTGGGCTCACAGGCCGTCGTTGATCGGACACTGGTTTGGCCGTGGATGGAATTAGCATTTGTCAACGTCATTGTCTTGGTTAGCGTGATAGCTGCACTTCTTCTTGTCACAAGACGAGCATTGAATTCGGATTTGGCTGTAGTACTGAAAGGTGAGTAACAATGAACCAGAACCTAATTCTTGAGGCAGAGGGCTTGTACCACGTCTATGAGTCATCTGCATTGGATGGGAACGTCGTGGCTCTGCGGGGCCTTCACGTCAAGGTCAGGCCGGGCGAAGCGGTAGCAGTCGTAGGCCCATCCGGCTCAGGAAAATCCACTTTGCTCAAATGTCTTGGAGGGCTCATGAAACCTAGTGCTGGAAACGTCGCATTTCAAGGCAGACAGATAAACAGACTTACGGGACCTGAACTCGTTTCCTTGCGCCAGGACACAGTGTCTTTCATCTTCCAAGATGCAAATCTACTCCCAGACATGAATGCAATGGACAACGTTGCCCAACCCTTGAGGCACCAAGGTGCTAGTGCTGCGTACGCTAGAAAAAAGGCTGAAGACCTACTAAACAGGCTTGGGATGGGTAGCAGGTGCAGGGGAATGCCCGCTCAACTTTCAGGGGGGGAGCAGCAAAGGGTTGCCATAGCGAGGGCGCTAATTACAAATCCAAAACTCATACTTGCAGACGAACCAACTGGGGCCTTGGACCCCATCACGAGCAGGGAGGTTCTGTCCCTGTTCGCAAGGCTGCATGAGGAGGAAGAAGTAGCATTCTTACTGGTCACCCATAGCCGGGAAGTCGCATCATTTGCAGATCGATCACTTGAACTGAGGGAGGGTCGATTCATCGCTCAACATGGTAATGACGTTGATATCAGCGACCTGGGTAGTACGCGCGCGCTCATCATTGACGAGACTGGCACTATGACACTCCCTCCTGAGATTTTGACAAAACTTGGTGGACCTGGTAAGTTCGACATGGAGACAGACCAAGGAAAGCAGATATTGACCTTGATACGATCAGCAAGTGACAAATCTGAGGATTTTAGTCAGAAGGGATCACTGGTCCTAGCCACCGAATGTCCGGCATGCAAATACCAGTACCTCGACGACTCTCAGGAGTGTCCTTCCTGCGGTTCATCTAGGCCGATGGTATTGGAACCAGATTCCTAATTCAGTGTCACCGGCAACGAGAAATTCTGAGGCTTAGCGATACCAAGATCCAGGGGCAAATCACGAGTCTTTTCAGGAAGTTTGACAGGAATCATCTCCTTCCCAATAAGGCTCACTCTGCTTTCCTTTCTGTCAGATAGGACTTCTCTTCCCACGAGCGGGGCGAGAGTCCTTGAGAATTCCATCACGTCCTCGTGACTCGGCATGTTCTCAATACTGAGGTTGTTCCTACTGTTTCCAACAAAGACATATCCCTTGGCTTCAATGAAATCAGGATCTGCCAAATTGTCTAACCTCGCGTACTCATCATGATAACCAAGAGACTCTCCTTTGATTAGTGTATGTCTACAAACGGTCCTTGTATCCAGTGATGGAAGAATTCCCAATGTCTCCTCCAATTTGTTGAAAGCCGCCTGATCGAACTTGGGCTTGCAGAGTCGATCGAATACATCCTTGTTAGGGGCGTCGACACTGACGTATAGCTGAGTTGGCAGGGGATCTAAATTCTCAATTACTTTGGGCAGGCTACCGTTCGTCACAAGGAAAGTACTCGTGCCATGTTGATGACAGACATCAAGAAACTCACCTAGTCTTGAGTAAAGAGTGGGCTCTCCATTCAAGGAAATCGCAACATGTTTGGGATTTTGTGCCTCAAGCCACTTTTCTCGATCCGCTTTGGGATTACCACCATACCCTGTCAACAATCTTCTGTGAGCTTTTACACTCTGTAGATATAGTTCATAGGGATCATCATCTATCTTATTCAATGTGTCTGAGTGAGGCTCTCTCCAACAGTAGGTACAACCGAGGTTGCATGTATCCACATTTGGAGCCATCTGCATGCAACCATGGCTTTCTATTCCATAGAAAGTCCCCTTGTAGCATGATCGATCGGCAATCAGGGATTGCTTAGTCCAATGACATACCTTCACACCGCCATGATCTCCGACAAGGTGATAACGTTGCTTGGCAAGCCTAGCCGCGATCTTCGGCTCAATCTTTGTCACAGGCCCAGCGTCCATTTCCTGGACTGTCCACATGTACCATTTGACTTGAATCATTCCTAGGCTCTGTTTGTTGCTCATTCAGGCTGTTGTACCGTGAATGATGCCGGAACCCCATTTCTAATCCCTGTTCCATAGGCAAAGATCTCAATCCCCTTGGAACCCCCTCCCTTCGGTCTCTGGGTACCGATCATGCTTGTGTCCAGTCTAACCCCCACAACGTTGTCGAATCCCTTGCTATCAGCGACCTCTCTAAGCCTCTGCAGGACCTCCGACCTTCCAATCGCCAACAAGTCCCTGTAGATATCAACGGAGCCCCCGATTAGGTTGTATAAGAGCCCTAAAAGTTGTTGCCAGTGACTGGGGCCGATGACGATGCTCGCCCATATTACTTCTGGATTCGATGAACCTAACGGGATCCTAATTTTATCCATGGAGAGTAAATCTCTACCCACCTTTTCGAGAGTGTCTTTCTCTCTCCTCAGAATATCATCCTTCCAGCGCTTCCTGCTGGCACTTGAAGTGAGCGCGCCGTAGAGAAACATGAATGGGTATGCCAGTGTGAATAAGCCCCAGACGGCGACCCACAGGATTAGAGGTAATATGAAAAAAAGCAATACAAGATAGCCTGAAATCTCCATTCAAATAACACTCCAGTCATTCTACGATAACCGCTGTTCCATAACAGAACAACTCCGCTGCTCCGGGTGAAACAGCTGAGGTCGCAAACCTCAGATTCACTACCCCATTCGCCCCTCGTGCTTTTGCGTCTTCTATCATCCGCGAGAAAGCCTCGTTTCGGGATTCTATCAGCAGATTCGTGTATTGATGCAACTCACCACCTACTATGTTCTTCAGCATCTGAGATATGTCCCTGACCACGTTTTTGGCCCTTACCGTGGACCCAGAAACGACGCCTAATTGGTCCTGAATTACGAAACCTGGGATCGTCTCTGTGTTTACAACGTGTATTCCGTCCACCAGCGAAGGCATGGTCTCAGCAGGTAAAGACGGTTTTTTATTTCTCTGAGCGATGAAAACCGGAGATCAAGTCATACTTATTTTGTGAAACCTTGGAGCGAGCGGACACAACAAAAATAGATGCGAATAAACACGAGTTGCAAACTACGATCTGTGCAAGTGAGAATGCTAGGCCTACGCCTTCTACTAGATACAACCATTTCAGATCCTCTTCTAGATCGAATTCTGAATATTCCGGGATAAAACCTACATCATAGTAGATTATTGTGGTAATGACTTGACTTATCATTAGCGTAGTAACCCAAAAATAACATAATTTTAGTCCTAGATCACGGTCTCCTGACCACAAAATGGGTACTGAAGCTGCCGAAATTAAAGTCATCAGGAGACCGAATCCTGCGGTAATTTCGAATAGACCTGAGTCAGCAAGCTCCTCCCAGTATCCGATTGACTCATTCCAGAAGGTCTCGCCCTGCTCCCACTCCTCTTTCTGTTCTGTGGTACCATTCTCGGGATACTCTCCTGCTATTTCGCTCCATTCCCCCGGCCAATAGGCTCCCACGATCCTGGGCGTCGCCAGAGCACTTGCAATTGTCGAAAGTGAGAACAAAAACATCAACCCCATGAAAATTGAGGTACCTTTGAGCCACCAAGGATTCGGTGTAGAGAATTGGTCAGACACAGTCGAACGACTCGCTTATGCCTTAATTGTCTAACTTATTGGACCGCCTTCGTGATGCCAATTACACGAATGATTGATGTAGGGCCGGCATTGGAGATACCCAATGGCAACACCCACGATAACCGAGGCCCTCACCTTTGACGACGTCCTCCTACTACCTGCTAGCAGCTCAGTTTTGCCCGCCGAGGTCCGACTCAGCACGCGACTAAGCAAGAACATCACACTCAACATTCCTATCATCTCTGCTGCGATGGATACTGTCACAGAATCCGAGATGGCCATCGCCCTCGCTCAAGCCGGCGGAATAGGCGTCATTCATCGAAACATGACCATAGAAAAGCAGTGTGAAAATGTCCTGCGTGTAAAGAGATTCGAGGCTGGTATGGTCATCGACCCAGTCACTACTACCCCTGAAACCTCAATCGGGGATCTTCTCAATCTCAAGAGTGAATATGGTTTTTCAGGATTGCCCGTTCTTGAGAATAAAAAACTGGTTGGGATAATAACGAATCGAGATATCAGGTTCGTACAAGATCACGCCGAGAAGGTCGGGTCATTGATGACCAAAGACCTCGTGACGGTACCAATCGACATAGATCCAGATGAAGCTAAAAGGCTCATGCACAAGCACAGAATTGAGAAATTACTCGTAGTTGACGGTGAAAAATGCATTGGGCTGATGACGGTCAGAGACATTGAGCGCAACCTCAATCATCCGGATTCTTGTAAGGACAATCGGGGAAGGCTTCGAGTCGCAGCAGCAACAGGAACCGGCGCAGGGGGCATCCAAAGAGCAGTGGCCCTTGGCGAAGCAGGAGCCGATGCCATCGTCGTCGATACTGCCCATGGACACTCATCCGGAGTTATTGAAACAGTTGCATCCATCAGAAAATCTGTCGGATCCGATGTAGACATCATCGCTGGCAACGTAGCTACAGAAGCCGCTGCCAGAGCTTTGATCGATGCTGGCGCAGATGCCATAAAAGTTGGAATCGGACCAGGCTCGATTTGTACCACACGGATAGTATCCGGAGTAGGTGTCCCTCAAATGACTGCTGTGATCAACGCAGTGCAAGCATGCAATGAGGCTGGTATACCTGTCATCGCAGATGGAGGAATAAAATTCAGTGGGGACATTGCCAAGGCCGTCGCAGCAGGAGCCAGTTCTATTATGATCGGGTCACTATTGGCGGGGACAAACGAGGCCCCAGGTGAAACTATCCTCTACCAAGGGAGGTCATACAAGGTTTACCGTGGCATGGGCTCGGTTGGCGCCATGTCTGATGGAGCTCATGATAGATATTTCCAGTCGGAGCAGGGAGACACCCAGAAATATGTTCCAGAGGGCATTGAAGGCAGAGTTCCAGCGAGAGGGCCAGTTGACAACGTCTTGTATCAACTGTTGGGAGGGCTGAGATCAGCCATGGGATACACTGGGAATGAGACAATCGACTCGATGAGGAAAAACTGCTCATTCGTTAAGATCACGAATGCTGGACTCTCAGAATCCCACGTGCATGATGTTGAGATCACCCGAGAAGCGCCTAACTACAGAAGGTGACAAACTGCCTTTTTGTGCGCAGATTCAAACCACACCGTCGATTTATGGTAAATGTGGAAGAAATAGTTCTAGGAGGGGGTTGCTTCTGGTGTATCGAAGGGGGCATCTCAGGCCTGAGGGGTGTCGAGAGCGCGACTTCAGGCTATTCAGGGGGACATGTTTCGAATCCGTCATATGAACAAGTCTGTGGAAAAAAAACCGGACATGCCGAAGTTGTGAAGGTAGTATATGATCCTCAGAAAATCGACCTCAGGTCCATACTCCGTGTATTCTTCACCCTCCACGACCCCACCCAAGTTGACAGGCAGGGGAATGATGTCGGACCCCAATATCGATCCTGCATATTCTACTCAAATCCGGGCCATCAAGAGATTATCCTTGATGAAATTAAAACGATACAACCAGATTTGGCCTCTCCGGTCGCAACCACTGTCCAACCCGCACAAGTGTTTTGGCCCGCGGAGGAATACCACCACGATTACTTTGAGAGGAATCCCAATCAGCCATACTGTTCATTCGTCGTAGCCCCAAAAATATCGAAGGCGTTGAGATCTTTTGGTCACCTCTACGAATGATCAAATCCTAAGCACACCTTTTTGTCTATCAATACAGTCGTAAAAACATGACCGAAGGTGTCGAAGACCTGCCACCCGAGCCATGGGGATATCATTTGCTGGGCCTAATAAGCCCATCTTTGGTGATAGCGGGCAACCTACTAGGTGGTGCTTACACCTTGTTGGGAGTCATTTTCATCTGGGTAATCGGCCCCTTTTTGGACATAACCATGGGACAGTCCAAGACGGCCAGGCCCCCCCGGGATTCGGGCAAGCCATTCATCGCACTGCTGTGGGCCCATGGAATAGTCCACTTCATTATGCTCGGGTCCTTCTTCTTCTTCGCCTACGAGGAGGGCCTCACCATCTGGCTTGTTGCGGCTTCCCTGTCAACTGGCCTGGCCGCGGCAGCATCTGCCATTGTCACAGCACACGAACTAGGCCATCAGAGACCGAGAAGCCCGGGTTGGAGGCTTGCCAGATTGCTGTTGTTCAGCATAAATTATCCCCACTTCACCACAGAACACAATCACAACCATCACAAAAATGTAGCTACAGATTCTGATCCCGCTAGTGCAAGGTTAGACGAAGGCATCTGGTCATTCTGGCTTAGGACAATACCCGGGCAGTTCTCTTCATCAGTAAAAATTCACAACAAAAAAGGTAGGACTGGACTTGCGAATCCGTCATATCAGGGTCTTTCCATCCAGATAATCATCTTCGCAGGATTAGTATTATTTCACCTATCGGGGTACAACTGGGCAGCGCCGTTTGCCCTGGGATGGGCGATCCTCTCTGGGATTGCCATACTCACACTAGAATATGTCAATTACATCAGACACTGGGGGCTCAGAAGGGAAGACTCAGACAGAAAGTTCCAATCCGGGCACGCCTGGAACACCGAAGCTAGGTGGTCTAGATGGAGTCTGCTGGAACTCACTAGACACAGCGATCATCACCTCCATGCTTCAGTTCCCTTCTGGAAGTTAAGACCCTATCCAGACGCACCGACTCTTCCATCGGGATACTATGCTTGCTGGTGGCCCTGTCTCATACCCCCAGTCTGGCGCAGGATTATGGCTGGCAGGGCTCCTGGGATTTGATCAGAACATCTCCAAGACCCTGGAGGCTACAACCGGCTTGTCCTCAGATATTTGGAAGCCCTCGCGAACCGCCAACATTCCCTTTTCATCGAACCCGCGGTGATACACCGTCGCCAAGCTCTGCCCCCTAATGATTGGACTACCAACGCTCACGTTCAGCAACAAGCCGACTGAGTGGTCAATCTGCCCCTCTACGTGTGATCTGCCTGCACCGAGGCCCAAGCAAAGTTCTGCAACCCGCATCGCATCTATGTCCCAGACCCAACCAGATTGTTCTGCCTTTATGTCAAAGGAGAGTAAATCCCCATCCAGCATACCCAGCGCCTGCATAAGCGAATGGTCGGAACTGAAGATTTTCGGATTCCCGCCCTGGGCACTCACCATCTGAAGGAACTTAGAGTAGGCAGTCCCATCATATAGGGAATCCTGAATCATAACCGCACCGTGTTCATTGTCTTCCGCAAGGCCAATTGAACCCAATAGGACTCCCCCCTGAATACAGACCAACTCCTCCAAGTCAGCGGGCCCACGTCCGCAGAGAGTCTCCACAGATTCTATGATCTCCAAAGAATTACCAACAGCATATCCAATTGGGTGGTCCATCGAGGTGACGAGGCAGGTCGTGCTAATCCCAATGGATTCAGCAATCTCTTTCATTGAGCGTGCAAGTTTTTCTGCTTGGTCCTGTGACTGCATAAAAGCTCCTTTTCCTGTCTTGACATCAAGGACAAGAGAGGTTATGCCCTCTGCAGCCTTTTTCGAGATGATGCTGCTTGTGATGAGTGGAACAGATGCAATGAGTCCTGTCAAATCCCTTAATGCATACATCCTTCGATCTGCGGGAACCAAGTCTTGGTTCTGTCCGGCTATGGCCAATCCGATCTCGATGACCTGATTCTTCAATTCCATGAAAGTCATTTCTGTAATGAAGCCAGGGATCGACTCCACCTTGTCTAACGTGCCTCCAGTGTGGCCCAAGGCCCTACCTGATATCATCGGGACTGCAGCGCCACATGCCGCAAGTGCAGGTGCGAGTGAGATAGAGACTTTGTCCCCCACGCCCCCGGTGGAGTGCTTATCCACCACTCGTCTTGCAATGTCATCAATCCAGTCGATCTTGCTGCCGGAGTCTCTCATGGCAAGGGTCATTTCGACCAATTCATCTCGGGCGAGGCCATCGTCGAATACAACTCTGAGGAATTCTGTAGCCTCATCATCGCCCATTCTCCCATCAGCAATCCTGCCGATAATTTCCTTGATGCCATCCATCACCGGCTCTCTCCGACTGAGCCAGTACTGATGAGGACCCTTCTATTTTTTCCAAATTCAAGGTCAGAATAAATCTGCAACACACTTTTTCATTCAAAACAATGGGATTGTGTTTTTGAATAGTGACAGAGCAGAGGCTAATGATGGCGTACGGGCCCGATAGGTCAAACCTTCCCGCCCTGTTAATGGCCATTGTCATAATTTGCTCCTACAATCAACCAATAGAATACAATGGCAGCCAACAAAAAATGGAGACTCACAGCGATTCTGGACTGGCTGCAAATTTCGATCACCCACAAATAGGTGTCTTTGGGATTGAGATTGAAACCCTTACCTTCGATGCTTCTGAAGCCTATGGCTCTGAAGCAGATGGTGACTGCACGCCACCGATAGTCTGTCCAGAGGCCGAGCCTCCAAACAAGGAGTACAGCTTGGATGGGTCATCATCGGTCCTTGGTCCCAACCATGGGATAATCAAGATGGATGGGATGTTGTACTTCGACGCAAACAACCCAAGATCACAACTCCAACAATATGATCCCACAACTGGCTCTCTCTCGGAGATCACTTCGATTGCCCCGACCAATAGCCTAGGAGGCCAAATTGGAAAATACGGTGGAATCACACCACTCAATCACATAGTCTACTTCGACGCCTCCCACCAGTCCTCAGGTTCAGAACTCTGGGCTTATAATCCACAGAACGACAGCTACTGGATGGTCATGGATATCCGTCCAGGCATCACGGCCAGCAAGCCTGGGAGCATTACCGGCCTAGTGGCCATGTCAGGAAAATTGTGGTTTAATGCTGATGACGGCGTGAGCGGCAATGAGCTGTGGACCCACGATCCCATTACTGGAATCACAGAAATGGTGGTTGACCTAAATATCGGCCAGCAGGGATCGAATCCAGGTACATTCTCAGGTTTGTTTCCCGTTGGCGATCGGTGGCTTTTCTTCGATGCAGATGATGGCACCTCTGGCTTTGAGCCTTGGGTTATTGACAGTACCACTGGTTCATTGTCATCACTAGGGGACCTGAATTCTGGCAACCTACCCAGCCTGCCCGGATTCCAACTAGGGTTCCAATCAGTGGGTACCACTGTAATTTTCGATGCGAACGATGGTATATCCGGAACAGAACTTTGGGGAGTAGACATTGCAAATCCTGGATCCTCTGCCTCACTGTTATGCGATATCTGGGTAGGTAGCTCCAGTGGCCAGCCAAGCACAAGTTCAGGAGAAATAGCGACATTCAGCACGAGGGCATACTTCTCGGCCAGAGATCAGGCACATGGGGCAGAGTTGTGGTCATACGACTCAGCCTCTGACTCCTGCGACCGACACACCGACATAAGGTCCGGCTCTAGTGGAAGCAATCCCGGATCCGCATCTTCTGGGATTCATAGACTGGGCCCTGTAATTGGGTTTTCTGCCAACGATGGCCAGACAGGCAATGAGCTTTGGATCTACTCTCCGGAGAACAACACAGCATGGCTAACCGTTGATCTCACGATGGGCTCAATATCGTCATATCCAGGTCAACACAGCGGTTTTAGCGTGAGTGACGAAGGTATCGTGTACTTCACAGCGTCATCTGACGGAAATGGGTATGAGCCTCATACCTTGGACCTCTCTGATTTCTCAATCACAACAATAGGTGACATCAGGACAGGGACACAATCAAGCAATCCGGGCCGAAATGGCGGCTACGTCTTCCTGGACAGGGACCTCTACTTCGATGCGAATGATGGTTCTGGCAGTGACCTGTGGGTAGTCAAGAATGCAACTAACAACTCCGCTGTCTCCTGGTCCGTGCAGCCTCAGCTGCCCTTCGGCTTGGAAATATCCTCAGTAGACGGCACTATTTTCGGCGTTCCATTGCAAGTCACACCTCTGACAACATATTCGGTGTCCGCTGTAAACTCAACCGGTGTCATGCGCAACATCGAGATTGAGATGGCGATACTATCAGACTTTGATCTCGACGGGACACCAGATTGGGTCCCCGAGAGTATGTCATCATTCACCGAGATGATTTCAGATCTAGATGACGATAATGACGGTATGTCCGACACCATGGAAGCAACTGCAGGTACATCGTCACTTGACGTGGACACTGATGATGACGGTTTCTGCGACGGAATCAATTCGATACAGGGGACATGCTCTCATGGGCCAGACCCCAGCCCATTGGACCCCGAGATTCCAATCGATACGGATGGAGACATGTTAGCGGATGAGGACTTTGATGGAGAAGGGCCTGCAGTTGCGGATGATGATGATGACAATGATGGCTATTTTGATTTCGAAGACGACTTCCCGTTGGACCCAACAGACTGGCTCGACACCGATGGCGACACAGTGGGAGACCTGTCAGACACAGACGATGACAACGATGGTTTGCCCGACAACGAAGAATCATCGATTGGCACAGATCCAACCTCAGTAGATTCAGATAATGACGGGATTTGCGATGGCCCATACCAAAGAGACAGTTGCTCAACGGGGCCAGATCCGTATCCAACGAACCCATCACTACCGCGGGATACTGATGGCGATGGCCTATGGGACGATCTCCCCGAAGATGCAGCGGATATTTTTGTAGAGGACCAAGACGACGATGGGGACGGCCTTGATGACGAGGTTGAGACGGGCACGGGATTCTACATCTCTGCCTCAGATCGTGGCACTGATCCACTCAACCCCGATTCGGATGGAGACGGATTCTGCGATGGCAGCAATCAGGTCCCTGGCGTCTGCTCAAGGGGTGAGGACCCAGAGCCCTTCGATCCAGACGTCCCGATGGACCGTGACAACGATCAGTTGGCCGATCAAGTTGATCCTTCATGGGAGGCCTTCTATGGGGACGAAGATGCGGATGATGACGGCGATGGTTACACTGACAGCATGGAATACAAATGTGACTCATCCGCACTGAACCCCAACGATACGCCTGATGACATTGATGGGGATTACATATGTGACGACGAGGATCCGGACATGGACGGAGACGGCATCTTCAACGATGAGGACAAATACCCTGAGGACCCAAACGATTGGAGTGATTTCGACAATGATGGGGTAGGGGACAACGCTGATTCGGACTCAGATGGCGACGGGCTACTGAATGAAGACGAGCACGAAGATTGTACACTGAACTTAGATTGTGATCTGGACGGAACGCCTGATTTTGATGACCCCTTCCCAACAGACCCATCTGAAGATTCTGACGTTGATGGTGACGGAATAGGAGACAACCAGGATCCTGATGCCGACAATGATGGAGTCTGTGATGGCAGCCTCGGCACTCCCGGCATATGCGATGCTGGGCCGGATGTATTCCCCCTCGACCCTGCAGCTTACTTGGATACAGATGGGGATGGGCTTACCGATTCACTTGTGGAAGGCATCCCCTCCTCGCTTATCATCGACCTTGATGATGATGGAGATGGATGGACAGACGTAGACGAGATAAGATGCAGATCAGACCCTCTCGACTTCAATGATGTCCCCAGTGACGTCGACAATAACAAAGAGTGCGAGGCTGTGGCAGCAAGGGTCAGCGAGACATTTGCTGTGTTCGGGGCCCTGATAGCATTGATGTTGGTAGTGGGTCTCTTCATGGCTCCATTAATCCGTGATCGCCTGAAAAAGAGGATCAGGTCAAACGAGAACGACAAACAGGAATGATCCGATCGGGAGATGGCTTGCAATGGATGAGGAGACAAGCCCCGAAGATGATCAGGATAAACCATCGAATCCGTTCTCTGGCCTGAGTGGAGATATCAAAGACAGGATAGAGGAAGAAAGGATCGCAACCCAGGAGGGCGAACGACAGGTGGCCCTAGACTTCATCAGAATTTTCAGGGTCAAGGAAAAGATATCCTCGTTGAGTGGACCAAGGGACAGCGTCGAAGTGATGTTAGGCGGACCTCTTTACACCAAGGTCCTGCACAAGGACCCTGTGACGTCGATTTCCTTCGTTTCGAACACCTCATGCGCCTCCGTGGGCATGGACCAGAGGATTCACATTTGGGACCCAATATCAAAAAACGACGTTTCAACATTGGATGAGATGGCATACAATGGCCATTTAGTATCGACAAAGGAAATGGACTTACTCGCCTGTGGTTCCTTAGACAAGACAGTCCAATTCTGGTCACTACCCGACTGTGGACACATCAGGACCCTTGACCTAGGGGGGTTCGGAGTACTAAGCGTGGCAATTGACTCCAACACACGCACAATTGCCACCGGCTTGTACAATGGAAACGTGAGGATTTCTGATTTGGACACTCTCGAGACACGGAATGAATTCAGGGCACACGATGGTACAGTCACCTCCTTGGACTTTTCACCAAGTGGAATGACTCTGGTTAGCGGAAGTGACGATGGATCGGTTAACGTCTGGAGGCCCGCTTCGGACACCCACGTCGCAGGCACCAGCGAATATGCAAGTCCCATAACCACAGTGAAGATTCTCGATGACGAGAGAACCGTGATTATCGCGGGAAAGAACAAACAGATTCAGAAGTGGAACTCACACGAGAGGGAGATGACAGGAACCTTCTCTGGCCATTCTGGTGATGTCCACGCCATTGCAATATCGCCTGATCGGGACCTTATGGCCAGTGCATCAAAGGATAACACAATCAGAATTTGGGATATTGAAACATGCGTGGAACGGAAGACCCTACGTGGCAACAGGGGCTCGATAAACGATGTAAGATTCAGTCCGAACGGAGATCATTTATTTTCGGGCAATTCAGAGGGAGAGGTGGCTTATTGGGGAGTTCAATTGGATGTGACTCAGCGTGTCCTTGATATGGTTGAGGAGATGCTCGTGGATGGGGGTTTTAATGTGAAGAGGACTCGAAAACAGACCGTGATTATCTCATTGAGCGAGACATAGATCAGAACTTTCTCTTCAGCCTTGGCAGCTTTTTCCTCTTCTTACCAGTGCCTTCGGCGCCCTCGTCATCATCGTAATAGTCATCTTCATCATCATCGTCTGAACTGGGGACCGCTAGGTACACCGCAACTATCTCCATCAGATACGTGGCAACAAAAATACCCCCCCACTGCCAAAACTCCTCCCAGCCCAGGACCGCGTACGCGATCACAGCCGCTGCCGTGGGCCTGATCCATGATAATGACGAGCGAAGTGTGAAACCCACCTTCTTGATCGCCTTGGACCTGTTGGCCATGTTCATTCGCAGTGGCATTAGGTTCTAGATGTTCGTGCCATTATACAATTCATGATGATGATTTTTTTTATTCAATAACCTCCCATTCCTCAATACCGATACCTTTCATCAGCGGCAGGTAATATATACATTGACAGTCCGACTAAGGATCAATGAGCGAAGCGGATGCAAAACCAATGATGCCAATCGTACTTTCAGGAGCAATGGGGGCACTTGCACTCGCAGATGCCTTCGTAATCACCGGCGACACCGACGATGTCGTGAAGATTATTGTCGGAGTTGGGGCATTGGCCGTCTCAGCGCTCCTCTTCCTATCAGGCGGACTCTCGATGCCCGCGATGCCCTCCATGAAGAAGGAAGAGCCAGAGGAGCCTGAACCAGAGCCGAAATTCTGAGGTGAATAAAATGTGGGAACATAGAAGCATATCAAACACTGAAATGAGAAAAACCAAGACTATAGCGCCATCAGAGACTTACGTTCGGCTGATGGATGCGATTCAAGACAGCATAAAGGATGCAGAAAGCAGGGAGCTTGACTATGAGAGATTCCTGAAGCACATCCCAGAGGAAGGCCCATGGGAAAGGCTGGACGGAAACGATGAGGCAAAGGATAATCCCATTGAGCGATACGTCGGCCCGGGAAAAGCCCGATTGATGAACACCAACCTATTCCTCGGCTCATCGTGGATAGACACTCAAAGGTTCAAATTTGAGCGAAGGATCGACACCCCTGCCGATTTCATCCGCCAAAAGACTGTAGTTAATGCCAACATGTGGACGCCAAAGCAAGTGGCAACCACTCAAACCCTATTCTTCTGCTCCACCGGGGACGAGGACAGATTGGGGGGGTCCGTTCTCGCAAGCAATGGAAAGCCGAAGGCGAATATTTCAGACCAGCACCCATTTCTTGGGAAGGGAGATGCTGACTACGCTGAGTGGGAACCAATCCTGTGGGGCTTAGGCCACAGAGGAGTCGTTCCCGGATCAGACCCGCAGGACAAGGTCTACTATCCATCACTCATGCATCGAGGAGTCACCTTCAACAACAGGCTAGGTTGGACAAGGTACTCCCCAGCAGGGTTCGGTAAGGACGCCAGTGGCTACATCATGACCCGCCCATATTCTTGGATCTGGCCCGCCGTGGATGGCAACAGAGAGAACGCCACCGCATTCAACCTACTTGTCAACATGCCGGACAGAAGGACCTCGTTCGGAGAAGACGGCATCACCGACGTATACATCACGACAGGAAAGACCTCCCTTTACACGATGATGGGAATGATGAGGTCCGCCACGGTCAGACAGATGTTCGGCGGGGGGTCCGAACTAGTGCCACTCGAGTTCCATTTGGTCGAACCAGGGATCGACGAGTGGATCAGGGGAGCCAGCGATGAAGACAAATACGCCAGATTGTTCGAAGTCACAGCCGCCATGGGGTATTACCTGACCAGCAACGAGACTGGAACGCTGGGTGGAGGCGGAAAGCGAAGGAGACTCGTCGTCTACCCGGATGACCAAGGGAACCTTTTGACATGCGTCAATGCCAGCCAAGTCGCAGACCACGCACTGAAGACGAACTTCACCGCCTCCCTCTTCACCAAGCTCGACCAGGCAGACTTCATGAACAGGGTTTCTAGGAGATTCACAGCCTATGCAGATCTTGTCGCGAGAAGCGAAAGCAGCAGGGGAGCAAAGTGGATCAGCTCCGCCTCCGTAAACGGCGAAAATGTCCAGGGCCCGAACGTCCACACGATCCTAGCAGCACGCGGCTATGACATCCTGACCATGAGTGAATACATGGACACGTTCAACGACGTATCCGCCGCCCCGGAGAGGATCATTAGGAGATGCATACAATCGATCGGCACCAATGCCCTGAAGACGCTGTACAGACTTGACGATCTCGGTGAGATCCCAGGCCAGTCCCCCTTCAAGCACATATTTGCACCTGAAGACGGAAAGCCATACGTCTACTTCACCGACATCAGGTTCCTCGTGCCAAACTCCATCGATCAAATGAGAACCCTAGTCGGTAGCAAGGGAGCAGATAGAGGTAGGATGCGCGAGGCTTTCGCTGAGATGACCGGAGCAGACCCCCTGACCGCACTCTCAGTGTCCGACGTGTGTCTGCCGTTCTTGGCAGACTTGGGCGAAGATAGCTGGCAGACGGGAACAGGCCTGAACACTGATGAAATAATCGTCGAGGTCACCATGGCCGTTGACCCTGCCAGGGTCTGGAAGGCACTCCTTGAGCCCACGTTGGACGAGATCTTCGACATGCCGAAAGGCGGAAAGGGAACTGCTGCCAACATCTGGGGCGACGTCTTCATTCAAAACGAGGCCCTTCATGACAAGATGAAGAAGGACGGCCAAGGCGACTTCCTGAAGATTCTGCAGCTCGCGTACAACTGGTCGAACGACAACTCGCGGAAGAGGCACAAAGACGCCTTCCCGTGATGTGATTCAGACTGGGTCTATTGGAATGGATATCGACACCGTCCGCTTCATCATGGGGGCTTCGACGGGCATAGGCCTTGCCGCAGCCTCTGGGTTCAGGGTCTTCCTACCTCCTTTCCTCCTATCGGTCTGGTTCAAACTCGGCCTGATGGATGTTGACCTCGAGGGATCTGATTTCGAATTCCTGTCCTCCGACATGTCATTGATCGTGATGGGATCAGCCTCCCTGATGGAAATATTGGCCTACAAGGTACCCTTCCTAGACAATGCGCTCGACGCGGTGGCAACACCCCTCGCGGGCCTAGCGGGAGTCACTGTGGTTGCAATCACGCTTCAGGGAACAGACCCGGCAATCCAATGGGCCTTCGCCATCATTGCCGGAGGGAGTACGTCGATCGGCATACAATCGGCGACAGTCGCCGGCAGGGGATTATCGTCTGTGGCCTCATTGGGTGTGGCAAACCCGATTTTCTCCCTGGTCGAAGATATATTCTCCCTCCTGATCGTACTAATCGCCCTGCTGGCACCATTCTTGGCGCTGATTGGAATCTTGTTTGCCCTCGGTATCCTGGTTAGGAGAAGGTTGGGCCCAGTCAGGACTGAGACGGGCCATGGGCACTAGGCCTCAGAAGGATGAGAGCTAGGCTGACAACAGCCGCAAGTACGAGAGGCCCTGTGATGAAAATCTCCTCGGTAGCTGAAAATTCCCATGTGTAGGTGGACCATCCAAGGGCCATGGTCTCCAAAATGGAGGCCAACATCACGACATCGTAGAGGTTACTTTCCCCGATAGGATCCTTGGCCGCGAGAAGGGCGCCAACCCCATTGACGGCAACCAATGCTGCCCCGAGATTCCTGAGCCATGCTATGTTCTCTGTGTTAGCCCCCTCCAGCTCCGCATACCAATCGGGAATCAGGAAGAAGACCAAGCCCATTGCGATGCTAGACCAGCCACAGACCCTCAGAGTCAGCACAGCCTTGTCCATACGATCCACCTTCGATTTCATCGGATTATGAATTTTCAGTATCTCATAAGATGGTATGGGCCTTTATATTTCAAAAAAAACCTAGGAAAACTCTTCATCAAAACAGCTTCAGGCCCTAGTTGGGGGATTAGGTGCGATTTATTCCAGCATTCCCTCCTGAAAGCGTTCGGGACTTGATCGTATTAGTGCTGGTTATCGCCTTCATCACGAGAATCATACTTGTGTATGCCCCATTGCGAAAACTAGCCACCTCAATTGACGACGACTTAGAAAACAGGGGAGTGATGGCCAATCTAAACAACGTCAGTGAACTTTTCCTAAAGCCATCATTGAAGCAACTCGGGAGGTCGTTTATCGGCTGGGAGATAATGACCTTAATTGCACCCATGGCCATTGCACTCCCGACCATTGCATTTCTGAATGCGAATTCCGTTGCGCTCGGGACGCTCTCGAGGGCAACATACTCATTATTCGCTGCGCTACTCGTAATATGGTTGGCGCGAGATATACGAAGATCCGCCAAGTTGCGCGACTTCTTCGAGCGCTCATACTCCCAACTAGAGGGGATGTGGCTGATGGCAGAGAACGAGTTTCAATCTTGGAACCTAAATCAGGATTTCAAGAGATCGTGGTTCCTGAACGAACTCAAACAGGCCGAGACCAACGAAAAAGAGTCTACTACAGAATCGGGATTGGTGTCTGGAGTCGCTAGCTTGCTATCCCAGAACCCAATCGCTCTCTCCATAGCAAAACAAATCAAAAGGGGGCTTGACTACACCATCCTCGCCCCATTCTCAGACCAGATTCACGCCACTGTCATGGGCATCATACGCACGAGGATGAACCAGATCGTCGAGGAGCAATTAGAGAACTTCCGCAGAAAATCTCCGTTGAGAAGGGCCAATGCACTTTTCGAAGCCCTCCTCCCCACCTTATTGATGACCTTGGTGGTAGTCGTGAACAACGGTGGACTCTAACTAATGATTATGGGTAGGTCGGATTCTGAGACACTCATGAACAGCCATAAAATTGTGACCATTGCTTTTTCCATAGGCATGATGTTGACCGCCATGTCAGGGTGCCTATCGGCTACGGACTCCGAGGAACCCAATCCAGCCACTGAGCTTCAGGATTGGAACGTCTACCATGCAGTATCGATATCGGAATTGCCGATGTGTGATGGAGTTCACGAAGGCAGACTATACTACGTATCCGACACATCCTCGTTCCATGCCTGCGATACAGGTCAATGGGTGGAGATAGACATCACAGGACCCGCCGGACCCCAGGGCGAGGCAGGACC
>DAZE01000002.1:0-44287 GCA_002507175.1 Euryarchaeota archaeon UBA558
ACATCCACGGGCGAGGACAGACTCGCAATATTGGTTCCGGGTGCGGCAATGTTTACCATTGGCGCATTTGTGACGGTTGTTGCTACCGCGATAGGAATGGGGTTTGGGAAAAGGGCAACTACCAGCAAGTACTGGTGGGAGGTTGAAGATGCATCATAATCCCAACCCATTAGGGTTTGCTAGAGAAAATGGATGGATTAATCCGTCCAGTACGCACGCAGAGAGATAAGGAACGGGCGCCAATGAAGGTTAGCGTGACAAAATTGTTGCTTCTCATAATCCTTGCTACCCTCACAGGGTGCACTGGCTCGGAAGAAGGCTCAGTCAGGGAAAAGGGTTACACTGGCGAGCTCAAGATCCTTGCATTGCATGGAGGGGGGGACAGTCCAGAGGGGCTAATGGCCCAGCCTGGAATGCAGGACCTGATGTCCGACCTGCCGGAGTTCGAGTTCTTCTTCGCAGATGCTCCTGACCACGACAGCATGTGCGATCAATGCTGGTACGCTGATCCCCCGGGAGGGAAGGGAGAGCCTAATGAGGATAGGAACTGGGCAGACCTATCAATGGAGTATCTAGACGGAATAGTGGAGGAGCATGGCCCCTTCTACGGCATCCTTGGATACTCACAAGGGTGCCCGATGGCGACTGTTTACATCGCCAACTCAAACACATCATTCGAGAAAGCCTTCCTTTTCAACGGATACTTGCCCACGACCCATTCCGGGCTCAACGACACCATCAACGAAGTAGCCCCTCTGGGTGTAGATGCGCTTATTTTCGGCGGTGCCAATGATGTTTTCATCTTCGGAGTACAAGAACTCGCGGGCGTATATCAGGAGCCGACGATAGTGATCAGCAGCACTGCGGATCACTATTTGCCATTTTCAGACGATGAGGCATATGGGGATGTGCTTGAATTTTTCAGAGAAGGAACAAATGGGAATCCTTGAGATGTCGCCATCATGCCTCATATTGTGATTGAAGAATCAATAAATAAGGACCTCTCTGTCGGGTTACATGGGTGGTCAGAAGAATGATGTCGCCCGGGATCCTAATTTAACGGGATCTCAGATGATTCTGTTCACTTTCTTTATGTTTGTCTTTTGGGCTGGTACCCTTCTTTTCATAATTGTGCTCTCGTTTGTTTTGGCCGACGCTGTAGATGATGCCAGGGCAGATTTGGACGCGAGGGACTGGACCCCGGTGAGTGGGACAATCATCGCGAGCGGAGTGGAATCTTATACCGAAGCTGATGGGAATACCACGTACTGCCTGCGAATCGAATATGAGTATGATTACGAGAACGAGACGTACAGTGGCGACATGATCAGTCATTCTCTGCATAGTAGCACGTATGATGCGGCAGACTGTGGCTCCGGGCGTCGCAACGCGGACGGCTACCCTCCGGGGGAACCCATTACCGTTTATGTGAACCCTAATGACCCAAATCGAGCCGTCCTCCTTACTGGCTGGTCTGCCCTTGACATTGGTTTGAAAGAATTGATCCTCTATCCACTCGTTATCATAATACCGTTGGTTTGGATCAGAATACTTGCGCACTTAACACGGGCCTACTTGGATTCAGTGACAGCATTGATACGACGCGGAACAGAATAGTAAAGGAAGCTAGAGAAGGATCATGCATCCATGCAGAAATAGTGTGTAGTTTTGCAATCGGCGATGACCAGTTCAGAACCAAGCAAATTTTTCAGTCAAACTTCCGCACAATCCCAACCCCTATGGCGTCGGCTATCTCGTCGGCAACACCTGTGCTGACTATCCCTCGCAGCGTCCCAATGTTTGTTCCATAAAATCCTATGAGCTTGGCGGAATAGGTGATAGATGTTCCACCTTCATCGTCTCTGGAAACCACTTCCTCTAGCTCTATGCTAGTGATCCCCTCCAAGGGGTGCCTTTCGGTGAAACTGGATGATTTTGATATCAAGCTTCCGGGCAACACTGCTTGTACGTATTCGTCGGTAATTACAAATTTTATCGGATTTTTAATCAAGAGAGTTATCCAAACAGACGACGTCAACGCTCCGATGGTGATGAAGGCCAAAATTATCGCGCCTTCTATCAACAGCCCGTACTTGTAGGAGGTGAGTAGGAAGGGTTCTATTGCCTGGGTTATTCCGAGTATGATAAAAATTACACCGGCAATAACCCCTTGACCCAAAAAGAAGGCAATAATCCAATAAAAACCATTACCGTTTGAAATTTCCTTACTAGTCATGGTCATCCCTAAAAATTAGGCAGAGGTGCAGGATTTGTATTTTTTCCCTGCACAGGGGCCATGTTGAATAGGGAGCCAGCATACTCATTTTCCGTTGAGGCTTCTTGCCCACGTGAAAGCCTCCTCCTCGTTAGCCCAATCCTGTATGAGGCCCCCAACTAGGACTCCTCCGAACCCGACTATTATTCCCAATGAAGCAAAAGATATGATTGAAGAGGCAAGGAGTCCAGGAGATATGTATTCAAAAAGGCCCTCCCTCCTAAGGAAGAGCCGTCGAACAGGACCTGAGAACTCACCCTCGGGAGCCTCCGTGGGCCTACTTGGGCCGACGAGTGGATCTGGTATTTCCTTCTCTAGTTCCCTCCACCATTCTTCCTGTTTTTCCACGTCGCTTGGTGATTGATATGTCACTTAAATTTTGATACAGCATATACTGAACGCATATTAGATCACCAGGATTTGGAATAAGTGAAAATCGTTATTTGTGATAGTGATAATCTTAACCAAAGAGGCGCAGTGATGAATCCAATTGACAAGATATTTTGGACCATAACTATCTCCCAACTCATCTTTTATTTCTTGTGGGCCATGGTAAAGGGCATCGGAAAAACAGATCCAGATTACGAACACACTGTTGGGGGCATGCCATGCAAAGTCTTCGACTGCCGTAGAACTGCATTGTTTGAATCTGAATTCTGTCTGGATCACATGAGATATCACAACAATCCCGGGCTCCAATATGACGAGTACCCAGAACCGGGCCAGCCAACCCCCGATACACAGGGCGCAGATCTTGTTGCGGGAAGCGAATCAAAGAACTTCCCACAATGGTGGGACAAAATAAGCAAGTGATTCGCATGGATAACACTGGAATTGCATACTCAGGCACGCCAACAATATCAAAATCACCCTGTCCCGATGATAATAGATAAAGAAAAACCGATTCTCGGTGGTGCCAATGGGTGCCATCTCATCAATTTTCTTCGGCCCGGGGAAGGGGGATGTGGGGCGCTTGAAGGAGAAGTACGGACAATCCCCATCACAGTTCATTGAACTATCGAACGGCGATAGCATTCATTTTAGGGACGAGGGGGACCCTGAATCGCCAACCATCGTTCTAGTTCACGGGCATTCTGAGGACCTCCACACATGGCACCAATTCGTGGAGCATCTGGCCGTCAACTTCCGGGTGATAAGATTCGATCTACGCAGACATGGTTTGACTGGTCCATCAATGGATAACGAATACGGCATCGATCATTATGTCTCAGATCTGTCTGAATTGATAGAGCTCCTCGGGGTCAGTAGCGTGGTTTTGGTGGGACACTCCATGGGAGGTAGAATTTCAATCAAGTACACGCTAGCAAACCAAGACAGGGTCAAGGGATTGGTATTGATTGCGGCGAGTGGGGCCCCTCTGGGCCAAAAGCGTTCTCGGCCCTTGGCACTGAGGATGATGGGAAGTCGAATTGGCCGGTTTCTAATCAAACGAATTTGGTCACGGAACATGGCAAGAAAATCACTCGAGGATATGGTTTTTGATAAGTCGTCGATTTCCAACCAGGAGATAGACAGGATGTGGGATCTCTCGAGGTACCCTGGGAACATGGATGCAATGTTCCAGGAGTTTAGAGACTCATGGGCGGATTTCAACCCTTCAGAGGTTCGAGCAATTGCCACAGACACGCTTTTGATTTGGGGGGAGGAAGACACCGTATGTCCAGTGAGCATGGGCGTATGGTATGATTCCCTCATCCCAAACGCGACGCTTGTCCGATTGCCGAAAGTAGGCCACAACCCACAGTTCGAGTGCCCGGGAAAGTGTTTGGAAGAAATTTCGTCTTGGATGGCACGCTAGCGAGATTCACTCGGAAGAATGACTCTTCTCAAGTTCAGTGTCCCCAAATCCATCTGGTACGCCCCATTTATTGATGTAGAAGGCGATGGGGATGGCGCCACTTCCCCTATCTACGGCATAGTTCGGCTCGTATACCTCCTCAACGATCGGCGCAGGCCCATCGTACGTCAAGTACCAATCCTCTGAGACGTCGGGACCACTTTCGGTACCGTCCGGCCCGATCCAATTGTTCTTCGAGGACAATTTTTTGTTGCGATTCCCCCTATCCCCTTCAATCGTTTTATTCTCCTTCGAACCACCGAAAAAATACGCTAAAAGCCTCTTCATTGAGACTACTTGGGGCAGGGGGTATACATAATCATGGGCTTCGATCAAAGGCTCTAGGATCGCAATTGGTCAGAAATTAGGCCCCTTGATCCAACCCAACACAACCCGATGAAAGTTAGCCATCCATTTCTTCTATTCTTTTGTGAGCGAGAGAACTTCGCCTGCCCTCTCAAACACCTTCTTCTCTATTCTTGACAGTCTCGTGACCGTTTCGTTCCTAGAGGGGCCTGCCTCCTTGAAGATGGGGACCACGGAGGTCCAGACCCCATCTCCCTTGATCCGCGACCATAATGCTGCTATGATGTGCATTGCAATTAGGAGGTAACTGAGATCCGCGGAGAATTCATGCACAAGGAGTGCTAAGCCCTGCATCTTTCCCTCGACGACCCCCAGGGAAAACAGGCCTGCGATAGCCAAGCCAGACAATGGCAGGAGAATCAAACACAGATACATGGAGACGTGTATAGATCTTGCAAGGAGTGTGTGGGCCACCGGGATCGGTTCGTTGGCACCTATGAACGTCCCAAACTTTCTGATGTATGAGTACCTTTGAATGACGATTAGAAGGAAAACACTCGCGAACGCCACTTCGAATACAAGCAAGCCCTTGTCCTCTGACTGGGAGATATCGTCTAACTGCTTGAATATCCCATAGGCATAGATAATTATGAAGCACCAATGGAAAGCCTTGCCCAGTAAAGTGTGCGAAGGGGTGACCCGTTGGTCATACATCATATCCGTTTCCACCACTCTTCCCGTGGCGCCCTCGGCCCTTCCTCCTCGGCACCCTCCAAGTTCCACCACTCTTCCTCTCTTGCCCCCACAGGCGCCCTTTTCTCACTAGCACCTTTCAAGGATGAGATCGGCCAATCGTGGAGGATTTGGCCATTTGAATGGCCATTTTCTGAGGCTTGATCCTTCGGCCAGTAGAAAAAGAAAAAATAGACTTGGAGCGGGAACCAAATGAAGAAAATAGGCGGGAAAATAATTCCTGAGACCATCCATAAATAGAGGTAACGATCTGAAAAGTACTTGCTAAAATCAGTGGCTGATCTCACCATTTCCTATCCCAACTCCTTCGTGGAAACAAGACCAGAGAACTTCCCTCTTGATATGTGCGCTGAATTGTGAACTCCAATCTGACAGGGGAATTACGAATGCCAGTGCCGGCAAAACGCTAATGATTCATTACGAAAAGTCATATTTATGCACCACTGCAAGAACAGTGATAATTATGCTTTCCATGTCCTTAGTTTAGGGAAAATAGATTACTGCATCGGATGTCTTGCAAATACAGTCTTTCTCTCGTTCCTACTGCCAGTATACATCTCGATCATCACAAGCGAACTGAATCCACTCCTCTGGACCCTTATCCTTGGGTATGCCGCCTTCCAATTTTGGAAAGTTGGAACCTCGGCGCTATCGGGAGGAAATCCTGAATCACTGACTTCGACCTTATTTACCGTAATTTACTTGATAATTGTGCATTGGATCATCATTTTTGGAAAGATCAGGATTGAGATACCAGAGGTGACACTCCTGATTGCGATTTTGGCTTTCAGCCTACCTCAAGTCACCATGTATCTGTGGAAAATAGCCGCCTCGCAGGAGTTCAAATTTCCTCGCTCGAAGTTGTTGATCAGGATCTGCTTCATTCACGGATACCTTTTCGCATTGTTCTACACTCGGCAGGATCCGGTTGTGGGAATGGCGGTAATTCTCGCTGCAGCTGGAATTTTCGTGTTGTTGCGAACAGTGGCAATCAGCGAAGTCAATAGGAACTCCATCTCATGTGTGGAACCGGTACCCGGAAATCTCGACGAGGAAGTTTCACCATCCACCATGGCCCTGAGGAATGGTGTGTTTCGTGCACCAATTTCGATGCTGTTGGCAAAACCCACGAACTCAAAAACGGACTGTTGCATTGATATTTTTTGTTGCTCTGAAATCTGTTGTTCTTGTCTTTGTGCATTGGGAAGTTAGTAGCTGTGATGATCCCTCCAATTTCCTCCAACAAGGGGATATAATATACATGTCCGGGGCATGAGGTCAATAGCCATTGAAAATGTAAAATTATCATATTATTAGAGATATTTAAAAAAATAATAAAAAGGCTCTGCTCATGTGGGATTAAAGGAACCATCTGGATTTTGCTGGGCGTGACGTAATATGGCCAACAGAGTTGTCGTCTGCAAGGGATGCTGTTGTGGCAATGTGGGTAGGGGCCACGATGAAGTGCCTGTGGAATTTCTCAAGAAGGCATGGGCTGAAAGAAATCTCGAAAGAGAGATCCAACTTACGATTTCCGGGTGTCTGGGGACGTGTGAAATGCGAAACGTAGTCCTGTTGCGAACCGACGGTGACCACATCTGGTTGGGGGGCCTGAGTGAGAAAGTAGAATACGAGGCGATTGTAGAATGGGCCAGCAATAGTGCCAACAAAGAAGGGACTCCAAATCTTCCTGCTGTTCTGAAGAAACTGGAATTTGAGGGAAATCAGCAATTGACATTGATTGACATCCTCCCAGAGAACTCCCGACCAATCACCTGATCGATGTTTCTCTGATCGACGACGTTAGCCGAGACAAAGTCAGTAGAGATCACCACGTGTTGACTTCCATTTAATCCCATGAACCAGCCCTGTCAGAACGGAATCGCAGCGTGCGAGATGTGTCGGCCCAACATTTGCAATTTTTTAATCGCCCCCTTCTCGATCTGAGTTTAGATGTTCCATCTCAACAGGATGGCAACCATGATGTTCATAAGATCGAACACTCAGTATTAGAAAGAGGGCTTACGATGGTCAGTATCGAGGAGGTCGACCAAGCCCAAAGGGCATGGGGGGACGGCATCGTCAAAATCGCCAAGGCTCATCGCGATGGAGGGGACTACATCGGGTTGGCTGAAAACCACATTAGGACGCTCTACGCTTATGATCAAGGAAAGGTCTTGTTCAAACCAACGCTCGCGTCAGTTGAACAATTCCGTAGTACCCCCGAGTCAGCACTTTCATACTTTGTTGCCTCAAATGGTGCTTGCCCTGAGGACAAGGGTTTTGCGATCAAGGGCTGGACCAAGGTGAGGTTCGAGAATAGTGGAGTAGTCACGCACCAAACGGGCGCGCTTGCGATGGGGAACTATCACTTCACAGGACCGAAAGGGTCTGAGACGAAGGCCGAGTACACTTTCGGCTATATTCGAGATGATAATGGCAAATTAAGAATCCAACTGCACCACTCATCAGTGCCGGCTGGAGAATAGGCATTGAATCGGAGCTAAGAACTGGTCCCGATCGGACTTGCCGCTGAATAGGGAAAGATTTTGGGGAATGGGAAATATTGGGCGTTGTATTTCCTGTTTCTCCAGCGAATGCACGGGTAGAAATAATCCAATGAATCCGAGTTTTCTTCATGGAGGTGGAGAAAAATAGAATATCGGCGGCGGTGCTCTCAGCCAGTCGAATCCACATCTTGGGCGCGGGCCTTAACCCAAAAGCGCCTGCAAATCGTGCCGTGCATGATATCTCTGAGATGGGTTGGAGCCCAGTCCCTGTTCACCCTCGCCATGCAGGGGGCAGCATCGGCGGATATCCAATTAGGCCCATGATTGAGGAGGGAATTGAACCCGAAATAATCGTTCTTTTCCTAGCTCCATTGAGGGCTAGAGATGCTGTGAGAAAATTGCTGTTGACCAGTCAAGGCATTCCGCCCCTGATTTGGTTCCAAAACGGGGCTGAGGACGAAATGTCTGAGCATTGGCTCCGTGAAGCTGGCTGGCAATATGTAAAACTTGATTGTGTAGTCAGATTCATGCAAAGGAACGGCATGATCAGGGAACCGATTCAGAGCCCATGGTTCAGACAGGTCCGAGATGAGGACAACACCGGATGCTCCATATGGACTGTTCATGAATACCGGGAAGGGTGTGCTCCACCAGAGTCCAAACTTGAGTGGGTTGGAGATTTGCAGGACCTAGAGACATCAAATGCCATCGTACCAAGGTACATTAGGAGCCTCGTGGATGAGGGTGAGGCACTGGAAGCGTGCGCGAGAAGGCTGGCTCAATAGACTGGAAAGCAACCTCCTTTCGACCCAGGCGGTCAAGTGTTGAGTGGCGAATTAGTAAGCAATTCCGACCCTCCACAGAATGCCTGGCATACGTGTAAATGTCTCTTTTTTTGAAAAATCCAGTTGCATTACTGGAGATGGATTCAAACGAAGGACGCCATCGCAGGTTGGGCGATTGGTGTAGTCTGGATATCATGCTGGCCTTCTAAGCCGGTGACACGGGTTCGAATCCTGTATCGCCCACCAGAAAGAATCCTGACATTAGTCCGGATATTTCTTGACCCTTGTCCTCTACAGTCGTGCCATGGAGAAGAGAGCCATATTGGCTGAGTTGCTAGTACTGACCCTCGTTTTGCCCTTGTCAGGCAGCCTCCTTGCGGATGGTGGAAGCATGGTGGAGACCGATTCCCCCCATGTCTCCCTTGAACAAAGCAATTTCACTCCCGCTCGGACCCCAGTTATCCCCAGTGACAACAAATGGTGGGAGAGGACCACGCTTGATGCCAACCGGAATGGGATTCATGACTCCTTGGAGTCTGGTGACCCGCTGCAATGGGTGGGCTTATCCTATTCTCGGGACGTCGGGTCTAGAGATTTGCTCTCGCTGATGTCACTTGGGTTGGTGCCTCGTGTGCATGTCCCTGCAGTCAATGCACTTCTGTTGGGGCAGGTCGAGACGGATCTATTGCACCAATTGTCTGGATTGGAGGGCGTCGTAATGGTCGAGGAGTACGGGAGGCTGGAGTTCTTCGGCGACATACAGACCCCTGCAACCAAGGCAAGCTCATCAGACATTTATCCAGCCGGCGCATGGGATCTAGGCGTCACAGGAAGTGGAGTGAATATTGCCCTGACTGACACAGGGGTTGACAGCGAGCATCCTGGTCTGATGGGCAAGCACGTCGCAGGCTATGATGCTGTCTGTTTCGTCCATTCAGACCCGATGTGCATACTCGCGGGTGGAAGGCAATCTGACGGGTCCTTTGACCCCGACGATGGCAATCAGCATGGCACCGCCTGTATGGGAATGGCAGCGGCAACAGGAATTGGTCCCGACGGGGAACAGACTGGTTTTTACGGATCAGCGCCCAACGCGACTCTCATCGACGTCAGGATCGGAACCGACGTGGGGGCAGGCCCATTCGAGAACTACCTCTTGGAGCAGGAGTTCTACGAGTCAGCAATGAATGGCCTTCAATGGATAATTGACAACAAGGACACACCATGGCAAGGAGTGGATGAAACCCTGCATGGAATTGACATAATTTCCCTCTCATGGGGCATCACAAGCCATGAGGGGGGCGGCAGCGATGGACAGGATATGCACAGCAGAATACTCGATGAGGCCACCTTGGCCGGTGTCACTGTCAGCGTTGCGGCAGGGAACGACGGACCAGACAATGACGGATTCTCGGGCATGGGGTCAAGCAGCCTCTCGATAACAGTGGGATCCACCGACGATCAGAACACCATAGAAAGGTCGGACGATACCATTGCGGGATACTCCAGCCGAGGGCCCAGGAAAGACAACGGTGACAATAATCCAGTGAATGAGTTGAAGCCAGATGTCACCGCACCAGGCTCGAACATCATCCAGGCAGAGGGTTGCGTCTCGAGCGGAGGTTGTAACAACAATATCCCCGGGCAGGATGCATCATTGAACAGCTACACTGGGAGGGGGTCAGGGACGTCATATGCCACGCCTGCTGTGACTGGCGTCATTGCCCTCATGATCGAGGCCAATCCATCATTGGACCCACTAATCATCAGAGAGATCCTTAAGAAAACCGCAGAGAGGCGCGGTGAACCCACATTTCCGGAGATAGACCCCTATTGGAACAGGGATTTCGGATGGGGGATGGTGGATGCCAGAAAGGCAGTTGAAATGGCACTCCACATGGCCAACTCGTCGGATTACGGCAAGATCGACTGGACCAAACAGGCACATCTGTTGAATTCCACTGAATACGGGGGCGAGATCGTGCTCAAAGGGCACTCATGGGCCATCGAAGGCCAAGTAAGCCGAGTCGAATACAGGATCGGTTATGGGGATTGGAAGGAAGTCGACTACGAAAGAGACAATATCGGGGGCAGTGCTCTAACCCCATTCAACTGGTCACTAATCATCGACAATGGGAGAATCGGGCCCGGAGCTCATGACATTGAGATCAGGGCAGTTGGAGATTCGGGGTCCTCAATCCCCATCGTGATGACCGTTGAAGGCTCAATTTCCGAAGAGGGCGAATCAAAGATCGCCTTTGCGATTTCCATACTCGCAGCGACTTTATTGGCGTCAATGGCCATAATCACGCTATTCAGATCGAGGAGGGGCGGCATGGAATCCGAAGAGTCAGTAATGATGGCAGAGATAGTGGATCAGCCTCTCCACTGAATTAGACCCATCGCCCCCGTATTTGCCCCTGGAATCAAAGAAGTGAACTTGTTTTGGGTGTCATGAATACCCAACTTGTATACGCTGGGCCCTCCGGAGGCAATATGAGGAGGCACTTGATGGAACTTATACCGATTATTTTTGGAGCATCCTTTGTGTTTGTTGGGTTCAGACATTTCCAAGACCCTGCATGGTTTGAGCCAATAGTGCCGAAGGAACTTGGAAACCCGAGATTTTGGGTCTACCTGAGTGGCCTTTTCGAGATCATTCTGGGGATCGGCATTATGCTTCCTTACTACAGGCCTGAGGCATCAATACTAATCGCGATGATGCTGGTCGTACTTTACTGGGCGAATCTAAACATGTGGGTCAATGACATCCCCATAGGGGGTTCAACATTGTCGACCAACGGACACATCCTTCGGGCCCTTGCTCAGGCATTCTTGATATGGATGGCCCTGTGGATAGGAGATTGGCTGCCATCGAAACAATAGACAGAGACTCGGTTGCCAGTCAGACTTTTCCAAGCGTAGTCAGCATATGGCCCATTTCGGACCATATATGAGGCAAATGCTCTTGGTTGTGCTGTGATTGACAGCCTCGCGATCTTGTCGTCGATAGGATTCTTACTTCTCTTCACCCTCGTTGCTTACCTCAGGAGAGCACACCCAGAGCCGCACATGGATTGGGAAGATCTGGACTTGACATCAATCATAGTTCCAGATGGATTTCACTGGGGCGTCGCGACTGCAGCACATCAGATCGAGGGTGGCTTGAGGAACAACTGGACCATGTTTGAGACATCCAGCGGTATGGAACAGAGTGGCCAAGCATGCGATCATTGGAATCTATGGAAGCAGGACTTTCAGTTGATCTCAGACCTCGGTCTCACCACTTATCGGTTCTCGATCGAATGGAGTAGGTTAGAGCCCGAGCAAGGGGTTTGGGAAGACGGGCCACTTCACGAATATTCCAGAATGGTGGACGACCTTTTATCCAAGGGGATAAGACCGATGATCACCCTCCACCATTTCTCCCACCCTGATTGGTGGGAGGAAAAGGGAGGGTTCTCCAAGGCTGAGAACATACCCGAATTCGTAAATTACTGCGAGAAGGTGCACAAAGCTCTCTCTGACAGGGTGAATATGTGGTGCACAATAAATGAACCAGTAGTTTTCTCCTCGATGGGGTATGCCCTCGGACAGTTCCCACCAGGAAAACGGTCAATCGGGCTCTGCATTTCCGTGATGAAGAACATGATGAGAGCCCATGCCAGAGTATACACCCTGTTGAAGTCAAAAAATCCAGATTCTTCGATTGGAATGGCCAAGAATGTGACTTTGTTCGATCCAACCAATCGATGGAGCCCAATTGACTGGGCGGCAAGCAGACTGTTGGATTGGATTTGGAATGGTGCTTGGAAGAGGGCCATCCTGAAGGGCAGGATGTTCGGCTCGAGAATTGAGGGTGCGAGGTCTTCCTTGGATTTCATTGGATTGAATTATTACACCCATTTCATCACCGGACTCTTCGTTCCCACGGCTACCAAGGATCTGGATTTCCAGAAAAGAGAGCATGAGATTGAGACCGATTTCGGATATCCGATGTACGCCGAGGGATTTAGGAGGGCAATAGAATATGCATCTGGTTTCGACGTCCCGATCGAGGTTACGGAGAATGGCGTGGCAGACGCCTCCGATTCCCTAAGGCCCGAACATCTCATGAGACATATCTGGATACTATCCGAGGCCATAAAGGATGGACATGATGTCAGGTCGTTCCATTACTGGTCTCTGATGGACAACTTCGAATGGGCCGAGGGATACTCGATGCGCTTCGGGCTTTATGAGGTCGATTATGAGAGCCAAACTCGATCTCTGAGGCAAAGCGGAGAGATATACAGGGATTTGATCAAATCCCAACTGAAAAGGTAATGAGACCCCCGATTCTCTTCAACTTTCTATGGGCCAAAGCACCAATCTAATTTCATGGGGCGCAGTGGGACTTTCATCGTCATTTCCTAGGCCTGCAACCGGACGAACACTGCTGCTGGCGGGAAAGAGAAACTACACGCATGCCATTGCCTTCGAAATGATCTGTGATGAGATTTGCTCTGGCAGAACTGTCCACTGGATAGACGGAGGAATGGCTCTCGACCCCTCTCGCCTGATACCTTTGCTCTCCAAGAGGGGGAGCTCCCCAGAGAAACTCCGACTGTTGCAAGGATGCCGGGCTTTCACAGCACATCAGATGGTGGATCTAGTCAGACGTGCAAAGGAGGACATCAGATCCAACGCGCAAGAATCGGAAATCAGACTGGTGCTCATAACGGATCTCATCGGCATGTTCGGAGATATGCAAGTCAGGAGGGCAGAAGGAATCTCTATGCTTTCAGAGTCTCTTGAGAGAATCAAGTCCTTGGCTCAGAGCCGGAATGTCCTAGTTGTGATGACAATGCCCGAGCCTAGGACCAATGACGTTCAAAGGGGCCTTCCTGCCAGAATGAACGAGTGTGCTGACGACAAGGTCTCCATCGCGTCTTATGATGGAACAAACATCGTCGCAACGCATCACAACCTTCAGATCTCAGCAAACCCGATTCAATCTCTAGCTGCAAGCGTCTCATTGAGAGATTTCTACGCCGCAGACCATTCATCCAGAGTCGTTTGTATGCGCCCTCCACTGGATAACGTGTCTTCAGACACGCCGAACGGAGAGAGGATGGAGCAAGACGCTCGACGAGCCAGCGCTTCATAGAAGTGAAAGTCGCCCCTCATGCCCCTGAGTAGTTCTGGATTAGAATTGACCTCCGACTCCAGCCTGACTCTCTCTGGGGGCATAGATCGCCTCTTATTCACAACGACGAAGCCAATCTTCCGTCCTGGGGGGTTATCCTGTCCCATCAAATGCCCCCTCATCAATGCTGAAAAAGTGAGGTTTTGCACTTTGTAGTCGGCAACAATCTTCTTCACTCTTCTTCTTACCACCAAGTCGCCAAGCGGAACTTCTCCCTTCTTCATCTCATCTAGGTTTCTCAGATACGCTCTGATCGAGTTGGCTAGAGCCTCCTCTGGAGAATCAGATTTCACATGTTCCAAGATTTCTTCCTGAATCCTGCGTACCCATCTGCATGTCGAGTGCTGCCTGATCTCGATGCCCCTTATCTTCCAGCCATTTTCGCCATGAGCGAAGTACTTCGTCAGAGATGATACGCCTGTGGTTTTGTTTGGTATGAATGCTATCCAGCTATACAGGTCTTCCATCTCTATTGGTATCCCACTCATGATCTCTATTCTTTGCATGAGCCTAGTTATGGAATCGCGCTGATCTTCCCTCCCCCTCCCTCTATTGTCAATTAGCCAGATTGAGTCAACTATGGCATGTAGGCAACTCCACCCCTCTTCTTCTGCAAGGTCCTTTGCACCTAGTAGAATTTCCCTGGACCAAGCACATATGGCCTCATGGCACTCTATTCTTCCGAACCTTGCATTCCTGTAGCCCGTATATCCGAAACAAGTCACTAGTAGCCATTTGAGAACATTCTGCCGCTTATCCCATTTGTCGCCCTTGAACTTGACTAAGGCTTTCAACTCCATCCTCCTGATGATTATGGGCGCAACGACTCTCCCGAGGAAACCACGCACTCTTCCGCACGTGTGCCCTCCAATTTCAGGTACGGCGAGTCCCTCGACGCGATCTGAAAACATTCCATCTCTAACTTTCTGATCGGCATCTTCCGGGTCAAGAGGTAGCAACTTGTTCCCGATTATTGGTCCATTCGTGTCACAACAGGCACAGTTCATGGTTTCAGGACTTATGTTCCTTGTTGCGATTATGCTCGGGAACAGACTGGTGAAATCTAACTCGAAGACATCTCTGTGGACTCCTGGGACAGGATCCAGATACAAACCTCCTCTGTCTGCCAGCAACAAATCCTTTCCATTTTTGACATCCTCTGCCCTGTTTTTTTTCCACGGCACAAGAACCCCATCCTCCATCGACTGCCTGATCTGTATGGCTGAGATCGCAGACCCTGGAGAAAGCCTAGATAGGTCCTGCAAGGGTATGCCAGACATTCTTGAAATTTCAATCAGCCCCTCTATACCCCCCTCTTTGGCAATGAATGAATGTCCGAAGTCGACATGCGCCCTCCCGTCTATGGCGTGATATGCTTCTGATCTTAGCAATTCTCCGTAGCTCCAGTTAGTCACAGCTCCTCTCCGTCTATCCACCTTGCCGCCCCCCCTGCCGAATCGAAGGTCGATCTTCTCAGAGAGCGCTTCGGACAACAATGCAGGGAAATCTATGCTGTCGCCCTTATCGGTCACCAAGATGTCAGGATCTATTCGAACTATGTTTTCGCTTATGCTTTGTATGAATTCCGCGGAGTCGCTGAAATCTTTGCTCGACACGCGAATCACCCGCTCTTCTGACTTCGAATGGCCATCTCCTAAATCCTTGATTTCCACCCATTCTATGGATCCTGATGCAGATCTCTTGCCGAGAGGGTCTCTG
The DNA here is from genome assembly GCA_002507175.1 of Euryarchaeota archaeon UBA558. Taxonomy (GTDB): domain Archaea; phylum Thermoplasmatota; class Poseidoniia; order Poseidoniales; family Thalassarchaeaceae; genus MGIIb-N1. Next base: position 15,395 of record DAZE01000002.1, read on the forward strand.
CAATCAACCAGCAAAGACGCCTTTCTGAGGGGGGGAAGATCTTGGCTATCCATGCTGTCACTGCCTAGGGCACGAATCTTACCGCCGTCTATCAGGACCCTGCTGAATGGTCTGACTCCCATATCGTGCAGGAATCTCTGTGCAGGCCTAGGGTCGACTGAGAAGATCTCAAAGTCTTTCCAAGAACCTATTGACGAGATCGAATTAGCAATCTTTCCTATGCTCTTCGCCCTTCCAACCCTGATGGCGAGAACCTCCTTCAGAGCGGACGAGCCATGCTCGATGTAGTGAGATTCCCTACGGGTGGTCAAGCCCCCATGCATGTATCTGTATGAAGGCCTCGAAAGCATTTCCTCTAGGGACTTTAGATTCTCATCGCTGGAGTGCACATGGATGGTTGCCGACCAATCGAGTAGGTGCCGTGTTGCGGACCCGTCTCTGTGCTTTAGCCACACTGTCATTCTATCAGACATACGGTCTGGATATGCGTCCAATATCCAACCTTCAGCCATTTTCCGAGAGCTCCTTTTCGACCTTGGACAGCCGCGCTTCCAAGTCAATGAGCATCGACAGCAATGCCGGTTCGATCTCATCGGAAGCAGGTATCATTCCACATGCTGAAGATCTCCTCCTCACCGAATTAAGGAGGCGATCGAAAGCAATCCTGTCGTCCAGCCTCAATGCTCGTCTGAATCCTGACCATGCCGTAATCCGCCTCTCGATGCGATCCCTCCAAGTCGCTACTGTCCTGCCCATGGCGCCTAGGATGAACCACGCTTGGTATGAAAAAACCTCAATGGGGCTAAGTGTGAATGTGAAAGTAAACAGTAGGATCATGCACCTCTCCAAAGTCTTGTAGACGAAGGTTAAACTGATTCAGGCGCCTCAGTATGTTCGTGACGATACGAGCATGTGGCTCCTGCTTCAGCGTTGAGGTATACCCCTACATGGGCTTCGAGACCGGGAGGCAATACCACTGCAAAACATGCGGCGTGATATCCCCTCTTGTCGTGGAATTTGACACGGAAGAGGCGCATCGTGCATTCATGGAGGCATCTGGGTGAGCCGTCAGAGTGAGAAGTGGGAGTACAGAAGAATCGTCGGCCTCATTCGGAAGAGGGTGGATGATTCCTCTTGCAATACGAAAGAGATCATCGCCTACATGCGAAAGGAGTTCGATCATGACCCACAACCGCACGAGATGGAGAGAGCTTTGATGAGATGCAGTAGAATACACAAAGTCGGGCAGATAGAGATCGAGGGCGAGCCAGTGTCTGTATGGGCCTCAGAGTGGGACCCTGAATTCGACGGCAAACAGGCATAGGTCGACGGATCACGCTAGTATTGTGCCTTCTGGTAATACAGACAGCATCGTATTGAGCCCCTCGAGGTGAGTCTGAGTGGTAGTTCTGGATGCCCCATTGGAACGGAAAAGAGTCTTCAGAATTTCCGATCCGCAGGCCCCCCTTGGAGACTCATCGTCCACCTTGTGAATCGAGATGTCATAGCACCCTGTGTAGGACCTACCGAGGGAGGTGAAGTTCTCTAGGTACATCTCGCCGCTGAGTGACAATATTGAGTTCAATATCGTGGTACGAGTCACGACCGATAAGTTGCTGGGATTGTACATTATTGATGGAGTGGGGTATTCAGCGATAGGAGGCAAGACCAATAGCCCCTCGTCCAAGAAGCAAATTTCTGTTGTCTGTGACTCGCAGTCAAATTCTTCTCGGGAGCCATAGACAAATGCCACATCGCCATCCTCGGTCTGGAAGCAGTCAGCGATGTTGTCTGGATAAAATTCTGATGAGTTTGGTGTACCGTTGTTCAATACGAAGAAGGAGGCAACAATGTCCTGCGTGGTAGAGCTCGGATCAAGATCCTCAGATTGAATGTGGCCTGTTTCTATGAGGTAAGCAGCCAAGAGGGCAAGTGTGCTTGTGTCATGGCCCTGAGAGCGACATATGGCCTCGTTCCTCAGGAGTTCGAAGGAGTATGAATTGGAGCTTGAATCCAAGTGGGCCCCGGCAGCCATGCTATCATTCGAAACGACTGGGTAAATTTCAAGCCTGTTTCTGTCTTGATAACTTTGGAAGGTTGCCAGTACGGAAAGGTCGCCTAATTTCCAAGCACGCAATGAGTCTAACCCCTCAAAGTAGCCTAGATGTATGTCGCCGGAGTTCAGGTTGGCGATCAGGTCATCAATGTCGTGGAAGAAGTTGATGCTTACATTCGTGTTTAATTTTTCTTCGAGAGACTCTCTGAGATATGCAATACTAGACACATGGTGTTCATCAAATACATGTGTAGGTAGCCCTATCTTAACCTCGTTGATGTCCAAATCCGACTGGGACTCTTCATCCGAGAAGTAACTCTGCATGCCCGGTACGTTGTACACTAAGGCGGAGTAGCCATTGAGGTGTTGGAGAGAATCTGTGGTGATGTACGTCGTGACCGTCCCCGCATCTGACGGGCCTTCAGAAGAGGGATTCTCGGGGCCAGAGGACTCCAATGCAGCGGACAACAAAGCTAGAACTTCTTCGTCTAGTGAATCTGGATTGAATAAGACCGCATCACTGGGAGACCGCCCAAAAGTTGGCAACATCACGTAATCTTCCGTTCCGAGGCACCAGTCTTTCCGTCCGTTATCGCCGTCAGAGCAAATCTCCTGTACTGCACTGTCAGTCAGGAAAGCGATATCGCCCTGACCCTCTGAGAGACATCTGAGGGATCCTTCGCTACCATAGTAGGTTGTGCCTGGTTGGGGCATCATCGAGTCCTCTTCGAAAAAGCCCCGAATTGTGGATGAGAGGGAATCGACATCGTTGGGGTCTCCCATGACATTTGCATATCCCAGGCCCAACAAGAAACCCATAGGCAACAGGGCCCCGACTGAATCTGGCCACCCTGTGAAGCAGGGCTTCCTCCCCTCGAATAGCTCGAAAGGATCTGTGTTTTGGTCTCCGTCAAGGTGAGCAGTTGCGATTGGATCTGTCGATCGGACCCATGCGTGGGCGTTGTGGTAAGATCTGCCCTGCTGATCAACCTCTGCGGCCAGCACCTGCAGTCCATACTCTTTCCATCCCATCCACGCAGTGGCGCCATCGACCAAAGCTACGTCGATATGACCGAATCTCAATGCCTCAATCTTTGCGCCCTCAGAATCAACAGGGTAAGTACCCACGGAGAATCGCGAGGAAGAATCGAGGGTTGAGAGAAGCGAGTCATCAAAAATGCCGCTTACACTTTCCAGATTACTGTCGAGCGCAAGCACGATTGGGACCCTCTCCGCATCATTCACGTCAGCTTGATTGGAGCCGTCGAGGCATCCGTTTAAGCTTGCAGAAAGGAATAGCAAGATTGCCAAATTAATCCTAAAGTTAGCTGTAGGCAGTGGCAGGACCATAGTTGTCCCAAAACATTTTGAGAGATAATGTTGTGTTGTTGACGAGGGGGGCCAGGGTGGTGGATACCCTGTCTGATCGCGCTAGGAGTGGTTTTGCCCCCCTCGCCAACTTTTGTGTTCAATATTCTCAAACTAGCTGTCCGATGTCATCAGATGTGATGCCCAAAGCATCCCAAGCCGGTTGCAAGTACATTCGTACATGTGCCTCATAATCGGCCGTCGAGTCACCATCATTCTTCAGATCGAAGATTTCGACGATTTTCGAGGCCCCGTAATCAGCGTAGTATCCTGGCATGTTGCTGCCTGGGAATGTTGAGGCGAATCCATTGCATATCTCCTCAGTTGTCCCCTCCGCGTAGACCATGTGCACGACAGTGTTGTAGCATACCATTGTACCCTGATAGTCCGTCCAAGCGAAGGCATCACAGGTGGAAGCAGCGCTAGCTCCTATGTACGCCATGCCATGTGTCTGATTGTTGTAGCAAGCGTCTGTGTGATCGGCGACGTAGGCCTCAATGACCCTAAAGAAGGCATGTCCCTCTGCTTGGTGCTTGTCATAGTCGGCTTTATCGTTTGCTGCAAGATCGTCAGTCATCTTAGATGCATACCTGACCGATGCTTGGGAGTAAACGATTACAACGTTCTTCAGGACCTCGTCTCTTGCAGCTACGAGTGCGTCCATATTCTCATTCTGCATTGCGGTTAGTCCATCATTCATGGCAGTTAGTGTTGCAACATTAGCCTGTGCGGTGCCGCTAGCATCGGTTGTTCCGAAGTTGCCAGCCCTCTTGTCTGCTGTGGCATATGGCCCACAACCGTCGAAGTCAGCGCCTTCATCATCAGGTCCGTGGTAGAAAGCCCACCCTTCGTCCCATGCGTGTTGGGCATCGTCTGGGCCCCAGTTGCCTGCTTCGGCCTTGATGATCGCTGCATTGAGCTCATGTATGGCATATGCAGTCATCACACCGTTCTGGATACCCTTCTCTACAGCTTGGTCTCTAACAGTGTCGGATTCCCCAGCGAACGGACCAGTGCCGTCGATTGCCGCGCTCACGAAGTCATTCCAGGAGCCGTCAGCCCCGTAGTATCCGTCATAGGCGTGGTTCTTGCCTGCGGCATCTGCGAATCCCATCAGAGTTCTGTAGCTGCCATCTGACTTCTCGGCGTATTCGCCATCTTCGTAGATGGTTTTGACTCCGTCCCAGTCATAGGCGCCCGATAGATCCTTGATGTCGCAGACATCTCCCATCAGCATTCTGTGGTTATCGACATTGGAGGCGTAGGTGTACCCTCCATCCTCACCGTCAAGGTCCACATCGCTCTCATCTCCGCCGAGGCAACCTGCCATTGCGGAGGCAATCATTAGTATCGTCAAGATTAGACTCTTAGTGCTCGTATTCATTTTAGGTCAACCTAAACAAGCCGACTATTAGTCTGTTTATGAATTTTTAGGGAAACCTAAATTTCTATTATCAAGCAAATTTCAACGCAGAACCTCAAAAATGGGTAGATGAAAATAAGTGATTGCGAAAAACACCGGGGACAAATTACCACAGAGCAAACCCAATGATTCTGGGTCAGACTAATGATGGTCCATCGACACCACCGTGCATGGATCAAGAGACCTCCCCGATAACAATACAAAACGATCTTCAATTACTCCTGTTCATGAGGCTCTGGACATCCAGGGGGGAATTGGCACTCTCAACAGTCAGGGATTTCGTCAACAAGAGCGCCAGCCGTAAGATCGAGCTCCCCGACATTCCAAACCGAAATCTGAAATCAGAACTCTCTGAGATGAAGGACAATCTTGCTATCCTGCTGCGAAGGCTGGAGTGAGTGCGTATTCCTGATTAATCAACTGGAACCTCGCTGAAAAGCCTCATTATAACGATCCCAACGACAACGAACCCCATTCCAACAATAGCACTCAGATCAGGACGTTGGTTGTAGATCAAGTATGACAAAACCGCGATTGAGACGATGCCGACACCCGACCAAACAGCGTACGCAATACCAATCGGAATCTCCTCGAGGCAAAGGGAAAGGAAATAGAACGCAGACATATATCCGATCATAACTACTGCTGATGGCAGGGGGTTGCTGAACCCTTCAGCGGGTTTCAGCGATGCGGTGGCAATTACTTCACAGACGATCGCTGCCATTAGGTAAGCCCATGCGCCCATGGAAGTGCAGCTGTGACATTGCATTTAGTTGAGATGTGTGGCGCTAACCCCTCCCTAGGTTTAGTATGTCTAACTTCTGTCCAAGGAGGCCATTGATTATTTTTTGATTATTTAATCAATAAAAATATTCAAAATATTATTTTTAGTAATGGAAATTATACAATTGATTAAATATTATATTTTTATTTGTCAAAATAAACATAATAAGCCGAACTTAACTTAGGTATTGACATGACAACCAAGTCCAAACTGGAGTACATTTGGCTGGATGGTTTCGAACCCACCCAGAGCCTCAGAAGCAAGACAATGATCAGAAGTAATTTCGGAGGGACCGTCGATGAGTGCCCAATGTGGTCCTTTGACGGCTCATCCACACTACAAGCTGAGGGTGGAGACTCTGATTGCCTGCTCAAGCCAGTTTTCATATGCCCAGATCCAGACAGGCACAATGGTTACCTCGTGATGTGCGAGGTGCTAAACGCAGATGGAACTCCACACGCGACCAACGGCAGAGCCACCATTGAGGAAGACGACGACGACTTCTGGTTTGGATACGAACAGGAGTACTTCCTGTGGGAACCAGAGACAAACCTCCCACTCGGGTTCCCGCGCGACCAAACCCCCCAGGGGCAGTTCTACTGTTCCGTTGGAGGCAAGAATGCCTTTGGAAGAGACATAATCGAGGCACATCTCGACATGTGCTTGGATGCGGGGTTGAACGTGGAGGGCATTAACGCCGAGGTGGCTGTGGGCCAATGGGAGTATCAGATTTTTGCGAAGGGAGCCAAGGAGGCCGGCGACCAGATCTGGGTCTCTAGGTACCTAGCGGAGAGGAACGCCGAGAAGTACGGGCTCTCCATTGAGTGGCACCCTAAGCCACTCGGTGCCACTGACTGGAATGGATCCGGAATGCATGTCAATTTCAGCGACGGGAAGATGCGAGACGAGGGTGGCGAGAAATTGATGAGTCAGATTTGCGAGGCCTTCGGAAAGAATATCGAAGCCCACATAGACGTCTATGGGGCTCACAACGAACAGAGGCTGACGGGCCTGCATGAGACCCAGTCCATCCACGAGTTCTCATATGGGGTGTCTGACCGTGGTGCATCGATAAGGATTCCAATTGGTACTATTGAGGATGGCTGGAAGGGCCGCCTTGAGGATAGAAGACCAGCATCCAACGGTGACCCCTACAAGATTGGGGCTGCAGTCATCAAGACTACGAAGTCTTCGTACGCCTGATGCAAACAGTTCAGATCATTGAAATAAATGCCTGAAAAACCTCTAGGAAAGAGGATGAAAAAACCCCCTCTTTTTCTTGGATGAGACGATCGACCTCCTTGAGTTTGAACCATTGCAACTCTGTGACTTCACAGGGGTCAAACACAAATGGGCCATTTGCATTCACCATATACGTCCAAGTGAACTCATTACCAGTTTCTTCAATGGCATCGATCTTGAAGAGTTTGGTGGGAACGGAATCTAGCTCTAGGCCTATCTCCTCCTTGGCCTCTCGGACCACACAGTCATCGTAAGTCTCTCCCGAGTCAAGGTGCCCTGCAACAGAGGAGCACCATTTCCCTGGAGCCTCATCCTTTTTCATCGACCTTTTCTGCATCAACAACTCCCCCGAACCATTGAACACCAATAGATGGATGGACCTGTGCAGAAGACCCCTTTGATGAACATCGGACCTTCTTGATCTGCCAACCACATTGTCATACTCGTCTACAACATCGAGAAATTCATCTACGATCATGGCTACTTCAACCTCGAAACAAGGGCCACCACCTCGTCGGCGCATCCCCAAGACAGGGTGACTCCTGCCCCTCCATGCCCATAATTATGAATCACCATCCTGTCGCTGGATCTATCGGCTTCAAGTCGAACCTCACTTCGAGAAGGCCTCAATCCCACGGCCTTGCCAACTATTTTGCTCCTGTCGAGTTCGGGCCAAAGCATTGAGCACTTCTCGAGTATCTCTTTCGTGTCGCTTTCCCTAACTTCGCCATGCCAATCACCCTTCTGAGCAGTACCTCCAAGAACGGTGACGTCTCTTCTTGGTATGGTGTAAATCAGGTTCTCTGGCCGCTGGTCAAATCTTCCGAAGCCTGGGTCCTGTTCAATGTAGATTATTTGACCCCTGACTGGGACAACTTCCTCATCATTACAAAGCTCTCTGGCCCCCAAGCCCGTGCAATTGACGACTAATTCGCCCTCGACGTCTGACAAACTCGAAATGAAACTCTCTCGGAAATCGCCACCAAGTACCAGAAACCTCTCCATTAGCCATTGAAGATAGTGTGCCATTTCTATCACCGGCGCCTCTATCTCCCAACCAGATTTGTAGCCTTCAATTACCTCAACTTGGTTGAGGACCCTGAAGTGTGATATTCCATCGCTCCATTTTGGTGGGGCACATGGCTCGAGAAGGTATTCTATCCCCCTCCTCATGGTGATGAAATCTAATTGAAACTCGCGCTTGAGCCTCAACAACTCATTGTACGTTTCAATCGACCACCTTGTTGTTTTCTCGACTGGCTCCGCTAAGAAAGGGTACCACCAAGCCGCAGCAATATCCGAGACGGTGTTGGGACTGACATCCCTGGACACAATTCGTGTAGGGTAACCTGACTCAAGCAACCTAATTCCACAGCTAAGCCCCACAACTCCTGCCCCGACCACAGTGCAATTCTGGAGGCTCACTTTGTGAGGTAACCGTCATTCAGGCAAGATTCTTTCTATTAGCCACTCCTCGTGGGTTACGAGCGTAGTATGCCGAAGGTGAAGAAACCGAAGGGCGGATGGTTTATTCCCAAAAAGAAGAAGATTAGGAGGGGGCCGAAGGTCAAGCCCTCAGAAAAGGGACTACCTCCGTGCCCGTCCTGCGGGCAGTGGTCAATGCAAAAAGATACAATCAGGAATGAGATGTTTTGCGGCGCATGCGGTACAATCTCCTAGCCCGGCAATTCCAATATAGGTGGCCTCTTCCAAACAATCGTCGCAGTGATGAGGATACCAGCCAGGCCGTTTGGGCCCTGAGTGATGGGCGCTCTGAGCGACGAGGTGATGAAATGAGGTGGAAGGGGCCAGATGGGAGGCTACATGTCCCTGCCCCGACGGCAGAAATAACGAAAATGACAACCGATCTGGTAATCTCTTCCCGAGGCTCGCCTTGGAGGATTTATTCCAGAATGATGGTGACGGTCTTTCCTGCCTTCTTCCTACTATATTCATGCTTGTTGATCATAATAGGTCTCGTAGATTGGAATCCAACAATAATCATCGTGGCCAGTCTGATTAGCATACCACCGATACTTCTCGCACTTCGCATCACGAGGCCCCCAATTATCCAACTGTGGAATGCTACTCCTGATGCAAACGGGAACACGCTACACAACCGCGGCAGTATACCATCATTGACAACACCCGTGCCGACTCGAATGGAACGTCATCTGCTTACGGACGGAACGCCCTTGGAGTTCCCCTCATCACGAGGACCATGGGCACTATTCGCAATCTGTGTAATCATGGGAACAGCCCTGTCATTTTGGATATCTAACTCAGATGGGTCTTTCGTCCCAATACTTGCGTTTGGGTTACTCGCCATACCTCTTTGGATTTTGGGCTTCTCAATACCAGTCTTGGCATGGTGGTCAGTTGCCAGTAATAGATTGAAAATTTCTGTGAGGCGTGTAGAGGCAGAGGCTTGGTTGATCGCTGGAATGGTATCTGCATTTCCTGCATTCATCATGAATTCACTTGTAGTTCCAGAGTTGATCCCGAATCAATGGTCCGAAATTCATGCGTCATTTGCTGCGACAGCATTAGGGGCACCGATCATTGAGGAGATATGCAAAGCGACTGCATTGTTGATTTTCTTCTCATCGATGAGGGGCCAAAGGGCAGGATTCCTAGTTGGATTTAGCATTGGACTTGGTTTCGCCCTGATAGAAAATTTACAATACATTGCAGTGGCTTTGTTCGGGGGGCCAGCAGAATTGGCCGCAACAACTCTGGTTAGAGGAGTGGGCTCGATACCGGCCCACGCGCTCTGGACTGGATTCGTAGGCTCAGCAATGGGGGGCATGTTTGATGAATTGAAATTAGACAAATTGGCGGAGGAGAAACTAACCTCCACACAAATAAAAATCATTGACAAGGTCGAATCTGTTGGCTTGGATTTTGATGGGGATGGTGTGGCGGAGGGATTCAAGACAGACAGAAACATCCTGAAGAACCTTGACTCTCAGGGTGATTGGATTATCGTAGGATCTCAGTCGATGATCCCTCGCAAAAACTCCCTTAGGCCGTCGGCCCGTAGATCCGTTCAATTATCACTTGTACTTGCAATTGTGGGCCATTCTCTTTGGAACGGACTCTCAATCGGAGCTACTGCGCTAACCCAAAGCATGGGATTCAATAGTTCCGCGTCCTTGATCATCACCCTTACACTAATCGTTGGAATGGTTGCCACAGTGATACTATTGACACTTAGGGAACTCCGATTTCACTCATTGTCTTCCTGAAGGCTGCCTACGTAGTATTCACCATGGAATCATTCTTCATCATTGATGGGCTGGGCCAATCGTGGAGTTCACGGAGGAGGCAATCGTTCTCATGATGCTGGGAGCACTCCTTGGCGTCTGCATAATTTCCAGGGCCTTGGATGGAGCAGGACTGCTTGCAGCGTCTGCCATTGGATCGATCATAGGTTTCCTGGGACATTGGACATGGCTCTCACTGCTCATCTTTTTTCTTCTCTCTGCATCAATCGCGACCCGGTGGAGATATGAAGAAAAAAAGAGACTGGGCTTTGCAGAAGCCAACGACGGCTCAAGAGGATGGAAAAACGCTGTGGCAAACGGCGGGGCTCCGGCCATCGCAGTCCTCCTCCATGATGCAATGGGGAGCCCAGGATGGGGGGCAATTGCATTGTCCTGCAGTGTTGCAGTAGCAATGTCAGACACACTTGCCTCCGAGATAGGGGTCATGGATTCCCGCACCAGAAGTATAGTCTCCCTCAGGGTTGTACCTACCGGTGCGAATGGTGGAATGTCCCCAACTGGGATGCTGAGTTCAGTCGTCGGATCCCTCATACTCGCGATTGCAGCACTGGGCTTGATGGCTGATGATTTTGTTTGGTCGGGTCTCGGACCAGTTGTAATCATCTCCGTCGCGGGGTGGGCCGGCTGTCAGGTTGACTCAATTCTGGGTGAGACCCTGGAGAACCGTGGCTATCTCGGCAAACACTCAGTAAATTTTCTGGCCACCTCTTTTGGGGCATTGTTGGGTTACGCCTCGTTCTACATAATTTGATGACATCTCCAGACCAAGTATTCAACTGCTCCTCCCGCGACCAACTAGCATGAGCAGAAGCCCATTGGCAATCATTGCCCTTGCGGCCGCGATGCTACTGATTTCCTCTTCATCTGTTCTCGCACAGGAAACGAGCGGGCCGGGCGTGGATTGGGTCCTGCCAGACGAACACAGGCTATTCTTGAACGGAGTGGTGGGCCAAGCGACAATAGACAGAGAGTGGCCGATGGTAACTGGAATTCCTGAGGGTGACGTTGAATTTGATAAGACCTCTTCCGTGCTACCCTCTCTTTTGTTCGACATATCCTCCAGCCCTTTGCTGGGCCCCGTAGGGATAAACGGAAACGTCACTGTGGAGTTGTTCGCATCATTGTCCACAAAATCAGATGCCTGCAAATTGTCCAACATAGTCCCGGGCTCCCCTGTTGGGGCTACGACAACCTTCTACGTGACATTGACGATGGGATCCTATGTCATTTTGGATCAGGAACCAACAGAGACCATAGTCATGGACGAGTCATTCGCCGCACCACACCTTTTCTCTGCCTCAGCTCAAAACGTAAACACCAGTTTGGGCCCTGGGGACACCATCGGGCTGGAGGTATCGGTAGTGCATGAGTGCGCTCAAACCGGGCATATTTACTGGGGCACCTTCGATGCTCATTCAGGAATAATCATTGAAGGGGACGTATTATCGCCGACCCTTCAACACACTGTCGATCCCAACAGAATTGTCAGGATTGAGTTGGATCCATCCTCCCCCTGGGGGGAATCAGACTATTCTGCACAGACAGTGGACGTTGTTGGGCCATACGATGATTGGTCAGACATGGTACACTCCTTCTACGATGAGGATTCCAGAGTCTCTCACTTCGAGGACCCTCATGGGACTGCGGTGGGAGAGTCTAACTCAAGCCTGAGGACTTGGAGCCTATCCGACCCGCTGCAACCCGGTCGATACATGATCGATGTTTGCATACAGCTGTCCGACAGGCCGTACTCAGAGAACTGTGAGGCCTATGCAGTTTTGAAATTCAGAGTAGACGAGGATAGCGAGCCATTGATGTCCCAAGTGGTTGTTGCAGTGCTTGTCCCATTCGCGATGGCTGGGGGCATATTAGCCAGCTTGAGATACTCAATGCTGCCTACGCCCGTTTATGGCGTACTTCTTGTAATGGCTATAGCTGCAGCAGGTCCGGCGTACTCCCTTGGGCCGATTGATCACGATCCCATCAGAGTAGACACCCATCCTCCCTCGTTCACTTTGCTGAGCCACTCTGGAGGCTCTATGTCCCTTGATGAAGCCCTGGACGGGAATGATGCTTTGGTGATCGGCATCTTCGTACCTGGGTCGCCAAATGCTCCGACCCAGTATAATGACTTCACTTTAGCATCCAATCTCGCTGAAAGCGAAATCGCCTTCATTCAAATTGCAACATCTCCTGACCTCCTTGCAATTGATGTGGATGCCTATGCAGAATTCACCAACCAATCCTGGCCCATACTTTTGGATACCTCAACCCAATCCGCCGGTAAAAGCCTACCAAGCGGCCCCACTGACGCCGTGGTCATACTCGACTCAAACGGATTCGTAGTCGATTGGAGCCCTAGGACCATGTCGAGCACACAGATACTCGAAACAGTCTCAGATTCGAGGAAGGCTGCTCTCGACGGCATTTTCCAACTTATCTCCATGGCATTTACCATTTCTTTTCTGCCTCTGGTTATCGTCGCCTTACCGAGGAATCGTGAGGCTAGGGACCCACTAGAGGGTGAATTCCCTGGGACTGGAGCCATCATCGCCCTTCTATCATCAGCAATTGGATTCGGCCTCTGGTTCGGTCCAATCACGATTTTGGTTGGCGTCCTCGGTCAGTCTGCATGGCTCCCAGTGGCTGTAATCTATGGAATAATAGTGATTTCAACTGGAATTAGAGTCTTCCTCAACGGGGAAGTAAATACCATACAAAATATCGGGCGTCGATTACACTCGCTTCTTTCCGAGTCTCTCAAGGCTTGGACGTCGGAAGATGAGACATCTGATGACCTACATCTAGGTTTATGGATCGGCATAATAGTCATGATAGCGGATCCAACTTTGGTGGTTCGAGGAGTACTATCGGGACCCAATACGAGCATCCTCGGCCCAGTATTTTCCATGTTTCTATTCATAATATTCTCCTTAATGGGTGGTATCATTGCACTCGTGGTAAGGACGGTCGTTTCATTGAGCGGGAACATTGGACGTATCCTTGGGCCAATGTCAATTAGGATAAGAGCAAAAACATGGGGTACTGGTTTGATATTGATCGGGATATGGTGGACCCTGAGGGATTCCCTGCTAGTCTTCTCAACAGTACTGTGACAACCGTGACCATCATAAGCGTCCGACCATTCGATAGGCATACCCAATGGGGGTATAGTATAACCTGGTAGTACTGTGGGCTCCAGTTGCACGGGAATGACGACGTGTGGGTTTCCTGATGGATATGATGACCAACTGGAGCACCGACCCGTCGCGACCCGAGAGCACGCATCGACCGGGTGCGTGCTGAGCGGAAGAAACCCGCTAGTCTGGGTTCAAATCCCAGTGCCCCCACCATAATTTTGATTCATTAATTGTGAATATCATGCGGTAGTTCATATCCATGAACCCTCCAGCGTTAGACCATGGCGGGCTTCTCAGACAGAGCCAAGGCCATCAAGCCCACCGGAATAAGGAGGATGTTTGACCTAGCCGGAGATGACGCCATTCAGTTCGGACTTGGCGAGCCTGATTTCCAACCACCCCCAGTAGCCATCGAGGCCTTCCACCGGGCAATGGTGGAGGGCAGGAACAAATATACCTCGACTGGGGGGTTGCCTGAACTCAGGAGAAAAATCGCTGAATCATGGAAGCATCTTGACGATAGCCTCGATGAAACAAGTGTCTGCATGACAATGAGTGGAACAAACGCCTTGTTGGACATTTTTCTGGCAATTGTGAACCCGGGAGATCAGGTTCTAATCCCCGAGCCCTACTTCCCGCTGTACCCGCCTGATGTACTGATATGCGGCGGCGAGGCCGTCACATACCCCTGTAGATTTGAAAACGAATTCGTACCAGACATAGCCGACCTAGAAAAAATCGTGTCAGATAGAACTGTCGCGATACTTTACAACTTCCCCAGCAATCCCACCGGCGCAACAGTAAACTCCGACCAACGGGACCTTTTGGTATCATTCGCGAGGAAACACGATTTGTGGATAGTGACCGATGAGGTTTATGACAAAATAGTGTATGATGGGCCTCATGTGTCGTTTTTGGGCGCAGGATACGACAAAGTAATCATGCTAAACTCCTTCTCGAAAACCTTCGCGATGACCGGTTGGAGAATCGGGTATGTACTCTCATCACATAGAGTGGCCATGGAACAAGTGACAAAAATGCAATATTACGTCACTGCATGTTCCAATGATGCGATGCAATATGCCGTTCTTGAGGCAATGGAGAAGGCCTCGAGTTATCCGGATGAGATGCGCATCGAGTTCCAAACAAGGAGGGACCTAATCACCAAAAGACTGAACCAAATGGAAGGAGTTTCTTGCCACGAGCCGAAGGGGGCGTTCTACGTGTTCCCTAAATTCGATACACCGGGCCTGAACAGTGAACAATTAGCCATTGAAATGCTCAACGAAGGAGTCCTTTGTAGCCCAGGCTCTGCGTTCGGCGCCTCTGGAGAGGGCCATCTGAGATTCGCATACACCATCTCAGCACATGAAATCGACCGGGGCATGGATAGGGTCAAAACAGTCGTAGACAGGTTGAGGAACTCTAATCCCCCTGGATAAATTCCTCTTCACTCCTTTCTGGCAACATTCCGTCCCTGATGTTGCCCACCATTCTAGTTGGGTCCATCCATTCGGGGATGTCATACCCGCCAGCTAGAACCGATATTGTGGTAAACGTTGCAATGGGCAAGACCCCCATCGCAACAATGAGGTCCACCAATGGAGTTCCACTCTCGTTCTGGTCCATTGGCAGAATCTCTTCAAGTATTAAAATGTCAAACTCGATCGTCTGATCGGTGAGGTCAATGCCCATGGCGCTGAGTAGGAAACCCAATATCGTCCGTGCAACAAACCAGTAAACGATGACAGGCAACACCCATGATAGTTGGGCGGTTCTTCCTAGGAAGCGCCTCATGTAGGTGGCTGGCACCACAAGTTTGTCGGAGTATGCGACTTGCAATCTCATTCCCACCCAAAGCGAGGCGAGATAAACCAGGCTCACTAACTCTAATGTGGCACCTTCCTTGAACATGCTACTCGGAAGGTATTCTATAGCGAGTATGGGTAGCGCAATCAGTATCGCCTGTATGGGGATGGCAAGGGTTTGCAAGCCACCGTGGACGAATATCAATTCAAAACGATCTCTCTGTCTGGATGTAATTGTTGCCAGTTGGCCAAAGGGACTCATGGATAGCTCAGTCGATGCCCTATCGACTCTTCTTGGATCCCTACTCCTCCCTCTGATGCCTGTTGAGGCAAGCCATCCTCCTCGCAGAGCAATGGATGAAGGCATCCATCCACTCATTGATACCGCCAGAATTAATGAGATCATGCCATAGAAAACTCCCGTTAAGCATATCCAAGGTATCAGATCCCAGCGAAACAATAGGTAAGGACTGCCCTCTGTCCATCCGGTTTCGACAAGGCTGGTGAGCCCGAAGATCACAATCGGGACGAATGAAATCTGGCCGAGAACAACCAGCATCAGGAATATCCTGTGACGGCTGTTTTGGTTGAACATGCCAAGGTTCGGTGAAGTCAGAGGGATAAGTGCTTCACTAACACGGAGTATCAACGTCTTAATTTTGAGGCATTGGCCACAGCCCGGAAACTACCCATGATGTGAGAACCTCTATTTGTCACGCAACCGGCGCATCGCAATATGACGAGCCGAATGACGATGCTAACCTTGCTTATCGTGATGCTCCTTTTACCGATTCAACAATTGGCAAATGAAGAATTTGAAATCAGTCATGCATCCAATTCAAACGCAAAGGCAGTAACTGATTTCGAAGTCACTTCTATTGACTTCACCACAACAGGAAGGTCTTTACCAAGTTGGCAACAACCCGACGGGACCCTTGAAGAATACATAGTAAAGGATGAGACACTGAGCATAACCGTAACTGTGACTCAAATCGGTATCGGTGCTCAGGGGCAGTATGCAGATTTCTACGTTAATGTGACACACCCGGTGGGAATCCCTCTGGCAGAATTTGTATCCAACGTGACATTGACAGGAGGCAGGGCTGATGCCCAGTCATTCACATACACGCCGAATTACTCTCACAGCGTCCTAAGTGACACAGGGGTGCTTAGCGGCGGATTGCTGGTCTCCGTGGAGATTGACTCTGGAGTTGGGATCGATGAGGACCCGCTCAATGACGTGCTAGTCCGCGACATCCCAGTTGCAGTGATGGACGACCCATTGGATGAGGGCTGGTGCTCCGATGTTGATGGTGATGGTGAGATGAACTGTCCTAACCCACCAAACTTGGGCTTGATCTGGATGACTGCTGGATATGACGAAGACGGCACCCTCTCTACCGACCCTGATGATGCCGGACACTGGCGATTAGACTACTCGGGCAACGACTCGGCAGTGGGCTCAAACCATTGGCGGATTTCCGGGAACGACCAACTCGACTATGCAAGTGGGAGGATAGACCGTCTCCACCTCGGTTTCAGGGCCGCAGATGCAGCATGCACGGACACTGGCCATGGTTTGGGAGATGGAAGCCTAGATACTCAAATTAGTACCGTCCATGACGCTGTCATGTGTGGGGCGGTTCTGAGAGGATATCAGTACTACTCAATGCAACTCGTGACTCACGCAAGGGGCGACATGGGCCCGGGTGATTCTGTTTCACTGCAAGCCGTCTCGGGATTAAACACTCAAGAACTGAATCTCACCAACATGTCCCTCCCTGTAAATGGCACCTGGGAACAGATAATATGGGACATGTCAGACGTACACCCTCGTGCAGAATACAGGATGTCTTACCTCTTCAAAAGCGATGGCACAGGGGCCACGACAGGCATAGAGGTAGACGGATTCCTCATGTTCGCCATAGAGAAGATTCCAGAATACACAATATCAGTGAATTGCCAAGGAGACTACAAAGAGGGCATAGAAGCGCATGCAGTCATACCTGTCGGAGACCCTGTAGAATTAGCTTGTGGCATAACCAACAACGGCTACGTCGACATCACTCTGAGGATATACAGCGAGGTTACCAACTCCTCATGGCCGGATCTAATTAGATTAGACACACCAGGGACAAACGACAAGGACTCGTTTATACTAACCGAGAACATCAAGGCGCAAACTACCATGGCTGCATGGTTCAACCTCTCGATTCCCCCAAGCGTATCAGTGGAATCGCTTGAATGGCACATCCACATCAACGACGGACTAACAAACGCATCGAAGCTTGATTTGGGCCAGCCGCTAGTGCAATACATCGACGTCCAACCATCATATTCTGGATTCATAGATCTCGAATTCAATCCGTCGGGCGGGGACCCCCATTTGCAGCTCTACCCCGGAGATAATGGCACAGTCCCCCTAACTTTCAAAAACACTGGCAATCAGATTGGAAGCTGGACACTAGGGGGGGCATATCTAGACGAACCAACGTGGGACCCATCCCTGCTGGTCCACTGGTCGAACGACCTCGGTGAAACTGTTGATGAGGTATTCACATCTATCGGTGAAGAGGTGGCTTTAACCCCACACGTATCCGTTCCTCCTGATGCCGACCCAGGGGTCTATGATCTGAGACTTGATGTCAACGGAAAAGCGCCAAACAACTTCCCCGCGGATAGGGTGATTCGAGTCGAGGTTCTCAACAAATTCGACCTAGAGATAATTCCAGAATTTAGGGAGGGGCAGATTCCTGCAGATAACATTTCCAGGATAGTCGAATTAGTTCTCGTAAATCACGGCAACTCCGAGGAGGCATTTGACTTGTTCGTCACTGCAGACCCTTCTCTAAAAGCCAGGCTTGGAACGCCCTCAACTCTGGGAATCGACCCGTTCGGCGGGGATACCACTGCACTTCTCCTCCTGCCCATGCCATACGGCGTCGAAAATGAGACCTACCTCCTTTGGATCACTGCCAGGAGCCAATCCAATCCTCTGTACGAGGTCCAATCACCAATATTTCTCACAGTGCCATCTACCCAACTCGTAGAAGTCGCCGAACTAGATATGTCAGAGGAAGTGTACAGGGGAGGAGATGAGCCACGGACGTTGCGGTGGGAGGTTTGGAATCGCGGCAACGAGATGGACAGATACAGACTCTCTTTCGATCATCTAGACGACGTGAATGTTCAAAGCGGCGAGGATGACGACCTGACGCCATGGATCCCCCCAGGCTCGTCCTACAACGTGACGATTTCATACAGCTTTGACTCTGGGACTTTTGGGGAGAGGACAGTCTCGATGGAAGCCAGATCAGATATTGCCGCACAGAGAAACATCGTGATATCGGACTCCGGCTCTGCGATATTCGACGTTGGATCTGTCGGTTGGCTCCAGATCTTTCCCGAACAAGCTCTAACCACCATCACAGAAGAGGGCTCTTATGAGCTATCATTCTCCATAAGGAACCTCCACCCGTCCTACGAACAGTTGGTTAGGGTTGACATAGACAGGCAATCAGACTTATTTTTCAACGTCTTTGACGCTAGAGTCGATACAGCCGACCGTGATTTCGTCCTGGGCTCCGATGAACTTCGACTTGTCAAGGTGACAGTTGTCATCAATGAGGCAAATCTGAGAAATCTGGAAGACAATATTATGGATTTCGACCTAACCATGCTGGTCGATACAGACATAGACAAAACGAGCAGCAGCACCCCGTTGAGGATGGTGAAGTCAAATCCCATTCAAGAGGGCCCAGATGTAGAGGAAATAGGCCTCACAGTAGGGAACTATGCTATTATCGCAGCAGGCGTGATTTTGACATTAGCCATTCTCGTTTCAGCATTCAAAATCGTTCGTGGGGCTGGCGGGCCAATGGAGGAATATACCAACTTTGAACCAGAGAATTACACCAGCTTCTTGCCAATAGAGGACAAGGTCGCAAACTCAGCACTAGGGGGGGCCCAGTCGATATTTGAGCAACCCCCTGCACCACCCTCTGAGCCAACTGACCCAGAGCAATGATCGTTATCCTACAGTGGCAGCCCTTATGACGGATCCTCGGGTGGGGTTGCTATACGGGGTGTAAAATTGACCAACTCACAACAGCCGATATTTATCCTAAAGGAGGGCACAACAAGAACAAGCGGTAGAACTGCACAGAGCAACAACATCGCTGCAGCGAAAGCGGTCGCTGAGGCCGTGAGGTCTACACTGGGCCCAAAGGGCATGGACAAGATGCTAGTGGACAGCATGGGGGACGTCGTAATTACAAATGATGGGGCAACGATCCTAAAGGAAATGGACATAGAGCACCCCGCTGCGAAGATGATCATCGAAATCGCCAAGACTCAAGAGCAACATTGCTTCGATGGCACCACCACAGCCGTGGTACTCGCAGGCGAACTTCTGAAAAGGTCTGAAGATCTTATCGAGCAGAATGTGCATCCTACAGTAATATGTGAAGGATTCCGCTTGGCCTCCGACAAAGCCATCGAGCTTATCGATTCACATGCCATAGATGTCAATGAGAAAACACTGGCTGAGGTGGCTAAGACAGCACTGACTGGAAAAAGCGCCGGCGCGGTTAAGGAATTCTTGTCCGACATCTGCGTCAGGGCAGTTGTCGCAGTAGCCCAGCAGGATGATGAGGGTATTTTTGTCGATCTTGATGATGTCAAAGTAGAGAAAAAACAAGGTGGGTCAATTAAAGACAGCTCGCTCGTTGATGGCATAATCCTTGACAAAGAACGAGTGCATTCTGGCATGCCAAGGGTCATAGATGGAGCAAGAATCGCCCTCGTAAATTCAGCGATCGAGGTAAAAAAGACCGAGGTCGATGCGAAGATACAGATCACAGATCCAAGTATGTTGTCTCAGTTTTTGGATGAGGAGGAATCCTACATCAAGGGATTAGTTGACAAGATTTCAGCCTCTGGCGCGAATGTTCTAATCTGCCAAAAGGGGATAGACGACCTGGCGCAACACCACATGGCAAAATCCGGAATCTTTGCAATTAGAAGGGCCAAGAAAAGCGACATGGAAGCCCTCTCCAAGGCCACAGGCGGACGTGTCGTGACAACCTTAGAGGACCTCTCGAAAGACGATCTTGGGAACGCCTCAAAAGTTGACGAGAGGAAAATTGGCGACTCAGACATGGTATTCATAACAGGATGCAAACAAGCCAAGGCAGTCTCAGTTCTACTGAGAGGGGGCACTGAACACGTGGTCGACGAGATAAGAAGGGCCTTCGACGATGCCATAGGCGTTGTCTCCGTCGCCCACGAGGACGGCAAAGTATTGACAGGGGGCGGATCGGTACTCGCAGCCGTAAGCAGAGATCTGCGATCCTATGCCGAGGGAGTTGGCGGAAGAGAACAGATGGCAATAGAAGCATTCGCTGGGGCGCTTGAGGTAATACCGAGAACTCTAGCAGAGAATGCAGGCCTAGACCCAGTCAATACCATCATAGCCCTCAGAAAAGCCCACTCCGAGGGGAAGACAACTCACGGTGTAAACGTATACGATGGAGGAGTAGTCGACATGCAAGCCGGGAACGTTTACGAGCCAACAAGGGTCGTAGAACAAGCCATTCAATCAGCCAGCGAGACAGCGGTTATGATTCTTAGAATTGACGATGTAATTTCCAGCAAGGGAGGTGCCTCAGAAATGGGTGCTGAATTTGATGGAATGGACATGTAGCGACGACTCACCTTTCGTCCTTTCAGGAAGCCTACAATCCACATGTTCAATAATCGCCTCCAATTCCAGAAACATGTAAACCAACAACCGAGTGATTGCGATGTCAACCAAACTCCCTTTGCTAATATTGTATGGATCTCAATCAGGGAATGCCGAGGATCTGTGTTCAAAAGCAGCCAAAGAGGCGAAATCATACGGTTTAGAACCCATCATCAAGGGGATGGATGAGATCAAGATTTCAGAACTCCCTAGCTATAATCGTATAATGATATATTGCAGCACATGGGGAGAGGGCGAAATGCCGGATAATGCCGAAGACCTTTGGCAGGAGGCCCAAGGGGATTCAGCACCCTCTCTCGCTATGTGCCACTTTGCGGTTTGCTCCCTCGGAGACTCCTCGTACGAACTATTCTGCCAATCCGGGATTGATTGGGATAACTGGTTTGAGAAACAGGGTGCAAACAGACTAGTGAGCCGTGTTGATTGTGATGTTGACTATGATGAGCCTGCAGCACTCTTCACTACCGAGGCCCTCTCTCACCTCTCAGCAGTTGACTCTTCAGGAGCCTATCATTTAGACAGAGTCGGCGCCGAAATATCCATCGAGGATTTGAACGAGTCTGCAGAGACAGACCTGCCTACAGCCCCAGAGGCCGCCATGTCTGGAGAGGGCATCGATGCCTTGTTCAACTCAGGTGACAGAACACTGAACATCTTCTTTGGGTCTCAATCTGGGAATTCGGAACAGCTGGCTGCCAATTTCGCAAAGCAGGCCGAGGACTACGGGCTCCGAGGAGTAGTACATGACATGGACGGATTCGACATCAAAGCGATGGCTTCGATGAGAAGGGTGGCCATTGTGTGCTCGACATGGGGTGAGGGTGAAATGCCCGACAATGCCGAAGCCCTATGGCAGGCCGCTTCGTCCAGCGAAGCGCCACGGATGGATGGCATGTCATTCTCGGTCTTGGCTCTGGGCGACACCTCCTACGAGCTGTTCTGTCAATCTGGAAAAGATTGGGATGGCAGATTAGAAGAATTGGGTGCGAATAGGGTCGCACAGAGAGCTGACTGCGACGTAGATTACGAAGCAATGGCCTCACAATGGGCACAAGAGGCACTGACGATGCTCTCAGCCGTGGACGATTCAGGCAATCTGCACGAGGAATTAATCGATTCCATAAGAGAGATGGCTGATGGAGGAGCCTCTGTCGCAGACGGCGAAGATGGCTTCACCCTGCCCGAATTATTCTCGGATGAGATCGAAGTCCAACTCAGTGTTTTCAGATATGATCCACATGGGAAAACGACTGGCATCGATACTTGGCTCTGCACCCTCCCAGGCCACCTTACTCTCTTGGAGTCCATGAGAGCAATTCAAAGGACTCATGATGGAAGCCTATGCTTTACAGACGGAGCCCCCCATGATCCAAACACTGCCATATCAGTAAACGGAAGGATTACCCTCCCTGGAATTTCTAGAATCGAAAGCCTGTCCAATGGCAGACCAGGGCCCGTAGCCCTAAACTTGGAACCTCTTCCAGGATATGACGTAGTAAGGGATCTATGCGTTGACTTCGGCGCACTGACCAAAAAGCGCGAAGAGGTCTCGCTGTGGCATGTCTCAAGAACAAGGGAGGCGATCAGATCAGAACAAGGCACTCTGATAGGATCGATGTCCCCTTCAGAGGCGATCAACCTACACAAAATGTCAGATTCATTCGGCTCCCAGGTATTGCACTCTTGCTCAGATTCTGTGGCCTATGCCCAATCCTATCTTGGCCCATCGGTATGCTTGGACCTCTGGCTAAGAAGGACTGACTCTAGGACTTCGAGTAAAAGGGTCGAACAGATAGACGCACTTTTGGGCGGGGCGAACGCAATCCTCGCAGAAACGGATTTGGCACCCATGGCGAGACAGCCTCTCGCGGGCAGGGAGGTACAATCAGCGCTATCAGATGCTAGGACCAAAGCCCTTGAACTCAATGGATACAACGGGCGGCATGGGAAGCATGTATGGTGGTACGCATGGACGTTGAAAAGCAGTGGAAGGGTCAACGACACTGTCTTGTACAGGCAAGTGCTGGGCCCACTCGGTCTTTTGTCTAATCTCACCTCAGGCGTCACTGCTCGTATGCTGACGGGTTTCACTAGAACAGGCGGGAAAATGGTGAATGACATCTTAGCATTGGTAGCCCCGCCAGCTGGCATAGGTAAGATGCCAAGGCAATTCAACAAAAGAGTAGACAAGCATTACGAAGTAGTTTCAATATTCAACAGCCTAGATAGTAGATTCTGAGGTGAGACCGAATGCCGATCCAATTTGCATATCACCCGGGAAACGTAGCACACAGCAGCGCGCCCGAGGTAGATGAGACTATGAGGGCAGCATGCAGGTCACTCGACATAGACTTGATTGACATGCCGGGCGCCACTAGTTGTGGTGCGGGGATACTGGGCCAAGCAAATCGTCGACTCCAGATCACTCTGAACGCAAGAACAATGTCAATTGCCGAGGATCTAGGCTTGGATATCATCACTCCATGTGCCACAACAGCCGCAACACTCTACGAGGACTTGATGGCGCTGAAGAGAGACTCCAGTTTGATGGGAGAGGTCAACATGACATTACAGAAAACAACTGGTCGAATGCTCGAGGGGTCCATAAGAATCAGGCACCTTCTCCAAGTTATAGTGGAGGACATAGGCATTGAAAACTTCTCAAAGAAAGTGAAAAACCCGATACCTTCGCCCCTAGGCCCATACTACGGGCCGAATCTTCAACAAGCAGGCTTGATAGGTGGCGATGATGTCTTCGACCCCTGGTACATGGAGAGCATCATCGAAGCTGGGGGTGGAGAAGCCATCAGATACCCCTCGCGAACCTCATCTGCTGGTACCCCCGGAATCTTCTCAGAGGAGCAAACCGTTCTCCGCCAATCCGCAAACATTCTCTCCGACGCCAAAACTTCAGGAGCACGCATGATGATTAGCGCCTGCACGTTGTCCCATGGGGTACTGGACATATACCAAGGGAAGGCCTCTAGATCAACCGGCCTAAACACCAATCTCCCGATAATACATTTTTGTGAATACATAGCATTCCTCACCGGCAATTTCCCAACGAGACTCGCCATGTTGAAAACCAGGGTGGCTGTTATAGGCGACTAGTCAATCTGACGGTTGCATAATCAAAAGTCATCCAGACCCGATTGGCCAGATGGCCGATATGCTGCAGGTCCCGCCCGCTTCTCTTGATCGATGGTTGACGCGACTGTGTCCGAACTGGTCTGTTCAAATTGGGGAAAATCATGCTTATTCGCCTCTCGCTCGTTTTTGACAAAAGAACCAACGTCGACCTTAGTGTCAATATTCTCAATCGAGAAGGCCTCTAACAGGCCGTAGTTGATTGGCCCTCCTGTCAGCGCCCTCCTCACGGCATGAATTGATTTCATCATCGCTGATTCCCTCCGGTGTGATGCTACGGCTGCAGCCTCATCCCTCGTCCCCTCTGCTATTAACACAACAACGTCCCCCTGACGCCTTCTCCCTGTCCTTCCACGTCTCTGAATTGTCCGAGTTTCACTTCCAACAGGCTCGTAAAATATCACGAGGTCTGCTGAAGGTATGTCCAAACCCTCCTCCCCGACTGAGGTTGCAACAAGAATGTTGCTAACTCCCTGTTTGAACTCACTAATGGTTTGGATCTGTTCCTTGGAGGTCAGTCCGCCTTCCAGCTTCTTTGACTGGCCTACAAACCTCGAGGGCGAGGCACCTTCGATTCCCTCAAGTGCCATGTGGATCGAGGCTACAGTATCTCTGAAGTTAGCAAAAATAATGATTTTGGACTCAGGACTTCGACGGAGACGCTCAGAGACCAACCTCCTAACTGTCCCTATTTTGGTATGAACCTCGTCCAATGCGTCTATTTTTTTTCGCAAATCCGCCACCCTTTTGTCTGATAGGAAGGCTCGTGTTGATTTCTTGGACGATGAGGCCTCGCTAGATTTCCTTCTGAGGAACTCCCGGGCAGCACCTACTCCTTGGGATAGTATGTGATTTATGAGGTGATTAAGGGTCAATGCCAGAGCCAACCTCGAAACTGAGGCGAAAGCCGTCCCATCCCCCCTAGAAATGGCGCCTCTAGCCCTTTCCATGGCACTAGACAGGCCTACGTAGGTCACTTTTCCCCCGTGGACGTATCTGCCCAACCTCCTCTCTGTGTCAATCAACCCTTCCTGCCATTGCTTCAATGGACTCGCGAGTTCAACCAGTTCCTCAGGAACCTCTACTCTGACCTCAATTAACTCGAGATCCGAGAGGTACCTCTTGAGCCCTGAGTCTGTTGATGACCTGGTATGGATTCTATTGATGCCCAACCTGCGACACAGAGCCTCCACATGAATCTTAGAATACCCCGGACTTGCTGTCATAGCCAGAATTTTGTTCCCACCTCGAATAATGAATTCGTCGCAGGACTTTCCCATTGCATGGCTTCCCACAGAGTGATGGGCCTCATCGACGATTAGGATTTCAAGAGTGGAGGGGTCAATTAAACCACTCAAAATATCGTTATGGAATACCTGGGGCGTAGCAATAACTACTTCTGACGAATTCCACACAGCTCCCCTCTTGTCTCTTGTCGTCGATCCAGTTAAAGTTGAGATGGAGACTCCTTCCGCCAGCCAATTTGTGAGGGTGCCTTTGTGCTGTTCAACTAGCCCGACCGTTGGCGCGATCATTACCGCTTTCCCTCCATTGGCTATCACCTCTGCTACGACCATAACAGAGACCGCGGTTTTTCCAGCAGCCGTTGGGTAGACCAGTAATGTAGAGCATTCAAGTGCCTCAGCAACACCTTCTAGTTGATACGCTCTAGCTTCCACTGTGGACCTCTTTAGCCCGGGGTGATCCACAGTCGGAAGCATAATGCTCACCCTCCGTCATCTAAGGTTCTAAAGGGTTACAATCGATATATGTCTGGCCAGAGCAGGCCTGTTGCTTTCCGATTCGTTCATAAATGGTGGGCAGGTCGGAAGGCCGCTCATATTGAGGAGTACCAGACACAACAGGGCTCTGCGAATGCAACCCGAGGCGATCAAGACCCATTCGGGAATTGGTCTCCGGTGTCACGGTCCTCTCCTTGAGATATGGGCCCGACGACAGCCGTTTTTACGGCCTGAGGCGGCAAACGAAACGGAGACCAAAACATGGCAGACAAGCACAGACCCCGGCGCGGAAGTATGGGATTCAGCCCTCGCAAGCGTGCTAATCGGCCCTACGGGACTATTACGGCATGGCCCTCGACGGAATCAGATACGATCCGCGTCCAAGGCTTTGCTGGATGGAAGGCAGGCATGACACACGTCCTTCTCAGGAATCTGAACCCTTCATCCACCAGTGCCGGTCAAGAAGTCAGGAAAGCAGTCACCGTGGTTGAAACCCCGCCGATGAAAGTACTCGGAGTGCGGGGATACATCATGGATCCATACGGACTCAGAACTGCAGGAGAAGTTTGGTGTGAACCCGATGATCTGCCCGATGGACTAACCCCGCGACTCGCAAACGCCACTAGAGGAGAAAGAGACGCCTCCGAGGGAAGGAAACCCGCTAAGCGGTCAGGTAGGATACCAAACCGAGCTACGGGATTTAATCAAGCCGCATTCGATTCTCTGTTGTCACACAATCTTGTGGAAGTTCGTATCATAGCCGCTACACAGCCTAGACTTGTCTCCGGCTCTCCTAGCAAGACTTCTGAGATAATGGAATTAAATCTGATTGGCGGCTCATCAACCGAGAAATTAGAATGGGCGAAGGAGAGATTGGGCGCGGAGATAACAATAGAAGATGTGTGGGAAGATGGTCAGGAAATAGATGTGATTGGCATTACCAAGGGCAAGGGATTCCAAGGGTCCGTAAAGCGCTGGGGCGTCAAACTACTAAGCCACAAAAACAGCAAAAAGCGAAGACAAGCGGGAAACTTAGGCGATTTCGGCACCGGCTACGTCAGATCCACAGTGCCTCAAGCCGGTCAGATGGGCTATCACCAAAGGACAGAACTCAACAAGCGTCTTCTTAGAATATCCAGTCCTTCAACAAACGAGATCACCCCCGCAGGCGGTTTCCTGAACTATGGAGAAGTCAAAAACTCCTACGTATTGGTCGAAGGCAGCTTACCAGGCCCTTCCAAAAGACTACTCAGATTGAGAGACCCAATTCGCCCAAGAAAGAATGCCCATCCGGTTGACCTAACATACGTCAGCACTGCATCCAAACAAGGTGTGTGATACTATGAAGGCAACATCATACTCCTTGAAAAACTCAGTATCCCAAATTGAGGTTGATGCAGGGTTACTCTCGGAAACATACACAGTGACCGTTGAGGATGGATCAAAAATTGATCTTCCAGAATCGTTCTCATCCCCGGTAAGGGAGGACATCGTTAGGGATGCAGTGCATTCTTCCAGAGCCAACAGGAGACAACCATACGGCCACAGGAATCACGGGGGCAAGAGAGCCCCTCAAGCAGGTATGAAACACTCAGTGGAATGGTGGGGCAAGGGACGTGGTGTATCTCGGATTATGAGGAAAACTGGCCAAAGAACAGCGGCACAAAATCCTCACACCAGAGGCGGCAGAAGAGCACACGGCCCTATGGTAGAAAAGGATTGGTCGATGAAATTGAACGCAAAACAAAAGAGAATCGCGCGCGATTCCGCAATTTCCGCATCATGTGACCCGGAAATAGTCGCTATGAGAGGCCACAGATTCGAAGATGGCTTGAGATTCCCAATCGTGATCGACAGCTACACTGAGGTTAAGGAAGGAAAGAGCGAGTCACACAACCCGGAAGAAATTCCCATTTCAAATGGGACCAGAAAATTCGTGGCGATCATGCAAGGCCTAGGACTCGGAATGGACCTAGAGAGGGCCAAAAACGGTAGATCGATCAGAGCCGGCAAGGGTAAGATGAGGGGAAGGAGGAGGAGAACTCCAAAATCCGTGTTGTTGATAGTTTCAAACATGGACTCACTTGCAAAATCTGCAAGGAACGTCCCCGGCGTGGATGTAGTGGCTGCCAAGGATCTCTGTGCTGAGGATCTGGCACCAGGTGGGGACATAGGGCGACTAGCCGTTTGGACGACTAATGCCATCAAGGAGATGAGGTGAAAGACATGATAGACCCTTATTCCGTCATACACATGCCATGGATCACAGAGAAGACCCTGGAGGCCAGAAGGATATCTGATGGCGACGATCCAAGGCAACAAAATAACAACAGGCTGGAGTTCATCGTCCGGAGGGAATCAACAAAGCCTCAGATCAAGGCTGCTGTCGAATCCCTTCTAGACGTCAAGGTAGCAAAGGTCAATACACGTATCACGAGGACAGGAAAACACGCAAGCGTCCGACTGGCAGATGGCTATGACGCCGAGGAAGCAGCGTTGAAGCTGGGAGCATTCTAATCAAGGTGGTATCATGGGAAAAAGGACACGTTCGCAACGCCGTGGATCAAGCCCCAAGAACCGGGTGGCTAGTCACCGATTCCCTGCCTCGAATTCCCTGCCCAGGGTTTCAGAGCAGATGGGAGAGGTCGTTGACCTAGTACACAGCCCGGCACATACCGCTCCCTTGGCAAAACTACGCTTTGAGGACGGTACACTAGGCCATATGGGCGCTCCAGACGGAATCAGCATAGGTCAGAAGGTCGCATTCTCAACGAAAGTCAGTTTGAAGCCAGGGAATGTTACCATGCTGGACCAGATACCAGAGGGAACACCCGTCTGCAACGTCGAAGCAAGGCCAGGAGACGGTGGAAAATTCGCTCGATCTGGCGGTAACTCTGCCTTCGTCGATACTCGAATGGGCGACAAGGTGAGAATTAGGCTGCCAAGCGGTAGTCTGAAGGACTTACCTGCAAAATGCAGAGCTACAATCGGCGTTCTGGCTGGTCATGGAAGAACTGAGAAGCCAATCATGAAAGCAGGCGCTGCGCACAAGAGAGCCAAGGCCAGAGGGAAGCTTTACCCAACTGTCAGCGGAGTTGCGATGAACCCAGTCGATCACCCACATGGTGGTGG
>DAZE01000002.1:44574-56441 GCA_002507175.1 Euryarchaeota archaeon UBA558
AGTCGATCACCCACATGGTGGTGGGAACCATCAAGCAGTCCACGGACCAAATTCCGTACCAAGGACAGCTCCACCAGGGCAAAAGGTTGGCCACATCGCCCCGAGAAGAACCGGCCGTGGTAGAGTAAGAAAGGATTAGGGTGTGAAGAATGGCGAAATCGAAGAAAGTATTCCGTTCTCCTAAACTTGCCCGCAGGCAGGCAAGGAAGCGAAGATCCACGGTAGCAGAGAGAAGGAAGAAAGAATTCCTGTGGAGAGGCTATTCGATGGACGAACTCAAATTGATGCCATTGTACCCCCCAGAAGAGGATCCAGAGGCACTCAGCATCGTGGCGCTCCTGCCCTCAAGGGCCAGAAGATCATATGCGCGCGGACTTTCAGAAGAATGCGAGAAACTCCTGGAGAAGTTCGATAACACCTCCGGCATGGTACGAACCCATTGCCGCGGGATGTACATTGTTCCCTCCATGGTTGGACGGACTGTAGGTGTTCACAATGGAAGGGAGTTTGTGAAGGTCGAGATACAACCGGAGATGATTGGTCACGCCATGGGAGAATACGCTCCGACCAGAAAATCCGTCAAGCACACTGGCCCAGGTGTGGGGGCAACCCGCTCCTCCAAACACGTGGCATTGAAGTGAGGTGAAAATGATGAGCAGGATACAAGGACAGCCTCAAAGCGGATACACTCAATTGTTGGAGGGGTCCTTTCTCACAACAGCAAGAGCAGTCAATCTGGACGTTCATCACAAACACTGCTATCAGATAGCTAAATTCCTGAGGGGAAAAAGTACCATTCAGGCGGTTGATTACCTAGAGAAGGTAATCAAGAAAGAGGCAGCCATACCCTACACCAGGAGATCCAGGAAGGGCAAGGGAGGCAACACAATGGCTGGCCACCGAAAGGGGAAAATGGGGCCAGGAGCATATCCTTACAAGGCCTCGATCGAATTCATCAAACTGATAAACAGCGCCATGGATAATGCACGGCAAAGATACGACACCATCGATCCCGAAGAAATGGTCATTACTCACCTCGCGGCACATCGAGGACAGATTTCACGAGGCTTCAGGCCGAGAGCTCGTGGCAGGGCATCTCCCAAGAATCATTACCAAGTAAATCTCGAGATATTCTTGGAGCATTTCGGAGAAGAGGAAGAGGAAGAAGATTTCTGAGGGATTTTTTATGGCTAAGCAAAACACAATCCGGAAGACAATCCACAGGAATGTAGAGCGTGAGCTCGTTAGGGAGTACCTACTCAGAGAGACGGAGAGAGCCGGATATGGTGGATTGAAGTTCAACAGGACCCCTGAAGGAACAGAAGTCACCATTCAAGCAGAGATGGTAGGCAGGGTCTACGGCAGGAGAGGCAAGACTATCAGGGAACTCAACGACAGGTTGAGGAACGATTTCGACCTCTTCCAACCACAATTACAAGTCGAAGAAATAGATGAGCCTAGGTTGAACGCACAGGTCATGGCAAGCCGGCTGGCGAGCTCGATCGAAAGAGGGTGGTTTTTCAGAAGAGCCGGACATGGGACCGTTCAGAATATCATGGACGCAGGCGCTAGGGGGTGCCTAGTAATCTTGAGTGGTAAAATAACAGGTGCACGCCACAGAGTCCAAAAGTTCCAGAAAGGCCACATCAAATATTGCGGACAGACTGCATTGGATGTAATGGAAAGCGGCTTTGCTACAGCTGTAAAGAAGCTCGGCACGGTTGGATGCACTGTAAGAATCATGAGACCAGGGACCAGACTTCCTCATGAGATCATAATCCGAGAGAGGGCCGAGGCGGGCCTTCCACCAGTTGTTGAGGATGCTGCTTGGAACACCGAAGAGCAAGGTTCGAATCACTCAAATCGTGGGGAGGAGGAGTGAAATGGGTCACCTTTCAACCCACGAGATAGACCAGATGTCCATGGAGCAGATGCTCCGAAGACTCGAGGAGATGAGGGAAGAGCTCCTACAACTACGGGCTCAGCAGGCTCTAGGGGGGTCGTCGTCCAATCCAGGTGAATTCAAACAAACAAGAAGGAGCATTGCGAGGCTCCTCACCAGCATCAACAGAGAGAGGAAGGAGTAGAGCCAATATGGCGGGGATATGCAATTTGTGTGGTTTGCCAGAGGAATTGTGTATATGTCAGGAGATAGCTAAAGAACAGCAAACAGCAGTAATTTCAACAGCGAGAAGGAGGTATGGAAAGATGGTAACGATTGTTGACGGCATTGAAGACACAGCCATAGACATCAACCAGCTCGCAAAGACACTCAAATCGGCTTGCGCAAGCGGGGGAACCGTCAAGGGACGCACGATCGAATTACAAGGGGAACACAAGAAAAGAGCCGCAAAAGTACTCGAGCAAAACGGATACAGGGTGGAGGTGCGATGATGAGCCCACTCAACCAACCATGGCTTGCTAGGACGATCACGGTGACCCGCTCAAAGGATGTCGGCCTCGTGGGACTCAAGGGCATGATCGTCCACGAGACCAAGCGCACTCTGAGAGTAAGGTCGCCAAAAGGTGTCCATGTCATCGCAAAAGACGTAATTAGCTTCACGCTCGATGGAAGTGACCTAGTCATCGAGGGATCTGAAGTGCTTCAGAAGCCAGAAGATAGGGTCAGTCGAAGATATAGGAGGAGTCGTTGATGGGAGAAATTAGAGATATCGGAATCGATGTCGCAACACCTACAGGTGAATGGGATGGGAACCAAAACTGTCCTTTCTATGGAAACTTAAGGGTTAGAGGACAGATAATTGAGGGAAAGATCGTCTCAGCAGAAGGCATGGATAGTTCCGTAGTCCTTGAAAGGGAAACAACTCGGTACATGAAGAAGTACGAGAGGTATGAGAAGAGAACACATCGCTATGTTGCCCATCTACCCTCGTGCATTGGAGGAGTCAACATTGGCGAAAAAGTTCGGATAATGGAATGCAGACCTCTATCAAAAACTGTGAAATTCTGTGTCATTGAGAAGGGGGAGTCGATTTGAAAGGAATCTCAAGTTCAGTGACCGACGCACTCCCAACACAAGCCCGGATGGACTGCGCGGACAATACAGGCGCAAAGATCGTCCAATTGATGAACGTACTCAGAAAAGGGGGCGTAGCAAGGAGATATCCAGCAGCAGGTGTCGGGGACTTGATCAGAGTGACTGTCCGAAGGGGGACACCTGAGACCAGGAGGCAGATTTTCACTGCGGTAATCATAAGACAAAAAAGGCCATTTAGAAGAGTAGACGGAACATGGGTTTCATTCGAAGACAATGCTTGCGTTATCACGAACGAAAAGGGAGAACTACGTGGATCGGATATCAAAGGTCCCGTGAGCAGGGAAGCAGCAGAAAGGTGGCCAAGAATAGCCGCCACTGCAAAGCAAATAGTATGAGGAGGTGTAAGAATGTCAAGCAAACAACCAGGAAAGCAACGCAAGGCACAATTCAACGCTCCAATTCACGTCAAGAGGAAGCGAATAAGAGCTCGTCTGAGGACTGATGATCCGGAACTCGCAGGAGTGAGAACCATCACAGTTAGAGTCGGGGATGAGGTAGAAGTCCTACGAGGAGATTTCGGCAGCCCCAACTCCGCAAAGCCCGATACCAGAGGAAAGCGACTAGGGCAAGCTAGGGGGAAGGCTGGAATCCGTGCCAAGATAGTCGAGGTTAACACCAATTCAGGGACCGTGTTTGTTGACGGCGTTTCCATAACAACAGCAGATGGCAAAGAAGAGCCCCTTCCAATACACGCTTCGAATATAGTCGTCGTATCCATAGACGATACTGACCCACTTAGGATCAGTAGAATTCTCGAAAAAGCCGCAGGAGGGAAGAAAGAATGAGCAGTAGCCACATGAAACGACTAACCATGCCAAGGACATGGCCTCTCCCAAGAAAGACAGACGTCTGGGTGCAAAAGCCCGACCCATCTGGTCACCCTCTGGAATTGTGCATGCCGATTGGCATAATCCTCAGGGACGTACTCGGACTTTCAAGAAGCCAGAGGGAATCGAAGCGAATACTCGCAACTAGGAGCGTACTCGTCGATGGAAGGGTAGCTGTGAAACATTCTCGGGCTGTTGGACTGATGGACGTCCTGACCGTCGGGGAAGAAAACTACCGATGCGTTCTGGATACAAACGGTAAGCTCCGATACAGGCCAATTGCAAAGAAAGAGGCTGGAACCAAGCTATGCAGGGTCACAAACAAAACTACCATCAAAGGCGGTAAAACCCAATATACACTCCACGATGGAAGGACGATAATTTCAGAAAAGCCCGATGAATACTCTACTGGAGACACTTTAACTGTGTCTCTTCCAGATCAGGAGGTCAAAGCCCATCATCCATTCCAACCTGACTCAATGGCCTACCTGATCGGAGGATCTCACGTCGGCGAAGTCTCGAAAATCAAGACCATTGAGGTAAAACGGTCAACGAGGCCAAATGAGGTCTCATTCGAGGATTTCGGTACCATCGCCTCGTATGCTTTCGTTATCCCAAGCGAAACTGCCTTGCCACTGGAGGTCAAATCATGAGTAGCTCAGCAAACCCAATGCTGACTCCGAGGATCACAAAGGTCACGGTGAACATAGGCGTAGGCGAGGGGGGCAACAGACTCATGCTGGCTGAGAAGGTCCTTGAATCACTGACCAAACAAAAGCCTGTGAGGACGCTTTCCAGAAAGACCAATCGAGATTTAGGAACCCGAATTGGGGCTCCCATAGGATGCAAGGTGACAATTCGAGATTCTCAGAAGGCACACGAGTTCTTGAAGAACGCACTGTGGGTAAGGGAGAATACCATTCATGGCTGGTCTTTCGATGACTCTGGAAACCTATCCTTCGGAATTGCAGATTATACCGATTTCCCGGAGATGAAATACGATCCAGACATCGGAATTTTCGGCCTCGACGTCAACGTAGTGGTTGAGAGGCCAGGACACAGAGTCCAGAGAAGGAGACACGCATCAAGCAAATTGCCTTTGCAACACAGAGTCTCTCGGGAAGAATGCAAGACTTGGTTCAAGGATACATTTGGGATCACAATCATGGAGGAGTAATTCAATGGCACGCGAACATGGTGAGGAGATTGGCAGGACAATCGGATGCAGGCGATGCGGAAGGAAGCGCGGGATGATTAGAAGGCACGGTCTAAGGCTATGCAGGCAATGTTTCCGCGATATGGCTCCAGAAATAGGGTTCAAGAAATTCAATTGAGGTGATATGATGCAATTTGATCCATTATCCGACGCTTTTGTGAGAATATACAATGCCGAACAGGCTGGCCACTATGAAGTCTCCATTAATCCAGCAAGTAAGTTATTGGAGAGCATGCTCACAATTATGCAATCATCAGGCTACGTAGGCGAGTTCGAAAGAATTGCAGATGGCCGCGGAGATGCCTTCCGCGTAGAATTAGTAGGTGCCATAAACAGATGCGGCGTTATCAAACCTAGGCATTCAGTAAAAAGAGCGGATTTCGACAAATGGGAGTCCAGATATCTTCCAGCAAGGGACTTCGGCCTATTGATAGTCTCCACAAACCAAGGCGTGATGAACCATCACGATGCCAAGAAAGAGCGCGTAGGCGGACGCTTATTGGCCTACATTTTCTAAAGGAGGAATAAGAATGCCAGCACTAGACAGCTTGACCCACAAGATACCCTTGCCGAACGGGGTTTCGGCATCCATTAAGGATAACATAGTCGTCATATCCAAGGACAGCACATCGATATCTAGAGAATTTAGGAATTCAAGGCTTTCAATTTCTGCTGATGATAATAGCATCACTGTGTTTTGCGATCTTCCCAGGAGAAAACACAAAGCAATCGCGGGAACATGGTCTGCTCACCTCAAAAACATGGTCCGGGGGATCGATACCGGTTTTGAATACAAACTGAAGGCAGTTTATTCTCACTTCCCAATGACTCTCAAGGTAGAGGGTAACACTATGACGATCACAAATCTGTTTGGTGAGAAAGTACCTCGCAAGGCCGCCCTTCCATGGACTCCATCCGAAGTTCAGGTTAAAATAGAGAACAAGACAGATGTTACGGTGTCCGGAAGCGATAGGGAGAAGGTCGGACAAACGGCTGCCAATATCGAAAGGGCCTGCAAGATAAAGAAGAGAGACAGAAGAGTATTCCAAGACGGAATCTACATCGTCTCCAAGGGCGAGGAGTGATGAATATGGATTACGAATCAATGACAGTCGCTGAACTGAAGGAGATGCTCAAAGCCAGAGGGCTAAAAGTCGGTGGCAAGAAGGCAGAACTCATACAACGCTTAACAGAAAACGGGACAGAGGAATCCGAAGCTCTGGAAACACAAACCTCCGATGATGAAGAAAAATCCCAAGAAGACTTTGAGATGGAAGATGCCGAGGATTTCGAGGAAGAATTCTACCAAGACGAGTGGGATGAAGACGAAGGGTACGTCTCGAAGCAAAAACCATCACTTGACGAAGACACAAAGGCAGCGCTTATTGTCAGGAAGACCCAACGTGCATCCATGCCCAAGTTCAGACGCCAAGAATGGTTCCGCTATTTCAGACTAGCAAGAACCGGCTGGAGGAAGCCCAACGGATACCAATCAAAACAAAGACTGAACATGAAATACAGAACGCCGATGGTAAGAATCGGACACAGGAAAATCGCATCAGTGAGGGGACTGCATCCCTCAGGCTTTGAGGAGGTACTGGTAAAAACTCCATCAGACTTGGAGGGGCTCAATCCTGACTCACAGGCTGTTAGGGTTAGTGCGGGCGTCGGCAATCGAAAGAGGACCATTATCCACAACAGAGCCGATCAATTAGGCCTTAGAATTCTGAACCGGCGAAGAATCCAAAGGAAGGGGGACTTGCAATGATAATTTCGAACCAAAAGAGACTTGCTGCAGACATACTATCTCGCAGGGAAGGTAGAACCGTGGGCATCCATAGAATATGGATAAATCCGGATTACCTGGATGACGTGACAAATGCCGTTCAAAAGGACGACATCAGACAGCTGATAGAGGAAGGCGTGATTAAAGCGAGGCCATTAGTTGGTAACAGCCGAGGCAGGGCAAGAAAAGCTGAGGCACAGAAAGCCAAGGGTCGTAGGAAGGGACATGGTTCCAGAAAGGGGACTGCGAACGCGAGGAACCCAAAAAAGCACAGGTGGATGAAGACAATCCGCGCTCAACGGAAGGCATTGAAAGAAATGCGAACGGACTCCACCCTGACTCCCTCCCAATACCGTCTCTTCTACAGGAAGGCAAAAGGAGGCTCCTATCGGTCCGTTGCACACCTGAAGAGCAACATTGAACTCGAAGGAATCGACATAGGAGGCGAGGCATAGTGCCATCAGGAAAGAATCAGAGACTTCGCTACAAGCGGAGAGAAAACGGACTAACAGACTACCGGAGAAGACTACGTCTACTCAGGGGAAACTCTCCCCGCGCCGTGGTAAGGGTCAGCAATACCCAAACCACTTGCCAGCTCGTGGAGTACGATGAACGGGGCGACAGGGTACTTGTTCACATGAAATCATCCAACTTGACCAAGGAACACGGATGGCCTGCGGACGCATCGAAAAAGGCGATACCCGCCAGTTACCTCACCGGATACGCTTTGGGTAAGAAAGCCGTCGCATCAGGGGTAAAAACAGCGGTATTGGACATTGGTCTCGCCGCTTCGAGTAATGGAAACAGAGTCTATGCAGCACTCAAAGGAATGGTGGACGCGGGACTAGAAATTCCCCACGGGGAGTCCGTACTCCCAACAGAAGACCGCCTCATGGGACGCCACATCAACGACTCACTGGAAACTCACGTCGAAACCGCGAAATCCAGCATAGAGGAGGCATACGCATGACCGAAGAAGAAACTACGGAGACTCAAGAAGAAATTCCCGTCTTGGCATCAGGCCTTTCAATAGCATTCGGCTATTCGGACGCACCCGATCCAGAACCAGGATCCAGACGAAGGGGCGGGCCGGACAGGTTCGCTGATCTAAGACAATGGCAGCCTAAGACCAGACTCGGAAGGATGGTCATGAATGGGGAGGTCCTCAACTACAATCAGGCCTTGGCCACAGGTCTGCCAATAAGGGAAGTCGAAATCATCGATGCCCTGATCCCAAACCTGGAAGAGGATGTGCTAGCGGTAAACATGATACAGAGAATGACAGACTCAGGTAGGAGGGTTAGATTCAACGTACTCTGTGTGGTCGGAAATCAAGACGGCTACGTTGGACTAGCCATTTGCAAGGGGAAAGAGGTAGCCAGCACTATCCAAAAAGCAATCACAAAGGCCAAGATGAGTCTGATACCCGTCATGCGAGGGAATGGATCATGGGAGTCGGGGCAAGGTCCAGGCAAGAGCGTTCCAATCAAGGTCACTGGCAGATCGGGATCAACCAGAGTCACGCTCATGCCAGCACCGGCGGGAAAAGGCCTGGTAATTGGTGACACTGGAAGAAGAGTCCTGAACAAAGCAGGGATTACCGATGTCTGGTCATCGACCTCAGGCCAAACCAGGACTACCATCAACTTCGCTCAGGCAACATTCAACGCCCTCAAACAACTCAATATGACGAGGATCGGAGATCGGGACAAACAGCGATTGCACATCACCCAAGGGGAGGGCTCGGTTTGACTTTCCTGGTAATTCGTGTTCGCAGTGATCGCGGTGTTGAGAAGTCCATACGCGAGACAATGTCTATGTTGAATTTGACCAAAGTGAATCATGCGACAATAATTCCCGAAAGGCCGACCTACACTGGCATGCTTCAAAAAGCGAAAGATTTCGTAACCTGGGGGGAAGTCGACGCAGCCACAATCACAAATCTGCTCAGAGAGAGGGGTAGGATGATCGGAAATAAGCCAGTCGACGATGCTGCAATATCTTCTGGAAGCGAATACGGGTCTATAGAAGACTTTGCAGCAGCCCTAGCCTCTGGAGACGCGACACTCAAATCAGTGGATGGACTGAAACCTGTTCTACGCCTACATCCCCCAAGAGGCTCGAAAGGGTGGGGCGGAATCAAGAGGTCCTACACAACAGGTGGTGCCCTGGGATTCAGAGGATCAGATATCAGTGAATTGGCTTCTAGGATGGTATGAGGTGATCAAATGGTTTCGAGAACTAACAAATTCAGAGGACGGTCCAGGTACCACGGCCGAGGCAAGAAAGCAGGCAGAGGCGCTGGAAAAAGAGGTGGAAGAGGCAACGCTGGTTTGAACAAGCACCGCCTCATGACTCGTCTGAAATACATGCCGAAACATTGGGGCATGCACGGCTTCAATCGAGACCCGAGCCTCAGGGTCGTACACAACAGTGTCAATGTGTCCCAACTGGAACAGATGTTCCCTGATGAGGAGAAAATAAACCTCTCATCTTATGGATATGACAAGCTACTTGGATCCGGAAAGGTCACTAAACCACTGCACGTATCAGTAGAACACGCCTCTGCTAAGGCAATTCAAAAAATAGAGTCTGCTGGTGGATCAGTGACCCTCGAAGCCGATGATGAAGAATGGGAAGAAGAATAACCGAGGCGGGTGAGAAGGAATGGAGGGTAGAAGACCAAACCTAATCGCCCTTGTCATTGTTGCTTCGATTTACTGGGGGTCATTGGTATGGTGGCAGCGTGATCGTCTGTTTGGAGACAGTTCCGCAGATCAGACATGGGCCCTCACGCTCCTAGGCATCTCATTTCCATACGTTGGGTTCGTCATTTGGGGTGTGACAAACGACCTGCCAGAATCCCTAGCCGAATCCGCAATTGGCCGTTGGTTCAAACCTGTGATCTGGCTAAGCTCAGTCATCGCCATGGTCGTTTGGGGCTGGTTGGACCAACAAGCCGTCGGTTTCCTACTCGTCGGAGTAGCTCTACTAGGACTAGCTGCCGGACTCTCGCTGTCATGCTTGATGTACAGCGGACCTGAGTCTAGCAGACTCTATGCATTGAAGCGAATGGTGGACGTTTACCCCTCAATCGTTAAGCCCGATGGCCATGTCAGATTCAACCAAAAGCTCTGGACCACAGTTCTTGTCCTAATCATATATTTCATGATGACGAACGTGATGATTTGGGGCCTCTCGGATTCAACCTTGGATGTATTCTCCTCGTTCAGAGCGATAATGGCCGGCGCATCTGGTTCAATAATGCACTTAGGGATAGGACCAATTGTTACCGCCTCAATAATTATGCAGCTTTTCTCCGGTGCAAAGATAATACAACTCGACTTGCAAGACTCTGCTGACAAACAACTCTACCAAGGGATTCAGAAGATTCTCGTTCTACTCATGATCCCAATAGAATCAATACCCCAAGTTTATGGATTCCTGGACCCGCATGAGAGTCTGATCCTAGATTTCGGCGTGGGTTGGGCCAATACCATAATCGTTGTACAGTTGTTCATCGGCTCTTACCTAGTTTTCCTACTCGATGAGTTGGTATCGAAATGGGGAATTGGAAGTGGGATTTCTCTATTCATTGCAGCAGGGGTGGCTCAATCTACGTTTGTTGGGACCCTATCTCCCCTGCCGAGTGTCAGTGGCTCCCCTCTGTCGTTCGAGAATCCTCCTGCAGGAACGCTACCAATGATTTTCTACACTCTAAGAAGCGCCACAAATTCCCAACTCGTGTCCCAGAACGGTTTTGAGCAAATATTGCTCAATCACTCCAACCCGATAGCCGCCTTGGTATCGTCGATAATCGTGTTCTTGGTAGTAGCATATGCCGAGTCATCCAAACTTGAGCTCCCCCTCGCCCATGGCAAGGTCAGAGGACATAGGGGCCAGTACCCCATAAGGCTAGTCTACGCAAGCAACATACCTGTCATCCTGATGGCTGCGCTCTTGGCAAACGTGAACATGTTCACGCTTTTGTTTTGGAGTCACCCAGTCTTATCCACAGTCCCGATACTTGGTAGGAACGGGTGGGGCTCAAAGGCACATTGGTTTGGAAGCTACGAACCTGGGGCCACGACTCCCTCGGATGGATTTGCATGGTACAGCTCGATGGTGAACGGCGTGGGGGATTGGCTAATCCCGCTTCTGAATCAGACTGGGGATGCTTACGGACACAGCCTTGGCCAAGTCATGGTCCATGTCCTCACGTATGTCACCTTCATGACACTGGGAAGCATGGTCTTCGCAAAGTTCTGGATAGAAACCACCAACATGGGTCCAAAGGACGTTGCAAAACAAATCGAACGCACAGGGATGCAGATTCCTGGATTCAGGAACAATCCTCAAGTGGTAGAAAGAATACTGGAGAGGTACATTCCCCCCGTCACCTTGTTCTCTGGTGCTTTCGTGGGATTACTCGCAGCAGGTGCAGACTTGTTGGGAACCGTCGGGAATGCCACTGGGACTGGGTTACTACTCGCAGTCGGCATCATTTTGAGGACTTACGAGCAAATACAGAAGGAACAAGCCATGGAAATGCACCCAGTTCTACGAGAATTCTTCGGAGCAACCTAACAAGAATTTCGATAGTATGCGCTCCACCGGATGAAATTGTCCACACGTCATGTTGATATACGGACCGCAAGTCGGAGGCGCGCTGCGTCTGACGGGCGTTGGAGACTGAACCCCTCGGGGTCGTGAAGTCATCATTCACGTCAGTCGTTGCCGAGGAAGTGCGGTCCCGAACCAAGTTCGGGACTTAGATTGGTGATCCACGACGAAAATCCTCCTGTTATCAGGAGGTGTGCAAGGTGCAGATAACATTCTCACCGCTAAGCACTTTAAGTTTCAATAGTCAACGACAACTCAAGCTCCAGCAAGGATCGTGATGTCGCGCACGCGAAATCCGGTTGATCCTGCCGGAGGCTACCGCTATTGGAGTCCGATTAAGACATGCGAGTCGAGAGC
>DAZE01000012.1:0-423 GCA_002507175.1 Euryarchaeota archaeon UBA558
ATGAGGTCCTCTCTGTCCATTGAGAGCGGCATCGGGTCTATGGTCGATCTGCGTTCATCTCCATGCCGCTCGGCCATCTCATCGAGTTCATCAATCAATATTTCTAGGCGTCTGGCCCTGGAGGCAATGATATCTCTCAAGTCGGCTATTTTGATTTTCAATTCCTCGAAATCGCTGTTGACTTTCTCGACATCGAGCCGAGATAACTGGTAAAGTCGCCGCTCGGCTATGGCCTTAGACTGCGCTTCTGTGAAGTCGAAGACCATGATGCCCGAGATCTCCTCACGCCCTTGGAGAACGGACTCAAACTGCTCTCTGCTGGAGCTGTTCCTACCGGCTTTGATCACATCAGCGATCCTATCTTGCGCTTTGACAAGACCCTCAAGGATGTGGGCCCGAGCCTCAGCCTTTTCCAACTCGTAC